>NZ_BAUV01000006.1 GCF_000513135.1 Halalkalibacter akibai JCM 9157
GAGCCTTCGCTCCCGCAAAAGGGACGAAGACTCGTGGTACCACCCTTAGTTAATAGTGAGACATCCCCACTATTATCTTCATTGCTGTAACGGTCGAAACCGGAACACCTTCACAAGAGTCTCTTGCGGTCCAGTGTCTGCTCCAGAGTGAATTCCGTTTTTCCTTCCATAAAAATGCTTTCAGTCTAAGGCATTTTCTCCCTGAATGGTGGTTAAAAACATACTACTCTCTTTCTTAGCATTTATAAAATATACATTTGATTTATTTATTATAGAGAAAGTTATGCGGAGATGCAACTTCCTTACCTAAATTAACCCTTAAAATAATAAAGTAAAATTCCTGTTGCAACAGCAACATTTAACGATTCTGCTTGTCCATGTATAGGAATGTATACATTTTGATCAGCCATCTCAAGTAACGTTTGAGACACTCCTTCTCCTTCATTGCCAACTATTAAGGCAAACTGTGCTTGTGGCTCTAGGGCAGAATAAGAGCTCGCTTCCTTCAACGCTGTCCCAAAAACAGGAATCATTGCATTTTTAAGCTTACCAACCCACTCTTCAAGGTTGCCTTTTATAACAGGGAGATGGAACAAAGAGCCTTGTGAAGCACGAATGACTTTACTATTAAATACGTCCACACTTCCTTCACCAAGAATCACTCCTGTTAAACCAGCTGCGTCGGCCGTACGAATCATCGTCCCAACATTGCCTGGGTCTTGAACTCGGTCAATTAGCAGGTATTGTCCTTCTAATCGTTCAACTTCAGGTTCCTTTGGTAACACGCAAACAGCCGCAATGCCTTGAGGAGTCTCTGTCTCAGAAAGCTCTTTCATAATTTGATCAGTGACTAATATAACATCTTCAGACTGAAGTGTAGATGTAGGAGTTGCTTCTTCTGTCATCAACACATACTCGACTAATTTTGCCTTACTTGCTTCCTCAACAAGGTGATATCCTTCGACGAGGAAACGCCCCGTTGTTTCCCGACCTTTTCTTGTTTTTAGCTTTTTCCATTTTTTTATATGTTCATTTTTTACTGAGTCAATTCTTTTCATTTTCTACTCCTTTAAAAAACTTCTTCTCATTTCATCCATCATACCCATTTTTTTTCTCATAATCCAGTCCATGCTGTTGCATACTACTAGCAGAAGGATTATTTTTCAATTAAAAAGGAGTGCTAAGCGATGAGTTTTAATTTACGTGGGGCAATTATGGCCAATATTAAAGGAAGTACTGATCAAGAGGTAGAAGCAACGATCGTAGATGCGATGCAAAAAGGCGAAGAAAAAATGCTTCCTGGTTTAGGCGTTTTATTTGAAGTATACTGGCAAAATGCTAGTGAAGAAGATAAAAATGCTGTTTGTCAGCAAATTAGTCAAGGTTTGCAGTAATATTTGTTGGGGCACGGGTCTTATCTATGGACCAGTGCTCTTTTTTGATTTTATACAAAGTTTGATTTATTTGTTGTGAGGTGTGTGCGGATCAGAAAAGTAGTTTTTCGGATCATAAATTTCCCGATTCGGATCAGAAAACCGGAGTTTTAGATCAGAAAACAGAAGCTTCCGATCAGAAACAGCAAGATCGAGCAATTACCGAGCCCGGCTACACTAGAGAGTGATAAAAAAGAGCGAATTCACTAGGAAATCGCTCTTTTTTATCATTAATTATACGTAATTTTCTCGACTGTTTCTTGATCGAGCTTTTTGATTACTTCTACGATTAGCTTAACCGTATTTTCATAATCATCACGATGTAGCATCGCTGCGTGCGTGTGAATATAACGGGTTGGTACGGTAATAGATAGTGCAGGCACACCGTTCGCTGTTAAATGAATAGCGCCAGAATCCGTTCCGCCTCCTGCCATTGAGTCAAATTGATACGGAATGTTATTCTCATCAGCTGTATCCGTAACGAAATCTCGTAGTCCTTTGTGAGAGATCATTGATGCATCATATAAAACAATTTGTGGCCCGTCGCCCATTTTGGCAAGTGCTTCTTTTTCCGTGACTCCTGGAGTATCTCCTGCAATCCCAACATCAACGCCAAAGCCAATATCCGGTTGAATTAAATGAGCAGATGTACGAGCTCCGCGAAGGCCAACTTCCTCTTGAACCGTTCCAACTCCGTAAACCGTATTAGGATGGTCCACTCCTTGTAACCCACGCAAGACATCAATAGCAATCGCACAACCAATTCGGTTATCCCACGCTTTTGCCATTATATATTTCTCATTTTTCATCACAGTAAATTCACAGACAGGAACAACTGAATCTCCAGGTCTGACACCAAACTCCTCAGCTTCTTCTCTGCTCTGTGCACCAATATCAATGAACATATCTTTTTTATCAACTGGCTTTTTACGAGCTTCTGGTGCAAGAATATGTGGAGGTTTAGAGCCTACGACTCCAGGGATATTTCCGTTTTTCGTCATAATTGTCACACGCTGTGCTAGCATAACTTGCTCCCACCAGCCGCCAATTGTCTGAAAACGTAAAAATCCTTTTTCGTCGATGCTCGTAACCATAAATCCAATTTCATCAAGATGACCAGCTACCATAATTTTCGGGCCATTTGCTTTTCCCGTTTTTTTAGCGACAAGGCTTCCTAGATGATCTGTCGTTACTTCATCTGCAAATGGAGTTATGTATTTACTCATTACTTCTCTTGCTTCACGCTCATTCCCTGAAATCCCGTTTGCATCTGTTAAATCTTTTAACATTTGCAATTTTTCATCAAGCTTAGTCATTATGTAATCCCTCCTATAATTTTCTACCATTTAAGTATACAGAAAATAGTTACAACAATCTAATCTTAGTAGCCGTTATCTTGCCTTTCATGGTTCACTTTATTTTTTTCTAAATAAGCTCCCTCAATCTCTTCATATGTAAAACCAAGTTTAGCCCCTAACGCGAAAAACGAATTTAAAAAAGCTTGAAACAGCTGTGGATTATGTTCTAGACGTTGTGATAAATGTATTATATCTAAAAATTGTTCTGTAAGCGTTTCTTTCGGTTCATGTTTATCTGGTACGATAACCGACGTCGTTTCAAGTGTTAAACCAAGAGTTAAAGCAAAATGAAGGCCATCCACATATTCTTCTAAAATAACCGCTCGTTCCGAGGAAGACTTCCGACTCCAATACTTAAAGCACCTTGTTTCATTCGCCAATTCTCCTATCTCAACAATAAAAGCAAGTAACTTTTCTTTAAAGAGATCTTGATTAGCTAAATGATGCTCCTCTATGATTCGGTCATTTAGTTGTTTTTGTATAGCGAATAACGTTTGTATATCCATGATATTCCTCCTCTTTTCAGTATTATAACAATTATTTTCAAAAAAAAACGTAACCAAATCGATAGTTAATCGTATCACATAGTAAGGACTTTACTTCTCTAAAGAAAGTATGTCAAAATCATTATATACAAAAGAATGTACCTCATAAGGAGGCGAATAAATTGGTTATCTTATTTCGTTTGTTGTTACTGATCGCTGTCGTAGTACTAGCTTATTCAGCATTAAAATATCTATTTCACCCTAAAAGAAAGCTTGAGCAAGCCCACGACAAAAAGCAATTTTATTTCTACGATGAAGAAAAAGACGTCCGAAAAAACTTTCTCATTACTTATAAGGGAGTTATGTTTGAAGGTGAAAAGTATCTGGGGACAACTGATCAATCGTTTGAGATTGTCTCCATATACGTTTGGGCTAGACAAACTGATCGCTTAACTGGGTTTAACAAAGAAGATTTTCAATTTATCGCAGATGATATCCGCCTACGATACCCAAGTGCGAAGATTGAATGGAAAAGTCCGATAAAAGAGCTATTAAAAAAATAATGGTTTAGCGCAAAGAAAAAAGCTAGTTACCATAAAATTAGACCATATCATCATGATATGGTCTTTAAAGTGCTAGAGAAACATTTTACGATTTCTTGGTCGCAAAAAATTCATCCCAGCTAATATTTGTTCTTTTCTTCCTAAAAAACAGAAAAAGAATCGCTAAGAAACTGGCAAAAACAAGCGTTCCAGCAAGTGGTAATTCGTGTATCATGTCTCCAAAAGCCGTATAAACAACAGCCGGTGGAATGCTAACTAGAAACGAATACTTTGAATATGTTTTAAAATCTTTTGTTGATTCCATTAAATAAAGAGACACGAGATGAAAATGAACAAAAGGCATAAGCCGCATAACCATCATTTGAGGAACACTTACTTGTTTTGACTTTAATAGACGCTTTTTTATTTTCGTCAACTTCCCTCTCACACTAGGAAAAATATGAATAAGCCCATAGAAGACCATACTTACCGCAGTAAGACCTATAATGGAATAGATTGACCCATAAACCGTCCCAAATAAATAGCCACCTAGAAGGCAAATAACAAGCACTGGAATAAAAAAGATTTGTCTACATACATGGAGCAAGACAAAGAACAGCGGAGCTAGCCAACCACTTTGTTCAATAAATTGAAATGAGCTCTCTAAAAATTCCTCCATACTATTGGCCCCCTCTTCTCTTAATCTATGCTGTGATAACCTGTAAGATGAAGACTAGTACTAGTAATTGAATAAAGAGAATAATTGGAACTCCTATATAAAATTTTTTCTTTTTTGTTTTATGGCGAAAAGCTTTCATGCCAACATACACTCCTAAACTACCAGCTAACCAAGCAAATAAAAACAATGTCTTCTCTGCAACCCGTCTTTGACCTTGTTTCGCCCGGGTCTTGTCCAATCCCATGATAACATAGGCTAGGATGTTAATCACAATGAGATAAACAGTTAGTAGCATAGTAAGGCACCTCCAATTATTCATTTTATTTTATAGGCTGCGCATCCTTCATGATCCGTTATATTTCACCTTGTTCAGTTTCAGATATAATAGCTACCTCTTAAGTGAAATTACCTTTTTACAAAATAAAAAAAGCGCGACATCTGCCGCGCTTTTATCATTATGCGTTTAAACTAGCTTTTGCTTTATCAGCAAGTTGTGCAAATGACTGTTCGTCAGTTACAGCAAGCTCAGCAAGCATTTTACGGTTTACATTGATATCAGCAAGCTTTAAACCGTGCATGAAACGGCTATAAGAAAGACCATTCATACGAGCAGCTGCGTTGATACGTGTAATCCAAAGCTTACGGAAGTCACGCTTTTTGTTACGACGATCACGGTAAGCATAAAGTAATGACTTCATTACCTGACCTTGAGCTGATTTAAATAGTGTATGTTTAGAACCGTAATAACCTTTAGCTAACTTTAGAACTTTCTTACGACGACGACGAGCGACATAACCGCCTTTTACTCTTGGCATCGAAGTTCCCTCCTTCTATCAAACGATCAATTATTTTTTGTACGTTAACATTGAGCGGATACGCTTGAAATCACCAGAATGAACCATTCCAGCTTTGCGTAACTTACGCTTTTGCTTTTGTGACTTGTTACCGAATAAGTGACTAGTAAATGCGTGTGAGCGCTTCAGCTTTCCAGATCCAGTCTTCTTGAAACGCTTTGCAGCACCACGGTGAGTTTTCATTTTTGGCATAACTCAGGTCCTCCTTTAATCTTGTTACAAGCTAGATTAGATGTTACTTCTCAGCTTTAGGAGCAAGCATAAGGAACATGCTACGCCCTTCCATCTTAGGCATTGATTCTACCACTGCAACATCTTCACATTCTTTTGCTAAACGCTCTAATACTTTCCGTCCAATTTGAGAGTGAGTAATAGCACGTCCACGGAAGCGGATCGCCACTTTTACTTTATCTCCTTTTTCAAGGAATTTACGAGCGTTGCGAAGCTTTGTATTGAAATCATTATCTTCAATCGTCGGGCTCAGACGAACCTCTTTTACATTGATGATTTTTTGATTTTTACGCGCTTCTTTTTCTTTCTTTTGTTGTTCATAACGGAATTTTCCGTAGTCCATAATACGACACACAGGTGGTTTCGCAGTTGGGGCAACACATACTAAATCAAGATTAACGTTTTGTGCCATTTCAAGAGCTTCTTGTTTTGACTTAACTCCAACTTGATCTCCGTTTGCTCCAATAAGACGTACTTCACGTGCACGAATCCCTTCATTGACCAACATGTCTTTACTAATAACGAGCCACCTCCAAAGGATTTTAACGAACCAAAGCAAATTTATAAGCATTACTACTGCAACAGTAGCTTTAATGCACCTCATTTAAGTACAAAAAAAGTGTAGGCGCAATATATACGCCCACACTTATTCCATTTATCCAGAAATGAAACGTTTAATACCTGTAAACTGCTATTGCGTCATCAGGTGAGAAGCGGGCGCCTCTGCTTGCTTTGTTTCCAATGTTTAATTGTTTACTCAACGAATATACCATATCCATTGAAAGGTGTCAAACTTTTTTAGTGGCCGACCTATATTATTCTAACCCTTAAGTTATTAGAAAGCAATGCCTTATTTTAAGAAAAATTATACAAAGATATTAGTTTTTTTGAAGAAGTGGTTTACTGGTTAGCTAGGGAGAGAACTTTTTATCGGCTGATTGTGATTGGGGAGTGGTTGAGCTGTGGACATGAGATACCTTATCTGTGGTTTCACTGTGATTTTTGTGGGGGAAACGGACCTAGAAGCCCTTATTGGCTATTTTACAGGCTTTATTAAGCTCAATTTTAGCTAATAAGGAACCTGAAGTCCCTGAACATTGAAAAATCAGGGTTTTAATGCCATATAAGGGCATCTGTGTCCGCACCACGACCTCCCGGCTTCGCTTAATGTTTCACCCCTCCTTATCCCTACCTCTGCCTCTTTCCTCGGTCGTTAGCATTGGCTTCGCTCGCTGCTCTGAAAAAAACCAACAGGGAAGTTCGCCCTGTTGGTTTTTTTCTCTTATTTTCTTGCTTCTGTTTTCATTTGTTCAACGAATTGCTCTAGAGAAACGGATTCTGAGTCTTGTTCTCCGTATTTGCGGATGTTCACTGCTGATGCTTCCATTTCCTTGTCTCCTAGGACAAGCATGTAAGGAATTTTTTGCATTTGAGCTTCGCGGATTTTGTATCCTAGCTTTTCGTCGCGTTCATCAATTTCAACACGGACACCGACCGCTTGTAAGCTTTCTTGAACTTTTTTCGCATAGTCTAAGTGCACATCATTTGAGACTGGAATGATTTGTGTTTGAATTGGTGCTAACCATGTTGGGAAAGCACCTTTGTATTCTTCTAGTAAGAAAGCAACAAAACGCTCCATTGTTGAAACAACACCGCGGTGAACAACGACTGGACGATGCTGTTGGCCGTCTTCTCCAACATATGTTAAATCAAAGCGTTCAGGAAGTAGGAAATCTAATTGAACCGTTGACAGAGTTTCCTCTTTTCCAAGTGCTGTTTTCACCTGAACGTCAAGCTTAGGACCGTAGAAAGCCGCTTCTCCTTCTGCTTCGAAATATTCAATATCGCCAAGCTCATTCATCGCATCTTTAAGCATTCCTTGAGCTTTTTCCCACATTGCATCATCATCAAAATATTTTTCTTTATCTTCAGGGTCGCGATACGATAAACGGAATTTGAAACTCTCAATTCCAAAGTCTTTGTATACTTCTCGAATTAAATGAACCACTCGTAAAAATTCCTCTTTAATCTGATCAGGTCGACAGAAAATATGAGCGTCATTTAAAGTCATACCTCGAACACGCTGAAGACCTGAAACGGCACCAGACATCTCATAACGGTGCATCATGCCAAGTTCGGCAATACGAAGAGGCAATTGACGATAGCTTCTCATCTCTTGCTTATACACCATCATGTGATGTGGACAGTTCATTGGGCGAAGAACAAACTCTTCATTGTCGCGCTCCATAACAGGGAACATATCATCCTTATAGTGCTCCCAGTGGCCAGAAGTTTTATAAAGTTCTGAGCTGCCTAAAATAGGCGTGTACACATGTTGATAACCAAGTCTTTCTTCTTTGTCGACAATATAACGCTCAATGATACGACGAACCGTAGCACCTTTAGGTAGCCATAGTGGCAAGCCTTGTCCCACTTTTTGTGATAAAGCGAAAATACCAAGCTCTTTTCCTAACTTACGGTGGTCACGCTCTTTCGCTTCCTCTAGTAGACGAAGGTGCTCTTTTAAATCTTCTTTTGTAAAGAAAGCTGTTCCGTAAATACGTTGAAGCATTTTATTTTTGCTATCGCCTCGCCAGTATGCGCCAGCTAAACTAAGAAGCTTGAACTCCTTAATTTTATTTGTTGATGGAATGTGAATACCACGACAAAGATCAAAGAATTCACCTTGCTCGTAAATCGTCAACATCTCACCTTCAGGAATGGCTTCAATCAGCTCTAACTTGTACTCATCACCAATTTCCTTGTATTTCGCGATCGCTTCTTCTCTTGTTACCTCGATACGCTTCAATTCAAGATTTTCTGAGATGATTTTTTTCATTTCTTTTTCAATCTTAGGTAGATCCTCAGCTGTGATAGATTGCTCCGAGTCAATATCATAATAGAAGCCACCTTCAATGACAGGACCAACTCCAAGTTTAACGTCTTTAAATAAGCGTTTTACAGCTTGTGCCAACACGTGTGCTGTACTGTGACGAACAATCTCTAAAGCCTCATCCGAGTCTGGAGTTACAATCGCAATATCTCCGTCCACTGTAATCGGTGTACGTAGATCAATTAATTCATTATTTACTTTCCCAGCAAGTGCTTTTTTCTTTAAACCTGGGCTAATCGATGCCGCGATCTCTTCTGTCGTTGTTCCACTTGGAAACTCCTTTACCGCGCCATCTGGAAATGTCATTTTTACAACAGCCATGCTAGTTCACTCCTTCTATAAAATAAAATAAAAAACACTCATCCCTAAAAAAGGGACGAGTGTAGTTCGTGGTTCCACCCTTGTTCGAGTCGACTCAAGTTATGAGTTAACTCCTCAAGAATACAATGTAACGGTTGTTCCCGGCATTAGATAGTCCACACAATCGTGTTTCCCTAACGCAGTTCAGAGGTGGTAAGAACGTCAGTCTAGTTAGGAAGCTTTCAGCACATGCTTCCCTCTCTGCAAACTTTATTGAACGCCTCATGTCCTCATCAAGACTCTTTCTTTATTGACTATGATATGTAGTATTATAGGGAGCCTTGTTTAGAAAAGCAAGTCGAATTCAAAAATTAATTCCATTCCTGTTCATAAGCTTTCAGAGGATGAAGTTTCATTCTCTCTTGGAAAATAGCTTGAATAGATAAAATAACTCCATGATCTGGATCATCCGTGAAAACATGAACAAGGCGTGGAACCATGCTCACTAATGGACTAATGACCATTTCTTCAATGTCAACTTCTTGTTCGAAGACTAAATCGTCTTGTAAATGAAAAAGTAATTCCTCTCTCGTCATTCTACGAAAGTGCTCATCGTAAAACACGAAGGTTTTATCATGTACGACATAAACAAGATCTAGCTTCGATCGTTTATATTGAACATACTGTCTGAAATCTTCAATCATGTTTTGATATTCCTGTTCTAGCATATACTCATCAATGGCCATTTCAACACAGTCAATTAAAATCTCTCCGTAATCTCTCAGTCTGAATGTGAGAAACGGTTCGTAATAAAACGTTGTTTCCTCTTCTAAGTGCTTCGCAAAAGCATCGTAAATAAAAGCCCTTCGATTAAAGAATGGTTTCATCTGTGGCAAATCATTGCGGTCCCCTTCTAAAATGGAACGAGCAATGGTTAGAATTTGTTGCTGTTCTTCTGCATCCGTAAAATAAAACATCGTTTCAATAATGTCTAACAACCACTCATCTTCCTTTGTACTAATAACATAATCGGTTAGCACAGAAGCAAGTAATGGATGAAACGAATCATAAAAGTCCACTTGCTTATCTTCATATTTGAGGATAATCGTATCCTCACCTTCTGCTTTCACAGCACCACCCAAGCCGTATTCAGCGTATTTTTGGATATACGCTGTCAGCTGACGAAGCAGCTGCTTGCAATCATGTTCTTGTTCAAAATGGATTGCTATCAACGCTCACTCCCCCTTACAAATAACGAACACCTCTATAGGTACATCCTTTTTACTCCAATCTCAGACAGGCTCTACTTTCATCCTATGTTCAGGTTTTAAAAACATGATTAAATAATCTAGGAAGTGTGATGCTTTATTTATGAAGGCCGTTTTCGTGAAATTTTTGCTATAAAAATAGTTGTCTCCGTCACATGTTCGTTCCATTGCGCTCCAGTCACTCGCTTTCCGCGGGGAGGTGCCGAGCCTCCACGGCTTCGCCAGTGGGGTCTCGCCCCTACCTCTTCATCCCGCAGGAGTCGAGTGACTTCCGCTCCATTTCACTACGAGAAAGTAAACCCAAAACAACAATACGTGAAAATAACCTTTTATAAAAATCTTCTCGTAAGTATTATTCGTATCATACTTATTAAAAACTAACTAAGTGGAATGGAGCGGAAGGTACTTGACTCCTGCGGGAAAAAGAGGAAAGGCCAAGACCACACAGACGAATGTCGTGGGGGCTTGGCTCCTCCCCGCGGAAAGCAAGTACCTGCAGCGTAATGAAACGGAGCGGTTAATGGCGATTTGATGAAGAAAAACAATAAAGTATACGAAAACAGTCTATAGAATACCTCCCTTCCCTCACCCCTTTTCAACACAAAAAAAGCCCCTTCCAATAAAATTGAAAAGGACTCACTTCCTATTAATTTTGCATAATAAAATCTTTCGTTGCTTGTTCTTCTTCATCAAAGACACGTAAAATTTCATATTTCGTATTACGCTGTGCTGGAATTTTACCTGCTTCACGGATAAGACGAAGAATTTCGTTTGTATTAACTTTATGAGTGGTTCCTGCTGCAGAAACAACATTTTCTTCCATCATCGTTGATCCAAAGTCATTACAACCATATTCAAGAGACAACTTACCGACTTCTGGACCCATTGTCACCCAAGATGATTGGAAATTCTCAATATTATCTATGAATAATCGAGAAATAGCCACATTTTTTAAATAGTCACGAGGGGTTAACTTCTTTGTTTTATACATACCCGTATTTTCAGGCTGGAATAACCATGAAATGTAGGCTGTAAAACATTGAGTCTCATCTTGCGCATCTCGAACTCGTTGCATGTGAAGAGCACGTTCTTCGTATGATTCGCCGAATCCAATTACCATTGTAGCAGATCCATGCATTCCGACCTTTTTCGTTGCTTTCATTGCATCAATCCATTGTTCCCATGTAATCTTAAGACGACTAACTCGTAATCTTGTTTCTTCTGTGAGAATTTCTGCTCCACCACCAGGCATACTATCAAGACCAGCTTCATGTAATTCGCGTAACACTTCTTCAACAGAAAGATTTGACACTTCTGCAATCTTCCAAATCTCAGCTGGAGAGAAAGAATGCATCCAAATATCAGGATAGCGCTTTTTAATTTCCTTCAGTAAATCTGTATAGTAACTCAGAGGTAGATTAGGATTTGTTCCACCTTGCATTAATATTTCTGTACCGTCAACAGCAAGTGTTTCTTCGATCTTTTGAAAAATGACATCATCACTTAGAACATAACCCTCTTTGTGCCCCGGAGCACGGTAAAATGCACAGAAGCGACAATATGTGTCACAGAAATTTGTATAGTTTACATTTCTACCAATTACAAACGTGGTAACTGGCTCTGGGTGCCATTTCTTCATAATTTCGTTGGCCGCTGCCCCCATTTTTTCAACTTCATCACTCTCATAAAGAGCGACCGCGTCGTCCATAGTCAGCCGTTCACCATTTAGAGCCCGTTCTAATATCGCATCTATGCTCATGTTGTACCCTCCGCTATCTATTAGAATAAGATACTTTTATCCTATCATAGTTACTTCTTTTGGCAAAGAGAAGAGGTCTCATTTGGAAAAATGTTCATGTTTATCTAACGCGTCGATTTGCGCCTTCGACCGTGACAAAACTTGTATAATGTTTGATTCTCTCCATAATTCTTTTGGCTTTCAATTCTTCAATTCCACCACGTTCAGAATAAGATAGATGCTCCTCTAATTCATCATAATCATAATTTGAGGTAAATAGTGTTGGTAAGTTTTCTAGCATTCTATATTGTAAAATAGCTCCCAATACATCATCACGAATCCAGCCAGAAATCGTTTCCGCACCGATATCATCAAGAATTAAAACTTGAGCTTTTTTTACCATGTCAAGTTTCTCTTGGAATGTCCCGTCTCCAATAGAAGATTTCATCTCTCTAAAGAAATCTGGTGTGTAAACAATAAATGTTTGGATGCCTCTGTCACGAAGTTCATTCGCTACAGCTCCCATCAAATACGTTTTTCCAACACCAAATTTCCCGTAAAAATAAAGCCCTTGTCCTTCATCGCCCGGCTTGGCACTTAACGCGAATTGCAATGCTTTTCGACTGGCTTCTTCTCGTTCATGATCTGGATCTAATTGGTCAAAAGTTGCTTGCAGTATGTCTTTAGGTACGTACAGGGAATTAATGAGTTGTCTTTGTTTTCGATCGTTATCAGCTTTTTTCTTTAACGAACAAGGATGATAAGTAAGATCTAATGATTTTCTCGCAACGATTAACTCAGGCTGATACCCCTTCATCATGTTAGGGCACTGCGACAAACCAGGACATTGCTGACAATGATTAAGTTCCTTTTGAAGCTCGTAAAGTTTAATTAAATCTTGATCTAGAACTTCCTCAGAAACATCGACTTTCTCTAATGCTTGTTTGACAACAGGGTCATGAAGCAATGTTCTTTTGGCATCATTTAGCCTTTGCTGAAACCTCTCATTATCAACGGCCCATTGTTTCAATGAAGATTGAATTGACTCCATACTTATACCTCTCCTCTCTGTTCTTTGTTTCGCCTACGTTCAGCCAGCATTTCTTCAAAACTTTTTTCCCCATTTTGTGTTTGTTGCACTGGTGCCTTCGTTTCCTGTGATTCTACCTTTTGTTTTTCTTTTTCAGCCAATAACCATTTTGGTAGTTTATCACGTTTAGGCTGTTGCTTTTGTCTCGTAGATTTATTAAAAGTACTTTGTTTTTTAGGTTGTTCAGAAGCCTTTTTCTGTTCTTGTACAGCTAGTTGCATCGCTTCTTTGACTGTTTTTACTTTTTTTCTAGACCAGTGTGCAGCTATTTTATCTATTAATGCTTTTGCTAACTTCATATCCTGACTCCACAAAATGAAATCTATTAACACATTTGCTACACCAGGAAGTAATTGATGGTCAACAATTAACGATTCTACAATCTTGGCATCGGCTGCAGCCACCTTTGCTCCGTCTGCTCTTATTTCTAGTAATGTAAGAGGTGGCGTCGTTTCATAAAACTTAATCGCTCTTTCCTCTTCTGTTGCTGGCTCTTTTCCGTGCAACTCTTGATATTGAATCGGGTGCTGTTGCAAGCCAAGACCAGGTGGTTCATTGCTATGCTCAATCTTATACCACTCTTGCACTTTTTTTCTCAATTCATTTACATTCAGTTTATCATCATGCAAAAGAGATTGTTGTAAGATGCTCGTCATTTCTAAAGGTTCTATTCTGTAAACAAACGCTAATCTTCCAATTAGTGTTTTCACTTCGTCCGTTAGAACTTCAGCTGGCACGATGAAAGAAGCCAGACTTTTCTCTAGAAGGTCAAAGTCAAATTGTTGGTGCAAGAAAGTAAACTCCTGCTTTTCTGATTCTACCAATTGTTTATGCGAGTCTACTTTTAATGCGTTACCTGTTTCTGATTTTAAATTAGAAACCATTTCTGAATGATGAAGTGAAGCAAACACTTCATCAAACGCATACGTTAACTCCGTGTATTCCTCATGCTCTAGCTTGTCCAACGTAAATCGTTCACGCAATTGCCGGTAATGCGTTTTGCCAAGACGATTAAATAAATAAACACTTAACACGTCATTTTCAAAAAATTGCTTCGGTGTCATAGGTGGAAGAACTTCATAAAGATAAGTAGATTCTCCAGAAGCGTCTTTCCGCTTATATGTTTTTAATAACCCAATACCTTCGAGTTTCTTTCGCTCTTCGTAAATCACTTCGAGTGGAGCACCTAGCAATAACATTAATTGCCTATGTGTTTGTTCCTCACTCCAAAATTGGTCTTTTTGTAATTGAGACAAAAATGTAATGTACAGACTATGAGCAACAGCCCCAATTAGAGGTTGATACAAAAGCGTTAGCGTTAGACGATCTATTTCTGTTACATATTGACTTGTTCGAATGGTAAAGCGATCAACTGGTAATAATTCCTTCCAATGCCATGTCATTTCTAAGTCCTCCTCTCTAAGTAATGTCAACGTAAAAAGAGCTTCCAGCGAGTTGACGCTATAAGCTCTATTTGATTCTTAGCTTTTATTCATTAATTCGGTCAGTTCTTTTATAAAGACGTTAATATCTTTAAATTGACGGTAAACAGATGCGAACCTAACATAAGCAACATCATCAATCACCGCTAATCGCTCCATGACAAGTTCGCCAACATCTTGACTCATCACTTCATTTTTTCCTAAACCACGAAGCTCTCTTTCGACATCATTTACAATTTTCTCGAGAGTTTCTAATGAAACAGGCCTTTTTTCACAGGCGCGAATTAAGCCTCTGAGAATCTTGTCCTGACTAAATTCTTGACGGGTCCCATCCTTTTTAACAACTATTAAAGGAATTTCCTCGATCATTTCAAAGGTAGTAAAACGATGACTGCATTCTTCGCATTCTCTTCTTCTTCGAATTGAACGACCTTCATGACTAGGTCTAGAATCTAGTACTCGAGTTCCATTATGATGACAAGCAGGACATAACATGTAATCATCTCCACTTTCCGTACGTACTCAGATTATCTTGGTACTCTTATAATATAGAAAAACAAAAAATCTGACAAGATAAGCGCCTAGTCGTTCATTTTCTTTATGTAACCATCATATCACATATCCTAAAGTGTTATATACGTAAAAAATGTTCCAAATCAAAAAGAGACTGACCCAACACTGTTTTTAGCCTACAAGTAACTTTTGAAACCTTCGTTTCTAAGGTTATTGTTGATCAAAAACAATTAGATGGTCAACCTCTTTATTTCACGCTTATAAAGCTTTTACTTTTGATTTACCAACCTTAATTGGTCCCATGCCTCGAGGAATCTCAATGACTTCACTCGTAGTAGCCTCTAGAGACTCAGTTATGTGATCGGCTGCGATATTCGGATCTAAGTCACCACAAGTAAAAACATCAATACTCGCGTACCCATGCTCAGGAAAACTGTGAATCGTTAAATGAGATTCGGAGATAATGACAACCCCACTAACTCCCTGAGGTGCAAACTTGTGAAAGGCCACTTCGCGAACCTCTGCTCCTGATTCCAAAGCAGCGTCAACAAAAATTTGTTCAATTAAAATCATATTATTCAACTTTTCCACGTTACATCCCCAAAGCTCCGCTATAACGTGACGACCCATAGTGTCCATAAGTTGAACCCCCCTTTGAAAGAATTTTCATGCCTTCTTAAGCTTGTAGGAAAGGTAACATTACAAGGGGGAAAGTTAGTCCAGAGAGATCCTAACCCTTTCTGCAACAAAACAATTCCTGATTTGCTGTATGAAGTTCACGAAAATCAATTTCCTTGTTTTAGAAATTGATTGAAGCAGTTTTTTAACCTGAAAAATACTGCCCTTTTCTCAATTTGTATGCTATTTGGACTGGCATTTCATCTGATTTCCAAACAACATTTAGGGTTTAGGATCTCACAACAATATGAACACTATTCAACTATTTTAGTGTACGTGAATGGTTTGTTTTATTTTATCGGCAACATAAGAAACAAGATCGACTACTCTGCAGGAATAGCCCCACTCGTTATCGTACCAGGCAAGTACTTTGACCTGTCTGTTATTCATAACCATCGTTGATAAACCGTCAATTATGGAAGAATGTTCATCTCCATTAAAGTCAATGGACACGAGCGGTTCTTTTGTAAAGCCGAGAATGCCCTGTAGTTCATTATTGGCAGCCTGCTTTAAAATCTCATTCACCTCTTCAACCGATACATCTTCTTTCACGTTGACAACTAAATCAACAAGTGAAACGTTTGGAGTAGGGACTCTAAGAGCCATACCGTTTAATTTACCTTCTAAGTGAGGAAGGACTTTCGCAATCGCCTTTGCTGCTCCGGTAGATGTCGGAATAATGGACTGTCCGCAAGCTCTAGCTCTCCTGAGATCTTTATGTGGATTGTCGATATTTTTCTGGTCATTTGTATAAGAGTGAATTGTCGTCATCATGCCACTTTCAATTCCAAATGCTTGGTCAAGTACTTTCACAACAGGAGCTAAGCAATTGGTTGTGCAAGAAGCATTTGAGATAATATCATGCTGATCATGATCATAACTATCTTCATTTACCCCCATTACAACCGTTACATCCTCTTGCTTACCTGGAGCAGTAATTACAACTTTTTTTGCACCGGCTAGTAAATGTAAGCCAGCTGTCTCTTTTGTTTTGAACTTACCAGTCGCTTCAATGACAATATCGATCTTTAGATCGCGCCAAGGCAACTCCCGTGGATCTCTTGATTGCAGGAGTTTGATTTCTTTCCCATCTACTATTATCGAATGTTCTTTTGCGACTACATCTAACTCATATATCCCATGAATGCTGTCATATTTAATTAAATGTGCAAGCGTTTCAGCTGGGTAACTAGCATTTATTGCGACTATATCAAATAATTGTTCCCTCATTGCTTTTCTAAAAACCATTCGACCGATGCGGCCAAAACCATTAATTGCAACTTTCGCCTTCATTAGAATGACTCCTCTCACAATATAAGTTATACTCTATATCCCTTTTATAGTAAATAGTATATCACATTAAAATTATATTGCCATTCTTTTCCGGATATTTCGGTGAAAATAAGGTTTTTGTCTTAAGATTTTTCCATTGTCACACTCACAGCAAACATGAAAAAGTTGTTTTTATGATAATAGTGCTCCGAAAATGGGCGTTATCTCTTAGTGAAGTGGAGTGGAAGTCACTCGACTCCTGCGGGATATAGAGGTAGCGGCGAGACCCCGCAGGCAAAGCCGAGGAGGCTCGACACCTCCCCGCGGAAAGCGAGTGACTGGAGCGGAATGTAACGATCACGTCATATCCGCTACAAGTCTTTTCAAAAAATCTCAAATAAAAAAGTGCTTAAATCGGGTGAGTAAGGCTTACACCACGATTTAAACACTTTATAAGATGGACCATTCTTTTAAGATGAACAGCAATTGTTCCTTGGTTTGCTCTGTTGTTTGTGAATTATCAATAATAAAGTCGGCTCGGTCACGCTTGTGAGCTAATGGCATTTGAGATCCAATTCGCTGTTTAGCATCTTCTATTCCTGCCTGGTCTCGGTTCATTAACCTTTGAACCTGTGTATCCTCATCGACATAAACTAAGATGACTTTTTCAACTAAATAAAATAAATCACTTTCAAATAGAAGAGGGATGTCATAAACAATCGTCTTTTCTCCATTTTTCAAGTGAAATTGTTTTAGTTCCTCCATACGATTTCGTACCGCAGGATGAACAATTTGATTTAACACTTTCCGTTCTTCTGGATTCTTAAAAATAATGGCTCCTAACTGTTTTCTCGCAAGTGTGCCATCTTCATTTAGCACCTTGTCACCAAAATGATTTCGAATCGCTTGTAACGCACTCGTCCCCGGTTCAACTACTTCGCGGGCAACTTGATCTGCATCTATAACAGGTATACTTAGCTCGGTAATCATCTGACTTACTGTTGATTTTCCGCTAGCAATACCGCCCGTTAAACCAATTAACATTCTTATCCTCCAAGAGATTCGGCTTAAAATAACTGTAACTCCCTAGATCACGACCTAGAAAGTTATTAAAAATTAAAAACTATAAACTAAAAATGCCTATCACAATAAGCAATAGTCCTGGGATAAAGGAAAATTTCTTCATTAATTTGGAATCTGAAAAACGATTCCCACTCTTCATTCCGAGCGTCACACATAAAGCACTCATTGTTGCAACACTGATCGCCATCCAAATTGGTGAAAACCCAATTAACGCCGCACCTATTCCCGCACCAAATGCATCAAGTGAAAGGGCAACGCCAAGTAGAAAGGCTTCACGACCTGTGATAGTTCCAGAGTTATCAAAGTCGGCAACCATCGGTTTTCTCAGGATTCGAATCACAACACCTAATACTTTAATTTCAAAATTTAAGATTACTTCATCTCCTTTTGTTTTCACTTCATTCTTAGCAGGACGATATACTTGATACAACGCCCACGCACCAATCATTATTAAAATGATTCCTCCTAAGGACTCAGCAAAACTTGGAGACAAATAAGTCTGAATCATGTTTCCAAAAAACATCGCAATTAAAATAGAGGTAGCAGAACAACCAGCAATAAACAACAATGATCTCCATGGCAATTTCATCTTTCGTAAGCCGTATGTTAACCCAACACCAAAGCTGTCAAGACTAACAGCAAGTGCGATCGCTAATAAGGAGAGAATCTCAACCATCATGATAAGCTCCTTCCATTCAAACATACGATAGTATATGGCAGGAGCCTATCCAATGTACTTTATTTTTGGCAATTCACACAAAAATGCGTTCCTCTGCCACCTACTACAGACTTAGAAATTTCGTTTCCGCATTGATGACAAGCTTCTCCCTTTCGACCATACACTTTTAACTGCTGCTGAAACATTCCCATTTCACCTTGACCATTGACGTAAGATTTAACTGAGCTACCTCCTAAGTCAACTGCTTCTTGTAGTGTTTGAACGATCTCTTTATGTAAAAGAGATAATTCATCGCTCGTTAAGGAAGACGCCAGTCGATTCGGAAGAATTCCAGCTCGAAACAAAGCTTCATCTACATAAATATTCCCAAGCCCTACCACTGTTTTCTGATCAAGTAAGACGACTTTTACCGTTCTCGTCGTTTTTTTAAAAGCTTCCTGTAATAATTCGGCTGTAAAGCGCTCTGAAAAAGGTTCAACACCTAATTGTGATAAAGGCATGTACTGTTCTTCTGTGCCTTTTTTAAAAAGGTGCATCGTTCCAAATTTCCTCACATCTTGATAGCGTAATTCGGAGCCATCCGTAAATCGGAAAACAACATGAGTATGTGGAGGAAGTTCCTCGTCTTTTTGGAAAAGTCCATAACGACCTTCCATCCTGAGATGAGAAACCATCGTAATATCATCAAGTACGAACAGAAGAAACTTCGCCCTTCTGTTCACTTCATGAATGGTTTGCCCAATTAACTCAAGCTTGAATTGTTCAACATCATCAGGTCTTTTTATGATATTGGCCCATTTTACATCTACTCCGGCAATCGTCTTCCCTATAACTAACTGTCGCAGCGTTCGACTAACTGTTTCAACCTCTGGAAGTTCTGGCATCGTATCTCCCCTTACTTCGCGTCATACCATGTTTCTCCGAAAGAAACATCTGCCTTTAATGGAACTCGTAGTTCCACAGCTTGTTCCATCACTTCTGGCACAAGTTTTAGCATGATATCCACTTCATTTTCTGGCACTTCAAAAATAAGTTCATCGTGTACTTGTAAGAGCATTCTGCTTTGTAATTGTTCTTTTTCTAATCTAATCGCCATTTCAACCATTGCTTTTTTAATGATATCAGCTGCCGTACCTTGAATAGGCGTATTCATCGCTGTTCGTTCAGCAAAACTACGCTTGTTAAAGTTACGACTCGTTAAATCTGGTAAATAACGTCTTCGCTGAAGCAAGGTGGATACATAACCTTTTTCTCTTGCATCCTCAATAATATTATCCATATATTCTTTAACTCGTGGATAGCTCGCAAAATAACGCTCAATAAATTGCCCCGCTTCTTTCCTTGTAATGCCTAAACTTTGAGATAAACCAAAGTCACTAATTCCGTAAACAATCCCAAAGTTTACAGCTTTCGCACTACGACGCATATTCGACGTTACCTCTTCTGCACTCACATGGAACACGTCCATCGCAGTCTTGGTATGTACGTCCATATCCGTTTGGAACGCCTCGATTAATTTCGCGTCTTCAGAAATATGAGCAAGAACTCTAAGCTCAATTTGCGAATAATCTGCCGCAAGAACTTTCCAGCCAGCTTCGGATGAAATAAAAGCCTTTCTAATTCTTCGTCCCTCTTCTAGTCGAATCGGTATGTTTTGTAAGTTGGGGTCGGTTGAGCTTAAGCGACCTGTTTGTGTTAAAGCTTGATTATATCTTGTATGAATTTTACTCGTGTCTTCTTTCGTAACCTTTAATAAGCCTTCAATATAGGTCGAATTTAGCTTACCCAACTGTCTGTAATGGAGAATATACTCAACAATTTCATGATCCTCTGCAAGCTTTTCAAGAACATCAGCAGAAGTGGAGTAACCTGTTTTTGTTTTCTTCACTGGAGGCAATCCAAGCTTTTCAAATAGAATTTCACCTAACTGCTTTGGTGAATTAATATTAAAAGTTGTTCCAGCTAACTGATGGATTTTTTTCTCGAGGTCATTCAAGCGAAACTCTAAGTCCTCACCCATTTGCTGCAATTGTTCTTTATCCACTTTTACCCCTGTCGTTTCCATTCGGCCAAGTACAAGTGATAAAGGCATTTCTAAATCGCGAAACAATGCTTCTTGCTCATTTTCTTTTAATTCCGCTTCAAGTACTGGCTTTAGCTGATAAAGAGCCATTGCTTTTCTCACTAAGTGCTCAGCTAATTCGTCTTGTCCTGGAATTCTCCGTTTTGCTCCTTTGCCGTAAACAAATTCATCCTCTTGAAGTTGTCCAATTCCTTTTCTCATTGCAACATCACTAATATTATGCGAAGAAAGAGACGGATCGAGTAAGTAGGAAGCCATTTGTAAATCAAAGACAACCCCATTTAATAAGATTCCTTGCCATCCTAAAGAAACAACAGCCTGCTTCGCATCAAAAACTGAGATTTTCGTTGATTCATCTTTTAACCAATTTACAAAAGCTACGGAGTCTAAAGCTTTTTCAGTGGGGATAAAAAAGCGACCTTTTTCGTTAACTAATGCGAAGCCTTCAATTGGAGCTTGATGATAATTTTCATCCAATACTTCGACTATAAGAGCCGCTTCGGTCGTAAGGTGCTTGTCTTCCACTTCTTCTAGAATGTCGAACGTAATCTCTTCTAGTTCAATTTCTTCCGCACCTTCTGTATCGAACTTAGTAACTAACGAAGTAAACTCAAGTTCTTTCATGAAGTCTACAACTTTCTTCTGATCATAGTCACCGAAACTCAGGTCATCAATCTCCGTGTCAAAAGGCACTTCTAAAAAGATGGTTGCGAGTTCTTTACTCATAAGGGCTTGCTCACGGTTTTCTTCTAGCTTTTCTTTCATCTTCTTACCAGAGATTTGATCAATCGATTCCAATACTTTTTCAACTGAACCAAATTCCTTTAAAAGCTTAAGCGCTGTTTTTTCACCGACTCCAGGTACACCAGGGATATTATCGGAACTATCTCCCATGAGTCCTTTCATGTCGATAATCTGATTAGGCGTAATTCCGTACTTTTCCTCAATCAAAGCTTCATCATATGCTTCAACATTTGTAATTCCTTTTTTCGTTAAAACAACCGTTACTTTGTCTGATACTAGTTGAAGTAAATCTTTATCACCTGAGAAGACTTTTACGTCGAAATCTTTATTAGCAGCTTTTTTAGCAAGTGTGCCAATAATATCATCGGCTTCATAGTTTTCTAATTCAAACCGTGAGATGTTAAACGCATCAAGTAACTCCCTTACTAAAGGAAATTGCTCAGAAAGTTCTGGTGGCGTTTTTTGACGTCCCCCTTTATATTCATCAAACGTTTTATGACGAAACGTTGTTTTACCAGCATCAAAAGCAACTAACATATGTGTTGGTTTTTCTTCTTCTATGATTTTTAATAACATCGTTGTAAAACCATAAACTGCATTTGTGTAAACGCCTTTTTCATTGTTTAACAGCGGTAAAGCAAAAAAAGCGCGATACGCTATGCTATTTCCATCTATTAATACGAGCTTCTTCAATTGATAAGCCCCTTTCTCTTCTGTTTTCTTTCATTTATTGTAGCATAGCAACCGCAAAATGAGAAAAAAGAGAGCAACGAATGTCGCTCTCTCATCTTAGTTATTCCGTATATCCCATTAAGATTCTTGCATATGGTGAATTAGATGGAAGTACGATAACAGTCTCCTCACCTATTGTCTTTTCATATGACTGAAGGGTACGATAAAGCTGATAAAACTCTGTATCACGTCCAAATGATTCGTTGTAGATACGAGCAGCTTCTGCTTCCCCTTCCCCTTCAATTTCTTTCGCATCGGCATTAGCGGTTGCGATCATTTCTGTTACTTCACGATCTGTTGACGATTGGATACGATTAGCTTCCGCATCCCCTTGTGATAAGTACTCTTGTGCAGTTGCATGACGCTCAGAAATCATTCGGCTATAAACAGCTTCTTCATTTTCTTGTGGCAAGTCGGTACGCTTCATCCGAACATCAGTTAAAACAATGCCGTAGTTACCACGTTCCAATGCATCATTTACTCGATTTCGAACAAGCTCATTAAAGTTACCTCTAGAAGAAGTTTCTTCATTGATAATTTCATCAAAGTCTAATTGACCAAGTTCAGCACGAATTGCCGAGAAAATTAACTCACCCATAATGGCTTCCGCTTGCTGTTCGGTTCTTGCATTTGCAATCATTAACTGCGGGCTTTCAATTCTCCACAAAGCGTAATGATCAGCTAACATTCGCTTTTTGTCTCGTGTATTGATTTCAGCTGGCGGAATGTCATAGACCATTTGATATTTCGGTAAAGTGGTAACTGATTGGATAAAAGGTATTTTATAACTTAAGCCAGGTTCAGATTCGATTCGTACAACCTCACCAAATTGACGAACGACTTTGTACTCTCCTTGTTCCACAATAAATAGATTGCTAATAATCGTTCCAAGAAGTACAACCAATATAATTCCTATAGCACCAAGTTTTGCATACTTTCTCCATTCATCACTTGGTCGACGTTCATTAATATCTACAATGTTATCATCACTCATTAGTTACTTCCTCCTTCAGCAGCGGTATTTTGCCCACGCTCAAGTGGCCTAATTGGTAAATAGCTTACAGTATCATTGTTACTATCCATAATGTAAATCTCAGTACTAGGCAAGACAGTTTCTAACGTTTCTAATACAAGACGTTGACGAGTGACATCTGGATTAACAAGATACTCTGTATACAAAGCGTCAAACCTAGCTACATCCCCACGAGCACGCTCAATTCGCTCTGCTCGAGTTCCTTCCGCTCTAGAAATAATCGCATCCTTTTCCCCTTCAACTTCATTAATAAGCTGATTACGATATCTTGTAGCTTCATTAATTTTGGTTAGACGTTGCTCACGAGCATCGGTTACCTCTGTAAATGCACGACGGACTTCCTCTGTAGGTAGTTCGACATCCTGTAATTTAACATCTTGTATACTTACACCAATTTGATAGATTTCAAGCAGTTTAATTAAATTTTCAAAAACTTGGGCTTCCACCTCAGGTCTTTGATCTGTTAGTACATCATCTATTCTTGTGCTACCAATTACACCACGTAAAGCAGCAGAAGTAGCATTGTAAAGTACTTGCTCTGCATTTACCGTACTATAAAGGTATTGTTCCGGATCGCTAATTCTCCACTGTACCGCTAAGTCAGCATAAAGAATATTTTCATCGCCTGTTATCATTTTAGCTTCGTTTGTAAATTCAACAACTTCTCCGCCTTCTTCTTGATAACCAACTTGAAGCGTGTACGTACCTCTTGATAAAATTTCTACTCTTTGGATTGGCCAAGGCATCTTAAACTTCAAACCTGGCTCAGAAATCGTGTCCTCTACTTTTCCAAAAGTTATAAGTGCTGCTTGTTCAGATTCATCGACTATGTACCATCCTGTGATTAAAAACAGAGCAAGGATGGCTCCACCAATTAAGGTTACAAAGCCAACGAGTAGTTGCTTAATCGTCATCAAATCATCCCTTCGCAATAATCTCTACTTATCTACGGATTTACCTTAGAAAAGTTTCACTATTCTTAATGTAATTCCATTCTTTTTCATTATAGTACAATTTTTTGCGTTATTGGGCTTGAATAACAAAACTATGTATATTGTAGATGGTGGTTATGGATAAAATTAGTCGGTGGGTTTGAGCTTGGGAAGGTTAGTAGTTTGCGGGGATTTGAACTATATTGACATGAGCGTAAGTCGTGGCATTGGCTCCGTTCGCTACTCGCCTTCTATGAGAAAACCGTTCATAGAAGGCTTAAGGGCTTGTAGCGACTCCGCTCAATGCATAGGTTTTCAATAAATCGGCAAGGGCGGCCGATTTATTGAAAACCTATAAAAAGGATGTGAGCATAAGGGGGTGCTCACATCGTAAAAGGGGATGTACTTTGTTCAAATAGGAACTAGCCTATTTGATCGGCAGTGATGAAACCGTTCTATTACATTGTAATTAGACAACGTTAAGCTTGTATAAAGCGGTTGTAAATGTTTTGTAAACGTTTATTCATCTGGTTGCTGCCGTTCTTTTTTTAGTTCGATCGAGAAAGTCGTTCCTTTGCCTATCTCACTATTCACTGTAATCTTAGCAGCGTGCGCTTCTACTAAATGTTTTACAATTGCCAGTCCTAGACCTGTGCCTCCAGAATTTCTACTTCTAGCTCTGTCGATCCGGTAGAATCGTTCAAAAATTCTAGGAAGTTCATTTTCACTAATTCCTACTCCTGTATCTATTACATCTAGTTCGACTCTGCTGTCTCTTCCTTTTAAGAAGATCGTCACTTTACCACCAGACGGGGTGTACATAATCGCATTATTTACTAAATTAATAGCGATTTGTTTTAAACGTGCTGCATCCCCTTCTAATGTCGTATCTCCTTCTATAACTAAATCTAAAAAAATGTCTTTAGTTGATGCTTTTTCTTTCAGTAAATCATACACCTCTTCAATGATTCGCTTTAAATCGGTTGTAGCCCAATTAAGCTTAAAGTAGGATTGTTCTATTTTTGATAATTCAAGTAGTTCTTCGATTAACGTTTGTAGTCGTTCACTCTCTTTTGCAATTATATTTAAAAACTTAACTCTTAATGCTCAGAATTCATTGCCCCGTCCAAGAGCGTTTCCGTAAAGCCTTTAATAGATGTAACAGGCGTTTTTAATTCATGAGAAACATTAGCTACAAAATCTGTTCTAACTTGCTCTAATTTTTTTAAATCGGTTATATCATGAAGGACAAGCACAATTCCTTTTAAGTTCCCTCTATTACTCATAACCGGAGAGCCGAACACTTCAAAATGCCGCATTTCAAGGTGAACTGGAAAATGGATTTGCATCCTTTGGTGTTCTTCCGTCATAAAAATCGTTTGCACAACTCGGATAACCTCTTTATGTTTAATTACATCATGGTAAAGTTGATTTAGCCAGAGGTCGGTATTCTCTTGAAAAATCGTTCTACAAGCACCATTTATAATCGAGATATCCCCTTTGGTGTTAATAAGAATGAGGCCACTCCCCATGTTTTCAATTAACGTTTCCATTCGTTCCTTCTGAGCTTGATGTCTTCTTGTAAGTTGTTCTAGATTATAAGCTAATATATTTATTGACCTTGTTAACTGACCTATTTCGTCCCGCTTACCTTCTTGAGTTCTTGCTTTATAATTTCCCTCTGCTAATTCATTGGCAACCACTGTTGCACTTTCTATTGGACGAATCATCTCATTAGCTACACGATAGGTTATCGAAACAATAATAATGAAAGCAATTGTAAAACTAGTTAGCAAAATTCCCCAAATGATTTGGTCCATTTCTGCTAATTCCTGAGTCGATAAACCTAATCTTAGGTACCAACTGTTTCACGCTCTGGGTTAAATATTCGTACTGCATAATAAAGTAATTCGTCCCCAACTGTATCACTATAACGAATTTCTCTTCCTTCTAAATTTCTTTCTACTGCAATAATTTCTGGTCTAGTCCGGTGGTTATCCATTAAAGCAGGATCAGTTGCCGATTCACCAATAACAGTACCATCTAATAAAATAATCGTTACTCTCGCATCTAATGCCTTTGAAATATCAAGTGCAAAGCGTTGAGCTGTATCAGCTCTAATCCCTTCTTCTCCTATTACATAGGCCGCTAACTCAGCTTCTTTTTCGATTCGGTCAGTTAGATTATTCACATAAAAAGATTGATATAACTGTCCAATCACTATTCCAAGACCAGTCATAACTAGAAGAGTAGTTAGTAATATGGCTGATATCAGCTTAAAACGTAGCTTAGACATTCAAAATAGGCTCCTCTAACTTATACCCAAGCCCTCTTATTGTTTTTATATAAACTGGTTTCTTTGTGTTCGTCTCAATTTTCTCACGAAGATGACTAATGTGTACATCAACTATTCGAGTGTCTCCAACAAATTCATAATTCCAAACAGCATTTAAAAGTTGATCTCTTGTTAATACTCGACCTTTATTTGTAGCAAGGTAAAGAAGCAATTCAAATTCCTTAGGTGTTAACTCAATAGGTTGATTCTTAAACAATACTTCATAATTCTCAGGATGTATTTCAACTTCACCGAATTTAATCGTTTCTGATTTAGTATCATTTTTTCCAGTTGTTTCTTCTACAAAAGGTGGATTAACCCTTCTCAAAATAGCTCGAACTCTGGCAACGACTTCCCTCGGGCTAAATGGCTTAGTCATATAATCATCTGCACCTAGCTCTAGTCCAAGTACTTTATCAAATTCATCATCTTTAGCTGTAAGCATTAGGATCGGTGTCATTACTTTGTTTAATCTTAAGTTTTTACATACATCTAGACCATCCATTTCAGGTAACATCAAGTCCAAAATTAACAAATCAAAAGTTTCATTAGTTGCGAGTTCTAGCGCCGTTGCACCGTCCATCGCTGTTGTTACATCAAAACCAGATTGCTCCAAATTAAACTGTAGTAAAGTGACAATCGATTCCTCATCATCAACAATTAATAAACGCTGTGACATGTTCCATCCTCCAGAAGCCATTAAAAGGCATTATATTACAGTTTACCGCTGCCAAACATCCAAGTACATCTATCTTCTCTATTTTTTATAATTTAAGTATAGCAAAAATTAGCATAATACGGATAACTCTATTTTTAGATTATTGAGATGTTAATAGGAATGTCGAAAAAAGCAACTGGCTCTTTTATTTTACTTCTACATCCTGACTAGGTCTAATACAAAAAGCACCGCAAAAATGCGGTGCAGTCAGATCATTAAGCTTTCGGTAGAGCGGACATAACATTACGAACAGATTCAACAGATTTTGCAAGAGCCACTTGCTCGTCTTCTGTTAGATCTAGTTCAATGATTTTTTCAATTCCGTCTCCCCCAAGGATTGTCGGAACGCCAACGTAAAGGTCACTATATCCATATTCACCTTCTAGGTATGCAATTGTAGGGATCACACGTTTCTTATCTTTTATGATGGCTTCGACCATTTGCGTAAGAGATGCGGCCGGAGCGTAGTAAGCACTTCCGTTACCTAAAAGACCAACAATTTCTCCGCCACCTTTTCTTGTGCGTTCAACAATAGCATCTAGACGGTCTTTTGAAATAAGCTTTTCAAGCGGCACTCCGCCAGCAGCGGAATAACGGATCAATGGAACCATGTCATCGCCATGTCCACCTAGAACGAAACCAGTGATATCTTCAACAGAAAGGTTTAACTCTTGAGCCACAAACGTACGGAAACGAGCTGTGTCAAGAACACCTGATTGACCAATTACACGATTTTTAGGGAAACCTGATTCTTTAAATACGGTGTAAGTCATAGCATCAGCCGGATTTGTTAAAACAATGATATAGCAATTTGGAGAGTATTTAACTACTTCTCTTGTTACTGCCTTCATAATTCCTGCGTTTGTGTTAACAAGGTCGTCGCGGCTCATGCCAGGCTTTCGTGCGATGCCTGCTGTGATTACAACCACATCAGAATCTTTCGTATCTTCATAATTAGAAGTACCAACAATATTTGAGTCGATTCCCGCAACAGGTGTAGCCTCCATCATGTCCAGAGCTTTACCCTTTGTTGGGCCTTCCATTTGTGGAATATCGAGAAGAACAACATCACCAAGTTCTTTTTGAGCTACCATTAGAGCTGTAGTAGCCCCAGTAAACCCTCCACCAATTACGGAAATCTTTCTACGTTTAATTGCCATGATACACACACTCCCCTATTAAGTAATAAGTTCAGTATCCCAAAGTTACATGGTTAAAGTCAAATTCATCCATTTCTATCAGATGAATTAAAGCGCTTTCAAAGTTTTTACAAGAAAACCAAAAGGGAAATCCGTCCTTTTGGTTTTCTAATTAATAATTATAGATTTTTGATAAGCTCGTCAGCGAAACCAGAGCAAGATACTTCTGTCGCACCATCCATTAAACGAGCGAAGTCGTAAGTTACTACTTTACTAGCGATTGTTTTATCCATTGCAGACATGATCATATCAGCAGCTTCAAACCAACCTAAGTGACGAAGCATTAACTCTCCAGAAAGAAGAACTGAAGATGGGTTTACTTTATCAAGACCAGCATATTTTGGAGCTGTTCCGTGTGTTGCTTCAAAAATTGCGTGTCCTGTATCGTAGTTGATGTTTGCTCCTGGAGCAATACCAATTCCACCTACTTGAGCAGCAAGTGCATCAGAAATGTAGTCACCATTTAAGTTCATTGTAGCTACTACATCAAACTCTTTAGGACGAGTTAAGATTTGTTGTAAGAAGATATCAGCAATTGAATCTTTTACAATGATTTTGCCAGCAGCTTCAGCTTCAGCTTGAGCTTGGTTAGCAGCGTCTTTACCTTCAGTTTCAACTAGCTTATCATATTGTGCCCAAGTGAATACTTTATCTCCGAATTCACGCTCAGCCAACTCATAACCCCAGTTTTTAAACGCTCCTTCAGTAAACTTCATGATGTTTCCTTTATGAACTAGAGTTACACTCTTACGACCTTCATCAATTGCATATTGGATTGCTGCACGAACTAGTCGGTCTGTTCCTTCTTGAGATACTGGCTTAATACCAATTCCTGAAGTTTCAGGGAAACGAATTTTGCTTGCTCCCATTTCATTTTGTAAGAAAGCGATAAGCTTTTTCACTTCTTCAGATCCTTCTTTGTACTCAATACCAGCATAGATATCTTCTGAGTTTTCACGGAAGATAACCATGTCTGTGTCTTCAGGACGTTTAACTGGTGATGGAACACCATCAAAATAACGAACCGGACGTAGACAAACATAAAGATCTAGCTCTTGACGAAGAGCAACGTTTAAAGAACGAATACCGCCACCGATAGGAGTTGTTAATGGTCCTTTTATAGCAATTAGATATTCACGCACAGCATCTAAAGTAGCTTCAGGTAACCACTCACCAGTTTGATTAAATGCTTTTTCACCAGCAAGGATTTCTTTCCACTCAATTTTCTTTTCACCATTGTAAGCTTTTTCAACTGCTGCATCTAATACGCGTGAAGCTGCAGCCCAAATGTCAGGTCCAATACCGTCTCCTTCAATGTAAGGAACGATTGGATTATTAGGTACATCTAGCACACCATTGTTTACTTTAATTACTTCTCCCATGTTCATAACCTCCTAAGATAATAAGAAAATAATAAGACCATCTAGTCTAATGTAGCTAATATTCTGCCTATTTGTCAATCTATGTACAGGGAGGATCTCCCCCCGAGCACGCTTTAGCGTTGTTCAATTGGAATATATGTTTGTTTTCCTGGTCCTACATACTCAGCACGCGGACGGATCAGGCGATTATTACTGTATTGCTCTAAGATGTGAGCTAACCATCCTGATGCACGACTTACAGCAAAAATAGGTGTAAACAAATCATGCTTAATACCTAAGCTATGGTACACACTTGCAGAGTAAAAATCTACATTTGGAAGAAGACCTTTCTCTTTTGTTACCATATCATTAATTTTTGTAGACATCTCATACCACTTAGTTTCACCAGTAATTTCAGTTAACTTTTTTGACATGTCTTTCAAATGTTTCGCACGTGGGTCACCATCTTTATAAACACGGTGTCCAAAGCCCATAATTTTTTCTTTATTATCTAACGCTTTTCGAATATAAGGTTCTACATTCTCAACTTTATCAATATCCATCAACATGTTCATAACCGCTTCATTAGCACCACCGTGTAATGGACCTTTTAGCGCTCCTATTGCAGCAGTGATTCCAGAATAAACATCAGATAAAGTTGCCACACAGACTCGAGCTGTAAACGTTGATGCATTCAACTCATGGTCAGCATGCAATACAAGCGCTTTATTAAAGGCATTAACCGCAATCTCGTCTGGTTCATTTCCAGTTAACATGTATAAGAAATTCGCAGCGAAAGCAAGGTCACTACGTGGTGCCACAGGCTCTAATCCTTCGCGAATACGTGAAAACGCTGTCACGATCGTAGGGATCTGAGCTTGAATCTTGATTGCTTTTAAACGATTAGCTTCCTCTTCCATTACATCTGCTTCTTCATCAAATAATGCCAAACTTGAAATAGCTGAACGTAATGCTGCCATCGGATGAACCTTATCAATAGGATAAGCTTTCATTTGCTCTATAATTTGATTAGGAATTTCTGCATGGTTAGCAAGTTCTTGAGTAAATTGACTTAACTCAACTGAATTAGGTAAACGTCCATTCCATAGGAGGTAAACAACCTCTTCAAAACTCGCATTATCTGCTAAATCATCAATATCATACCCTTGATAAGTAAGGACACTTTCAATAATGGAACTAACGCTAGATGTCGTTGCTACAATTCCTTCTAGACCACGAGTTGTACTCACGTTAACCTCTCCTTTTCTTCAAAACTTATTTTCCCCATATAGTAAATGCTTACATTTCTAATATCATAGAATGTAGCTATTCTATGTATAAGGATTTCACAACTTCTATTATAACTATATATTAAGCTTTTGTGAACGTTTTCTTTGAAAGTTGTTTTTAGATTCTTTATTTTTCTGCAGTTTTAGTAAGAACCAAATACTTAATGTTCAAAATTATCCCCATAGATTCGAAAGAAACGAAACCAGTCTCATTGCAAAATAAGCAATTCCAGCACCAATTAAAGGCCCTACCGCAACTCCTTTGAAAAGAGCTACAGCTAATATCGTTCCAAAAACTAAAGCGGTTGTTATATGAGGATCATTTTTCAACAAATCAATTCCATTTGCTGCAATAATTGCTACTAATATACCAGCTCCTAAAGCGATCCAAGCATAAGATGATTTAACAGCTTCTCCTAATTGCTTAAATCCAATTTCCCCTGTGACAATTGGTGTTAAGACAGCAATTGTAATGACGGTTACTCCAATATTAATTCCTTTTTGTTGAAAGAGTGGGAATAACTTATCACCTAAACCAACCCATTTTACGACAAGTAACACTCCGACAGCTACCATTAATGATTGATTTTTAGCGACAACTGCCACTCCTAACAACACTAACATAAATATCGACGCTTGTGACAGAGAAAAGTCCTCCTTAAATTAAAAAAATTAATTCTCACCCATAGACTTTACTTACCTTCTATTCACCACAATGAAATTGCCGTTTTTAATCATGGTATGGAATAACTTCAAAAGAAGAGCTTTAGCGTAAGTTCTCGTTTTCGGGATTAATAAAAAGAAGCCAATCGCATCTGTAATAAATCCTGGTGTTAGTAAGACTACACCTCCGATTAAGATACAAATTCCATCTAAAAGTACACCGCTTGGAAGCTGCCCCTGCTGAGCTTGTAATTGAGCTAACCTGATGGCTTGAAGCCCTTCTTTTTTTGCTAGCCAAGCGCCGAGAACCCCTGTTGCAATGATTAGTAAGATCGTTGGCCATACTCCTAAAACATTTCCAGATAAAATTAGTACAGCAATCTCTAGAGCCGGTACGATAATAATGAGTAGTAACAATAGTCGAAACATGACATTCTCCTTTATACGAACAGATTGTTGGGTTTGTTAAAAGGAAAAGGAGAAGGGAATTCCCTTCTCCTTAACAGTATTATAGTACACTCGCGTGGCCTCTGTAAATGTCGCCACGAGCACTATCAACAGTGATCTCTTCACCATCTTTAAATAGATCAAGTGCTCCTTCCACACCTACGATAACAGGAGTACTTAAATTCAACCCAACCACTGCTGCATGAGAAGTTAATCCGCCTTCTTCTGTAATGACTGCAGCTGCTTTTTCAAATGCAGGAATCATATCTTTATCTGTGCTGTAAGTAACAAGGATAGAGCCTTCTGTTGTTTTTTCAAGCGCTTCTGCTGCGTCTCTAGCGACCACTACTTTACCCGCTGCAGATCGACGGCCAATGCCTTGACCTTTTGCTACTACTTCACCAATAACATGAACTTTCATGATATTAGTCGTGCCTGTTTCTCCTACAGGAACACCCGCCGTAATGACTACTAAGTCACCTTGCTTGATTGAGCCTGACTCAAGGGCAGTTGAGATTGTAGAATCAAACATCTCATCTGTTGACGTACAGTGTCTACCTTGAATTGGATAAACGCCCCAAACTAAGTTTAATTTACGGATCACTTTTTCATTGCTTGTAACAGCGATGATAGGCGATTTTGGACGATATTTAGAAACGATACGTGCTGTGTGTCCACTCTCAGTTGCAGATAGAATGACTGCAGCTGTAAGGTTAGAAGCTGTGTGAGCAACGGACTGCCCAATAGCACTTGTAATCGTAGTTGTTTCTTCTTTTGTTTTCTTCCTTAGCATTGCACTATAGTTAAGAGCTTGTTCTGTGCGTGTAGCAATATTATGCATCGTTTGAACTGACTCTACTGGATAATCTCCTGCTGCTGTTTCACCTGATAGCATAATTGCATCTGTACCATCAAAAATCGCGTTCGCAACATCACTTGCTTCTGCTCTAGTTGGTCTTGGGTTACGTTGCATGGAGTCTAACATTTGAGTTGCTGTAATAACAGGTTTTGCTACGAGATTACATTTTTTAATTAATGATTTTTGAACAAGTGGAACTTCTTCAGCTGGAATTTCAACTCCTAAATCTCCACGAGCTACCATTAAACCATCTGATACTTCAAGAATTTCGTCGATGTTATCGACACCTTCTTGATTCTCAATTTTAGGAATGATATGAATTTCCGAACCATTGTTATTATCAAGTAACTCTCTTATTTCTAGAACATCCGTAGCTCTTCTTACAAATGAAGCTGCAATGAAGTCAACACCTTGTTCGATACCAAACTTTATATCAGCAATGTCCTTATCTGTTAATGCAGGTAAATTTACACTTACATTTGGAACATTAACACCTTTTTTATTTTTAAGCGTTCCACTGTTCATTACTCTAGTAACAAGTTCATTATCAAGAACTTCGGTTACTTCAAGTCCAATAAGTCCATCATCTAGTAGTATTTTAGAACCAGGTGACACGTCGTTTACTAGACCTGGGTATGTAACAGAAATCTTCTTGTTATTTCCAACAACTTCTGTCATAGAGATGATCAGTTCGTCTCCTATTTTTAACTCAGCAACACCATTTTCAAGCTGTTGTGTGCGAATTTCTGGACCTTTTGTATCAAGAAGAATCGCTACTGTTTTTCCTGTTCGCTCTGAAGCTTCACGAATGTTTTTAATTCTAGCTCCATGCTCTTCGAAATCACCATGTGAAAAATTTAATCTTGCTACGTTCATTCCAGCTTCAATTAAAGCCGTTAGTTTCTCGACTGATTCACTTGCTGGTCCAATGGTACAAACGATTTTTGTTTTACGCATAATTGCCTCCTGATATTTAGGTTAATAAATTTATATTAATTAAATCGATAATTGCTCTGATAGCTTGTACATTTCTAAATCAATCGTGTGCTTTCTTGAAAGGGCTTCATTTATATCATGATAGACAAGTTCATTCTTTTCAATTCCAACAGTCACGCCGGCCTTACCTTCTAGTAACAAATCAACTGCTTTTGCGCCAAGACGACTAGCAAGAACACGGTCAAATCCAGTTGGCGAACCACCACGTTGAATATGGCCAAGTACTGTTACCCTAGTTTCAAGATCCATTTCTGCTTCAATTCGTTTTCCAAAATCAAAACCGCTTCCGACACCTTCAGCAACAACAATGATACTGTGTTTCTTACCTCGATCTTGGCCTCGCTTCAACTTGGCAATAATGTCGCTCATTTCATAATTTGCTTCAGGAATCACAATTGTCTCTGCTCCATCAGCAAGACCTGACCATAAAGCTAGATCCCCTGCATGACGCCCCATTACTTCAATCACATATGTACGCTCATGAGATGTTGCAGTATCTCGAATTTTATCTATGGCATCTATTACTGTATTTAAAGCCGTATCAAATCCAATGGTGAAATCTGTACCAGGAATATCATTATCAATCGTGCCTGGAACTCCAATGGTTGGGAAGCCATGTTCTGTTAGCTTTTGAGCACCTCTATAAGAACCGTCTCCTCCAATTACTACTAAACCTTCAATTCCAAACTTCTTTAATTGTTCAATTCCTTTTTGCTGGCCTTCAAGCGTTTTAAATTCTTCACAACGAGCTGTATATAGCATTGTACCACCGCGATGAATAATATCACCTACAGAGCCTAGTTCCATTTTTTTAATGTCACCATTAATTAATCCTTGGTACCCGTAAGAGATTCCATAAACTTCAAGCTCATGATAAATCGCTTTACGAACAACCGCTCGAATTGCTGCATTCATTCCTGGTGAATCCCCACCACTAGTTAAGACTCCAATCCTTTTCATGTTAAAAATCCTCCTCAATCTTGAAAAGATATCTATATAAATTTTTAATAAAAAGCCAAGTCATTATAGGATGTGTATTTCCTTATCATTTCATGACCCTTTTCATATAATCTAAAACATCCCACTCAATAAAATACCACTTTACTTAAGTAAACACAATCCAATAACTGCCAACGAAAAAAATGCTTCCTAAGTAGCTGGAAGCATTTAACCTTTATTTACAGGCATGACATCGTTTACATGTGTATATTGGCCAATATTTTTATATTTTTGGTATCTTTGTTCAATGAGCTCATCTTTTGATAAGCTACTTAAGCTTTGAATCGATTGATTTAAAACTTGATCCATTTTTTCTGATTGCTGCGCGACATCTTTGTGCGCACCACCTTTAACTTCATGAATAATCTCATCGATAATTCCAAGCTCTTTTAAATCTGGAGCGGTAATTTTCATTGACTCTGCTGCTTTTTGAGCAAGTGATGCGTCTTTCCATAGTAAAGCTGCCGCACCTTCAGGAGAGATAACTGAATAAGTAGAGTTCTCTAGCATATGGATATGGTTTCCAACTCCTAATGCTAATGCACCTCCACTACCACCTTCTCCAATCACAATGCAAACAACAGGTACTGTTAGTCCAGCCATTTCAAGGAGATTCTTGGCAATCGCTTCACTTTGTCCGCGTTCTTCTGCTGCTTTACCTGGGTATGCCCCTTTTGTGTCAATAAAACAAATGATTGGACGATTAAATTTTTCCGCCTGTTTCATTAAACGTAACGCTTTACGGTAACCTTCAGGATGAGGCATACCGAAATTACGACGAATATTCTCTTTAGTGTCTTTCCCACGTTGGTGCCCAATAACTGTGACAGAGCGCCCCTTATACTTAGCAATTCCGCCTACAATAGCAGCGTCATCTCCGTAAAAACGGTCTCCATGCATCTCTAAGAAATCCGTAAACAAATACTCAATGTAATCGAGAGTTGTCGGTCTTTCGTGGTGTCTTGCAATCTGAACGCGTTCCCATGGCTGAAGATTGCCATAAATATCTTTTTCTAATTGATGTAAACGATTTTCAAGTTTTTTTATTTCATCTGTTAGATCAATTTCTTTTTCTTCGGTAAAAGTCCGAAGCTCAGAGATCTTGTTTTTTAATTCTAAAATCGGTTTTTCAAAACCTAATTCACTTGCCATGAGTACACCTCCCTTTATGAAGAATGAATGTCCAGTATTTTCGTCAGTGTTTCCTTCATTTCTAAACGTGGGAGAACTCGATCAAGTTGTCCATGTTTCAAGAGAAATTCAGCTGTCTGAAAATCTTCAGGTAACTCTTGACGAATAGTTTGTTCAATTATTCTTCTTCCTGCAAATCCAATTAACGCCTTTGGTTCGGCAAAATTATAATCTCCTAATGATGCAAAACTAGCAGAGACTCCTCCCGTTGTCGGATGAGTCATAATCGAAATAAATAACCCACCTTGTCGATTCAACTTTTGAAGGGCAGCGCTTGTTTTAGCCATCTGCATTAAACTTAATACACCCTCTTGCATTCTCGCACCACCGGATGCTGAGAATAAAATAAAAGGAATACCCATCTCAATTGCATATTCTACCGCTCTTGTAATCTTCTCGCCCACAACAGAACCCATACTTCCCATACGAAATCTCGGATCCATTACTGCGATCACTAGGTCAAGATTATTAAGTGAGCCTTTTCCTGTGACAATCGCTTCATTTAAGTTACTTTTTTTTCTATCCGCTTCTAGTTTCTCTTCGTATGTTGGAAAATCAAGTGGATTTTTACTAATCATATTTTTGTCAAACTCTACAAATGAACCTTCATCAAGTAAACTGTCGATACGCTCATATGCAGTCATGCGAAAATGATGTCCACAAGAATCGCAGACTTTAAGGTTCTTGTCCAATTCTTTCGTATACATGATCGTTCTACAAGATGGACATTTAGTCATCAGACCTTCTGGAACTTCTTGTTTTGCCCTTTCAGAAGGGATTGTTGCGTACCTTTTCTTCTTTTTCAGAAAATCCTTAAGCATTTTCCCACCTCATTGGCTTAAGCTTTATATATTTTATTCTATGCTTTTAAAAACATAATAGTACAAGCTAAAAGCGACTATTTTCTAAGTGACGACTCATTGCAAGCATCGCTTGTTTGCAATCACGCTTTTTTAATGCCAGATAAATATTTTCGTGCTCTATTAGTGCAAGAGACATTCTACCTTCACGTTTTAGTGAGCGCTCAATCGCAACTTTATTGTATTCAACTAAAGACACCCATAAATTTAACAGCAGTCGATTGTCACACGCTTCTACAATCGTTCTATGAAACAAATAATCTTCTTCAACAGGCAAATCACCGTGAGCCCATTCTTCCTTCGCTTGAACTAAAAGTTGATAAAGTTTCTCGATGTACTCTTCTGTTATTCGATCACAAGCTAATTTCAACGCCTCAAGCTCTATTATTCGTCTTGTTTCAGTTAAATCCTTCCGAGCATTTTCATCTTTCAATAAAAAGGACAAGAGTATTTCTACTAAACGATAGCTACCAAATGGCTTAATATAAGTTCCTTCACCACGTCTTGTTTCAATCAAATCTAGCAGTTCAAGCGCTCTTAAAGCCTCTCGGACAGAAGAGCGACCAACATCTAGCGGTCGCTCAGCTCTCTTTCCGAAGGCAATTTATCTCCACTTCCAAGTTGATCATCATTTATAATGTTATTAATTTGTTTAATAACTTCAATGTAGACTTTTGGTTGTCCTGATGACATAAGTCACCCTCACCTTCAATTGCTTAAATAGTTAGTTTGATGCGCCGTCTCCAATTAAAGCAAGTTTCTTTGTTTTTTCAGCAACTTTTTCTGGGTCAACTTTTTTACGAGCTACACCTGTTTCCATTGCTGTTTTCGCAACAGCTGCTGCCACAGCAGGCGCTACACGTGGATCAAATGGTGCTGGAATCACATAGTCAGCAGTTAATTCTGACTCTTTTACTAAATCGGCAATTGCATAGACAGCAGCTACTTTCATTTCCTCGTTAATGTGAGTAGCCCTTACATCAAGTGCTCCGCGGAAAATACCTGGGAACGCTAATACATTATTGACTTGGTTAGGGAAATCAGAACGACCCGTACCAATTACTTTTGCTCCTGCTGCTTTCGCTTCCTCAGGCATAATCTCTGGCGTAGGGTTTGCCATTGCAAAAATAATAGGATCTGGATTCATGCTTTCAATCATTTCTTTTGTTAATGCACCAGCGACAGACACTCCAATAAAGACATCTGTTCCTTTGATAACATCAGCCAAGTTACCTTCTAATTTAGCAGGATTCGTAAATTTAGCTACCTCTGCTTTCATATCATTCATTCCATATGAACGCCCTTCAAAGATAGCTCCTTTAGAATCACACATAATAATGTCACGAACACCCATTCGTTGCATCAGTTTAATAATAGCTATCCCGGCAGCTCCTGCTCCGTTAGCAACAACTTTAATCTCAGACATTTTCTTGCCTGTTATTTTTAACGCATTGATTAAACCGGCTAACGTAACAATCGCTGTTCCGTGTTGGTCATCATGAAAGATTGGAATATTTGTTTCTTTTTTCAGTCTTTCTTCAATTTCAAAACAAGCCGGTGCTGCTATATCCTCTAAATTAACTCCGCCAAAAGTTGGCTCTAGTAATTTTACTGTTTCAATAATTTTTTCTGTATCCGTTGTACGTAAGCAAATTGGAAACGCATCAACGCCAGCAAATGATTTAAAAAGTACTGCTTTTCCTTCCATTACTGGTAGAGAAGCTTCTGGTCCGATATTACCCAGTCCAAGTACAGCTGTCCCGTTACTCACAACAGCAACCATGTTGCCTTTCATTGTGTATTCATAAACTGTCTCAACGTCTTCAAAGATCTCCTTGCAAGGCTCCGCCACACCTGGAGAATACGCTAAACTGAGGTCTTTTGCATTTCGCACTTCTACCTTTGCTTTTGATTCTAGTTTCCCCTGATTAATACGATGCATATGTAGGGCTTCTTCTCTAGTTGTTGCCACAACGTCACTCTCCTTTTAGAAAATAGTTTTTATCTGCTTGATAAACAACTGGTCTGACCACCTAAAAGCATTTCTAATTATATAGAAATTTAATAGAGAAGCCAAGAGAAAATATGAAGATACTAGAGAGTTTATTTTTCCAATCTTTTCTAAGGTTCCTTTACAATCACATTCTCTTCACCAATTAACTTTTTCATACCTGCTAAAAAAGCTGGACTTGTATTAACACTATATTCCTCTGTTAAATGGAGTGTTTGTTTCGTGCGCGCATAATATAAAATTACGGGAATGGTGCCACGGTGAGCCTTTAAGGTTGTTTTCACCATTTCTAACAATTCTTGTGTTTCCAAGTCACTTTCAATTCGAAGATATAATTTCGTTTTCTTAGCGGGGTTAAACGTTTTAACTGAAGCGACTTTGTCTACAATGAATTGAATTCGCTCTTTAGACGAATCAAACCTGCCTTCTAATAAGAAAAGTTCTCCTTCTTCGATCAGATTCATATATTGACTCCACACTCGGGGGAAAAACACTAACTCACAGCTATCAGATTCATCTGATAAAGCTGCAAAAGCCATGCCTTCTCCTTTTTTCGTTTTAATTTTTTTAAGATAGGTCATTAACCCTGCTATTCTAACAACCTTAGTAGATGTTAAAGCTTCATTGATCGTTATCCGTCCATTTGAAGCTAGCACCTTCGTATAAGCTTCAATAGGGTGCCCGGATAAATAAAAACCTAAAGCCTCTTTTTCATAATCTAATTTTTCTTGATCTGAGAGAGGTTCAAGTGTTCTGTATGTAGGAGGCTGTATATCTAAAGTAAAAAGTCCTTCTGTTTCCTCTTGAAACGAATTTACTTCAGAAGCAAAACGAACGGCTTCCTCAACAGCATAAAGAAGTGTCGCGCGATTTTCTCCAAATTCATCCATTGCTCCAGCTTTTATCATATTTTCAATTGCTTTTTTATTAACGATTTTAGGATCGAGTTTAACAGCCAAACTAAACAAATCTGCTATTGTTGTATCTCTTTTCTCAACAACATATTTCGCTGCTTGAAAACCAACATGAGCAATGGGTAATAACCCAAACCTAATTCCTTTTTCTTCGATCGAGAAAAGAATACCACTCTTCAACACAGAAGGGGGATAAACAGGATACCCAGCTTCTTTACATTCTCTAATGTGATGTGCTAGCTTATCAGGCTGGTTCCAAACACCAGATAAAAGAGCAGTATAAAAAGCTAACGGATAGTTCACTTTTAAATAAGCTAAATAGTAACTGATCATAGAATAAGCGACTGCATGACTTCGGTTGAAGCCATAATCGGCAAATCTTTCAATGAGATCGTAGACTTGTTCTATTCCTTCATGCGAATACCCTTTTTTAAGAGCACCTTTTATAAAAGCTTCTTTCTGTTCAGCTAATTCTTCTTTCTTCTTTTTACTAATAGCTCGCCTTAAAATATCAGCTTCGGCAAGAGAGAATCCTGCCATTACAACCGCTATCTCCATAATTTGCTCTTGGTAAATGAGCACCCCGTAAGTTCTTTTTAAAATCGGTTCTAAGTCAGGATGAGCGTAAGAAATAGGGTCATTTCCATATTTACCTTTTACATATGTCGGGATGTACTTCATTGGTCCAGGACGATAAAGAGCATTTACAGCAACGATATCTTCAAATTCTGTCGGCTTTAATTGTTTAAGTGCTTGCCTCATACCAGCCGATTCTAGCTGAAAGACCCCTGTTGTTTCTCCTTTACTCAGTAGGTGATACGTTTCTTGATCATTAAAAGGAATTTCAGAGAGCTTAATATTTATTCCAATTTGCTGTTTGATCAAACTAATAATATTCTCTAAAAGCGATAAATTACGTAAGCCAAGAAAATCAAATTTAAGTAAGCCTAGCTTCTCAACAATATCCATCGTTGCTTGGGTTAACGATATGGTCGATTGACCTGCTTGTAATGCCATCACCTTTGTTAGAGGCTCACTACTTATGACGACTCCTGCGGCATGAGTCGACGCATGTCTAGGGAGTCCCTCTAATCCTTGTGCGATTTCCCATAACTCTGATAATTCTTCTGATTGCGCGATTAAATCTTTAAGAACTGCACTTTCATTTTCAGCTTTTTTAAGCGTCATACCTGGTGCTGCAGGAATTTGCTTAACTAGCTGTTCAATTAAATAACTATCCGTTCCGAGTGCTTTACCAACATCTCGAGTAACCGCCCTTGCTGCCAGCGTTCCAAACGTAATAATTTGAGCGACATGTTCTTTTCCGTATTTTTTTTGAACATAAGCAATCACTTCATCACGACGGTGGTCAGGAAAGTCAATATCAATATCCGGCATCGATACACGCTGATGATTTAAGAATCGTTCAAATAATAGATCATATTGTACCGGATCAACATCGGTAATTTGCAAAACATAGGCCACTAGTGAACCGGCGGCTGATCCACGTCCTGGACCTGTTAAAATCCCACGTTCTCTAGCATATTTCATAAAATCCCAAACAATTAGAAAGTAGTCACTAAATCCCATTCTTTCAATGACCTCTAACTCTTTTTCTAAACGTTCTTTAATGGAATCGGTTATATGTTCATATCGTAATTGAGTGCCTTTTATGCATAATTCTCTCAAAAATTCACTAGAATCTTGAGCTTGACCACTTGGGAATGTTGGTAATTTAGGTTTATCTAACTCTAACTGAACAGAGCATCTTTCTGCTAATATCTGAGTGGCTTGAAGGGCTTTTTCTTCACCTTTATAAAGCTCTTTCATTTCTTCTGGACTCTTCAAATAATACGTAAGCTCTTCTTTAGTTAGAGGATGATCCTCAACTTTTATCCCTTTTTGAATAGCACGGACTACTTGAAATAGCTTAGCGTCCTTTTTTTCTAGAAAGAAACATGGATTTGCCGCAATCACTGGCATTCCTGTTTTTTCTTGAATTTGTTTTATAAGCTGGCTGTCATGCGCATTTGAACTGGACTCAGCTTGAACTTCTAACAGCCAATCACTCGAATGAATGGATTCGAGGTTTTGCCAATTTTTTAACCAATTTAATCCGTCAGTAACACTACATTTTGAAAAAGGACCATTATGATAAGGTAGCACCACCATTAAATCTGTTAATAAAGGCTGGGCTTCTTCTTTCAATAAAGCTTGAACTTTTCCTGATTTATGCCCAATAGCAGTTGCTAGTTGAAGCAAATTTTGATATCCATTTTGATTTTTAGCATAAACTCTTAGCGAGGCTACCTTATTTAAATCTTCACTCATAGTGATTGTTAGTTCTAACCCAAAAATCGGTTTGATTTGATGTTTGATACAAGCTTCATAAAAAGGTACAGCTCCATACATTACATGTTTATCAGTTAATGCAATGGCCTTATAACCTAATTCACTTGCTCTTTTTACTAGTTGTTCTACTCGATTCGTCGATGATAGAAGACTGTATTCGCTATAAACATAATGTGGCACAATCTCCATGTTCAACTCTCCTCATCTTATCTTTGTAAAGATCTTTCCTCTAGTATAGTACAGATTGTCCTTTAATTAATATCAGTGTGCTTAACGAACTTTTATTTTCTGTCATAAAATCTTGATACTTGTCTTATATATGATAGGGATAAGCTTATACGTTTAGAAGAAAGTGATATAGACAAAGTTTAAGAGAGGTGGATCCACATGTTGACTCGCGAACTTCTTGCTACACTCATTATTGATTTCTTCGTTGCTTTTGGAGTGATCATTGGTGGGGCAATCATTGGTGGAATTGGAGCCTTTTTAATAGGAAAACCGCCTTTATCCGTCATACACGATTTAGCTGGCAGTCTAAAGATTTGGGCTATTGTTGCTGCAATTGGAGGGACGTTTGATGCCATTACGAATATTGAAAGAGGTCTTTTTTACGGTACACATGATGATCTCTTTAAAACTGGCTTTATGATTTTAGCAGCGTTATGTGGTGCACACTCTGGTACGGTCTTCATTCAATGGATCGTTGGGGATTCCATAGCATCATGAGGGTTCCTCCCCTTTTTGAGCGTCGAACCGTCCAACGCTTCTTTGCTGGAATTATTCTCGGAATTCTTTTAGGTTGGTTTTTCTTTATTTATCAGTATGGACAAGTGTATGAAGGCTTAATCTTTCGTTTATCTGAACAAGAAGCGACCATTGAATCTTTAGAAAAAAACATAGAAATTCTTGTTAGCGAACAAAAGAAACTAAACGAAGAAAATCAAAAAGATTTAACTGTTCAAGACATCCAAATTCATTTTTTAAATGATCGTAGACTCCGATTAAACCAGTTAACGTTACTTGATCTAAAACAGCAAGCTTTAAATGAATTGCAAGATGTGAAACGAAAAGACATTGAGACTGTTCACAATATGAGACAGCTCATGAAGAGTACCCTTGAAAATAAAGTGTTCCCAGTTGGAGAAAAAAAGTATCAACTCATTGTAAGAGAAACAGATCTTTTTACTACTCTACACATCTATGTTGAAATTGTCCCTTCCAGTTAAATATCACAATTTTTCAAACTCTTTCTAGCCCTCATCAAAATGGAGTATATTTTCGTGTATAATTACATTATAGCTCTTATTTGATAGGAGGGATTAAAATGGACGTTACTGGAAAAGAAATGGTGCTAAATCGTAAAGAAATGGCATTGGAAAAAGTAGACAATATTAAAAATGGCCTATCCGCATTTGCTGAATCCAAAGAAGTAATTGAACTCATTCGTAAAGAATTAGAAAAAAGCAATATACATGTCCATGAGGATGCAACAGAGATTGGTTCTTGGTTTATTCCCGTTGAAGATGTGTAAAGATAGATAAATAAAAAGGACGACAAAATCATTACACTACATTTTGTTGTCCTTTTTTTATGGGTTTTTTCGTAAAAATTGTTGCTATGAAATTGTTTTTTCTGTTAGTGAAATGGAGCGGAAGTCACTCGACTCCTGCGGGAAAAAGAGGTAGGGGCGAGACCCCACAGGCGCAGCCGAGGAGGCTCGCCACCTCCCCGCGGAAAGCGAGTGACTGGAGCACAATGGAACAAACATGTAAAGGACACTCAAGCACCAAAACTTATTTACAAGCGTCCACTAACTTGGCTATGATCTCTTCTGTTTCATCCCATGAATAAGCTGTTGCGCCTGCTGCTCGCGGGTGACCTCCTCCATCGTGTTCCGCCGCTATCTTATTAATAACCGGGCCTTTTGAACGAATTCTGACTCTAATTTTATCAGTATCCTCTACAAAAAACACCCAAGCCTTTAATCCTTCCACATCCGAAAACGCATTTACTAATTGCGACGATTCACTTGATGATACTTGAAACTGCTCTAGATCATCTTTGGTTATCTTCATGACTCCAACAACCTCTGAAATAATAGAGAAGTGTTGTAAAACATATCCTTGTAAACGAGTCATTTTCAACTCTTTTTTATGTAAGTTTGAGTAGAATTTAGTTTGGTCAAAATTTTGTTCAATTAAAAGACTTGTTCGTCTGAGCGTGTCTGGAGTCGTGTTGTCATATAAAAAACGGCCCGTGTCCCCTACAATTCCAGCATACAAAAGCAATGCAGATTCTGGACTAAGTGAATAGCCATGTTTCCCTCCTTGAATAACGAACTCCACGATCATTTCGCTTGTTGAACTAAATGATGGATCAACCCATACTAAATCACCATAAGGTTCTTCGTTAGGATGGTGATCAATCTTAACGAGAAAAGCACCATTGTTAAACCTTTTATCGTCTACTCGCGGTGTATTAGCTGTATCACAAACAATGACTAAAGCATTCTCGTAATCAAGATCTGATACTTGTTCCATGTTACCTAGAAACACAAGCGAGGGTTCTTCTTCTCCTACAACTCGAACTTTTTTCTCTGGATATAACTCTTTAATCAATTGAGCTAAGCCTAATTGAGAACCTAAGGCATCTGGGTCTGGTCTCTCATGGCGGTGAATAATAATGGTTTGATACTCTTTTATTTTCTCTTGAATGGCTTCAATCATTCTCTTATCTCCTTTTGTTCACCGTTCCTACACTAGCAAAAAATCAGCAATCACGATACAATTGCTACTAGAACTGCAACGGCTCTATGACTTAATTTGTTATTAACATAGCATATCTGTTTTCAAACTAAAACTAACATGAAAGAGAGGGTCTTTTTAAATGGATAAATTACTTACTATTATCATTGTTGTATCAGCTGTTTTCTTCTTGTATAACAAGATTAAATCATGGAAAGTAACAGAATCACTTTTAAAACGAATCTATCAAACAAAATCTACTTATGCACTTGGCTTCTTTTTAACTGCTTTTGGAGCTAATTTGCTTATTTTCCCAAGAAGCACAATCGACATGATTGTAGGAGCTGTCTTTTCCATCCTTGGAATAGCGAATGTAATCTTTGGCTACCGGGCGTCTAGACATTATATTGCTCAGTTAGACAACTAAACGGTTCAAAGGGCGTTATCCAAAAAGGTTATTAAATCACCTTTTTAGATAACGCCCTTTTTGATTTTAATCAATTAGCTGTGCCATCATTAATGCTTTTCCTGTAATTTTTCCATTATGATAGAGTTCAACATCAATCTTACCATGTTTTCTACCTACTTCTAGTACCTTGGGCAAGATTGTGATTACACTGTCGATTTGAACAGGTTTAATAAAATAAAGTGTGATGTTTTCAACAACAAGATCACCCTTCTTGAATTTACGTAGTACTCGGCTTCCAATCTCAGTCACTAATGTAGTAATAACACCGTATGAGATCGTTCCAAGTTGATTGGTCATTTGAGGTGTTACTTCACACTGAAAGGCTAGTTCGTCTGTTGAAATATCTTGAATTCGACTTGTAACGATGTCTTCAATCGTTTCTCCAATATGAGGCTGCCTTTGCACCATTTGCAACGCTTTTAAGACATCCTGACGGCTAATAACGCCTAATAGCTTTCTTTGATTATCAATAACAGGGAGTAATTCTATCCCTTCCCACACCATCACGTGGGCAACGGCCGCTACTGAAGTTCGCTCATTTACCGTAATGGGATTACTCGTCATGACTTTTTCAATAGGCGTTTGTTTAGAAGCCCCAAGTACATCCTTTGCAGCCACCATTCCTTGAATCTTCATGTTCGAATCGATGACAGGATAACGGCTGTGACCTGTTTTTTCATTTAAATCATGCCATTTATCAACCGTGTTTTGAGTAGTCATATAATAAGTGTCTTGAAAAGGAATTAATATATCATCAACAAGAACAATTTCTTTTTTGATTAATTGATCATAAATGGCGCGGTTGATCATCGCTGCAACTGTAAACGTGTCATAGCTTGTGGAAATGATCGGTAAATTTAATTCATCTGCAATTGAAATCGCTTCATCACTTGTTCCGAATCCACCAGTGATTAGCACGGCCGCACCAGCTTCAAGTCCAACTTTATGAACTTGGTCACGGTTACCGACAATTAATAAGTTACCAGCCTCTACATATCTCATCATTGCATCAAGTTTCATTGCACCAATGACAAAACGATTAAGCGTTTTATGCAGACCTTCTCTTCCACCTAACACTTGTCCATCAACAATATTGACAACCTCAGCATAGGTCAGTTTCTCAATATTCTCTTTCTTTTTCTTTTCAATCCGGATTGTCCCAACTCTTTCAATTGTACTGACTAACCCTTGATTTTCTGATTCTTTTATTGCACGATAAGCAGTGCCTTCACTTACCGTAAGTGCTTTTGCTATAGACCGGACAGAAATCTTCTCTCCTACTTCTAAATTCGTAATATACTCGATAATTTGCTCATGTTTTGTAGCCATGATAGCCACCACACTTTCACTCGGCTGTTTCACCGAAAAATATAAACTGTATTAATACATATTATACGTGTGAAAGAAGTGACTAGCAAGGCTCACATAAATTACATAGATTATTATCCCCGTAGCCTTGCTCTGACTTTTTCTTGTTTTCTTAAAGGTACAGCTCTCTTTCCTGCTTCGCTTTTCTTATATAACAGGTGTAGTACATTCCCACTTATCACCATAACAGCAAAGACGATCCAAGCCCAGGCAAATAACTGGTCCACTACCGACCCATTCAATGGCAAATATTCAAATCCATAAATAAGCATTGCGGTGGAAAATAAAAAACACATAAAATACCTTTGCTTCATAAGCACCCCTCCAGTCTTTCCTTTCTAAATAAGTATGCTTTTGTAAAAAGAAAAAGACCAAGCCCTTAATCAAAAGGCTTGATCTTCTAGTTTATAAATCGTATGACTCTCCTACTGATAGTGGAAGACCTTTTTTGCCAGATAAGTTATTAGCAAACTCAAATGGATCTTGTTCAATGACAGGGAAAGTATTGTAGTGAATAGGGACAACACGTTTTGCCTGCAACCATTCTGCAGCAATCTCTGCATCTTCTGGTCCCATTGTAAAATTATCACCAATAGGTAGAAAGGCAAGATCAATCTTTGTTTTCTCACCAATTAACTTCATATCACTAAATAGCGCTGTGTCTCCTGCATGAAAAATAGTTTTATTTTCTGCTGTAAATAAAATTCCTGCTGGCATTCCTGTGTACACGATTTTTTGTTCTTCTTCTATCGTGTAAGAAGAACCGTGGAACGCTTGAGTAAGTTTCACTGTACCAAACTCAAATTGATGTGATCCACCTATATGCATAGGGTGTGTCTTGACACCTTGCCAACTTAAAAACGTTGCCAGTTCAAAAGGAGCAATAACTAGGGCATCATTTCGTTTTGCCAATGCCACTGTATCGCCAACATGATCGTTATGACCATGTGTTAAAAGTACCACATCTACCTTTAACTGGTCTGCATCCAAATCACATAGTCCATTCCCTGTAATAAATGGATCAATGATAATACGAGCTTTCTTTGTTTCAATTAACACAACTGAATGTCCATGATAACTAACCTTCAACATGATCGACTCCTTTATGCTATCTATACCCTGTCTATTTTATATTTAAGCATGATTGACTGAATTTCCTGCTTATTTATTATTTTCATTCTGCGAAAAAAAGGTTTGTTTTTTTACGCCAGAAGTTTCGGTTACATAGGATGCTTCAAGAACAGCACTTGGATCAATCGTTAATACAACATCTTTCAGCTTGGGATACATAAAGCGATTCGTAATACAATAAATAATTAAACGCTCATCTCCTGTATAACCGCCTTGACCATATAAATACGTAATCGACACATCCAACTCTTTTAACAGTTTCTCGCCAACTTTGTGAGGATAATCCGAGATAATCATCACTGATTTCCCTTGGTTTAGCCCATCTAATACAAAATCAATCATCTTTGAAACTATATAAAAGACAGCAATACTAAACATCGCTTTTTCTAGTGTGAAAATAAACGCTGCCCCTGTTAAAATAACTGCGTTTACCGCGAGCAAGAACGTACTAATTGGAACGTGAAAACGTCTATTCACCCAGATCGCAATCATCTCCGTTCCATCAACGGCACCACCGGCTTTTACAACTAGTCCTATACCGAACCCTAGTAATAAACCACCGTACAAAACGATTAATACTTCAGATGAAGTAATTGCAGCCATCGGTGCCATCCACCATAGAGCTAGAGTCGTTATGGCATTCGCATAAAGAGTACGGATAACAAATTTTTTCCCCATGAAACGACCTGAGACTAAGAGAGTCGGTACATTTAATCCTAAATACACAACCCATATTGGCCATCCAAGTTGATAATTAAACATAATTGCAATGGCGGTTACACCACCGTCTACTAACCCGTTTGGAGCTAGAATTAATTCTAATCCCATAGCTACAATGATGGCTCCTAATGTTAAAGAAAGGTAGTTAAAAAATAGTTTCATTTAATTTCTCCTCTTCTCTTCTCTTTCTTATTCTATCATATGATGGTAAATTAAGAATAATCTCACGATTGGAGGGACTTTCATGTTACATAATCGACTACAATCCATTCAACATTGGATAAAGAACCAAAAAGCCGCTTACGGAGTCATTCAAGGAAAAGCTAACCTCTTTTATTTAACGGGTTTTCGCTGCGATCCACATGAGCGCTTAATTGCTCTTTTTGTTTTTCCTGACAAAGAACCCTTTCTCATCTGTCCAAACATGGAGAAGCCACTAATCAAACAAGCTGGTTTTGATTTTTTGATTATCGGTTACAGTGACCATGAAGATCCATGGGGCCTCATTAACAAACACTTAGCTTCCATGAGCTTGGTAGGAGAAAAAATAGCCGTTGAAAAAGATATTCTATCCGTAACCAGACTAGAACACCTTCAAACATTGTCTCCTGGTCTTTCTTTTGTCTCCTGTGACGCAGCTTTAATGGAATTGCGTCTAATAAAAAATAGTGAGGAAATTGCGATCCTTCGTGAGGCAGCTAAATTAGCAGACTTTGGGGTTGAAGTTGGTGTCCACGCTTTAAAACAAGGTCGAACAGAAATGGAAATAATAGCTTTGATTGAGTTTGAACTAAAGAAAAAAGGGATAGCTGAAATGTCTTTTGGCACTTTAGTTTTAAGTGGAGAACAATCGGCAAATCCTCACGGAAAACCAAGTATGAAGCCAGTTCAAGAAGGCGAATTTATATTATTTGATTTAGGAGTCGTGCTTGAAGGATATTGCTCAGACATTACTAGAACCGTGATGCTTGGACAACCAAGCGAAGAACAGGAAAAAATCTATCATACTGTTTTACAAGCTCAAGAGGATACATTAAGTTTATGCCGTGAAGGTACCATTTTGGGCGATTTAGATCGAAAAGCGAGATCTATCATTACGAAGGCGGGCTATGGTGACTTTTTTCCTCATAGAATTGGGCACGGATTGGGGACAGAAGTTCACGAACTCCCTTCTTTAAACGAATTAAACACGGATCAGTTAAAAGTAGGAATGACCTTTACAATAGAGCCTGGAATTTACGTTCCTTCTGTTGGAGGAGTGCGAATAGAGGATGATGTTCTGGTCACTTCCACTGGTTATGAGTGTCTTACTAAGTATCCAAAAGAGTTACAAGTAATAAAATAAGGCTTTCATGAGGTTGTTGACTGAATATGCAGAACTCACTTGCTTGAAGGATTTACTTGAGAGTTTAGTCATTTTCTTTTGGAGAGGCTGGTTGGTTACTTGTTCTCTATATGTTCGTTTCATTCCGCTCCAGTCACTCGCTTTAGAGGCCACTGAGAAAAGGTGAAAAACACACCTTTTCAGTGGCCTTCTCGCTTTCCGCGGGGAGGTGTCGAGCCTCCTCGGCTGTGCCTGATTGATTTTCCGAAGCATATTCTCTTTAGGGACAACTAGTTCATAGATGTCCCTAAATGGACTGAGCGCAATCGTTTCTTCATTGAGATCATTAGGTTCACCTTCATCTATATAATACTTAAATTATAAAATAAATGATGGTGAAATAGTTTATAAAAATAAACAAGTTAGAACGTTGAAGAGAAGGAAAATTCTATCTTTCCTCAAATCAAAGCGGACGGGATGGGGGGCCGACTCCTGCAGGAGGAAAGGGCAAGTGGAAATCCACCGGCGCAGCCGGTTAGTTCCACGCCCGCCTGCGGAAAGCGTGCCCCCATCCCGGTAGCGGGTTCGAAGCGAATTTTCAAGCCCGCTATTTTCAAATAAAGAAAGCCTGAGTAATTCCTTATGGAATGCCTCAGGCTTTTGCTATTAACGATCTTTATTCCAAACCCATGTATGCAATCGACTATCACTATCCATATAGCGAATGTCTACACGTTCTAAATTAGGATAATCTGATTGTTTTAATCGTTCCACAAAACTGGAGACATTTTCATTTTCATCAAACTGTAACACTTCTAAAATGTGTTCCATTTTGTCTTTTGCTAAGTCTCCCTTTATTACACGTTCACCTTGCTCATATTCATATTTATTCGGGCTATCGTATTCCCACTCATACTCAGTTCCTTGTTCTACCACTGTAATCCGTAAAGAAAAAACGGACATTAGTTCCGTTCCCGCGGCACTAGCAGGAGAAGCCAAAAGAATGGTTAGTAAAAGTAATACGCCTTGGATAAAACACCATTTTCGCATATACATCACCTCACCTTTATAATGCACACTCAAATGAAGTTATATGCAAAATTTAACATTAACGATATCTATGGATCACATCTACTCCACCTGTCACTTCTAAAACGGTTCCAGTAACCATATCTGCGTTCTCTTCACATAGGAAAAGAACGGCACGGGCGATATCTTCACCTGTTCCTGACCTACCTATAGGCGTTTCGCTATCACGATGTTGTCTTGCATCATCAATTGTTGCTTCTTTCATTTCTCCTAATATATTCCCAGGACAAACCATATTCGCTGTAATTCCATACTCCGCTTCTTCAATTGAAACAGTTTTCATTAATGAAACAAGCCCTACTTTTGCAGCGGCATAAGCTGAACGATAAATCCATCCTGGAGCACTATTTGCTCCTTGAAATCCGTATGTAATAATTCTTCCAAAATGTTGTTTTCTCATAATCGGAACAATTTTTCTAAGTAGATGGTAAACGGCACTTAAATTTCCTTCGATCATGTTATTCCATTCATCTTCCTCATAATCGACTAGCTTCTTTCGCTCAAACACATAAGGACCAGCATTATTAATGAGCAAGTCAATTGTTTGAAAACGTTCCAAAGCCATATCTACCGCTCGGTCAATATCATTCTTTTTCGTTACATCCACTTGAATAAACTGCAAGTTCTGTTCAAATTCCAGCCACCGATTTCGTAGCTTCTCTACAGCCTTCTCATCACTTCGAAAGGTAACGGTAACAGAGTAACCGTTCATTAACAGAGCTTCTGTCACCTGAACTCCGAGTCCTTTTGTTCCAGCTGTTATAAAGGCATGACGCATGAAACATTCCTCCTCACCCAAAAAACTCGAGGTCGTTCAATAGACCTTCTTTATCATACTATGTTTTCTATTGATAGTAAAAAAAGAGACTGACTAATAAGGGCCTTAATAGCATTTAGCTATCTTAGTCACTTAAAAATCAATCTCTAATTTCTAGTATTTCGTTTTGTCGTATTGATGCTCCATTTCATCCTGATGACGCTGCTCATCATGTGTACCATGGCTATATGAGTCCATTACCTGTTGATGTACAGTCATTTCTCCGTCTGCATCATAGGTTGCATTCGTTAACTTATGCTCTTTCATGTGGTTGCCCCTCCCTCCAAGGTAAATAATTTACTCTGTTAGTATGGGCACAACTACCATTAATATGTGAAAGAGAGTTAAGCTTTACTTGAAAATGTTAAAGCATGCTCTGCTTTTTCAAGAGCTTTCTTAACTTGATCAAATCCAGTTCCACCTGCACTGTTCCGACGAGCTACAACCGTCTTTGGATGCAAAACATCAAATATATTTTCTTCAAATAGATCACTTGCTTCCTGATAATCAGAAAACGGTAAGTCAAGCAGGAACACACCTTTTTGAATAGCTACTAAAACAAGTTTACCTACGACCTCATGGGCTTGACGGAACGGCATTCCCTTTGTTGCTAGGTAGTCAGCTAGCTCAGTTGCATTTGAAAAATCCTGATGAACAGCTTTCTCCATTTTATCTGTATTCACTGTCATGGTCTCAATCATACCTGCGAAGATATTTAAAGATCCTTTTACTGTTTCAACAGTATCAAACATACCTTCTTTATCTTCTTGCATATCTTTATTGTAAGCTAAAGGAAGCCCTTTTAACGTTGTTAATAGCGAGAACAAATTCCCGTAAACACGCCCTGTTTTTCCACGAATTAGTTCAGCCATATCAGGATTTTTCTTTTGAGGCATAATACTTGAACCTGTTGCAAAAGAATCGTCCATTTCAATAAATTGAAATTCTTGTGTAGACCATAAAATTAATTCTTCACAAAGGCGAGATAAGTGCATCATTAACATAGAGGAAGCACTTAAAAACTCAACAATAAAATCACGATCACTTACCGCATCTAGGCTATTATGATAAATATCATCAAAACCTAATAATTCAGCAGCGTAAGCACGGTCAATTGGAAAAGTTGTACCCGCCAATGCACCTGCTCCTAATGGAGATATATTTAAACGTTTAAAACTATCTTCATAACGACCATAGTCACGCTCTAGCATCCAAAAATAAGCAAGCAAATGATGAGCAAATGATACTGGTTGCGCACGTTGTAAATGTGTATAACCAGGGATCAGTGTCTCTACATGTTTTGTCGCTTGTGTATAAAGAGCTTCTTGTAACTTCTTCACAGCTGACATGATTTCTTTTGTATTATTACGTAAATATAAATGCATATCTGTTGCTACTTGATCATTACGACTTCTACCAGTGTGAAGTTTACCGCCAACTGGACCAATCTCATCAATAAGCATTTTCTCAAGATTTAAATGAATATCTTCTTCTGAAACAGAGAACTCAAGCTCTCCTTTTTTGGCTTTCTCACGAAGAATGTTTAAACCCGATTTAATTTGTTCCACTTCTTCTGCTGGAAGAATGCCACATTTCCCAAGCATTGTTACGTGCGCTAAACTTCCCTCTATATCTTCGTCCACAAGTGCCTGATCAAAGCCGATCGACGCACCGAATGCATCGACCCACTCCTCAGCCGTTTTCGTGAAACGTCCACCCCAAAGCTTTGTCACTATTGTGTGACCTCCTTCTTCTCTTTGTTGACCATTGCATTTACTTTTGTTGATAATCCCCAAAGTGAGATGAAACCAACTGCCGCACTGTGATCAAATTCATCATCTGTAGAATACGTTGCTAGCTTTTCATCGTATAGTGAATACGGAGATTTACGTCCTTCTACAATTGCATGACCTTTGAATAATTTAACACGCACAACGCCCGTTACCGTTTTTTGTGTTTCAGCTAAGAATGCTTGTAATGCCTTTGTAATTGGCGAGAACCAAAGACCATCATAGATAACTTCAGAAAGCTTTTTAGAAATAACTGGTTTGAAATGCGCTACTTCTTTCGTTAAAGTAATATCTTCTAATTCTTTATGTGCTTTGATTAGAGTCATCGCTCCAGGGCACTCATACACTTCACGAGACTTAATTCCAACTAAACGGTTTTCTACATGGTCAATACGTCCTACACCATGCTTTCCTGCAACTTGGTTGAGTTCAAGAATTAATTGATCTAGTTGATAAGCTTTGCCATTTAACGAGACAGGTACACCTTGCTCAAAACCAATCTCAATGATTTCAGCTTGATCAGGAGTGTTTTCCAAAGAAGCTGTTAGCTCGTATGCTCCTTCTGGTGGTGTTGCCCAAGGATCCTCAAGGATTCCGCACTCATTTGCACGTCCCCATAAGTTTTGGTCAACTGAGTATGGATTATCCAAGTCAACTGGAATTGGGACATTATTTGCTTTTGCATAGGCAATCTCTTCATCACGAGACCAGCCCCACTCACGTACTGGTGCAAGAACTTTTAAATTAGGGTTTAAGGCTTGAATCGAAACCTCAAAACGAACTTGGTCATTTCCTTTTCCTGTACAACCGTGAGCAACCGCACTAGCTCCAACTTGCTCAGCAATTTCCACTAACTTCTTTGAGATAAGAGGACGAGAAAGTGCAGATACAAGTGGATATTTTTCTTCATACATTGTGTGAGCTTGCAAAGCAGGTAAAACAAAATCTTCAGCGAATTCCTTTTTCGCATCAATAGAATAAGATTCAATTGCACCAACATCTAAAGCTTTTTGTTTTACAAAATCTAGGTCTTTACCTTCACCTACATCTAATCCTACAGCAATAACATCGTAACCTTTATCTGATAACCACTTAATTGCAACTGATGTATCTAAACCACCCGAATATGCTAATACAACTTTCTCTTTACTCATCTCTCATAACCTCCAGTGAATATTAATACTTAAAATATTATTTTTATACATACTTATTCAAAAAAATGAGTGCTCTCATTACTCGCACCAAATTGCATAAAACCAAAATCAATTCTTATTAATATTCATTACTTTAACAGGGGTACTTGGTTTTGGCAAGTAATTTTTTTGTTTTTTTAGTTGTTTTTAATTCCATTTTCAGCAAGCATTCGCTAATATTTAAATTGAGGTGATATGCAGTGACAATTGAATTCATATACGATCAACGTCTCGACCTCTTTCTTCCTTCTATTGATGGATCATGGCATGAAATTAGCAAAGAACAACAAGAACAAATATTAGCAAAATGGGAGACGATTAGAGGAATCATTCCAGATCGTATTAAGGAAATTGAACAAACGATAGAACTAGTTCATCAACAATTAACCGAGGAAGAAGATTTTGATCGTTCCTGTGAACTTAACCTTAAAATGGCTGAGCTTGCATCAACTATTAATGAATTATGGATTTGGTTTCGAGTAACACCTACAATGACATAGTAAGTATAATAGCCACTTTTGTTGCCTGTTTTATTTTAATTTAAGAAAAAGACTGTTAGCATCGCTAACAGTCTCCCTTTTATATCCATTCATCTAACAGTCTTCTTTTTTGATAAAAGCGCTGTCCAATTTCAATCACTTGTTGAGAAAAACGATAATTCATTCCAGCCCCAACTGCCATCCCTACAAGAGGCACGCCTTGAATTAATTTCTTGCGAAGCATCGTTATAACGAAACTCTTGATTAATTGATTCGTTAACTGCTCAAGGCTCTCTTGCTTGAGAATCGAGTCATCACCTTCATAAAAAACATGATCCCGATCTTGCTGTTCCACTTCCTCAATCAACTTGTCCCACTCTTCGGCTTGATAAGCCTTCGGTAATGTCGCTACGTAAAATAACTTCAATAAATTAACCATTTCGATAGGGCGTCTTACATCATAGCCATAAACTAACGCTAGATACTGCAGAGATCGCAATTGAATGACAGCAAGAGCAGGAAGATCGGCTAGCAAAAGGAAAGTTCCTCCCATTCCTGTTAAACCACCTTGCCCTAAAGCAAGCAAGCGTTGTTTGGCCATTAATTGTTCTGCTAAGTAATCAAGTTGTTCTAACGGAAGATTTTGAAGTTCTTCAACTTCTGATATATGAGGCGCAAAAATTCGAGCATGTGAAATGACTCTTTTCTTCGTTTCTTCATATGAATGACTGTTTTGTAACCAAGCATGAAAATGAATCAAGCAAGCATCCATTTTTTCTAACCATTTCTGCTTTTGTTTTGGTCCTAGCTGTTGTAACACACGTTCATTCCACTTATGATAAGTTCCACCTAGGTCTGTTGCATCATAATGGAAAAATAACTCTTCCCATTCTTTTATTTCATTCCATCTTTGATTCATTCGTATCCCTCTTTACTCGTATACATTTTTCTTTTAAACATAGGCGAGTATGTCCACTCTTCGTTTGATCGTTCTTGTATCATTTCAAACGCATGCAACATCGTATTCATTTGCTTAATATGTTGAAAAAAGACAGCCTCCGCCGTTTTAGGAGAAACCGGACTTCCAAATCCATTTTGTATCTCTCCAAACTGACTCGCAATACAATGCTTTACTTTCATTAATTCAACATTACTTGTTGAAATTCCTGCTTCTCTAGCCGCATCTTGAATGAGTTCAAGCCCTAGCGTTATATGACCTAGTAATTCTCCAGCAGTTGTATAATCAGGGGCAACTGCCTCAGTAAATAGTTCTGTTTTACCTATGTCATGGAGTAAGCAAGCTGTTAAAATGACATCACGGTTTAATTGAGGATAAAGAGGAAGCAACTGCAACGCGCATTGACTAATATGAACAATATGATCCAAAAGCCCAGCATAATAGGGTGATGATAATTTTTAGATGCAGGAATTGTCGTCAGTCTGTCCCGAAGCGGTTTTCGCTTATATAAAGTCTTGATGACCTCTGCAAGTGTTGGAGAGTGTACTTCTTCCATGATTAAACGCAATTCGTGCCAAAGTGCCTCTCTTTGAACCCCTTCTCTTGAAATCAATTCAGATACATTCACTTCATCTTCTTCGGTCGCTAAACGAATTCTTTTTATATTTAATTGTTGTTGCCCACGATACGTAATGATAGTCCCTTCAATTTTGACTATTGATTTTTTTACTAATTGTTTTTTTTGTTCTATAGTTATGTCCCACAGCCTGGCGAGCATCATATGCAAATTTCGTTGAATTGTAAAATTTGCATACTCACTACCATTTGAAGCTTGTTTTATTTCTCTATCTCTAATTAGAAAGAAATCAACTATGGTTTCTCCTTCAGTCCATTCGTTCACAATCATTCCTCCCTATTCGCTACTTCTTCATTCTATGCGAGATAGAAAGTATTCAGTCTTAATGATAGCTTGCCATCTTAGAAAATGTAAAGTGAGGTACTTATTTGATAAAACCCCCTAAGGATTATACCTTAGGGGGTCCAGAAAGTCTTATTGTGATAAGCGAACAGTATCGCGTGCAATCATTACTTCTTCATTTGTTGGAATGATTAGAACTTTAACAGGTGAATGTGGATAGTTAATGAAAGCTTCTTTTCCACGGACTTTATTTAGTGCTGGATCCCAATAAACACCCATAAACTCAAGACCCTTTAATACGCGCTCTCGAATGACATCACTATTTTCACCAATACCTGCAGTGAATATGATCGCATCAACACCACTCATACGAGCAGCATATGAACCGACATATTTATGGATTCTAGAAGTGAATACTTCTAGTGCTAACTCCGCACGCTCATTTCCAGATTCCGCTTCACTTTCAATATCACGAAGGTCACTTGAGAAACCAGAAACCCCTAAAAGTCCACTACGCTTATTTAATGTATCTAGTACGCCGTTTGCATCTTGACCTGTCTTTTCCATGATATAAGGAATTAAAGCAGGATCTATGTTACCCGAGCGAGTTCCCATTGTTACACCAGCAAGAGGAGTAAAGCCCATTGACGTATCAATTGATTTCCCTCCTTCAATTGCTGCTATACTAGCACCATTACCAAGGTGACATGACAACAGTCGAAGTTGCTCAAGCGGACGTCCTAATAACTCAGCTGCACGTTCAGAAACATATTTATGAGAAGTACCATGGAAACCATATTTACGGATCCCATATTCTTTATAGTACTCATAAGGTAAACTATATAAGAAAGAAGACTCTGGCATTGTTTGATGAAAAGCTGTATCAAACACAGCTACTGCAGGAACATTAGGTAAAACCTCTTTGAAAGCCTTAATTCCCACTACGTTAGCAGGATTATGTAACGGAGCAAGCTCAGATACTTCCTCGATTCCCGCTAGAACTTCATCAGAGATCAAAACGGAATCATTAAATTTTTCTCCACCATGCACAACACGATGACCAATTCCATCAATCTCGTCTAGTGATTGAATAATCCCTAAACCTGTAAGCTTGTCCAATAAAGTTTTAACTGCAAACGCATGATCAGGGATATTAAGCGTTTCTTTATTTTTCTCTCCATTAACTTCAATCGTAAACACACCATCTTCTAGACCAATACGCTCAACAAGACCTTTTGTCACAACAGTCTCTTCCGGCATATTTAACAGTTGAAATTTCAATGAAGAACTACCAGCATTAATCGCAATAATCTTTGCCATTTTTTTAAATACAGCTCCTTTTTTAATTCAAGCTAAACCATTTATACCTCTTTCATTTAAGCATCACAAAACAACCATTTCAAGCAAATTCAACGATTTACAACCATATTCATTATATTCAGATTTGAAAACGGTTCAGAAAAACGGTTACATCCAAACCAACAAAAAAGGAAGCGCTTTTCTTCCTTTTTTGTTGGTTTGGATGCGGTGGGCATAGCCGGGGCCCGCTCTTAAGATAAACTGAGCGCTCTTCTCAGTTTAATCGCGCCCCGCGCGGAGCCACCGCCACTTCACCGATATTCAGAAGCGCTTTTCTTCCTTTTTTGCTGGTTTGGATGGCTTGCCGTTATAGTATACGTAATTCTTTCTCAAACCATTTATTAATTTGTTTAATCATATCAGCTAATGCTTCTTTATTCTTAAAGGAAGGTAACTCTGCAAGTAAAGCTTGCTTAGGAACAATCACTTTATCTCCTTTTTTCTGAAGCATAAAAATACTCTTTCCAGCTTGCTGTGATTGAAACATTGTCTTCGGTAGTTGAAGCAACCCTAAAATATTGGCTTCTTTTTTTATGAAATCATGTAACTGCTTAGCCTGTTCACTCTCAAAGAGGAAGTTAGGCACAACAAAAAATAAGTATCCGCCAGCTTTCGTCTTCGCAATGGCTTGTTCAATCATCAGATGATGGATAAAAGAATGTCCTTCCTCTGATTTCAATGTATAAGATTGTGCCACATCATCCTTCGGGTAATAACCTACTGGTAAATCTGTTACAACAAGATCGACTTCCGGTAATGCGAGAGGTTCAACACTGTCTTTATGAAACAATTGAATTTCATGTTTTTGTAAATTCGCGCTAACAAACGCTAGTTTTAGTAATGTCTCATCAACTTCAAAGCCGTAAGCTTGTAGTGGACAAGTTGTTTGATTGGCTAAGGCTGAAAGTAAATTACCTGATCCAACCGCCATATCAAGCAAACTAACGTCTTGTTTATTTTTCCCGATCACCTTATTAACTAAATAACTAATGAAAAGGCATACTGCATCTGGTGTCATAGAGTGATGAGGTTGAACTACACCTTTCATTCCCTTTAAGACGGCTAGTTGAAAAGCTTTTCGAACTTCTTCTTGTGTGAATTCAACCGCTTTAATTTTTTCCAACCTTTCCTGTAGCCATAACTGCTCTTTTTCTAAAACGGTTTGACAGATCTCTCCTGTAAATAAGTTTTCACCAGCTTCTGCAATTCCTTCGAGGTATGTTACCGTCCAGTGTTCTTCTAAAAAAGTGGCCGTTTCATCTAAGTATGTATATAGTACTTCTGTTTTGGTTGTTTCTACTTTCATGATCATTTCTCTCCTCTAGTCTTACATGAAATCATTATCTTTGCCTTAGTCATCATTTTAACTAAACTGATACGATATATACAAAGGTTTCCCACACCAATGAAAAAACCTGCTGAATCTAGCAGCAGGTAAAAGGTAATTACTTATTTAGCTGCTTTAGCAGCCTCGATTGCAGCTTCATAATTAGGATGACTAGTAGCTTCAGATACGTACTCCACATACGTTACTACATCATTAGAATCAATTACGAATACTGAACGTGCAAGTAAACGTAATTCTTCTATCGCTACGCCAAAAGCGTTACCAAAAGACAGATCACGATGGTCTGAAACCGTTTCTATATTTTCAATTCCCGCCGCTGCACACCAGCGCTTTTGAGCAAATGGTAAGTCAACACTTACTGTATAAACTTGAACGTTAGGAAGACCAGCCGCTTCTTCATTAAAACGACGAGTTTGCTGATCACATACGCCTGTATCAATAGAAGGAATAACACTAATTAAGCGCACTTTCCCTTCAGAATTAGCCAGAGTAACTTCAGACAAGTCATTTGCTAAAACTGAAAAATTAGGAGCCTTGTCCCCTACTTTCACTTCAGAACCGATCAATGTAACAGGATTATTTTTAAACGTGACAGATGCCATAGAAAATTCCCCCTTAGAAAATATGTACATCCTTATATTACATGAGTTTCTAAAAATATGCCAAAAAAAAGAATGGGGAGACCCCATTCTTTATAGTGGTGGTGTTTGGTTATCAGTCGTTGTAGTGTTTGGTGTTGCAGGAGGAGGTGTCGCTTGAGTTCCACCATTTGAACCGTTTCCGACCATTTGTTGAATTTTCTCAACAACTTGTGGAGCAAAATCAAGTAATTTTTCGTATAAGTGAGTGTTGCTGTCTAAGTGAACCATTTTTACACCTTCACTATTTACAACTAAAAAGGCAATTGGTGTAATAGATACTCCGCCACCACTACCTCCACCAAATGGATGGGCATCTTCTTGCCCGTGGTGATCTACTACAAATTCACTACCACCAGCAGCAAAACCAAAACCTACTTTTGAAACAGGCATAATTACGCTTCCGTCTGGTGTCTCTACAGGGTCACCAACGATCGTATTTACATCGACCATTTCTTTTAAGTTTTCCATTGCTGTCATCATTAATCCTTGAATTGGATGGTCTGTCATATCGTTTCCTCCTAAAGTTACATATTTTTTTCAACCGAGGCATTGGTTCTTACTCGCTTCGGTCTTCTTCTCCAATGCTTGAGTAGCATTAGGCCTGCAATGATAGCATGCCCTATTCTAAAAGAAATAATGCATGATAAATGTGTGTGTGAAACCATTGCTTGAAAATGAGGATTAATTGTAAGTTTTGGCATCTTTCTTATTCTCATAGTGTTACCAACAATTCCAATAATACTCCCCTTTAATGCCCAAATCGCCCCAATAAGTTGAGCCGTATGAGCAGCATCGCCTACCCCAATGTCCGAGTGCCACCTAAAGTGATTAACATGGACCTTCTTTAAAAATTTTCTAACGATTTTATGCAATCCAACAACATGATCTAAAAATCGCTTTAGCCATCGAAGATCTTCAACAATAAGTTCTGGAGTGATAGGGAGTTTATTCTTCATTTTCATTCCTGCAATCTCATGTTCATCCTCGACGATAACTGAAGCAGAGTCATCATCTACTTTAATAACTGGTGCTGAAAACGTATAAACCCGCATTTTCCAAATAAAGGTTTTTACTTCTAACAGGTCATCGTCTTGATGATGTCGATAAAGGATGTCGATTTTCACTTTTGTGATCGCAATTACCACAAACAGAAAAATAAGTCCAATTATAATATATGTCCAAACCATACCATTCTCCCTTTATACATGTCGATTATATCTAGTTTCTCCCAATTAATACGAAATAAACCTGTCAATTTTGACAGGTTTATCGTTTCTTATTTATGAAGTTCGTGAACGACGATTGTATCAGCAATATAATCATGCAACCCTTGTTTTCTTTCCGTGAAAGCAACCATCACATAAATAGCATACAAAAGGAAAAAAGCTTGATGAATAAAACGACCAATTGCTTCTCTAAATATAATTTGATTCCACGTTAATTCCTGTTCACTTAATGATATCACAGTTAAACCAAGTACCATTTTCCCTACCGTTTGACCATATTGCTTCGTCATGATTGCAAAGTACAGGAAGAAAATCAATGCACCGAAGATGGTTTCCACAGTAAATGGTCCGAGTGAAACACCACTTAAATTCATATAACGAATAATCGGGTTAACGAACAACAACTGAATAGAAAATACCGTAATTAAGTCTAATAAAAAAGCCCATAACCTCACCCAAAATCCTGCATATTGATAAATCGGAGGAGAGATTTCTTCACTTTTTTGCGATTGTCTTAATATGTTTTCTCGATTAGGTTTCAGCCGATGTCTTAGTCGGTTGTTAACCACTCTCTTACGCTGCTCCGCTAGTTGATTCACTTGTCTCCCCCCTACTCTTTATAAATATACTTTAATGTCGGCGAGCGATGTGTCGATAAGATTCTCTCAAGACTTGCTAATTCATGATCTGCTCGAAACAGTTGTTGTAGTGACATCGAAAAAAACTGTGGCAACCCAACATGTGCCTCATATTTAATCACATTATAATGCCCAACCTCTGATCTCATCATCGCAATCGTATCATCTAAATTTCCAAGTTCATCTACCAAGTTCAAATCAAACGCTTGTTTACCCGTGTAAATTCGACCGTCAGCGATTCTACGAACCTCAGCTTCAGACATGTTTCTTCCCTCAACAATGATTCGAACAAATTCATCATAAGATTCATCAATAATCGACTGCAAAATTGCTCGATCACCGTCCGTCATTTCTCTTGTTGCTGACATAATATCTTTATATGGTCCACTTTTAATTGTATTAATTTGAACACCGTAATTTTCAGCAAGTTGCGAAACATTGATTGATTCCATAATGACACCAATTGAACCTGTGATCGTCTGAGGGCTTGCCACAATTTTATCGGCTGGCGCTGCGATGTAATAGCCCCCAGATGCAGCCATGCTTCCCATTGAAACGTAAATAGTTTTGTTATGTTCATTTTTCGCACTTAGAATTTTTTCATAAATTTCTGCACTCTCAACTACTCCACCACCAGGGGTATTTACACGCAAGATCATTCCAGCAACGGTCGGATCCTCTGCTGCATGCTCTATTTGCGAAAGAAACATCTGATGCCTATAGCCAGTTGTTTGAAAAAGCCCACCGTCCCCTGTATCTTGAATCGTACCATTTAACTCTAATACGACAATGGATTGCCCCATTTCTTCTCCTGCATCCATTACTTCTTGTGTCCATTGATGTCCAGAACTATCTAGAAATGAATTAGCATTTGAAAACATCATTGTTGTCGCTGCATTAAAAATAACTGCTACAAATAAAATCATAGCAACTGCAATTAAAGCTAACCAACGTTTTCGACTCATATCTCACCCTCCAATATTTTTCTGGTTCTTTTTCCCAATCAATGGTTATGATAACATAGAATACGAATTATTGACATTTCCATGAGAGGGTGTACGAACGTGTCAGTTAGAAATCATTTATATTTATCTTATAAAAAGACAGAAGAAATGGAAAAAGTGGTTCAACCAATTAGTGAGCTTGCCACGCAGCATGGATTTACCTTAGTCTCTAACCCAGTCGAGGCAAATATCATAGCAAGCATTGGAGGGGATAATGCTTTTTTACAAGCTACCAGAAAAACAGGTTTTAGAGACGATTGCTTATATGTTGGAATTAGTGTTGATTCTAGTGGGTTTTACACTGACTTTACTATTCAAGAAATAGAACAGGTGATTCAAGCCATTAAAAACGAAGAAGTCGAGGTAAGAAGATACCCTATTCTGAAAGTAACCGTTGACCATGAAAAGCCATTTTATTGTTTAAATGAATGTTCTATACGGTCAAATGTTATCAAGACGTTTGTCATCGACGTTTTTATAGATGAATTACATTTTGAAACCTTTCGTGGCGATGGAATGATCGTTTCTACACCAACTGGAAGTACAGCTTACAATATGTCTGTGAACGGAGCAGTGGTGGATCCCACTTTGCCTTCACTTCAAGTAAGTGAGATTGCTTCTTTAAACAATAATGATTACCGAACTTTAGGGACTTCGTTTTTACTTGGCGCCAATCGCAAGCTTACATTGAAAGTTGTTCAAGATGGAAATGATCATCCTATTATTGGAGTAGATAATGAAGCGTTGAGCATCCGGCATGCTAAGGAGATTAAGATGGAGTTAGCCGAGAGGCATATTAAAGTATTAAAACTTAAACATAATTCGTTCTGGGAAAGAGTACAACGGAAATTTTTATAGGGTTGACGAATGAAGGAATTACTTTGAAGACAGCCAAACATAGCAGTATCCCTCAATTATTCGAGACTGTTTTCAGATAACTTTGTTTGTTACTGACGGCTCCGTTCCATTGCGCTTCAGATACTTGCCTTTCCCTCTCTTTAAGCCAATAAAAATTCTTGAAAGTTTACTCAAGGAAGTAGCAATGGCTCCACACGTTGCGCGCCTGCTATGAGAAACCCCACTCATAGCAAGCTTTAAAAGAACAGCAACGGGTTACGCTCATTGCTTAAGAGGCCAGCTAAAAAAGGGAAAACCACCCTTTTTCAGTGGCCTCCCTCTCTTTCCCGCAGGAGTCAAGTACCTTCCACTTCATTCCACTATTCCTGAGAATGTGTATATAAAAAAGAGCTATCTAACAACATTACGTTGAAACATAATCGAGTTATCTACTATTGTCATTTCGACATTTGTTTGAGGGATTTCGTCTGGTTCGATTGCAAATAGATTACGGTCTAGTACCGTGAAGTCTGCGAGAAATCCTTTGGAAATTAAACCTCTTTCAAGCTCTTTTTCGATTGCATAAGCGCTTCCTGTTGTAAATAATTGAACTGCTTCAAATACAGTTAATTTTTCTTCTGGTTGATACTCCTCTATTCCTCCTTGCCTTTTTCTTGTTACGGCAGCGTGAATGCCTAATAATGGATCTGCAGGCTCAATTGGTGCGTCTGACCCACCTGCACAATGTAAACCAGCTTTCAGTAACGTTTTCCAGGCAAAAGAATATTCAAGTCTGTCTAGGCCAATCCTTTCGATTACCCATGGAAAGTCTGAAGCAACAAAGCGGGGTTGGATATCCAGAATGACTGGAAGTTGTTTCATTCTGTTTATTAAATCCAGGTTGGCTACTTGAACATGGATCAACCGGTCTCTACCTGATGAAAGAGGATAACGTTCTAACGCTGTTAAAGCCATTTCAAGTGCTCCATCTCCTATTACATGAATAGCGACAGGCCTGTTTTTTAATCGCGCCTGTTTCACCAACTCGAAAAGACCTTCCTCCGTATGAATAGCAACTCCTGATGTCGAAGGGTCATCAGTGTACGGTTGAGTTAAAAACGCGGTTCTCCCACCTAATGCACCATCAGCAAAAATTTTAACTGCTCCGAGCTCAATAAATGAGGATATCTCACCTTTTTCATACCCTTCTTGCTCCATTTCAGCTATCGCTTCATGGTGAACGAGTAAGTGTGCTCGAAACTTTCTTGTCTTACCATCCACAACCTTTTTAAATTGATCAAACGTTTGTTTAAATCCACCATAATAGTGTAAATCCTCTGTATGTCCACCTACTAAACCCAATTTATAAAGGTCATCAATCGCAACTTGAAGAGCTGTTTCTACATATTCATCCGAAACTTTAGGCATCACTTCTTTTACAAGCTCTGTTGCCGTATCCAATAAAAAACCAGTCGGTTCTCCGTTAGCATCTCGAACGATAACGCCTCCCTCTGGATCCATTGTCTGTTTCGTAATACCTGCAAGTTGTAATGCACAACTATTGACAAGTGCAGCATGACGACAGATTCTCGATAAAAACATAGGCTTGTCAGGTGAAATTTCATCTAATTCTATTTTGTGAAAATTTTCGATCAGGGAAATTATTCTCGTTCCAACCTTCTCCTATAAGCCATTGCTGATTTGCTTGTTTTGTGTATGAATGTTTTAAATGCACTTTCATTTCTTCTGCAGAGTACATATTAGATAAATCAAGTCTTATTAATTTTTCCCCATGTCCGATTATATGTAAATGACTATCGACAAACCCTGGATAAATATATAAACCTTCTACATCTCTCCTTTCTTCAATAGTCGAATTATACTTTTTTTCTAGCGTTTCTGTTTTTCCAATATCTTGTATTCTTCCATCTTTTACATAGACAGCTTCTACAGATTCATTCTCATGTTCCATCGTGAAAAAAGTTCCATTAAACCAAAGTGTTCCCATACAATTTCCTCCTGATCTTACTTTGTATACCTTATTTTATCGTGCCAGATTCATCATGAAGATGCAAATATCAAAAAAAGAAGAGTGACATAAAGTCACTCTTCTTACAGCCATATATGAAATTATTGTTGTTGGAAACCACCCATTTGTTGTTCAGCCATTTGTACTAGACGCTTTGTGATCTCACCACCAACAGAACCGTTAGCACGAGAAGTAGCATCAGCACCAAGTTGAACACCAAATTCAGAAGCGATCTCATACTTCATTTGGTCTAAAGCTTGTTGTACACCAGGTACAAGAAGTTGATTTGAGCTGTTGTTGTTGCTTGCCATGTTAATCACCTCCTTCTGTACTCATAGAATGAGTTTTTGGAGAGAAAAACATGCAATTAATTTAATGGTAAATGTTGAGAATCCTAGTTTTAGCTTTCACAGCGCTGTTAAAAGCACCTAAGAAATAATTAAAAAAGATCCTCAACTTCTTGTTTTACTCGAGTAGTATTTGTTAAAACCATCTTTTCCGTTCTTGCTACAGCATCATCTATATATTTATCCATCTCAATGAACTGTTCAAATTTATTCGCTTGTTCACGTTTAGGTCTCGTTTTTGAATCAGGTGGAAGAAAGATCGTACAGCAATCTTCAAAAGGCAAAATGGATGTCTCATATGTGCCAATTTTTTGAGCAATACTTATCACTTCTAGCTTGTCCATTGTAACTAACGGACGAATGATAGGCAAATTTGTTACCTCATTAATTGTGTTCATACTATGCAACGTTTGACTTGCTACTTGACCAAGACTTTCCCCAGTCCCTAACGCTAAGATTCCACGATCTGTAGCAATTTTCTCACTAATACGGAGCATCATTCTTCTCATAATTGTCATCTGCATATTACTTGGAATCTCAGAGTGAATATGCTTTTGCAAGTCAGTAAATGGTACTAAATGCAAGACAACACTATTACCAAATTTCACAAGTGACTGAGCTAAATCAATCACTTTTTGCTTAGCTCTTTCATTTGTATAAGGAGGGCTGTGAAAATGAACAGCCTCTATTTTAGCACCGCGTTTTAATGTTAGATAACCAGCAACAGGGCTGTCAATTCCTCCAGAAAGTAACATCATGACTTTTCCACTCGTACCTACCGGAAGACCGCCAGCTCCTTTATAAGAGGCGGACGTAATATAGGTTGCCGTCTCACGAACTTCTACATGAATATTAAGATCAGGATTATGAACATCAACTGATATACCTGATGTATTAGCAAGTACATATCCACCAATTTCTCTATTTAGTTCCATCGTATCAAGCGGAAAAGGTTTATAAGCTCTTTTTGCAGTTATTTTAAATGTGTTTACATTTTCATTCTCTTTCAGTACAGTCAAAGCACCGTGTTTCATTGAATCAATATCATTATTAACTTTAAAAGCTAAACTAAACGAATGAATACCAAAAATATGTTGTAATTTTTCTACGACTGGTTCATGGTCTTCCCCATTCAATTCAATCAAAATTCGGCCAAACGTACGGCTTAGTTTTAAATTAGCTAAAGGTTTCAAGCTCATTTTAATGTTTTCAAGTAAGTGTTTTTCAAAGACCGAACGATTTTTTCCTTTAAGGGCTAACTCCCCGAATCTTACTAATATATGATCATAGATCATGTATAAACGACCTCCAATAATTCTGGAATTATTATTTTAAGTTCATCAATTACCTGGTTAATTTCTTCTAATGTTGTATCAAATGAAAAACTAACTCGAATACCTGAACTTGCTCGATCTAAGTCCAACCCTAGAGCAGTTAAAACACGACTTGGCTCAGATAACTTTGACGAACAAGCAGATTTTGTTGATACATAAATACCCTTTGCCGATAAAGATTGCACAATCACTTCGGGTTTCGTCCCAGGGATCGAAAAGTTAACAATATGGGGAGCAACAAATTTATCTGGTGAATTTATCATTACACCTTCTATGGCTTGTATCTTTGTGACAAAGGTATTTTTTAATTGCGTAAGTTCACGTTGTTTCTGTTTGTTTGCTTTGACCATTCTCAGTGCTTTGGCCATTGCAACAATCCCAGCTACATGTTCTGTTCCAGCACGTAAACCAGATTCTTGGACCCCACCTTGAAAGAGAGATTGAACCTGGATGCCTTCTCTTACAAATAAAAATCCGCTACCTTTCATTCCGTGGAATTTATGAGCAGAACAAGTGAGAAGATCAATTCTAGATTTTCTAATATTTAAATCCACCTTTGAAATCCCTTGCACATGATCAACATGAAAATAGATTTGTGGATAGTTTTCTAACATTTCTCCAATTTCTTCGATTGGTTGTACTGTTCCAATTTCATTATTTACGTGAATAATAGAAATTAATGTTGTCTCTGGTCTTATTTCAGCTTCAATTTGCTCTACACTTACTCTGCCAAATTGATCAACAGGTAAATAAGTGACTTCAAATCCATCTTGTTCAAGTCTGGAAAAGGCTTCTTCAACAGAGGCATGCTCCACTTGAGTCGTAATAAGATGTTTACCACGCTTTTTTTTGGCATGGGCCACGCCTTTTATTGCAATATTATTACCTTCTGTTCCTCCAGAAGTGAATATTATTTCAGATGCCTTTACTCCAAGAAGATCAGCAATACGATTTCTAGACTCAGTAATAAGCCCTTCTGCTTGCATTCCAAGAGAGTGAAGAGAAGATGGATTTCCAAAATAAGTAGAAGCAACAGTGACATAAGCGTCTACCACTTCTTTATATGGCTTCGTAGTTGCACCATTATCTAAGTAGATCACCTTAATTCCTCCCCATTTCGTACTGTTTGCATTCATATATGTTAGCATAGATTCCTTAAATAACAAGATGAATCCTGTACTTTTCCAGTGATTCACTAGCATAAATTCTTTTAAAAGACCATTTCTCACATTTTGTTGTTTTCGTTTGTGGGTTACAACGCTGCCTCTTTATGTTCGTTTCATTGTGTTCCAGTTACTCGCTTTCCGCGGGAAGGTGCCTAGCCTCCTCGGATACGCCTGTGAGTCTCGCCTTTACCTCCTGCCCTCGCAAGAGTCGAGTGACCTCCACTCCATTTGACTATGAGAAAAAACAATATTCAAAAACAGAAATACTTACGAAAACGGCCTTAAAAAGAAAAAGGCTATCCCAAAAGATCTGTATTTTACGACCTTTGGAATAACCTCTTCAAAACGAGTGAATTTGTTTTTTTGTAATCTTTTTTGTTTCTCCTTCAGCATGCTTTATTCCATTTAAGCTTTCATTATTATGACTAGCAAAAGGAGGGGGTAAAGCAATTGCTCTATTTTGTCTTACACCGTTGCAAAATCTTTAACGATATCAAGGACATTCGGTTCATATTTTTCAATTACACGAACAGCACATTCAATTGCTTCTTCGTATTCAAACTGTCTGAATAATAACTCAGCCTCAAGCAATCCGGTAGCGACATCTTGAGATCTGCTACGGTAGCGATTACCAAATTGAATAACATTCTCTGCAAGTTCAGCTGTTTCAATCGTTTCAAGAATGTATTGATGGTTTTTCTTAACCATTTCTTCTGCTTCTGTGACAAGTACATTGATTCTACCTAATTCCAGTGGAATTTGCTCAAGGTAATCCGTTGCGGTCATTAATTTTTCTTCGGCCTCTCCAAGCTGTTCAATAGCTCTCTCAGGCAAACCAGGAATATTGCTTTTCTTAAGTGCACGATTAATGTCAACCATCGTTCCTTTTAAGCTTAAAAGAGTTTCTTTTGCCTTTCTTTCATCTTCCCTAAGAGCAAATAGTGTTTCTTTTTCAGCTGAAACAAGACTTTCCATTTTTTCTAGCTCCGTGTACCACTCATCTACCAGTTCACGGATTGAAGTAAAAGTTTGCTTCTGGTGCTCTGCTAAATCGGAGATAACATATAAATCGTTTTTCAATTCTACAACGTTATCCGAAATTTGTTTTTGAGCTTCTATTTGCTGCTTAGATACAAAGTAACTTTGCTGTACCTCCAATGTTTCGTTCGATAGTGCTTCAACATTTTCAGCTACAATCACAATTTGTTGATTCAACTCTTCAAGCTTGTTTTCAACGTACAACTTTGAATCAACTTCGTAGTCCAATGTGTCATAGAGTTGTTCGATTTGGTTCGACAATTCAGCAAGCTTCTCTTCTACACCTTCGTATCTTAACTCTGTTAAGTCATTTTTTAATTTTTCTAGTTCCGTTTCCATTTGATCTAATCTAGAATCTAATGAAAAAGTGTGCAATTCATAACCTGCTTCTTGCATTTCTTGAATACCTCCACGAATTTCTTTGAATTCGGCTGGTATTTTTGTTTCAACTTGAACTAAAAGCTTTGGATATTGCTCAACAAGACTGACTAAATCTTCTATTAAAGCATTTGCATCCATCAGGTATTCTCTAGCCTGTAGATAGCTTCCATCTGCCGTTGCTTGTTCAAAGGATTCTAGAAGCTCGTTCACTTTGTCAAGTCTTTCATCAATTAATGGAAGACTTTTTCCAAGAGAACCTCTTTTCTTCGTTACAGTTGTATAAAGGTCTTTATAAGCTGCTCGTACTACATCAATTTCCGATTGATTTTGTTCAGCACTTTCAACAAGTTTCGAAACATCTTCTAACAATTGCTTAATTTGTTCCTCAATGCCGTTTAACCTTTTCTCTGTGACAACCGTTAAGTCCTTTGCTTTTTTAAAACGATTCTTGGCAGCAAGATCCTCAATATCGAAAAGACGTTCTTCAATATCAGGTAAGATACTCCCAACAATGTCATCCCATTCATTTCTCCACGTTTCAAACTTCTCTTCTGTTTGGCCAGACATATGTAAGTTTTTTACTTTACCAATTTCTTCAGGTACATCTCGGTTCAAAATTCCATTTTTCCATTCCTCAAGCCGATCGACTTCTTTATATATAGCTTACGCATGACCGAACTAGTAATAATAAAAATAGCTACTAGAGCTATTATTGTATAGATCACATACATCCTAGAGGACTCCCTTCTTCTTCTGCTCGTTTTATATGGCTATGTCCTTATATTCTAAACGTCTATTTTGAGTTTCCTGTTGTTTCGGCAAAAAAAACAAGAATCCTTTAATTTTGACAAAATCGTTTAAGATTTTTACGTTTTCAATAAATAATATGATACCATGAAAATGCTAGTTTGTATGGATTTTTTTCGGCCTTTTCATATTAATGTAAAAAGATTTATTTAAGAGATTTTCCATCTTATTTAGAGAAGGAGAGAATGTTTTTGAAGATCTATGACGGACATGTACATACCCCATATTGCCCCCACGGTACTAAAGATACTTTCTTTAAGTATTGTCAACAAGCAATTGACAACAACATTACTGGGATAACATTTACAGAACATGCACCTCTGCCCCGTTCTTTTACTGATCCCACCCCTCTGCAGGATAGCGGAATGGATTGGAAATATTTAACAAGTTATTTTGAGGAAGTTATTCATGTTAAGAAAGAATTTAAAGGACACTTAGATGTAAATCTAGGCTTAGAGGTTGATTTTATAGAAGGATTTGAAAAAGAGACAACGGAGTTTTTAAACGAGTATGGCGCTCTACTAGACGATAGTATTTTATCAGTTCATTTTCTAAAGATCGACGCTAATTATCTATGCTTAGATTATAGCCCAGATGTTTTTAAACAAGCAGGTGATTTATTAGGTTCTTTTGAAGCTGTATATAGGAAATATTTCGAAACTGTGCTTTCTTCAATTCAAGCTAACTTAGGCAAATACAAGCCTAAACGCATCGGTCACATTACACTAGCAAGGAAGTTTCATAAAAAACACCCTGTATCAGCTGATTACACTACAGAAATATCGAATATTTTAATGGAAATAAGAAATAAAGGATACGAGCTCGATTACAATGGTGCAGGTTGTGTTAAACCGCTTTGCAAAGAACCCTATCCTTATAATGAGGTTATTAACGAAGCCATTAAACTTGGGATTCCACTTGTCTATGGTTCTGATGCTCACCAAGCCTCCGCTTTATTAAGCGGTTTTGAAAGTTTAACTCACAGAGAACTGCTTAAGAAACCTCTTCTATTAAGAGATTGATCTAGGCAACAGGAAGGCTGGAGTATTTCTCACTTCTTCAACACAAAGCCAAAGCTGGATCCAATTACTAACATGCCTCATGTACTTGTCGATAAAATATGGCTCAGTTGTAGTAATTTGATAGAGTTCACTCAAATAGTGAGGAGACAAAAAAGGAATAGTGATCATCGTTCGTAAATGAACAACAACTAAGTCAGTAGGTTGCTTCCTAAACTCTCCTCTTCTCATTCCGTTACGTAGCATTCCTTCTAGGTCATGTTTTTCTTTACGAAGATACGTAGACATTAATTCTCGGACAAGCATGGAGTCAAAGGTCATTTCTCTATGAACCATTCTTGCAACATAATGTTGAGCTGATTGGTATTCAATTAATGATTGAATGACAGAGAGTAACTGATCCTTAATTGAATTAGAGATTTTCTCAGTCTCTTCTTTTATTACATGGAGATAGCCTTCAAAGAACTGAGTCATTAATTCTTCATATAATCCTTTTTTTCCACCAAAATGATAGGAGACAAGGGCAACATTTACTTTTGCTTTACTAGCTATATCGCGTACCGAAGTACCATCATAGCCTTGAGTATAAAAAAGTCTTGCAGCAGCGTCGAGTATCTTTTCTTTTTTCGTTTCCTTCATTATGGTATCCCCCTTAGATCCGCATATATAACCGTTTCGTCTCTTTTAGCCAATATCCTCTAGTTTTCGCTCGACAATCCTCTTGCACTTTTTGACAAAAACTAAAAATGTTGTCTAATTTACTCTACTTATGTTGTTACAGACGATTGCAGTAGTTATAATTGAATTTCTTACTGTTATTCTTGTAAAATACAGATAGATATATTTTTTTAAGAAGGGAAGTTCTATATGTTTCAAACAGAGTCATACAAAGGTTCTTTAGAAGATAAATACAATAGTGTATCAAAACAATTAGACGCGTTATTAACTGGTGAAGAAGATTTTATTGCTAACTTAGCCAACGCTAGTGCTCTCTTATCTCAGTTTTTGCCTGAGGTGAATTGGGTTGGTTTTTATTTAAATAAAGATGAAGGTTTAGTACTTGGGCCTTTTCAAGGACTTCCTGCCTGCGTTCGAATTCCAGTTGGAAAAGGTGTATGTGGTACTGCTGTTGCAAAGAATCAAACCATGCTCGTTGATGATGTCCATCAATTCCCTGGGCACATCGCCTGTGATGCTACTTCTCGCTCAGAGATTGTCATTCCCATTCGAAAAGATGGAACGATTATCGCCATCTTGGATATTGATAGTCCCGTTCTTGCACGCTTTTCTTTAGAAGAGAAAGTACTTTTAGAACGTTTTGTTCAGACGTTAGAGAAGCATCTTTAAAACCATCTTTTTTTCGTGTTATTTGATGTTATCTGAAACATAATAAGGTCTGGAGCTTAGTAGCTCCAGACCTTTTCTCTAATTAACAACAACTTGATTTTTCCCAGATTCTTTCGCCGTATATAAACCTTCATCTGCTTTTTTAAATAGACTTTGTAGTGAGGTTAGTTCTTCGGTTTTATCCCAAGAAGACACACCAACAGATATGGTTACTCTAGGACTTGTTTCAATTTCAACGTTTCTTACAATTCTTTGGGCGATTTTTTCTCCAACATCTATAGGTACTCTTGGTAAGTAGACAGCAAGCTCTTCTCCGCCCCATCTAGCTGCAATGTCAATCTCTCTAATGTTACGTTTCAATACATTCGCTACTTGTATGATAATATCGTCTCCTACTTGATGACCAAATGTATCATTAATTTTCTTAAAGTTATCAATGTCAATTAACAAGAAAGTCCCTTGACCATCTGTTTGAAGAGATTCTTGAATGCGCTCATCAAGGTAGTTACGAGAAAATAATCGTGTCAGATGATCTGTAATAACCAATTTTTCTAATTCTTCATGAAGCATAGCATTTGTTAAAGCAAGCGTTGAATGATGAATAAGGGATTGAAGTAATTTAAACTGATGAAAGGTAAAGAAATAAGCATCTCTATGAACCGCTAATGCCATCCCCTTTAATTCTTTACTATGCATCATCGGAACAACAAGGATTGAATGAAACCCTGGAAGATTAATTTCAGTCTCCTTATTCAATTCGCCAACAAACAGTGGTTCCTTTTCTTTTTTTATTTTACGAATAAAAGCATCTAATTTGCCAACTATTGATTGTGAGAATAAGTGAGAACTTCCATCTAACACAACGGTTTCTCCATTGCCTTGAAAAATAAAGAAACCAACTTCCTCTGCTCCAAGTGATTCTATAATTTGATCAGTCATATAGTTAATCGTATCTGATAACCGTAAATTTAAATTTAGTTGATGAGTAGTTTGATTAATAAGTTGCAAGTCCTTTATCAAGTTTTGTGATTGTTGGTTAATTTCTGCGTTTTCTAACGCAATACCACCTGTATCTGCTAACATTTCTATAAAACTGAAGTCTTCCTTCGTTATAGACTCATCCAGTTTTGCTTGTATTTCCATAACACCATATACACCTTGTTTTCCTCTTAACGGTGCGTAAACATACATTCTTTGTTCATTTACATCTGTATCTACCTTGATTTGTCCAGTTACATAGGCATTCTCAGCCATACTATTGTCGCTATTCAAACCATATTTAAACAGTTTGACAGGTAAATTTTCTTTTACTTTCCATTCTTGAGACAAAAGTAAAAAAATTTCAAAAGAAGGATTAGCTTGTTTTAATGCTTTTAATATTTCAGCTAAAATCTCGTCAATATCCATCGTTGAATGAAATTTCTTTGTTACTTGCATTAATATATTTCTTCGTTCATTATCTCTATTTCTAAGCTCTAATTTATAACTCGATTCAATCAAAGGAACTAGTGTATGAAGCCATTGTTGTATTTCTTTTTTCATTTCATCCTGATTGCCTACCAATGAAAACATAAAAAGCAATACAACTTCCCCATCTACTCGGACTGGAAAAACTAGATACTGCTCCTTAATAATAAAAGGATTCTCTCTTTCAGCAAGTTGAGGTAGCCAATCATTGACTTTTTCAAAATCCGGCATTTCCTCAAATAAGGAAACAAACATCTCGCCCTTTTTTTCCAATACATGAAATGATTGAAAAAACGGCTGATCTAATACATTCTCTCTTAAAACATGAATTAGCTTGTTAAAGTCTAATTGGAAATTCAGATGGTTTTGAAGTTTGTTTATCGTTATTTTCGATAATCCATTTTTCTCACTTGAAGTCGACAATCCTAATGCTAGTCCCTCGATAAACAGTTGTGCTTCTTTTAATTGTTCCGTTTGAGATGTTATAAGGCCTATGTAGAATTGAGTCTCACCTTGTTCTTCTAAATTAATACGGTAATTGATCTTTTCAAATTCCTGAAACGTTTCTATTTTATTGGTCTTGAATGGTCTTTGAAAAAAAGCTAGAGCTGTTAATAAGGATTTAGAAGAATAACCTATTTCATAATAGGTTAAGACTTTTTTATCTGTAGCAACATAAAGGATGGCTGGTTTGACAAAATCAATCCTTTTCAATGATTTAACTAAAAGCTTTTCTATAGAGTGAAGAAAAAGGCTTTCTTTATCTATGGTACTATTCACATTTACTCACCACCGTTCATTATAGGATAATATACCTAACTGTGTTTTCATTTCAGTTTATTGACACGATACGTTTTTTTGAATTTTTCTAGGTCTATATCTCTATTATAAAACAAGTTATCGAAGAAGACTATGTTTAGCAGAGATTTTCATTAATAATATATTTAATTGACATTCGATACACAAATTTATATAATATTCTTTGTGTGAAATAAGACAGCCAAGGTAAATATACTTGAAATCATTTTGTTCCTCTGCGGCTGCAAAAAAGAGGTGCATCGTGTAACTTCTAGCTGTCGAAGCGAAGATGCATGAAAGCAAAATGAATCATGTATGAGATTACCAAGCGGTTGTTATTTTGCAACATCAAAATAACAAGGAGGAGTCAAATTATGGCTCGTTATACAGGTCCATCTTGGAAATTATCTCGTCGTTTAGGAATCTCTCTAAGCGGTACGGGTAAAGAATTAGCAAAACGTCCGTATGCTCCAGGGCAACACGGTCCAAACCAACGTAAGAAATTATCAGAGTACGGTCTTCAACTTCAAGAAAAGCAAAAGCTTCGTCACATGTACGGAGTAAATGAGCGTCAATTCCGTCGTATTTTTGATGATGCTGGTAAAATGCCTGGTATCCACGGTGAGAACTTCATGATTCTTCTTGAGTCTCGTCTTGATAACTTAGTTTACCGTATGGGTCTTGCTCGCACTCGTCGTGCAGCTCGCCAATTAGTAAACCACGGTCATGTTCTTGTTGATGGCGGACGCGTAGATATCCCATCTTACCGCGTTAAACCTGGCCAAGCAATCAGCCTTCGTGAAAAGTCACGTAACCTTGACGTTGTTAAAGAAGCTCTAGAAGCTAATGACTTCGTTCCTGGATATGTAACTTTTGATGCTGAGAGCTTACAAGGAACTTTCACTCGTCTTCCTGAGCGTGCTGAGTTACCTGCTGAAATTACAGAAGCACTTATCGTTGAGTTCTACTCTCGTTAAGTTCTTGAACCCCCGCTATATAATAGCGGGGGTTTTTTATTGCAGTGTTTTTGTTGGTAATTCATCCTCTATAGAGTCATGGAATCACGCGAAAAAATCTCTTTTAGATCAACAACTCTCAAGTAAACAGTCTAATTAGAAAGAAAACACCAAGGAACCCTTGGCGTTTTCTTTTTTTAGTAATATTAATCTTTACGACTACTCGTTCATTACTCGTCTCGCATGTACAACAAATCTAGCATCATTAAACTCATAGGAACATGTAGATAACGTCAAGATCTGCTCTACTTCATTCCAATTAAGCGATTTCTGAATAACCGATCTTGCTCCAACCTCTTGCAGGAACTGTAGATAATCACGATTTGATCTGAAATTAGGCTCGATGTAATAATAACTAGTATCTGTTACGTATGCAGAAAAAACTTCCCATTTCGTTTCCTCATGTAGAGTTTGGATTGTAATGATTTGATTCTCTTGAAAAAAGTCATTGTCTTGATAATTGACTAAATCCTTGAACATTGAGCCATCCCTCATATGATGACCATATAGAATCGTATTTTTTTGTGTTAACTCCGGGGCATTCCGATAATCCATAAAAATGGTTCCCGCTTCTGAACTCCTGCCATGAAAATCATGATCTAGATAGAAGTCATTATTATCAGTTTGCACTACCGGATAATCAATCTTTGTATTAGGTATGGTAATCCACCCAATCGTATCCTTGTTCTGCTTAAGGAGTGCTTCAAACTTATCAAAAGTGATTAGCTCCTCTGTTTTATTCGATTCTTCTTTAACTGTCTTTTCGTTTAACAAAGGTTGAACACTATGCTCTTCTCTCAACTGTTCATACGTTTGGTTAGTTTGATAACTTGCATAAACTGATTGAAATACATGAAACATCGAAAAGGCAAATAAAGCTATGAATAGAAGTAGAATCAGACGGTTTATAATCATAAAAGCAACACCCTAACTTATTTACAGCAAATCTTATTCAACGGAAAAACGTAATTATCTACTAGCTAATTGAGATTTTCTCATAAAGAATATCATTCCAACTGCTGCTAAGATAGTTAACAAAACATATGGCATAACAGAGTTATTACTTGTTTGAGGAATGGACTCTTGCTCCCTACGGGAATTAAAACAGAATCAATTACGTGAATCACACCGTTTGACGCTTCGATGTCTGCCGTAATCACATTAGCATCATTTACTTGAACAGGATCTAAAGAAATGATTACTTTTTCTCCATTTAAAGTCTCCACTTCCATACCATCTTCTAAATCAGCTGACTTCACGTTACCTGCTACAACATGATACAAAAGAATATTTGCTAACTCTTCGCTAGCTAAGAGTTCTTCCGCTGTCATATCTAATTCATTAAGTAAAGTTGCGAAAGCTTCATCTGTTGGAGCAAATACGGTAAATGGCCCATCCCCTTTAAGCGCTTCCACAAGTTCTGCTGCTTGAACAGCGGCTACTAACGTATTAAAATCATCTGCTGCAATTGCCGTATCGACAATATCTCCTTCTTCAGCTAAAACAGCCATTGACGTTGACATGACCACCATAAAAACTAACATCATGATAAACCCTTTAAACTTTTTCATTTTAACTCCTCCTTAATTTTTGTATAACTTACATATATGTAATGTATAACTATTTTGTAATTATGTAAAGCAATAACTTCCATTTTTTTATTTTATTTGTTGAGAAACAATTTTTATTAAAGATAGTTACTTGCATTTAGATGTCAAAAAACGAAGAGCTACAAAAGCCCTTCGTTCTACCTTACTTTTTATTAACCTTAATAAATTTACGCTTCCCAACTTGGAGGATTAAGCCGTCTTCAATTTCCACTTGGAGTTGGACATCCTCAACCTTTTCTTCATTGATTTTTACACCACCATTTTGAATCATTCGACGTGCTTCACCTTTAGAATTTTGCAGCTTTAATTCTACTAATAAATCGACAATCCAAATTGGAGATTCACCTTCCCAGGTAACCTCAGGAATATCTGTTGGGAGTGAACGCTTTTGAAATACCGTTTGAAAATATGTTATTGCTTCTTCTGCAGCCTCTTTACTGTGATACATTTCAACAAACTTAGCTCCTAGATTCATTTTCGCATCACGAGGATGAATCGTTCCCTCTTTAATACCTGCTTCTAACTTCTCAATTTCATCCATTGGCATATCGGTTGCTAATTTATAATATTTAACCATTAATTCATCCGGAATAGACATTGATTTACCAAAGATTTCATTTGGCGATTCATCAATACCAATATAATTATTTAGTGACTTAGACATTTTCCGCTCACCATCAAGTCCTTCTATTAAAGGAAGCGTCATCGCTACCTGCTTTTCTTTACCATAAGCTTCTTGTAATGTTCGACCCATCAGTAAGTTGAATTTTTGATCTGTTCCTCCAATTTCAATATCTGTATCAAGAGCAACAGAGTCATAACCTTGCATGAGCGGATAGAAGAATTCGTGTACTGAAATAGGTTGACCAGACTTATAACGCTTTTCAAAATCGTCACGTTCTAACATCCTTGCAACAGTCATGTTAGCAGCTAGTTTGACAACGTCTTCGAATTGTAAAGGCTTTAGCCATTCAGAATTATAGTATATGGTTACTTTTTCCATATCAAGTATCTTCCCATATTGTTGAACATAAGTTTCAGCATTTTTCTTCACTTCATCATCGGTTAATTGTTTTCTCGTTTCTGACTTGCCAGTAGGGTCTCCAATTCGACCAGTAAAATCTCCAATTAGCATTTGAATTTCATGTCCAAGCTCTTGAAACTGACGTAACTTATGAAGAGGAACTGTATGACCAATATGAACATCTGGTGCAGATGGATCCATTCCTAACTTTATCTTAAGAGGCTTGCCCGTAAAAACTGACTTCTCTATTTTTCTACGAAATTCACTTTCGGGTACGATTTCAACAACTCCTCTTTGTAAATAAGCCAGTTGTCTTTCTACTTCTTTTTCCTGCTCTGGTGTTAGTGTAAATTCCTTATCCATTGTAAGCCTCCATTAATTTTTATTTAGTGACTGTTTTCGCATACTTGTTGTTTATGGATTACGCTTTTCACCACATGTTCGTTACATTGCGCTCCAGCCACTCGCTTTCCGCGGGGAGGTGCCGAGCCTCCTCGGCTGCACCTGTGAGGTCTCGGCCCTACCTCTAGATCCCGCAGGAGTCGAGTGACTTCCGCTCCGTTTCACTTAGAGGAAAAACTACTACATAGCAACAGCATTTACGAAAACAGCTTTTAAATTTAAACACAAAAAAAACTCCTCCTAAAAAAGGGACGAGATTCTCGCGTTACCACCCTTGTTGAAGAAAAATAAAACTTTTCTCCCACTTCATTATTATAACGGCATGACCGTTCTTTGCTTATCACAAAGAAAAGCTCCTGATTGTAATTCATCCATAACTTTTGTACTAATTCTCACCACCATTAGCTCTCTTAAACAGGGAAGTACGGACTACTTCGATCATTCTTCGCTTCATATTTAATTATTGTTTTCTTTTTACCATATCACTCATAAATTGTCAATTATGCTTAAACCATACCTTCAATCGACACCATATGATATAATATGGTTGATAAATGGGAGGTTTGCTATGAATCTTAACGAATCGACATTCATAAACAAAATCAAAAGTTTCTCAAAAAAACTTCATGAACTAAAGGTTTTCCGTAGGATTGGCATTACATACCAAGTTTTCTGGAATTTATTTCTACTTACTATAATTGTAGGTTGTATGTCACTCTTCTTTCTTGGAGGAACAGCAGCTGGTTATTTTGCTTCATTAGTAAAAGATGAACCACTTAGAACCGCTGATGAAATGAGAGATCGAATTTATGATTATGAAGAAACGAGTCAAGTCTTCTTTGCAAAAAATGAGCCATTAGGAGAATTACCAACAGATGTAGAAAGGCATAAAGTCTCTCTCGAGGATATCTCTGATCATCTTAAGCATGCCATTATTGCAACAGAAGATGAATATTTCTATGAACATGAGGGAGTCGTTCCAAAAGCAATTATGAGGGCGACGTTTCAAGAATTTGCTAATTCCTCTCTTCAAACAGGAGGAAGCACCCTTACTCAACAGTTAATTAAAAATCAAATCTTAACAAGCGAGGTTTCGTTTGATAGAAAAGCTACTGAAATCTTGTTAGCAATGCGTTTAGAGCAGTTTTTGGAAAAAGACGAAATTCTTGAAGCTTACTTGAACATTGTTCCGTTTGGACGAAACGCTTCTGGAAGACAAATTGCTGGTGTTCAAGCTGCTGCGATCGGTATTTTCGGAGTAGATGCAAGTGAACTTTCGATACCACAAGCCGCTTATATTGCAGGATTGCCACAAAGTCCATTTGGTTATACACCATTTCTCCAAAATGGAGACATTAAAGAAAACTTAGATCCTAGTTTAAATCGAATGAAGACTGTACTTTCAAGAATGCATGAAGGTGGGTTTATTTCAACTGAGGAATATGAAGATGCGTTAGCCTATGATATTCGTGAGCATTTTGCTGAACCAACTGTAGCACCAATTGAGCAATATCCTTATTTAACGAACGAAGTACTAAGGAGAGCCACAGACGTTCTGGCCAAGCAAAAAATAAAAGCAAACTATCCTGATTATGATGAATTAGAGCAGGAAGAGAAATTAAAAATTTTCAACCGAGCTTCTGAAGAAGCAAGACTTGATCTTAGAAGTAAAGGCTATCGAATCCATACAACAATAGATCAAGACATTTATTTAGCTATGCAGGAAGCTGTTCAAAACGATAATATATTCGGACCAGACAAAAAATACAAAAATGACGCTGGAGAAGAATTACTAGATCAAGAAGAAGTCGGTGCAGTTCTTATCGAAAATCATACCGGTGCCATTAAAGGGTTTGTCGCTGGCCGAGATGAAATTTTAGGAAATGAATTTAACCGTGCAACCCAAGCGAATCGACCAAATGGTTCAACGATGAAGCCATTGTTGGCTTACGCACCAGCAATGGAAATCGGTGCTATTCAGCCGGGGATTGTTGTACCTGATACTTATGCCGAATATCGAACAAATGGAAGAGAAATTAGAAACTTTGACCGTCGACACCTTGGACTTATTTCTGTTCGAGAGTCCTTAGCACGTTCAAGGAACGTACCAGCAATCCGAGCTTCTTACATGGTTCCTTATGAACAACAACGTAAGATATTATTAGATTACGGATTTAATCTTCCTAGCGATGCTCCTTATGAATCTTCTCCACTTGGGGCGTTGGAAGTGACGGTTGAACAAAATACCAATGCATACGCAACATTTGCAAATGGTGGAAAATTTATTGAATCTTATATGATCGAACGAATTGAAACAGCAGACGGAGAATTAGTCTTTGAACATGAAAAGTCTGAAAAAGAGATTTTCTCTCCCCAAACAGCTTACTTAACCATTGATATGATGAGAGATGTTTTAAGAGGTGTTGGGACTGCTACCTCAATCCCTGGAAGATTAGCATATTCAGCGGATTGGCTGGTAAAACAGGTACGACAAACGATACAAAAGACTCTTGGTTTGTCGCTACTAATCCAAATGTCTCATTAGGTGTTTGGATAGGATATGATAAAAACTTCCCGATTGAACAGACTGTTAATGGACTTAGATATGGTCCGAGAACTCAACAAATATGGGCTAATATTGCCAACGCCGCAAGTAAAATTGATCCAGAACTTATGGGAAGCGGCAAACGTTTTGCTCAACCGGAAGGAATTGTTTCAAGATCTATTTGTAGCTTAACAGGTTTATTGCCATCACCGATGTGTCAAGCGGCTGGCCTTGTGAGAACGGATATATTTAATGCTAAATTTGTTCCAACAAAAACAGATGACAGCTTACAAGAAGCTCGATTTGTAACAATTAATGGGTCTAATTATAAAGCATTGTCATCTACACCTTCGGAATTTTCACAACAAGGATTTATGGTTTCAGATAGTTTTGGAGACTTAGATAACATTTCACAGTATTTACCAGATAATATGAAGAACTTAATTCCTGATAAAGACGCACCTAACAACGGACGCAATCCTGGTGTTGTAGGTGGAGTAAAATTAGGTGGTAATACATTATCTTGGTCTAAACATCCTGATAATGATATCGTTGGTTATAAAATTTATAGAGCTGCTAATGGCACGACTGATTTTTCTTTCTATAATCATGTTGTAGGCAATGAAACAACTAGTTTCAATGTAAATGGGGAATCCTATTCCTACTATGTGATTGCCGTCGATACAGCTGGTCGCGAATCATCAGCCTCCGCTTTTGCAGAAGGGACTAAATACAAGCCGGAACCGGAACCTGAGCCTGAGCCAGAACCAAAGCCTGATCCTAAACCTGATCCTAAACCGGAGCCGGAACCTAAACCGGAGCCAAAGCCAGATCCTAAACCTGATCCTAAACCAGAAAAACCACCTGGAGAAGGAAATGGAAATGGAAATGGAAATGGAAATGGGAATGGGAATGGAGACTAAAAAGAATATCACGTCAAAAAAACCGCTTGGGATACATTACAATCCAAGCGGTTTTTCTTAACCTTAAAAATCCAAAATCAAACATGCCTTATTAAATTGTCTTTTAACTGGGGCTAGAAGTTTTAGAAACCTTTTCAGTTTTATCTTTATTCCATTCATACGGTACTCTTGACCAATTATAAAACCACCTTATCAATATCATCATAAAATAGATTGTAATATTATCTATCCAATTAACCTCTTTGTTTATCACTAGTTGCGAGACTGTGGTTACAGCAAAATATATTAAAGCTAATCTGATGCTCTTCTTAAACATTTAAGTACCTCTTCGGATTATTCATTATTATTTTCTAACTTTTTATTTCTTTTCAAGCTATGAACAATCAATGCACTAAAAAATACAAATAAGAACGTGAACAGGATCCCAAAACCAATCTCATCATTAGTTTCGATACGCATATATTGCCATCACAACCTGACTTGTTGTTAGAATTAAAATGGTAAATGACTGAGTTTTTGCTTTCTTCATTCAGATCCCTCCTCTAATGGATCTCGTTTGAAAACATCAAAACATTGTAAGAACTCACCTCCACATTAACATAAATAACCATTTTTGGTAATGTGGAAATAAATTCTTCTTTTCATTCAAGCAAAAGAAGAGAGGGAAAATCCAATTAGATTTCCCTCTCTTCTAATATATTCTACAAACCGAATAGTCAGTCTGTAATGCTATTAATTAATCTTCCATTGTAGACAAATCACCAGTTGGTAAGTCTAACTCCCAAGCTTTTAGCACTCGTCTCATAATTTTACCACTACGCGTTTTTGGAAGTTTCGCTCGAAACTCAATTTCTCTAGGTGCAGCATGTGCCGCTAAGCCTTTTTTAACAAAGTTACGAATATCTTCTTTTAATTCATCTGTTACTTCATATCCATCACGTAAAGCAACAAAAGCCTTAATGATTTCACCTCTAACAGGATCAGGTTTACCAATAACTCCTGCTTCAGCAACTGCTGGATGTTCAACTAATTTACTCTCGACTTCAAATGGTCCTACACGCTCTCCAGAAGTCATAATGACGTCATCAATTCTTCCTTGGAACCAGAAATAACCATCTTCATCCATATAAGCAGAGTCACCTGATACATACCAACCATCAATTTCAAAATAACTATTGTACTTCTCTTCATTTTTCCAGATCGCCCGCATCATCGACGGCCAGCCTTTTTTAATAGCTAGATTCCCCATACGGTTTGGCGGTAGCTCATTGCCTTTATCATCAATAATGGCAGCTTTAATTCCTGGTAGTGGTTTACCCATTGAGCCCGGACGAACATCCATTGAAGGATAGTTACAAATAACCTGAGCACCTGTTTCCGTCATCCACCAAGTATCATGAATACGAAGATCAAATACTTTCATACCCCAACGAACTACTTCTGGGTTTAAAGGCTCACCAACACTTAATAAATGACGAAGATTAGAAAGGTCATATTTCTTAACCAATTCATCACCAGCACTCATTAACATACGGAATGCAGTAGGTGCACTATACCAAACTGTCACTTCATATCTTTCTAATGTCTCATACCAATCTTGCGGACTGAAACGCCCACCACGAACAACATTTGTCGCACCTACTAACCATGGTCCAAATATACCGTAAGAAGTACCTGTAACCCAACCTGGATCAGCTGTACACCAATAAACATCTTCTTCTTTTAGATCTAATACCCATTTAGCTGTTTGATAATGCTGTAACATTGCATTGTGAACATGTAATACACCTTTTGGTTTACCAGTAGATCCTGAAGTATAATGTAGAATTAAACCATCTTCACGGTCAACCCACTCAACATCAAGAGTATCACTTGCTTGATTAAAACGTGAGTAGAAGTTTAAGTATGGTCCGTTTTCTTCATATTGCTCATCTACGATAAATACTGTTTCTAAATTAGGCAAATCACTAACTGGAACACGCTCTAGAAGAGCTGGAGTTGTGATCAAAACCTTTGCTTCGCTATCTTCTAAGCGATCACGTACAGCACCTTCCATGAATGCTTCAAATAATGGTCCTACAATAGCACCGATTTTAATAGCACCTAGAACTGAAAAGTAGAGTTCTGGAGAACGAGGCATAAAAATAAAAACGCGGTCTCCTTTGACAACTCCAGCTTCTTTTAGTATGTTACCCGCTTTGTTTGAATTTCTTTTCATGTCTTCAAATGTATATTGTTCAACTCGATTTACATCACTATAATATAAGGCAACCTTATTTTTCTTTTGCCCTTCTGCATGTCGGTCTATTGCTTCATAAGCAAGATTTACTTTCCCTGTAGTACCCCAAGAAAACTCTGATTCTACTGTTTTCCAATCAAAAGATTGAACTGCTTCTTCATAGCTTGGTAAGTTGTGATTTCCTTGTTTAGATGGAAGCGCTTGCACATTCATAGTAGATTCATCCTCCTTTTATGTAATTACAATATATAGTATAATACATACAGAATATTATATCAATTTTAAAATTTATAAAAAGACATTCTTTGGAAGAAATAGAACTAAGCATTTTTCTTGACAATCCTATGAATATTCACATTCCTTCTGATCACTTCATGTATAATGTAGACAGAAGAAGGCTTTTAAAGGTGGGAACGCATACATGAAGCATCCAAAAACTTATTACTCCGTTACACTTCCATTTAAGGAGCGAACACTAACATTAGAAGGACCTATTTCTGCTCAAGCATTAAATGAATATGATTTCCACGAAGGACTAGTAGCATTTCGTCCTCCCACTCAGCAAAAACAAGCATTGATAGGGATAGCAGATTTGCCAGAAGGCAGGATTAATGTTGTATTAGACGGAAACATGATTGTAGGCTATGTAACATTTGTATACCCTGATCCAATGGAACGCTGGTCAGAAGGAAAAATGGAAAACTTAATTGAATTAGGTGCTATAGAAATCGCCAAAGAATATCGCGGCGCACAAGTAGGAAAAAACCTACTTCGACTATCTATGATGGATGACGCAATGGAAGACTATATCATTATCACAACTGAATATTACTGGCACTGGGATTTAAAGGGAAGTGGCCTTGATGTATGGGAATATCGAAAAGTGATGGAAAAAATGATGAATGCTGGTGGGCTAGAATGGTATGCAACAGACGATCCAGAAATCTGCTCTCACCCGGCAAACTGCCTCATGGCAAGAATCGGTAAAAGAATCGACACCAACTCCATCCAACAATTCGACCAACTCCGCTTCCAGAATAGGTTTATGTATTAGATTTAAATAAAAAAGGACGCTTTTCCTTTTTTATTTAAATCTATGCAATGAGCAGAGCCGATGCAAGGTTTAAGTCCGTTCTGAACGGGTCTCTCAGAACGGACGCGCATCGTGCGAAGCCATTGCCACTCAAACATCACGCTCTATCAAAAAAGGACGCTTTTCCTTTTTTATTTAAATCTATGCAATGAGCGGAGCCGATGCAAGGTTTAAGTCCGTTCTGAGCGGGTTTCTCAGAACGGACGCGCATCGTGCGGAGCCATTGCACACTCAAACATCACGCTCTATCAAAATATGATGATCTTCACCTTTTTTATTTAAATCTATGCAATGAGCCAATTTGTTAAAACAAAAGAAGTCATTAAGTTGGGACGCGGGACACCAGAGCTCTTATTGAAGTAAAATATGTTGTCTTTAAGGTGTATCTGGACTGTGAGGCCTCTATTTAACAAAACGCTAGTAAAATTTCCTTGATTTATAGCCTATAAGGTTGTCTGAGTCCTCTAACCTTGCAAAACTAATGTTTTTTTCACAAATAAGGTATGTAGAGTCCAACAAATACTCTTTTAGTAGCTAATCTATGATTGCACAATCAAGCCTCGCGTTCTACTTTTACGGTTCAACTATAAAATTCAAGGTGGTGTACCAATGATTCTTGAACATATTATGAAACGAAATGTCATCACATTAACTGATTCTTGCACTATAAAAGATGCAATGCAACTGCTAGAATTGCATCAAATCCGACATATTCCCATTATTGACGCTCAGAAAAACTTAGTGGGCATTGTCTCAGATAGCGATATTCGCGATGCTAGTCCTTCCATCTTTCATTTTACTGAGCACCTAGAAGATTTTCTAAAACCGATTTCAACTATCATGAAAAAAAATGTAATCACTGCTCATCCTTTAGACTTCGTAGGAGAAGTTTCTACATTATTTTACGAACACCATATTGGTTGTTTGCCGATCCTTGATGATGGTGATCTTGTTGGAATTGTGACGGAAACAGATATGCTACATACCTTAGTTGAGCTAATGGGAGCTCACCAACCAAGTTCTCATATAGAAGTTAAAGTAGAGAACATCACAGGTAAATTATCAGATATCGCTGCTATTTTCAAACAATTAAATGTAAGTATTACAAGTGTTCTCGTTTATCCTTATCAAGATCCAGCATTTAAAATTCTTGTATTTCGTGTTCAAACGATTGATCCTCGTCGGATTGTTAAGGTAATTGAAGACAATGGTTATGATGTCTTATGGCCAAGTGAGCCTGGTTTATGAGTACGAAGAAAGATGCTGTTTTTGTTTATTCTGATGAACAGTTAGCTTATCGCTTTAACGATAAACACCCATTTAACCATTTGCGACTTCAACTTACTTATGACCTTTTAAAAGAATTGAAAGCACTAGATGATGATGTTATTCTTGCACCGAGAATAGCAACACAAGAAGAAATAGCTTTAGTTCATGACGAAGCATTTATAGAAGCTGTGAAATCTGCTGGAAAAGGAACATTAAACGAAGCAATTGCTGCTAATTATGGTTTAGGTACAGAGGACACACCTATCTTTCCTTTTATGCATGAAGCTGCTTCATTGCTCGTAGGAGGAACACTAACAGCAGTTGATGAAGTTATGTCGGGTAGAGCTAGTCACGCCTTACATCTAGGCGGTGGCCTGCATCATGGATTTAAAGGAAAAGCTTCAGGATTTTGTATTTATAACGACAGCTCAATTGCTATTGAATACATGAGGAAAAAATACGGAGCACGCGTACTATACGTAGATACAGATGCTCATCATGGCGACGGAGTAAAATGGGCTTTTTATGACGATTCTGATGTGTGTACGTTAAGTATCCACGAAACCGGACGCTACCTATTTCCTGGAACAGGTCAAGTCCATGAAAAAGGATCTGGGAAAGGCTTTGGGTTTTCAATTAATGTACCAGTTGATGCCTTTACGGAAGATGAATCTTTTTTAGAAGTTTATGAAACCGCTTTTAGAGAAGTGGTTGCATTCTTTAAACCAGATGTCATTCTAACTCAAAATGGAGCTGATGCTCATCATTTTGATCCACTAACCCATCTTTGTTCCACTTTTGAAACATATAAAAGAATACCCGAACTTGCTCATGAATTAGCCCATGAATATTGTGACGGACGGTGGATTGCAGTAGGTGGTGGAGGCTATGACATTTGGCGAGTGGTACCACGAGCATGGTCCTACATTTGGCTAACCATGACTAAACAAACGAAAGACTTACAGCAAACCATACCTGAAGGTTGGATTAATAAATGGTCTAAACAAGCTGATGTAGAATTACCTTCATACTGGAATGATTCAAACATTGTACCAACAATACCTCGTAAACAAGAAATCACTGAAAAAAATAGAAACACACTAGACAAAGCCCTCTATCATATTCGGAATGAAATGAGACGCTAAACCACTTATGAGGAGTTACTAACTCCTCATAAGTGGTTGAATTATTACATTTTTTTTAAGATTGATGAAACAAGTAGATGCGATTGTTCACTTGCCAGTTGTGTGAATTCAGCAAAGTTCATTGAGGCTTCACCATTCGCCTTATCGGACATTGATCGAATGATCACAAATGGAACTTGATTCATTTTAGCAACTTGAGCTACGGCTGCCCCTTCCATCTCCACACATACCGCATCGAATTCGCTTCTTAATGTTTGGACAATCTCTGCAGAAGCAATAAATTGATCTCCACTTACAACTCTACCTTGGACAATATGACGTTCGGTGCTCTCCTCCGCTGCAGCAACTGCCATTTTCACCAAAGTGCTGTCTGCTTCGAAATCAGAAGAATCTTCGAAATAAGGAATTTGTCCTTTCTTAAACCCTAGTGCTGTTACATCAATATCATGTTGAATGGCACTCGTTGAAATGACTAAATCTCCTACATTTAGACTTTCATCTATAGCCCCTGCAACGCCCGTAAATAACAGATGAGAAATCTCAAACTTGTCTATTAAAATTTGAGTCGTTAAAGCCGCATTCACTTTCCCAACACCACACCGACAAAGGATGATTTTTTTCTCTTTTAACGTTCCTTCATAAAAGGTCACAGATGCATAAACATGAGTTTCTGAAACCTTCATTTCGGCTTTCATTCGTTCAATTTCCTCGTTCATTGCTCCAATAATCCCAATTTTCATTTTTCAACCTCCTAGATTCTTTTTTAGTATACACATTTTTTTAATAACAAGAAAAGAATCCTAAAAAAACTCAAGGGAAAATCCCTTGAGTTAATAAGTTTGTCCATCATTATACGAAGGATCTGAAATCACAATAACGACACGACGGTTTGTTTGTAGGTTTTCTTCTGACGTATTTGGAACTACAGGTCTCGTATCTCCATAACCAGTTGCAATAAAACGGTTCGTTTCTAAATTATGATTATCTATTAGAAAACGAATGACACTACTAGCTCTTGCTCCCGACAATTCCCAGTTGGAAGGATAACGAAATGTCGAAATCGGACGACTATCTGTGTGCCCCTCCACCTTCACCATATTCGGAATAGCTTCTAGCAAGGTTCCCACTTTACTTAGGAAAGGTTCAGCACTTGGTAACAGTTCAGCTTCTGCTGATTCAAAGAGTGTACGTTCCTGAAGGACAAGTACAACACCTCGATCATCGCGAGTAGCTGAAATGACGTCTTGTAAATCATTCTCTTCTAGAAATTGATCTACTTCCTGTAGCAATTCATCCATATCAACATCCGATCCATCTTCCCCAAAGTCACCTTCATCAAAAGGATCCTTCCGTTCTTCTCCCCGTTCTTCTGACGGATTTTCAAATTCAATAGCAGATGGCATATAATCAAATATTTGCCTTTGATTGAATGATTCTGCGATAGCTCTAAATTTTTGGGCATCAACTACCGACATTGAAAAAAGTAAAATGAAGAATACTAGAATAAGAGTCATCAGATCGGAAAAAGTAACCATCCATTTTGGAGCACCTTTTTCTTCCGGACGGCTTCTACGCTTCATAAGTCTCACCCGTGTTTTCTTCAATAATCTTATCTTTGTTACTCAAAAATGCACTTAATTTTTCTTGAAGTACTTTTGGATTTTGACCTGACTGTACTCCGATAACTCCTTCAATGATAATTTGTTTCACAAATACCTCTTCGTCGGTTTTATTCGTTAACTTAGATGCCATCGGAATAAACACAAGGTTCGCTAAAACAGTTCCATATAAAGTTGTTAAGAGTGCTACAGCCATATTCGGTCCAAGAGTAGCTGGATCATTTAAGTTTTGAAGCATTAGAATAAGTCCAACTAAAGTACCGATCATCCCCCAAGCAGGAGCATACTCTCCTGCTTTTTCAAGGATTGATCTTCCTTTACGGTGACGTTCTTCCATCGCTACTACTTCAGCCATCATAATATCTTTTATTACATCTGGTTCAATACCATCAACAGCTAGTAAAATACCCTTTTTAATAAAGGGATCTTCAACCTCATCTAAACCTGCTTCTAGGGCTAATAAACCTTCTCTTCTTGCTTTTCCAGACAAATCTACAAAAGTATCAATTAACTTTCTTAAATCGTGATCTTGACCACGAAACGATTCCATTAACACTTTTGGAACTATTTTTAGCTCAGATAATGAAAAGTTAATAACAATTCCTGCAGCAAGTCCCCCCACTACTATGAGTAGTGAAGCAATCTGGATAAAGAAAATAAGTCCAGAAGGTCCTGAGTTAGAAAGTACGGCCAAAAGTAAAACAATTATCCCAACAACAATTCCAATTGGCGTTGTAATATCAAATTTTTTCATATTCCTCTCCCCGAGGCGATTCAGACTTGGACTAACTATTGACTAGAATGAATCACCTATGATTTCGTAGATTGTCTAAATTCTATTCTGTGAGGGAGCACTACGATTTGATCAGTCACTTCTTCTTTATTCATGAGTTTTGTTAACAGACGCATGGAAACAGCTCCAATATCATACATAGGTTGTACAACTGTAGTTAAAGTTGGACGAACCATTGTAGCTAGACGTGTATTATCAAATCCAATGATGTCAAAATCATTTGGAATTGAGTACCCTTTATCTTGTGCACCATGAATGACACCAAGAGCCATTTCATCTGTAGCTGCAAAGATTGCCGTTGGTTTTTCATCTAACTCTAGAAACGTCTGCATCGCATCAATACCAGAATCATATGTGTAATCACCAATTGCAATTAACTCTTCTTCAAAAGAAATTCCTGCTTCTTCTAGCGCTTCTCGATAACCTAAAAACTTCTGATATCCATTAACCGGATCATCAAGTGTTCCTGATAGCATTCCAATACGGGTATGGCCTTTTTCAACCAAATGGGTAATCGCATCATAAACAGCTTGTTTGTAATCAATGTTAACTGAAGGGATTTCCTTATTTGTATCAAGCGTCGCTGCTAAAACAACGGGTACAGGCGAACGTTTGAATTGTTCTACATGCTCTTCTGTAATATGTCCCCCCATGAAAACAATTCCGTCAACTTGCTTTTCAAGTAAAGTGTTAATTAAGTGAATTTCTTTGTCTTGATTTTGGTCAGAGTTACAAAGAATGATATTATACTTGTACATTGTAGCAATATCTTCAATTCCGCGTGCTAACTCTGCAAAGAAAATACTTGAAATATCAGGAATAATTACCCCAACTGTCGTCGTTTTTTTACTTGCTAATCCACGCGCTACCGCATTAGGACGATAACCTAGACGCTCTATAGCCTCAAGTACTTTTTTTCGTGTCGCTGGTTTCACGTTAGGATTACCGTTTACCACACGTGAAACAGTAGCCATTGATACACCTGCTTCTCTTGCAACATCATAAATGGTTGTATTATTCACAATGATCCTCCTCTACGTCATTTCAATATGATCGTATATAGTAATGTATTGTTATCATACGATACTCTGAAGAGGTCCGCAATGTTCTACACTATATATATCGACACCCTTCGAGAAATTTTCATAGACTTTTTAAAAAAAGGTCGCTTTTTTACCTTTTTTTAAAAAGTCAGCCCTGAGCGAAGCCGTTGCAAGCTCTTAAGGGAACTATAAGTGCTCTTCTTATAGTTCCCGCGCAACGAGCGTAGCCAGGGACATTCTTTCTGCTTATCTCTCACTACTCAAAAAAAAGGTCGCTTTTTTACTTTTTAAAGACGTAAAAAAAGGTTGACCTTAGTTTTAGGTCAACCTTTATAAATTATCCCTTATATAAACCAGATGCTAATAATTCATCAATAAATTTATTAAATTGAGGAATATCCATTTGCTGTGCTGAATCAGACAGCGCAACAGCAGGATCAGGGTGAACTTCAGCCATAATCGCATCGGCACCAATTGCAAACGCAGCTTTTGCCGTTGGAAGTAATAAGTCACGTCTACCTGTTGAATGAGTTACATCCACTAAAACAGGCAAGTGAGTTTCTTGTTTTAAAATTGGAACAGCCGAAATGTCTAAAGTATTTCTTGTTGCTGTTTCATACGTTCTAATTCCGCGCTCACATAACATAAGGTCATTATTCCCACTCGCTACTACATACTCTGCTGCATGAATGAATTCAGAAATAGTCGCAGATAAACCTCTCTTTAGTAACACTGGCTTTTTCACAGAACCAGCAGCTTTTAATAACTCAAAGTTCTGCATGTTACGTGCACCAATTTGAATAACATCTAAATACTCTACAGCTTTTTCAATATCCGCTGGATTTACAATTTCACTAATAACAACCATATCTAGTTCATCCGCTACTTTTTTAAGGATTTGTAATCCTTCTAACCCTAGTCCTTGGAAGTCATATGGAGATGTACGAGGTTTAAAAGCTCCCCCTCTTAACAATTTGATTCCACGCTCTTTAAGTGCCTTTGCTACTGTTAGAACTTGCTCATAGCTCTCAACAGCACATGGACCCATAACTAAACGTTGGGCTCCATCACCCATCATGACACCTTTCAAATCAACGACTGTATTTTCTGGGTGTTTCTTTCTAGACACTAGTAAAGCTTTACTATTATCTTCTTCTTGAAGCTCCAAACTCGCTTTGAAAATTTGCTTAAATAAATGCTGTAATGTAGCTGTTTCAAATGGTCCTTTATTGTGTTCTGCTATATGGTCAAGCATGCTTCGCTCACGTACAGGATCAAAGCGGTTCACACCTTGAGTGCTTTTTACTTTTCCTATTTCCTGAACTAGACGAGCCCGCTCATTTATCACTTCAAGAAGCTTAAGATTCACCTCATCTAAATCTGTTCTCAACTGATCTAATTTATCGTTACTCACTAAACTCCACTCCCTTATAATCTTGGCTTCTTAATTACATGTAATTATAAATCAAAATAATCAGAATGTCACGATTTTTTTCTTTAGTGCTTTTAAGCTCCTAAGCTTTTATGCGTTAGCGCGTTAATTGGTTAAAATGATTTACTTAGATTTTTCTTACCTTTTAAGATAATCTCTAGTACAATAAATTGAAGATATTTGTCGAATAACATAAAGCTTGATGTAAATATACAGTGAAGGTGATGACCAGATGACACATGTACAAAATACTCCTCTTTTCGCTCTCGATATCGGAACTCGTTCAGTCGTTGGTTTACTTCTAGAACAAAACGAGAATCAATATCAGCTTATCGACTCGTTTGTAGAGGAGCATAACGAACGAGCTATGCTAGATGGCCAAATTCATGATGTTCCTTCAGTCGCTAAGGTCATTTTGCGAGTTAAAACGTATTTAGAGGAACGCCATGGTCATCTTAATAAAGTTTGTGTAGCTGCTGCAGGTAGATCTCTTAAAACGAGACGTTCAGAGTTCACACTTGAGATTGAAAATAAGCCGATGCTCTCAAGAGATGATTTGCTTCATTTAGAACTTAGTGCCGTTCAGAATGCTCAATTTCTGCTGGCAAATGAACAAGTGGAAGATGGTGCTTTTGAGTACTATTGTGTTGGTTACTCCGTTTTATATTACAGACTAGATGGTGAACCAATTGGTAGCCTTCTTGATCAGACTGGTAAACAAGCATCTGTCGAGGTCATTGCTACCTTCTTACCTAAAGTAGTGGTAGAATCCTTGCTTGCTGCTTTGTCTAGGGCTGATTTAGAGTTAGAAGCATTAACTCTTGAGCCAATTGCTGCAATAAATGTATTAATTCCTCCCTCTATGCGCAGGTTAAATGTCGCATTAGTGGATATTGGAGCAGGTACATCAGACATTGCTATTACAGATGAAAATACAATTATTGCATATGGTATGGTACCTGTTGCAGGAGATGAAATTACAGAAGCTATTAGTGATTCTTATTTACTTGATTTTCCTGACGCAGAAAAGATGAAACGTCAGTTATTAAAAGAAGATTTAATTACAATTCAAGATATTCTCGGAGTAGAATCTACTTTAGAGAAATCTGTTATCGTCGAGTCAATTACAGGAGCCGTAGAAAACCTAGCTAATTCAATTAGCAACGAGATTATGAATTTAAATGGAAAAGCCCCTCAAGCTGTCATGCTAGTTGGTGGTGGTAGTTTAACACCTTTACTCCCGCAGATGATAGCAAATAGACTTAATCTCTCTGAAAGTCGAGTCGCCATTAGAGGAGCAGATGCTATTAAATTACTTAAACAAGATCATGCGATTCCACTAGGTCCGGAACTCGTTACTCCAATCGGGATTGCTATTGCTGCTAAAGAAAATCCTATTGAATACATTAGTGTTACAATCAATGATCGAACTTTACGTTTATTTGATATTAAGACCCTAACCGTTGGAGATGGATTACTAGCTGCCGGTATTGAAATTGCTAAATTATACGGTAAACCAGGTTTAGCAATTATGGCAACTGTACAAAATCAGTTAATTTCAATTCCAGGAGAACATGGACATCCACCTGTTCTACTTAAAAATAACGAACCAACTACTCTGGATGCTCCTCTAACACCAGGTGATGCGGTTATAGTTGAACCTGGGAAAAATGGAGCTGCACCTTCTGTAACTTTACGTGACTTAATAGAAGATGAACCTAATTTAACCGTCTTTGTAAATGGGATAAAGAAACAATTTGCCTCAAAGTTAATTTTAAATGGAAAAGTCGTTACAAAAGAAACCCCTGTTCAGGATCGTGATCACATTACCGTTCAACAAGTCATCACGGTTAATGATCTTTTTGACGCTTTACAATTACACGATTTTCTTGTTCCAATTACACTTTTTATTAATGACAAGAAGTGGATTGATTCTACATGGACGCCAACGATATTAGTGAATAATAAACCGAGTAGACTTGACCAAAAGCTAACTAATCTTGATCGAATTGACTGGGAAGCCAAAACAAAGCTGACAGTAAGCGATCTACTTCAAGCCAAAAAGGTGAAAGTTACTGAACACTTAACCGTCTTTTTTAATGAGAAACCAATAACCCTTGAAAGACCGTTGGTTGAAGTCCACCGTGAAAATAAACGTCTAACGCTCGAGGATGAACTTCAAACAAACGATTGTTTAAAACTGACACGTAAAGAAACTAGTGATTTTATTGTGCAAGACTTATTCTCTTTCGTTGATCTTAATATCGACTCGCTAACTGGGAAAAAATTAATCTTAAAAAAGAATGGTGAGGATACTTTTTTCAGTAGCGAATTATATAGTGGAGATAAGATAGAGTTAATCGTAAAAGATGTTTCCTCAAATGCATAACAAAAAGGCGAGTTTCACGATAAAAGCCTCTTTTAATATCAAGACTTATTATCGTGATCCATCGCCTATTTTCGATCAATTTAGTTAGTAGCTGTTCCAGTTTCCACTTTCGCTTGAATTTCATCTACTTCTTTTTTTACTGTTTCTACAATTTCTTCACCAGCATCTTGAACATCTCCTGCAAGATCTCCAACCACCTCTTCTGCCGATGCTTGAACCTCTTCTGCTTGTGATTTCAAGTTTGACGTTGCTTCCTTTACTTTGTCTACGACTTGAGTTGACTGATCTGAAACTACTTTAGCGATAGTCGAAGATTTCTCTTTTGCATAAGAAGCCCACTCATTCCCTTTTTCATAGGCATTCGTCGTTAATTGGTTCGTTCTTTCTTTTGCAGCTTGTGCTTGTTCAGACAGATCACTACGAAGCTCTTTACCTGATTTAGGCGCTAAAAATAATGCTGCTGAAGCACCTACAATTCCTCCGATTAAAGATCCAATTAAAAAATCCTTTGTGTTCATTTCACTCATGATTTTTCTCCTCCTTGGGTTTCGTTTTGTTTTTGTTTCTGTTTAAACTTTGCATATAAATCAATAGCAACATTTCCCCATTGCACAGCTTTAGCAATCTGCTCAGATTGTTTCACAGTCTGAGTTGAAACTGTATTGGAAACATGCCTAATTGATTGATTTACTTGTCCTAAAGACTCTCCAAGTTCTTTCACTGATGAAAAGACCGTATTTAATGATTCCGATTTCCCGTGGATATCATCAGCTAATCGATTGGTTCGGTTTAGGAGTTCTTCAGTTTCTTTTGTTATGCCATTAATTTGCTTTTCTAACCCAGACATCGCGTTTGCCACATGAACTAACGTGATGTTTACGGATTTTAGTGCGCGAACGACATATATTACTAATACCGCAAAGGCAATTGCAGCGACCAAAGCACTTATGTAAAGTAGAACTACCATTCTTCAGCTTTCACCTCCCTAACAGACTATAACTCTATATATCGAAATACCCATTCTTACTCTTTTTTAAACATGATTTCATTACTATATTCGTGAAAACAATAAGATTTCCTGCAACTTTTCACAATTACTGTTATGTTATCTATAATTCGTTTACAATAGTAGGAGTGAACATAAGGAGGAAGATGAATGAAAGATCCTAGAATTCAAACATTAGCAAAAAATTTAATTACTTATTCAGTTGAACTAAAAAAAGGAGAAAAAGTCTTAATCGAGAATTTCGGCTTGCAACGTGAACTTGTTACTTCACTTGTCCAAGAAGCTTACAATGTTGGTGGTTATCCATTCGTTTTGTTGAAAGACCATCAAGTAGATAGATCTCTACTTATGGGGGCTCAAGAAGAACAACTTCAAATGATGGCTGCTTATGAAGCGCAAGTGATGAGCGAAATGGATGCTTATATCGGCTTGCGAGCAGGTGATAACATCTCTGAGCTATCTGACGTTCCTAGTGAGAAAATGGCTCTTCACGGCAAAACGGTAGGCACCAAAGTTCACCGAGAGATTCGCGTACCAAAAACAAAATGGGTAGTGTTACGTTATCCAAGTTCATCAATGGCACAGTTAGCAAATACAAGTACGGAAGCGTTTGAAGATTTTTACTTTAACGTTTGTAACCTTGATTACGGTAAAATGGATCAAGCGATGGACGCGTTAGTTGCTTTAATGGACCAAACAGACAAGGTTCAGTTAAAAGGACCAGGAACGGATTTAACTTTCTCTATAAAGGATATTGCAGCCATTAAGTGCGCTGGTAAACGAAATATTCCAGATGGAGAAGTGTACACAGCTCCTGTCCGTGATTCCATTAATGGGACGATTACATATAATACACCTTCACCTTACCAAGGCTTTACCTTTGAAAACATATCTTTCACTTTCGAAAATGGTAAAATCGTTAACGCTACTGCTAATGATACAGAGCGTATTAATAGAATCCTTGATACAGATGAAGGAGCTCGTTTTATCGGTGAGTTCGCTATTGGGGTTAACCCTTATATCCAACACCCTATGAAAGACATCCTTTTTGATGAAAAAATTGATGGTAGCTTTCATTTTACTCCAGGTCAATGCTATGAAGAAGCATCAAATAACAATAATTCAAGCATACACTGGGATATTGTCATGATCCAACGTCCTGAATACGGTGGCGGAGAAATCTATTTTGATGATGTACTGATTCGCAAAGACGGTCGATTCGTTATTCCTGAATTAGAATCTTTAAACCCAGAGAACTTAAAATAATATGAATGAAGAGGAGGATCACACTTGTGAAGTGTGGCCCTCTTTTTTGAAAGTATTAATCCTTTTAGGACAGATCTTTTGATATTTGATATATCAAAAGTAGAATGGAGTGGAAGGCACTTGACTCCTGCGGGAAAAGAGGAAAAGGCAAGGCCCGTCAGACGGAACGTCGAGGGGGGCTTGCCTTCCGCGCAATGGAACGGTTCCGATACTCTTCAACCTTGATTGTAGAGTCTCATTCTCATACAAAAAAAGATCAGTGATTGATAATGAACTGATCTTTCTTCGTGTTTATTCATATTCATTGAACCATTACTGAAGTGAATCCTCATATGCCTGCTGGAATTTCTGAATATCTCCAGCTCCCATAAATAGCAAAACACTATTTTCATGATTTTTCAAAATAGAAATAGACTCCTCAGTTATTAATTTCGCATTTGGTATTAAATCCTGAAGGTCATTAATCGTTAAATTCCCTGCTTGTTCGCGAGCTGATCCAAAAATATCACACAAGTAAACAAAGTCTGCTCTGTTTAAAGACTCAGCAAATTCATTTAAAAAAGTTTTCGTTCTTGTGAAGGTGTGTGGCTGAAAAATAGCTACTACATTATGTGTTGGGTATTTTTGTTTAGTCGCTTCAATCGTTGCTGCAATTTCAGTGGGATGATGAGCATAATCATCGATTAAAATTTGCTTGTCAACTACCTTTTCACTAAAACGACGTTTTACCCCTTGAAAAGTCTTTAAATGTTCAGCTACTACTTCTGCTGGAACATTTTCGTAATGGCAAAGAGCAATCACAGCCAAAGCATTTAAGACGTTGTGTTTTCCATAACCTGGAGTCGTAAACGTACCATATAAGCTATTACGAACATACACATCAAATTTGGTACCTTCTGTTGTTGTTGCAATATTTCGAGCTTGAAAGTCATTGTCTTCATTGAAACCATAATACACTACTGGTACGTTTGCATGAATGCCTTGTAAATGCTCGTCATCTCCACAAGCCACAATTGCCTTTTTAACTTGCATAGCCATTTCTTGAAACGCAGAGAATACATCTTTAACATCACTAAAATAATCTGGGTGATCGAAATCAATATTCGTCATAATGCAATAATCAGGTTTATAGTTAAGAAAATGACGTCGATATTCACAAGCTTCAAACGCAAAGTATTTCGAGTTTTCCTCTCCCTTTCCCGTTCCATCTCCAATTAAAAAAGACGTGGGAAACGCAGCACCAAGAACATGTGCTAACAAACCAGTTGTTGATGTTTTACCATGCGAACCTGTGACAGCTATACTAGTATATTGCTGTATAAATTCACCTAGGAACGTCGGGTACTTGGTTACCTCAATTCCTAGTTCATGAGCTCTTTGCACTTCCTCATGATCATCTCCATAAGCAGCCGAAACAACAACATGTTGATCGGTTTTAATATTATTACGTTCAAAAGGGAATAATTGAATTCCTTTTTGTTCAAGTGGCTTTTGTGTGAAGAATGTTTTCTCTACATCAGATCCTTGAACAGAGAAATTCATATCGTGCAACACTTGCGCTAATGCGCTCATTCCCGATCCTTTAATTCCAATAAAGTGAAAGTTTTTCATAGTTTGGACCTCCAAAATTCACGTCGTTTTTTTGCGTCCAATGAAGTCAATTTTAACGGGCTTAAACGCTCATTGACCCATTATATCAGATAACAACATTTTAACCAATTTAGCACAAGCAGTATCCACCAAATAGTATATGTTCTAGCATGAAGAAAAGACCGACTGAAGCCAGTAGGTCTTCAACATGCATTACTCAACCAATTGTAGTCTTGGATTGTCGCGAAAGCGTCTACCTGCTTTTGCTTCATGTTCCCCGTTCAACATGACATTGTCGCCGGTGAAACCAATATGGATTTTAAGTAAACTGCCCCCAACCCCATAAATATCAACCGGTACTCCTGCTTCTTCATACTCTTTAATTCTCTCAGCATTAAATCCGCCTGTCACAATGATTTTCACATGTTGAAAACCTTCGTTATCTAATGCTTCACGTAGTGCAAATAATAAAGTAGCATTCGCCCCTCTAGGATCGAATGAACCCATTACTTCTGGTCTTCTACAGAAGAATTGATCAACCATTGTTCGCGATGTATCCACTCTTACCCCTTTTAACTCTCCTTTAAATTCACGAGCTACCTTTAAAGAATCTGTAATGACATCATTGTTATAGTCAACAAGAGCCATTAAATCATCTTCAGGAAAGGTTTTTTTATAAGCCCTTGTTGCTTCGACTACATCACCTTGGAATAATTGGATGAGAGCATGAGGCATTGTTCCCATCCCTTTCTTTCCCCACCATTCGTTCATGGCGTGAGTCGCTTGTGCTTTCGATCCTCCGATAAAAGCTGCATACCCATCACCAGATTGCTGGGTAAAGTGATCATCTCGGTCACCCATGAAAATAATTGGTTTTTGCACACCTGAATGTCTAGCCGCTTTTGCAACATTATATACATTTGTAGCTACTGATGTTCTTCTTGCGAAAATCCCATCAATGATGCCTTCTAAGTAGCCAAAGTCTTCATATTTGCCCGTAATCGTAAAGACCGTTTCAAAAGGTTTAATTTTATCTCCATCTTCTAAAGATCTTAGTTCTAGGTTCTCAGCATTTTTTGCAAAAGTACGAATTAAAGCGATCACTTCATCCGTTCCACATAAAACGGCATGTTCCTTTTGAAAGAACTGCATCGTTACGATGTTATTGGGACGAAATTTCTCAACAATTTCTCTCGTTTTCAAAAAATATACAGCAGAAAACCATCCCTCTCTCACGCGTTCGTCAAATTTAAACGTTTCATTGGTTAGCCGTTTTATTTCCCCATTTAGCTTTCTAGTTATCTCTTTCATGGTTAAACTCCTTGTATCCTACCTTCAAGTAAGGCTTACCCGTAATGACTATGCTCGTTAACCCAACTTTAATAAAGGCAGTTTTCATATACTTTATTTAGCAATGTTTTGTATCTCATTATCATATAAAACCTCGCTTATGAAAACAAGACGAAAATAGATTAGCTTTCTTGGTGATAAAGGATTTCCTCAAGTTCAATGGTGTCTACAAGTACATGCCTTGGCTTACTTCCCATAGCCTGTGACACAATTCCTCTTTCCTCCATCAGATCAATTAACCTTGCAGCACGATTATATCCAACTCTAAATTTTCGTTGTAGACTTGATGCCGAAGCTGAACCTTGTTCAATGACATAGTAACAAGCCTCTTCAAAATGTTCATCATCCACTTCTTCTACAACATGCTTCAATTGATCTATCTCAAGTAAATAGTTAGGTTCTCTCTGTTTTTTTACATGGGCAACCACATCTTCAATTTCTTGATCAGATACGAATGTCCCTTGAACTCGTACTGGTTTAGGAGAGCCATTTTCATGAAAAAGCATATCTCCCTTTCCAAGCAATCTTTCAGCCCCACCCATATCTAGAATAGTCCTAGAATCAGTTTGAGAAGACACTGAAAACGCAATACGTGTAGGAATATTTGCTTTAATTAATCCAGTAATTACATCAACAGATGGCCGTTGCGTAGCTAGCAATAAATGAATACCGCATGCTCTGGCTTTTTGTGCAATTCGGCAAATCGCGTCCTCTACTTCCTGAGGAGAAACCATCATTAAATCTGCCAATTCATCAATGACTACCAAAATAAACGGCAGTGCTGGTTGATCAGGAGACTCCGAGTACAAGTCATTATATCTTCCAACGTCCCGTACTCCTTTTTGACTAAATAATTCATATCTTCTTTCCATTTCTAAAACGACCCATTTAAGAGCAGCAGTAGCTTGTTTCGCGTCTGTAATTACTGGCGTCACCAAGTGAGGCAATCCGTTATATGGAGCTAATTCCACCATCTTAGGGTCAATTAACATAAGCTTAACTTCATCAGGAGTTGCCTTGAATAAAAGACTCACTAACACTGAGTTGATACACACACTTTTACCAGAACCTGTTGCTCCTGCAACGAGGCCATGAGGCATCTTTTTTAAATCTGTAACAATTGGTTGACCCGAGATATCTAGTCCTAATGCAACCGTTAATGGTGAATCTGAACGAATAAAAGAGTTTCTACGTAAAATTTCACGTAAGAACACAGGAGTAGATGTTCGATTTGGTACTTCTATTCCAATTGTGTTTTTACCTGGTATAGGGGCTTCGATCCTGATATCCTTAGCCGCAAGCGCCAACTTGATATCATCAGTTAACCCTGTAATTTTCGTAACTTTAACGCCTCTGCCTGGTTGAATCTCAAACCTAGTAACTGAAGGACCTTTTGTCGTATGGACAACCTTTGCATCAACGGAAAAGCTTTGCAGTGTTTCTTCTAAAACAGCTCCTTGCTCTTCTAGCCATTCAGATTCGTCCTGTTCCTTAACTTCAGGATAATTCAACAGCTGGATACTTGGATAAGCATAAGTGGGTTGAGAAAGGACTTCTTCTTTAATTTGTGGTACTTGTTTCTTTTGCTGATCTTGCGGCAACATCATCACATTGAAAGGAATTGGAGACTTTGATGTTCTCGTCGCTTCTTTTGGCTTAGAACTTTCTTGCTCTGATAACGGTTCTTTTTGTTCTTCCTTCTCATCAACCTGCTCTAAGAAACCTTGTTCTTGTTTGTCTTTGTCTTCTTTTTCGACTACTTGTCTATTATTTTCTGCCATAATCTCTTCTTCTTGAACGTCAGTCTTCTCTTCCTCATATAGATCAGACACTTTTTCTTTTTCTTTTTCTTCGATTTCTACGACTGGATCAAGATTAACCTCTTTAAAGGGTTGTTCCTCTTTGGTCGCAATAGATAGTTCTTCATCAGATTGGGCTTGAGTCGAAAAACTAGAATCAACCAATTTGTAGATAGAATCCAATTGTTGTGGGATGTCTTTAGGTTGCTGTTCAACCGATTCACTCTTTACTTCTTCTTCTTTTAGTTCTTCTCTTATATCTTCCTTTATTTCTATTTCATTATCATCAGTTGATAGGTTACTAGTATTAATTTGTACCGCCTTTTCCTCAACCCATTCTGTTGTGGCAGCAACTTCTTCATTCCCACTGTCGATAATAAGTTCTTCCTCTGCTCTTTCTATAACTGTTTGTAGAATGTCAGAAGTACTTTGGTGGGATTTCTTTTCAAATGGTGATACAGATAATGAGTCGCTCATTACACTTTTGGTCGTAGTTCGCTCTTGAAATCCGTAAACGGGTGACGGAATGGACGTAAGTTTAAACTCCGGCTTACTAACTGTTTCTTGTTGCTTCTTCATTTTGGGTTCAGGTCTAGGCTTTTGCTTTCTTGATCTTGGTTCAGAAGCTATTTCAATTCTCTTATTTCGTTTTGGTTGATCATCAATTACTGGAAAACGAAACTGACCTGTTTTCGGGTACTGATACATGATTTTAGACTCGCTTTTTCTTTTATCTGATTCAACTCGTCCATATTTATAAGTTCGTTCACTTTCTATGTATTCTTCTTCTTCCCTTTCAGGTTCGGACCCACCAATAAACTGTTGAAGCCTCCTCATCCATTGATTCAACATACCCATTTATATCACTCTCTTTCTTTCATCTCTCTTCTGTTGTTCATGCTGACTTAAAAGAGGTTGACTCTTCGTAGCTGATCACCATTTTACACTCATCCGTTGAAAAGCTGAATTGTGTACATGTATGTCATCAGACGTGAAGTCAACCTCTTTAACTAATTTATTTAACATAGCACCAAATTAAATATTTAACGGTTCAAAAAAAGGTGTAGATAGCACATCAAATTTCAGTACGTTCATTATTCATTGTACCATATTATTCCTTGATGTGATGGACGGATTGTCTATTTCTCTCTCGGTTTTCTTTGTGCCAAAATAAAAGTAGGGTCTAATTCACCATTCTCATATATAAACGGCAATGCGGTCACCGGCACTCTTCCTTCTCCAAAAAATTGAAGTGCAATTTGCGCAAGTACATCATACCCTCTTTCATTGACAATATCAGCAAAAATTAACACATCTTGATGTGGAATCGCAACAGTCAACTGCCCTGATGCTTGCTTTTCCATTTTTTCCAACAAGGATTGATCCAAAACTCGACTAGCATCATAACCATCTTTGGCTCTTAGGAAAAAGAACTGATTCCCAGCTACTTCATCTACTTTTAACGGTGCTGGAAGTGATCGAATGTTAAATAAAGATACCTCTTTAATTTTCTCTCGCGTTAATGTGGTGCCCTCAAGCATACCTTCTTTTATTAACGTGTAAGACTCGCCTTGGTCGATAACGTAATAAATTCTTGTTTCAGCGGTATGCTCATCAAAAAGCAGAGCTTCTCCTTCTTTTGTTTCTGTCGGAAACGATGTAGACCGAATAACCGGGAAGATCTTTTTTTCATTTCCTTCTATGGTTGGTGTTTCTTTCATTGCCTTTAATCCAACTTCAACATAGCGAACTACTTCGTCAATTGACCCAAATTCATTTCTTTCCCATTTGGCAAGCAGTGGCTTAAGCGCAAGCGTCACCCCTTTTTTTATTTCAAGATCCTCTATACGTAACGTGGCTTCTTTATGATCATATACGATTGACCAACCATCTCTTGTTAGACGTTGTTCAATTTCTTTACGGAATTGTCTCATTTCCATTTGTGTAATCCTCTCCTTTACGTTCAACTATTATTTTATCAGAAAAAAAGGTTGGAACCAAAAAAGAGCTGTCCAATAAGTATCAACTTATTGAAACAGCTCTTTTCATTTTAGAAATGTGATTCCGCTTTTGTTAAAAAGGCTTCTATTTCTTCTTGTGTTTTTCTATCTTTGCTAACAAAACGCTCGACCTCTTTGCCATCTACATAAGCTAAAAAGCTTGGAATACCAAAGATATCTAGTTCTGCACATAGGTCAATGAACTGATCTCGATCGACATAATAAAAAGTAAAGCTAGGAAAATCAGCTTCAATTCTAGGTAGAACAGGCTCAATCACTCGACAATCTGGGCACCAACCAGCCGAAAACATAAAAATGGCTGCTTCTTTACTTGATACCTCCTTGAATTCTTCTATACTCTTTAATTTTTCCATTTGTAAATTCCCCCATTATTGGTTTATTTTTAAATCCCCTAAGCGAATATATCCACGTTTTCTCATCCACTCAGAGAGGACCAGACAGATAATGGCTGGGCCAATAAAGTGTAATAATGCTATAGCTATCCACACATTTGCAGAAAAGCCCATGTCTGTTAGTGTCATAATTGGACCGACCAATCCACTTGTACCCATGCCTGCTCCTGCTGGTAAATTAGTCATACCGAATCCAACCGTAGCAATTGGTGCTAAAATGGCACCTGCGATAGTTGGCGGTATTAAAATAAGGGGATTTTTCACGATATTAGGAACTTGTAGCATCGAAGTACCTATGCCTAATGAGACAAGTCCAGACCAACCGTTTTCTCTGTATCCACTTACTGCAAAGCCAACCATTTGCGCTGCACAACCTACAGTGGCAGCACCAGCAGCAACTCCGCTCAGTTCTAACATAATTGCCAATGCTGCACTAGAAATAGGCGCAGTTAAAGCTAGTCCCATTAACGTGGCTACAACAATTCCCATCAAGATAGGTTGTTGCTCGGTCCCCCACATAATAAGGCCACCAAACTGTTGCATTCCAGCTTGAATCCAAGGGCCAATTAACGATGCCGCCAAGAATCCGGTTAAGATCGTTACTAAAGGAGTTACAATTATATCAAGTTTTGTTTCTCCTGCCACGATTTTTCCTAGTTCAGTTGAAATAACAGCTGCTACAAAAGCTCCTGCTGGCCCACCTAATTGAGCTCCTGCTGCTCCACTTATAATAGTAGCAAACACAACAAGCTTTGGCGCTTTCAAACCATAAGCAATGGCAACCCCTATCGCAGGACCCATTAACCCCATTGCAAGTACTCCAACCTCTTGCAACCACTCACCTACACTTATAACGCCTAGTAGGAAAAGTTGTTCACCAACCGTGCGCAAAATCAGACCAATGATAAGTGAGGCAAAAAGACCGAGTGCCATATGACTTAAGCTGTAATAAAGTAAGTACGCCATGAAAGCTCAATACCCTTTTTTTCTAAGAAAGTTCTCAAACGATGTCCTCCAATCTTTAATTACGATTCTATAACTTGATAGGAATGCAAGATGACCATCATTGCTTCAATGCTCTCTTCTAGTAATTGATAAGTTGTAACGGTCGTAATTCTTGCTCCTCCAACTGCTGTAATCACATGAAGTTGTCCTTCTTCTTCTTGTTCGTTCACAATCAAGTAAGAGATCTTCTCATCTGTTTCATTAACTTCATAAATAATAGCTGAGCCTGCGCTTTCCATATCACGTTCTAAATGAAAAGTGCTTGTGAGAGGAACAAAAGGATCATAGAGAAGATTATACAATTGCCCATTTTCTTCTAATAACAAATTGTAATCCATTTCTTCCATTACTTCAAAACCTCGAGGTAAGTGTATTTGGATCTGATCTTTTTCAAAATTAGTTTCTAGTTGTTCCTGTTCTATACTTCCTACGAAAACTTGGCGGCCGCGCTCAATCGCTTCTTCTTCAGAGACAGAACATCCAATTAAAAGGAGAAGAACAACAACGAAAACTCCGATACGCCAACTTTGCTTTTTCAATACTTGACACTCCTTTTACTTATCTTGCCTAATTTTCTTCTATCATACCCTCAAGGTAGTCACTGACAAGACAACATTGTCGATTAATGTTAGAATTTAGCTTTCATTTCCTTTTTTCAAACAACTTTGGTACATTCTCATTATTAAGCAAATTAATGCAACTTACTCAAGGAGGCACCAAAATGGAATTAACGATTTATTTAGCAGGTGAAATACACAATCCGTGGCGCAACGAAATTCGAGAGGAAGCTGTTGGATTAGCACTTCCGATTACGTTTACTGGGCCTATGGAAGACCATGATCGTTCTGATCAGATTGGTGAAGAAATATTAGGTTCGCAATTAAGTAAAATAGCAAAAGATGAAGCCGCCTCAAGCATAAATAATTTACGAACACAAATACTGCTTTCAAAAGCTGATATTGTCATTGCGTATTTCGGTGAGCAGTACAAACAGTGGAACAGTGCCATGGATGCTGCTACTGCCATTGCGATGTCCAAACCCGTTATTATAATTCGAGATGAAAAACTTCATCATCCATTAAAAGAACTAGCTAACAAGGCTCAAGTTGTTGTGGAAACTCCTGAACAAGCACTTCGAGCAATTGCTTATATTTTTGAATAAAATGATTTTGAACTAAAGTATGTTTAAACAGCCTATTGAAAAAGCATTGGAGTATAAAATCCAATGCTTTTTCTTTGAATAATTCTCGTATTCATTTCTATTCTTCTTCTGCCAGTTTAAAAAGACCAACGGCCATTCCAATACTCGCAACATAAATCATTCCTGTAAACGTAAGTATTACCGCTAATATTGAACCAGTCATGACTCACCTCTCCTTGTTTACAACAATTTTTACTCCCACTTTTATTTTAATCGAGAGAAATAAAAAAGATCTTGAAGAGATGTGTCAATCATTTTACATTTTATGTAAATTAATAAGGTAACCACTGTAGAAATGTTATCATTAATGGTGACTATTTGCTTTAGAAGCTGAATATTGCCCATACAGTAATCTGACAATATGAGCGAACAATTCTTTTCTACTAACCCATCCTGCTGTATATATTCCCATAGCTCCTTCTTTTTTTCTAACATCCATTTTTCCTGTTAAAGAAGCCATAATATCAGCTAATTCAAAGCCTTCATATAACTTTTTCACAACCATTTCTGGTAGTGGAAGTCTGGCCCCGCCCGCTATCCACTTACCTCCATCAACATGCATTAACACTCCCCAGTTACAAAGCATTAATCCATCTTTTGTTTCCTGCACTCCACCTTCTAAGCCAAATGCTAATGTGGCATTGGTTACTTCTAATGCTGCTTTAGCACGATTAGATGCACCTAAGACTGTTTCCTCATCAGAGAACGGTTGAGCTGATACACCAGACTCAACTTTCACGGATATAAAAAAGAGCTTTTCCCTTATTAAGCAATCTTGAACAGCATGGATTTTCGCAGGGTTTTTTGTGCCTATTGCAACTAGCATGGTTATCCCCCCATTTGTAAATTCAAAAAAAGGTGACTTCAGAGGATATTTCCTCGCAGTCACCCTCATTTTAATAGTAACAAATTCCTATAATAAAAAGGTTACGCTTGTTCTTTTATTGAATTGACTGTTGAAGCATCTGCTGATTTAACCAGTTTAACAATTAATTCTTTCGCAGCTGCGTAATCATCAACATGAACGATTGAAGCTGCAGTGTGAATATAGCGTGAGCAAATACCTACTACTGCTGACGGGACACCATCTCCTGACATATGTACTCTTCCGGCGTCCGTTCCGCCTTGTGAAATGAAATATTGGTATGGAATATCATTAGACTCGGCTGTGTCTAATACAAAATCACGCATACCACGATGTGTTATCATCGAACGGTCATATATTCTCAGTAAAGCACCTTTGCCTAATTGTCCAAATGCATCTTTTCCACCTGTAGCATCATTTGCAGGACTTGCATCAAGTGCAAAAAAGATATCAGGCTTGATCATGTTGCTGCAGTTTGTGCGCCTCTTAATCCTACCTCTTCTTGTACGGTTGCACCTGAATACAAAACATTAGGAAGCTTTTCGTTTTTCAATTCTTTTAAAAGCTCTAATGACAAACCCACTCCATAACGGTTATCCCAAGCCTTAGCAAGAATCTTCTTTTCATTAGCCATTGGCGTAAATGGACAAATCGGAACAATTTGCTGACCTGGCTTTATGCCAATCGCTTCAGCATCCGCTTTATCATCTGCACCAATATCAATGTACATATGTTTCATTTCCATTGGCTTTTTACGTTGTGCCTCTTCTAATAAATGAGGTGGTGTCGAACCGATCACACCAATAATCGGTCCGTTAGTTGTCATAATTTGAACTCGCTGCGCAAGTAAAACTTGGCTCCACCAACCTCCTAATGGCTGAAAACGAATTAAACCTTGTTTATTAATGGATGTAACCATAAAACCAACTTCATCCATATGACCAGCTACCATAACCGTAGGCCCAGATTCGTCTCCACGTTTCACACCAAAAATACTCCCCAACCGATCTTGAACGATTTCATCTGTATATTTTTCCATTTCTGAACGAACAAATTTACGAACATCATGTTCAAATCCAGGTGCCCCTTGAAGCTCTGTTAACGCTTTAAATAATTGTAACGTCTCTTGATTCACTTTAACAAACTCCTTTCGAAAACCTAAATAATTATGTATCTCTTTTATTTTATCTGAAGAACTAGTTCATTGCCACCATTCTCTTTTTTTACAATTTTAGAATCTAATTGAAACGACAGTCTTTTTTTGGATATACTAAGATAAAGTGAATGTACCTAGAGAGGAAGATGAAAAATGGTAAAACGATTTATCGCAGGATTAAGTCTAGGCTTAGCAGCTGGATATTTATTAGGACCTCAACTACGAACAGAGAAAATTTCACCTGAAAGAGCTCTAAAAGAAATCAAAAAAACCGTTTCACGCACATATGCTATTTCAGGTTCATGGATTCATATGATTCCAGAAACAGTAGAGCTAAATCAGATTTCTTGCAATGTCTACCGTGGTGGCCTTTCAACGACGAACGAACAGGGCACAACTCAATTTGAATTTTTAGCTGATACAAAAACAGGAGCTTTATTAGATTTAAAGGCTACTTAATATGATCTTTTTAAAAACCTGCTTGAATGAATCTCAACCTTAAGTGTTCGGTTGAGTTCGAGCAGGTTTTTTAATTACATTGGTTTTTGTTATTACTTTATATGCTTAATAGCTCCGTTACATTGCGCTGCAGGCACTTGCTTTCCGCGGGGAGAAGCCAAGCCCCCACGACATTCGTCTGTGTGGTCTTGCCCTTCCTCTTTTTCCCGCAGGAGTCAAGTTCCTTCCGCTCCATTTCACTTAATTCTTTCCGTCTATCAATAGACAACCCTTACGAGAAGAGCATTTTTAATAGGAATAAGGTGTTCTTTCAATCGAGCTGATGATCTCACCTTGTTCGTTCCATTTGATCATCCGGTATTTGTAATCATGATAAAATAAGAACGAGGCATTTTCTTGTTTGGCGTAATTCATCCATTTTTCTTTTTCCTTAATTGATGTCATGGGATAATCATCATAAGCTAAAACCCATAGTACATTGGCATGGGCATGGGTCGGCATTATATCCGCTAAATGTATAAAACTTTCTCCCTCATGTTCTATAAGCAAAATAGAATGTCCATCACTATGGCCACCTGTATGAACAAGTCGAATACCCGGTATAACTTCGACCTCGTCAGTAAAGGTTTTAATTTGATCGGTAATGGCTATTCGATTTTGTTGCCAATATGTATTTTTTGAACGAATGTTAGGATTATTCATTTCTTTCCATTCAATCTCTGAAGTATAGATTACAGCGTTTTCAAATAATGATGTATCTGCTCCATTAACCTTTTTAACTAATCCCGAAGCATGATCAAAGTGAAGGTGAGTCATTAAAACTATATCTATATCAGAAGGAGCCAATCCAAGCTTGGCTAAATTTTGTTCCACTGAGGATTCTTCTAGAACACCATAATTTCTTCTTTGTTTTTCATCTAATCTTTCATTTCCTATACCAGCTTCAACTAAAATCCTTTTTCCATCTTTCTCGATTAGCATTGGGTCTGTTCTAAGTTCAATTTGATTTTTATCATTATGAGGATATTTCCTACTCCATAAAGGTTTTGGGACTACTCCGAACATGGCTCCCCCATCCATATGAGTAACCCCACCGTTTAACCATGTGATTGTAAGGCCATCTCTTTCTAATCGTTCCACTAGATCTCCTCCTTGTGTGCTACTATCTAATGAATATTCGGCACAGATCACTAATATCCTGTTTTCACTTAGATTACCAAACCAATAAACACAATAAGTCATGTTAAAAAAGCCAATAAAAAAACACCGAAACCTCGGTGCTTTAATACATTAGCGAAACTTTGCCTCACAACGATAAATCCGCATCCCTTTCTGGGAAAACTTTTCTTCATACTCTGTCATTACATTACCTTCAATGTCACTCTTATGAAGATCTAAACTGACATTATGAAGTGACATCCCGTAACCCGACAAGCTTTCAAGAGAGTATTCAAATAATCCTTGATTATCGGTTTTAAAATGAATTTCGCCAGTAGGTTTTAAAATTTGTTTGTATAAATCAAGAAAACCTTTATACGTAAGTCTTCTTTTTTCATGTTTATTTTTAGGCCAAGGATCCGTAAAGTTAATAAACAAACGATCAACTTCTCCTTGATCAAAATAATCTAAAATATTTGTCACATCTTCATTTAAAAATTTGACATTGGGTTGCTCTGATTCGATTGCACGTTCTAAAGCAGTAATAATAACACTGTCATACTTTTCAATACCGATGTAATTTACTTCAGGGTGCAGCATCCCCATGCCCATTAGAAATTGACCTTTACCTGTACCAACTTCAACATGGATTGGGTGATCATTGTTGAAGACTTGATTCCATTTCCCCTTATGTTCACTAGGGTTAGAAACAATAATGTGGGGATATTGTTTCATCTTTTCTTTCGCCCCAGCTTATTACGTAAACGCACGACGCCACCTCTTTTTTGTTATTTCAAATGTATTTATTGAGAGTAATTATAAGAATAGCTTTTACTATTCAAGTGCAAAATAAAGCTTAGGAATACTATTTTAAGGAGTGCTCGCCTCTATGCCTATTTCCAATGAAGATAAATTGCATTTACTTCGAGACCTTATTGAAAACCAAGCTGCTGAAAACTACATGACAACAGATGAAGCTCAACAAATTGAACGTTTGCTATCTTCCTTAGCTACTGACCCTGCCCTACAACCCGCAGTTTTAGAAACGCTCGAGCAGATTCAACAAAAACACCAGTTAAATCATGAACCTTTTGATCAGAACGATGTCGAACAATGGCTCAATGTCTTAACTATAGAATAAATCGACTTTATTCCTCAGGAAATATCGAGTTTTTTCTCGTATTTAACAAATCAAAAGACTCACCGATGCTTGAACTGGTGAGTCCCTACTCCTTTAGGAGGCTTTCAATATACAACTTTAATTGTTGAACTTCCTCAAATTGTTGTCTTCCAAAGTGCCAAAGCAATACAGAAATGGATTGTGAAACCACATACCAATGCATACGACCACGTAAAGAAGGGTCTAGCTGTATACCATATTGAGAAAGCCAAGCTTCCCAATCTTGTTTCGGGATATAAGAATAAAGAAGTAAACCAAGATCTAACGCTGGATCAGAAACAGTTGCACCGTCCCAGTCAATTAAATATAGGTGGTCTTCTTCGTCTAACATCCAATTATTATGGTTTATATCACAGTGACAAACAACATAATGTTCATGTCTAACTGATTCCAACATCTCAAATAAGTAAGTCATGCCCGCTTCAATCGTTTCATCTTCAATATGATAAGCTTGAAGTTGTCTGCGTAAATTTTCAACAATGACATAAGGCGTTAATGGTTGATTACCGATTCGCTTAAACATGTCGAGAAGTTCACTTGATCCGTGAATCTTTGATAATAATGCTGCTACACGGTTTTCCTTCATTTCAAAAGCTTTAAGTTCTCGACCTTGTATTAGCTTTTGAGCAGTGACAACATCCCCATTTTCCAACCGTTTTGTCCAGAGTAATTTGGGAACAATTCCTTCTGCAGAAAGAACAGCAAGAAAAGGTGACGAATTTCGTTTTAAAAACACTGTTTGTTCACCTTGTTGGGCAATATACGCTTCTCCTGTTGCACCACCAGCCGGATGCACTTTCCAGCCATCTCCTAAAAATTGTTCCACCCAATTCACCCTCAATTTCATCATATCTCTAGCCAGAAAACTCTGTGAGACCAAGTATAGTATACATTATTTGAAGACAACATGTCATTTTAAAATTAAATCTTACGAATTCCTTAGTCTATAGACTAGCAAGGACAAATGTAGATAAAGGAGAAACTTGAACACAGTCTTCACCTATTTTGTCTAATGGTATCAGAGAAACACTAGAATCGTCAACGAATACTTGCCAATTCTTGTTCTCAGGAAGAAAAAAGTGTTGTTTGTCAAAAGATGCGTTGTGTATAACAATGATGTCTTTCCAATCATCGAGTTTCCCTAAATCTTTTAATTGGTAAGCGATACATTGAGGTTCCGCTTTAATAATCTCAAGATGCTTGTTGATAAGTTCGTATGTTTCGAGTCTAAAGGCCGGATGGTTCCTTCTTATTCGAATCAGTTTTTGGACATATTCAACATGTTCGTTAAAATAAGCACGTTGGTTCCAATCAAATGCATTAATCCAATCTGGTTGATTATAACTATTTTCAACACCATGCTTCGTCCTAAACCACTCTTGTCCGGCGTGAATAAACGGAATCCCTTGAGAAAGTAAAATGATAGATGTTGCTAACAGTTGTCTTTTTACCAGGAGTGAACGGCGTTCATATGGATGAACAAGCTTTAATTTATCCCATAATGTGTGATTATCATGAGCTTCCACGTAATTGATTGCTTGTATCGGTTCTTTGAAATCGCCTATACTACCTTTTATTCCGTGTACAATAGCATGTGAATCTTTTTCATGTCCACTAATGAACCCCGGTTCCTTTATGTTAAAAGTACTGCCTTTTAAACCGTCACGAAATTTATCTTGAAAGAAACCAACCCCATCAAGCGCTAGCGCCTGCTCCATCACAGCCCTTTTTTCAACTGGATAAGCAGTAGGTAAATTCCATCCTTCACCGAAAATCAACACATCTTCATTTATTTTAGTCGCTTCTTCCCTTACTTGTTTCATCGTCTCTATATCTAAAATACCCATTAAATCAAAGCGAAATCCATCTACTCGGTATTCTTTCAACCAATAACAGATTGCATCAACGATCATCTTTCGTGCCATTTTTCTTTCTGATGCAAAATCATTCCCTACCCCTGTACCATCACTAATTTCATTTTCAGGTGTATACCGAAAAAAGTATCCTGGCACTAACAAATCTAAAGCAGATTCTTCCCAAATGTAAACATGATTAAAGACAACATCCATAATGACTCGTAATTGTTTTTCATGTAAAGCTGCAATTAACTGTTTAAACTCGCGTATTCGTTTTTGCCCATCGTAAGGGTCACTAGCATAACTTCCTTCAGGCACAAAAAAATGAGTCGTATCATAACCCCAATTATATTCATCATCACGATTACTTTCATCGACACTTCCATACTCTTGAACAGGTAACAATTCAACATGTGTAATTCCTAAATTCGTTAAGTAATCTAGACCGGTTGCAAGCATGTCTTTGTCCTTTAGACCAGTTTCAGCTAACCCTAAATATCTACCTTTATTTTCTATCCCGTTTGTCGGGCTAATTGTAAAGTCTCTAATATGGAGCTCGTATATGACAACATCATTTTTAGTAAGATTAAAAAGATCAGGCCAATGGTCAGGCTCTGTCAAAGAAAGATCTCCAATCATGGCCTTTTCTCCATTTACACATAGAAATTTGGCATAAGGATCAACCACTTGTCGCCAAGTTTGATTAACATAGACCTCAAAAAGATACCAATTACCTTCATGATTTCCTTCTAATTCAAGACGCCAAACTCCTTTTTCGTCCCGCTGACATGAATGAGCTACACCCTTTTCTTCATACCAATGCTGAAAAATAATTACATTTAACCTTGTCGCAGTTGGGGCCCAAACCGCAAAATTGGCTTTCTCTTTTTGATAGTGTACCCCTAGGTCCTTCCCATCGTAATAGAACAAATCATCAAACTCTTTTGTTCGAACAGCTTCCGTAATCTCCAGATAGCAAGCAATACCTTTATACATGACATAACTGTTTTCTCCAAAGGGGAATGGAAAACCTAGACTTAATTCCACCTTCTTCCCCTCCAAAACTATAACGTTTAAAGGATATTCTCCATCACTATTAATCATCGACCAACCATTTCTGTCTATTTCATGAGAACTTTCAACGATTACTCTAATCGTGTCAACGGTTACAAGTTCAGCCTTTTCCAATCTATAATTGACAAATGGCTCCTTCTTTTGCTTCAATGATGAAAGCCCCCTAACTTTTTTAATCTTCATATTTAATACTACTACACTATGAACGAATGTAGAGAAGCATTCGTTCAGAAGAAAGTTCTATGTTATCGAGGAGATCGGTTAGGATTGAACTGAATTTTTGGAGGAAAAAAATGAGTACGCAAACGAATATTAGAGCCAGATTATTAATTTCTTGTCACGATCAACCAGGAATTGTTTCAGCTGTTTCAACTTTTCTACACCAATACAAAGCAAACATTGTTCAATCAGATCAATATTCCACTGATCCATCCGGCGGAATGTTCTTCATGAGAATTGAGTTTGACCTATTTGAAGAAGGCTACGATTTCACCATTGTGCGTCAAGCTTTTGCTAACGTAGCGTCTTCTTTCAAAATGGAATGGAAGATGGACCTAGCATCCAGAAGAAAGAAAATGGCCGTCTTTGTCTCAAAAGAAGATCATTGTCTGCTTGAACTCCTTTGGAAATGGAGAGCCGGTGAGTTACCAGTTGATATTCCGCTTGTTATTAGTAATCATCCTACCCTTCAACAAGAGGTAGAGTCTTATGGAATCCCTTTTATCCATATCCCTGTTAAGAAAGATAACAAAGCAGAAGCAGAGCGTCAGGCAATAGACAAACTTCTACAGCACGATGTAGATTTCATTGTACTTGCTAGATATATGCAAATCCTCTCTCCTGATTTTGTTGGTACATTCCCTAAGAGAATTATTAACATTCATCACTCTTTCTTACCTGCTTTCATTGGCGCTAACCCTTACGCCAAAGCTTTTGAACGTGGAGTGAAATTAATTGGTGCAACGGCCCATTATGTAACAAACGACTTAGACGAAGGACCTATTATTGAGCAAGATATTCTTCGAGTCAATCATCGCTACACAACAGAACAATTACGAGTAGCCGGCAGACAAATTGAACGAATCGCATTATCAAGAGCTGTCGCTTGGCACACGAACGACCAAATCATCGTACACGGCAACAAAACAATTATTTTTTAAAAGATTTCGTAGTGATTGTTGCTATTGATATTCGATGCCAACTAAAGTGTAATGGAGCGGAAGGCACTTGACTCCTGCGGGAAAAAGAGGAAGGGCAAGACCACACAGACGGACGTCGTGAGGGCTTGGCTCCTCCCCGCGGAAAGCAAGTGCCTGTAGCGCAATGGAACGGCGTTTAGGAAAAAATGTCTCAAAAAGTTCAATAACTTTTTGAGACATTTTTTATCTACAACTTTTTAAGCTCTAAATTAATATAATTAAACTCACTTTCCTCCATAGGAGGATCCAAATAGATAATGTGAGCTCCTTCTTTGATTTCTGGTAATGAATAATCCCCATAGTGTTTAATCCAAAGTTGCAGTGATTCAACTAAATGACTTCTTGCTTCTCTAACCGTATCTCCAAAACTGACACATCCATCTAGATCAACCATTTCTATCATAATCTCTGAACCACCACACCAGTTATTCACTTTTTGAACTCTCCATGTGAAATCGCTTATCTGATATGGTTCAAATGTGATTGGTGTCTCTTTCACTATACTCCTCCTCCAGCAAATCTATTCTTGTTCGTGTTTATCCTCGATAGCTTCATTTTCTTCCTCTGATTCTTGCTGGGCCGTATAGCAATAGTCAAGAAGAGCTGATGTTACTTTCATTTGTTGATTTTTAATGGGCGAAGGATGCTTTTGTAGCTTCTCTTTCCAAGCCTGAAACGTTCTTTTATCTATTAAATCAACTTTGGTCCCTTGGATTTTATGATCTATAATGCTATTTGGACTAATGACTACATTTTTTATAGGGAAGGAAAGGTCATTTTCCTGTAAAATAGGCTTGATAATTCCTGTCATTCTCTGTAATGATACCAATGGGCTAATTCGTTTCTTACGAGTTTGATTGACAAACTCTATCCAGAAGCGTTCAGAACTTGCTTCAAATACACTGTGTTCTGATCCATCTAACAAGGTAATACAATAGATTTCTGTTGGACTTATTAAGATAATATCTAGTTCTACTGGAGCCTTTTTAACAGAAAAAACAGGTTTATACATAAGAAAGTAATTATCAGGAATTTGTTGCGTAAAAAATTTTAACCAAGAGTCTCTTTTATATTGCGGCTGTAAAGTAGATTCCCCTAACAAAGACGAACTTGCCCATCTTAATTGTGAATGAAACAATTCCTCTATGAAATTCGCTCTAACCTGCTCTAGAGAGAATGTCGGTTGGTTAGATTGGATATCCACATGTGTTGAAAGATCTTTCTTGTTTTTCTTTCCCCATTTTCGTAACCTATCAAAAAATCTAGACGTTTCTCCTTCCTCCTCTTGATAATCGTCTTGAAAAGATTCATATTGCATTTGTTCCCATTCTGATTTTAAATAATACCATCTTTCTTTTTTCATACGAGTATACTGACTCGGATAGCGATTCAAATCAAATTGATAACGTGAGATATAATCTTCAAGCTTAATTAAATGAGCCATACTCGTCCTCCCCCTACCTCTATGTTAATAAAATATAATGACTAAAACTGGTCCGATAATTGAAACGATAACTGCACTTATTGTCATAGCAATTGAGCTAGCAGCTCCTTGACTTTCACTATTCTCTAACACCTTTGCCGTTCCAATCGCGTGTGACGCACAACCAATTCCAATTGCTTTTCCAATCTCATTTTTAATTTTAAACCACTTATAAACATATGGTGATAGAACAGCTCCCCCAATTCCCGCAACCATTACAAATACAGCTGCTAAAGGTGGAATACCTCCTATTGCCAATGCGACATCCATAGCAACTGGAGTCGTTACAGATTTTGGTATCAGCGAAAAGATGAGCTCTTTATCTATACCAAGCATCATAGCTAATAGCAAGCCGCTCAACATTCCAACCATCGCACCAACACTAACACTAATTATAATAGAATATAAATGCTCTTTTAACATCTTCATTTGTCGATAAAGAGGATAAGCTAACGCTACTACAGCAGGACCTAGTAATAACTCTATCCAACGACCACCGCTATAATACGTTTCGTAAGGGATTCCTGCTAGAACAAGTATAATGACCATACAAAAAGTTGAGACAAGAATCGGCAAAGTAAAAGGAAACGGAAAACGTTCATAAAGCTTTTTTGCACCTAAATACATTAATATTGTCAGTAAAATAAAACCCAAAACATTAATCATTGTTTATTTTGTTCCTCTTTTCTCTTCACTAATTTTTCTCCAATATAACCTGTTACTACCATTACCATAATTGTACTTATAAGAGAAATGAAGATTAATAGAATTCCTTTACCAGCAAAAAGATCAAGATACAGCAGTATGCCTACTGTTACCGGTAAAAATAAAAGAGGCAAATGTTTTATTAGAAAAGTTGATCCAGCATCCACAAACCGAACTGGAATGATTTTGAAATTTAAAGCTAGAAATAAAAGCAGCATGCCAATCATGCTGCCAGGTACCGATAAGGAGAGAAATTTCTGAATCCAAACCCCAACTAAGTAAAAGCCGGTTAATATAGCAATCTGATAAAGTAATATTAAAAATTTCATTCTCGATCTCCAGTTAATGAAAAAGAGTAAATCTCCTTGTATTTTGGTTCTTCTGTTAAGACGCTTTTGTAAAGAATTATGTTTTCTACTTTCCATTCAAGTTGCAAGGTATTGCCACTGTTCCCTTCCTCATTGTAGCTATCTAAGCCAACCCATTTTCTTGCAAGGGTAATATGAGGCGAGAACGGCCTTTTTTCTAAAACGAATCCTGCTTCTTCACAAAGCTCATAAACTTTGTTTCTAAGGTCGTGTAGCTTTGGTTGATCTTTAACTCCCATCCAAAAAATTCTCGGTTCAGTTTTCTTTCCGTAAGTTCCTAAAGAAGATAATTGCAAGGAGAATGGATGCATGTCTGATAATATTTTTTGTCCATTTTGATTGATGTATTCAAGCTGCTCGTTTGTACAAGCTCCCAGAAAAACAAGTGTTAAATGAAGGTCTTCCTCATGAACCCAACGCTTGAAAGGATAAGATTCTTTCTTAAAGGTTTTTTTCAGTTCTTTTTTTATTTCAGTAGGTAGGGGAACTGCTATAAAATAATGAGATTGCATTCCAAACACCTTCCTCAAAGTTTCTCTTTGTATGTTGTACTATTGTTAGTTGGTTTAGTCAATATCGTTATGTTAAGTTCCCTTCTAATTAGAATAAAGAGCGCCGGAATGTACCAATGCGCTCTTCATAATAAGATAAGTAAAATTTAATTAAACGTTTGATTAAGCATCCTTTGCTAATTCATAAATGGCCTCTGCATATAAAGCAGTCATGCGAAACAAATCATCAATGTCAATAAATTCATTTTTTTTATGAGCCACATCTTCACGTCCAGGAAACATTGGACCAAATGCTACCCCTGTTGAAAGCGATCTGGCATAAGTTCCACCACCGATTGCAAGTAATGTCGGTTCTTCTCCGGTTTGTCTCTTATAAACAGATTGTAGTGTCTGTATAAGTGGGTGTTCTTTTTCTACATAATTCGGTTCCATATGATCATGAATAGTGAAGATAGCCTGTTGTTCTAAAGCTTTCTTGTTTAATCGGTTAAAACAATCGTCAAAAGAAGCAGTTACCGGGTAACGGATGTTTAACCCTACCTGCGCTTCTCCCTTGTCTTTAAATTGCATTAACCCTAAATTAACGGTTAACGGTCCTGAAACGTCATCTGATAGAGCAATTCCAAGTGTGTTTCCTTGTTGGTCACTATGTTCGACAATAAAATTTAAAAAGGCATTAGCCGAATTTTGAAAAACGAATTGAGTCAAAAACTTAGTTAAATACACACCCGCATTTAAGCCGTTTTCAGGAGTAGAACCATGCGCCGCCACTCCCTCATAAATAAGATGTAACAAGTCACCCGTTTGTTCAACTTGACCATTGTGTTGATTTTTTTGCAGATACAGGTTGAATTTAGTTGCCATTTCAACTAACTGTTTTTCTTCTCCATTTATGGAAACAACAGCTTTGTCAGGCACCATATTAAAACGCTCCCCAGATTGAAAACTAATCAACGTCAACTCAGAATAATCATTTTCCTCATGATTATTCCAGTTAAATGACACATCTGTAATGCCCTTTTCCGCATGAATAATAGGGAAATCTGCATCTGGAGCAAAACCTAGTGTCGGCATTTCTTCATGCTTAAAATAGTGCTCAACACATCGCCAATTACTCTCTTCATCTGTTCCTAGAATCATTCGAACTCTTTTATGTAGCGGTAACTGTAATTCTTTCACAATCTCCATAGCCCAAAAAGCAGCCATCGTTGGTCCCTTGTTATCAATAGCGCCACGAGCAAATATTTTATTTTCTCGAATCTCGGCCGCAAACGGAGCGGAAACCCAACCATCGCCTGTAGGAACAACATCAATATGACATAAGATCCCTACACTTTCTGCGCCCTCTCCCATTTCAACTACTCCAGCATACCCATCAATATTTTTTACATAAAATTGATGTTCTTTTCCTTTATTTAACATGTGCAAAAGTGCTTTGGAAATACCTGCCCCAAAAGGTTGGGTTTCAGTTGCTGTCGTTTCGTCTAAAACACTGTTAATACGCAGAAATTCCTGTGTATCTTGGATGATATGCTGTTTTCTTTTCTCTACTTCTTGAAGCCAATTGACGTTCACTACTTCATCACCTCTACCATAATTACGGAATATAATCATACAAGTATTTTGCATCAAAGAGTAAATTAATGTAAAATGTAGACAATAAGAAAAGACCAACTCACTTGTCTAATACAACATTACCTTTCAGCTTCACGAAAAGCAATAAAGGCAGAAGAGAAGCTTCTCTTATTTATCTTTACTTTTCAGAACATTCTCACTGTATTTGTAATGTTCATGCATGTTTTATCATGACATTACATAGTATCTAGTAACTAAAGTCATGATTCTGAATAAGGAGTGGTTATTTGAAAACTTCAACTGATCGTATGCTGACTCGTATTAAGTCTATCTACCTTTACATTAAACAAAGGGGGACCGTCACAACGAATGAACTAGTTGAAGAATTCGGCATCACCCAACGGACGATTCAACGCGATTTAAATGTGCTAGAGTATAATAATCTCGTTGAAAGCCCTTCTCGGGGCAAGTGGAATGCAACAAATAAGAAAACAAAAGTATCTTAATATGAAATGAGAAAGAAAAGGCTGATTCGATTGTCCAAGACACCCGAAACGCCTTTTTTTCTTATTAACTATTTACGCTTTCTGTTTCCCAAGTAAGATCTCTACTTCTTCGTCGGTTAACTCCCTATACGTTCCAAGTTCAAGTTCGGAATCAAGCTCTAAATCCCCTATTTTTAACCGCTTTAAAGTTGTCACTTTTTTTCCCACTGCTTCAAACATTCGTTTTACTTGGTGATACTTTCCTTCCGTTATCGTTAGTTCAATCTTTGACTCAGCCCCTTGTTCAAGCACAACTAACTGTCCTGGCTTCGTCTCATAACCATCTTCTAACGTAACCCCTTGTTCAAAAAGCTTCACATCCTCTTCTGTTACTCTCCCTCTAATCGTTGCATAATACGTTTTAGGAACATGTCTCTTTGGTGACATAAGTGCATGTGAAAATTGCCCATCGTTTGTAATTAGTAAAAATCCTTCTGTATCCTTGTCTAAACGTCCCACTGGGAATGGTTCATACATCGCGTGCTCATAAAGAAGTAGATCTATAACTGTCTCATGTTCATCATCTTCTGTAGCTGAGATGACCCCCTGTGGTTTGTTCATCATCAAATAGATATAAGGTTTATACTTAACTTCTTCACCGAAAACCGTAACTAAGTCTTTTTCGGGATCTACATGAACCTTCCCTTCTTTTACGACTTCCCCATTAACATGTACACTACCTGATTTCATTAATTTTTTTACATCTTTTCTTGTACCAAAGCCCATATTGGCTAATAACTTATCCATCCTCATTTAACTTTTCACCCTTCTGTTCTAATTGCTGAGCTATTTTTTTAGCAAACCCACCTAAGTCCTGATTTTGATAAGCTTTTATGACTCCTTGAACGGTTTGACTCAAGGTATGCTCTGCAATTTTCGGAGAAATTGCATTTCTCTCTAGTTTTTCTTTTAATTGATAAACCATTTTTATTGCTGCTTCTGTTCCTAGTTAATTAGCCAGTAAAACATCAGCTTCTGAACCAATCTCTATATTCATCGTTGGAAACAAATTTTCTATTTTGCCCAAATCTTCTTTATACTGTTCCCCTAACACAAATAAACCGCTTTTTTCTTTTTTCACAACCATTGCGTGACCTGCGAGCTTTAACGGAACCACTTTTTTATTACCGACCATAAGCTGAACATCTTCTTCTTTAAAAGCTGTAGCCATGTGATAAAACGTCACATTATGATCAAATAGATTTTTGTGCTTTAAGATAAAACCTTCATAACCATCTGGAGGAAGACATAAAAACACATCTTTTATTAAGGAAAAGTGTTGTTCATTTGCTTTTTTAACATTTGGAAAATCAGCTAACAAATAATCAACCGTTTTTGGATTTCGACCATAAAGATAGGTTTCTTTATCTTCTCTCATTACTGTCAACAACATACTTGCAAGGCGACCTGAACCAACAACTAATCTCATCATAATCCTCCTTTGAGAGCTGTTAATTGAATTTGTTCGCATGAAACTTCTACCTTTGTCTTTGTTCTAGATCGTTACCAATGCTACGCTCGTGACATGTTTTAAAGGAAAAAAAGCTGTTTTCGTAAGGGTTGTTGCTATAATTAACTTTGCTCTCTTAGTGGAATGGAGCGGAATGCAACGAACATACTGAGACGTGTAACCCATAAAAACACCAACGTATGAGAAAATAGCTTAGAAAAGCCCTTCTCACTTTGGCTGTGCGTCTAACGTTGCAATGGCTCCGCTCGCCACTCGCAGTCTATGAGAAAAGCACTCATAGACTGCTTAAAAGCTTGTGGCGGCTTCGCTCATTGCTGAGTTTATAGAAAAAGGAAGGGCACCTTTTTCTATAAACTCTAAAAAGAGTTGCTAATCATAAGATTATCAACTCTACATACTGTTTTCTTCGGTCTCAAACATATAATGCTTCGTCCTTATGTTTACGTTCATTACTATCCCCATTGCTATCATGTTGGTTAATAGCGCACTTCCTCCGTAGCTAATAAATGGAAGGGCTAAGCCGGTTATTGGCATTAATCCAATTGTCATAGCTACATTTTGAAATACTTGAAACACTAATAGCCCAATTACTCCAGACACTAAGTATGTTCCAAATAAATTATTACAAGTTAACGCAATAATAACCATTCGGTAAAACAAGAGAAAATAAGTAACAATTAAAATGGTGGCACCTAGAAATCCAAATTCCTCACCAATTACGGTGAAAATAAAATCGGTGTGAATTTCAGGAATTCGGTCACTTTGCGTTTGGACTCCTTGCATATATCCACTACCATACAATTGCCCAGAACCAATCCCTCTCATCGCATTCACTAATTGATAACCATATGTTCCTTGATGTTCATAGGGATCTAACCAACCATAAATTCGATCAAGCTGATGCGAAGCGATAAATTTTGTGAATAACTCAAAATTATGATTATGAAGATAAACAAGAGAAAGAATTCCTCCAACAGCTCCTAACCCTAAAACGAGTAAGATTCTCCAAGCTACACCCGACATTAACAGCATCGTCGCCATAATACTAGCTATAACTAGTGCGGTTCCGAGATCTGGCTGCTTCAAAATTAAGAAAAAGGGAGGTAAACCAATAGCAAAGACTTTTGCGACAATTATTAAATCAGATTGTAAGTCTTTTGCCCCTCGGTTAACTGTTACTCGGTACAGCATATGAGCTAAGGCAAGGATTAAGAATATCTTCATAAATTCCGAAGGCTGTATTTCTGCTGGCCCTATGTCTAGCCAGCGCTGAGAACCATTTCGAAAAACGCCCAATGGAGAAAAAGCAACAAGCAACAATAGCGTGACGCCAATCCCATAAAGAGGAATCGAGAAATTCTTAAATAAATCGTAATCTAACACCATGATACTAACCATGATGACGATACCTACAACGAACCAAATAATTTGTCGTTTTACATAATAAGTGGGGTCATCACTAAAATACTGACCTGACCCACTATAGATCGCAAGTAAACTAAAACACATGAGCACAAACAACAGAAAGAGTAATGTGTAATCAATCTGTTGAAAGCCAGTTTTACGTTCTTCCATTGTAGCCTCCATCTATTAGAGATGTCATTTTAGCAATTGCAGATAATTAAAGCTTATTATACAACGTATGCTATTGCTTCAAAACAATTATAACATCTAATTAGAAAACAGCCCTCTGCATTTAAGAAGCGGAAAGCTGCGTTTCTTCCTTGTATTCTTTTTGTCTATTTTGTCTAATGTTATTGCGTGAGATGTTCGCTAATATTGCCAGTGAAACAAGTGTGATAAACAGAGAAGATCCACCATTACTTACCAAAGGCAGTGGAATACCTGTAATTGGAAGCATCCCTGTTACGGCTCCGACATTAAAGATAATTTGAATGGCTATCTGAAATACAATCCCAAACGCCAGTAAGCTACCGAAAGGATTTTTACAACGTGTCCCTATCATAACACCTCGAGTAATAATAAGTGTATGAGCACCAAGAACGAAAAGCACTCCAAACAACCCTAGCTCTTCCGAAACAACGGCCAGAATAAAGTCCGTGTGTGCCTCCGGTAAATAGAATAACTTTTGAACACTTTGACCAAGGCCTGTCCCACTAATTCCACCATGTGCCATGGCAATATATGACTGAATAACGTGAAAACCAGTTCCCGTCGGATCGGCAAATGGATCTTGAAATGAGGTCAATCGTCTGACCCGGTAAGGTGCAGACAAGGCAAACACAACAAATAGAGAAACCCCCACAGCAGCAAGTCCAATTAAATGTCGCCATTTCGCTCCTGAGAAAAAGACAATCATTAAAGTAACTAATAAAATTGAAGTAGCCGTTCCTAAGTCTGGTTGCATCATAATTAAACCAAACACAATTCCCACAACGACTAAAGGAGGCATAACTCCTCTTATAAACTGATCAATATACGCCTGTTTCTGTGAGTACACCTGCGCAAGATAAATAATCATACCTAACTTAACAAACTCTGAAGGTTGGACAACTAATACCTTTAAGTCTATCCAACGTTGTGCCCCGTTAATATCTCTTCCTAGAAAAGGAGTAAGCACTAGAAAGAGTGCTAGAACCGATAAAATAATGATGATCGGCGATAAATTTCGATATAAACGATAAGGCACGTGCATGACTACTAAAAAAGCAAAGGCAGCCAAGCCAAACCAGACAATTTGCCTTTGTATAAAAGCGTAAGGATTTGGGTTTTCTCCTACAATTCCTAACGCGTAACTTGCACTAAATACCATCACTAAACCAAATATGGCTAGAAGGAACGTTGTGAAGATTAGTAACCAGTCATTGTCTTTTCTAAATGAATACTTCATCGCACGCCCCCTCACTTAGCTTTTTTCGTTTTCACGATCTTTGTATTCATTATATAAGGCTGTTTTTCGTAAAGACGTTTCCTCGCACCTTGTTCGTTGCATTCCGCTCCAGCCACTCGCTTTCCGCGGGGAGGTGTCGAGCCTCCTCGGCTTTGCCTGTGGGGTCTCGCCTTTACCTCTAAATCCCGCAGGAGTCGAGTGACTTCCGCTCCATTTCACTAGAGGGCAACTACCTTTGTAGCAAAGTTAATAAGAACGTCCTTAATTTATCTTTCTAATTATATCAAACGACATATGTAAGCAAAAGAGGCTTTCATTGCCATTACTTGTCGAATTTAGCAAGATAAGAAAGACTAAATTTTAGTTTAACCCTCTTGTTGCTGTTTTTTCTTCTTTTTTAAGAATCTAAATCTTGCACCGAGAACTTGGCCTGCTAGGTTCGATCGGTAACCAAGGTATAAATAAATGACAGCTCCAACTGTGATCCCTAAAAATAGGCTAGGAAATGCTTGTAATTGTGTTGTAATAGGGAAAATGGTTTGCATTCCTGTGTTTACGATGCTTACTCCTAGAGCCATAAATGCTGCAAAGATAAGAATTAATAAAGCACGTTTAGCTATTAGTACATAGTTAAATTCAGCAAACTTACCTATTGCCCACACTGTAACGATAAGGGATGACGTATAACCAAGATATGTGGCAAACACTCCACCCAATGGACCAAACAATGATAGAAGCCAAGTGTTCAAGCTGAGCTTTAGCAATAATCCTACGCAAAGGGCTACCACAGCATATTTTTGTTTATTCATCCCTTGTAAAATGGCTGCTGTTACAGCAAATAAAGAAAAGAATAACGTAATAGGAGCATAGTAACGTAGAATATAGCCTCCTATTTCATAATCATCCATCCCATATAAAGCACCAAAAGCCGGATAAGCTAGCACAGCCATTCCAACCGCAGCAGGCACCGTTAAAAATAAGATTACTTGATAAGTTTGCGTGATTTGTTTTTGTAATAATGGTTGGTCATTCGTTGTATATGATTTTGTAATTGTTGGCAATAGTGTAATGGAGAGAGCAGTCGCAAGCGCCATTGGAATAAGAATAATTTTATGTGCCGTGTTGGAAAAAACAGCAAACGCGACTTCAGATTCTTCTTGTGATAATAAATTACCAATTAATGTGTTATTAAATGTAAACAGGTCGATCAATTGATACAATGGAATCGCTAAACCAACGAATGAAAGTGGTAGTGCATAAGAGATTAACTCTTTATACATCGACTTTAGCGATAATTCATGATCAACTTTACTTTGCTCGATTTGTTCATAAATATATTTCTTTCGCTTGAACCAATAAACGACTAACACCGTTAAGCCACCCAATGCTCCAACAAAAGCGGCAAAGGTCGCAAAACCAACCGCAACACCTAAACTCCCTTGCATAACTTGTACAATTGAGAACGTTACAGCGAGAATAAAGACAATACGAACAATCTGCTCAACCACTTGTGAAATTGCTGTCGGCCCCATTGATTGGAAACCTTGAAAATACCCACGTATGATAGACATCATTGGTACGACAATTAATGCCACACTAACCATTCGAATTGTAAAAACAATATCTTCGAATGAATTTCCGTTTTCAGTCGGATTTTTTATAATCAACGGAACGAGATAAGGGGCAGCAAAATATAAAAGCATAAATGCTAAAACACCTGAGAGTCCCATAAATAGAAGGCCTGATTTAAATAATCGATGTCCAGTTCGGTAATCACCAAGTGCATGATATTTCGATACAAATTTCGAAACCGCAAGTGGTACACCCAATGTAGCTAGACTTAATAAGACTGTATATGGTAAATAACCATACGAGTATAAGGCAATACCCGTTTGACCAACAATAGCGGTAAAAGGAAAAATGTATATAAGACCGAGTATTTTGGAGGCAAAAGTTGCAGCAGTTAAAATCATTGTACCGCGCATTAATTTGGAATCAGCCATTCATGATACCTACTTTCAAATAAAGATACATTTAATCGTTTAAGTTTTTAGGTGCAAGTTGGAAATAAGCATCCTAATTACGTGAAGACTCTAATGCATTTTACCATAGTATGAGAGCCAACGCTCATTTTATCAAATTCCTTTTTCGTTGGAAACATGCTACTCTATTTATCTGAGAAATAAACGGATCGAATCTGTTCTACATAATTTGAAAATAATCTTTTTAAACCATATTAATAACGAGGTGAACCTTATGAAATATGATGTGATCGTCATTGGTGGTGGTCCCTCTGGACTGATGGCTTCTATCGCTGCGGCCAAGCATGGTGCTAAAGTTCTTTTACTTGATAAAGGAAACAAACTAGGAAGAAAGCTTGCCATATCAGGTGGTGGCCGTTGCAATGTCACAAACCGTATGGAAATTCAAGATTTAATTGCTCACATCCCAGGTAATGGCCGTTTTATGCATAGCCCCTTTTCTGTTTTCAATAATGAAGACATCATCTTATTTTTTGAAGGATTAGGAATTAAGCTTAAAGAAGAAGATCGCGGAAGAATGTTTCCTGTAACAGATAAAGCTGCTACTGTTGTAGCTACATTGTTACAACAAGTTCAGGAACTTGGTGTTGCCATTCGGACAAACACTTCTGTTAAAACGATTCATTACAACAATGAAACTGTCTCAGAGGTTGAACTACAAGATGGTAGTAGATTAGCTACGGCAAGCATTGTAGTAGCCACAGGAGGGAAATCAGTCCCACACACAGGAAGTACTGGAGATGGATATCCTTGGGCTGAAAAAGCCGGCCATACGATAACAGAACTCTACCCAACGGAAGTTCCCATTACCTCAAATGATGCTTTCATTCGTAATAAAACGTTACAAGGATTATCATTAAGAGACATTGAGTTAACCGTTTTGGACCCTAAAGGTAAAAAAATTAAAACACATGATGGCGATATGATTTTCACTCATTTCGGTATCTCTGGGCCCGCTGCTTTGCGCTGCAGCCAGTATGTTGTCAAAGCATTAAAAAAACACAAAACAAAAACGATTAAGCTTGAGATTGATTTATTTCCAAAAATGTCTGAAGAATCTCTTTTTCAGGAATTACTAGCTAAAGCCAAAAGCGAACCGAAAAAAGCATTAAAGAATTTATTAAAAGGGTTTGCGACAGAGCGCTTTTTACTTTTTGTCTACGAAGAACTTCAATTAGATCAACAAGCTATTGCCAATACAATTTCTCATGACGTTTGGCGATCTGTCGTTACAATGTGCAAACATTTTTCTGTTGAAGCAAATGGAACCCTTTCTATTGAAAAAGCATTTGTAACTGGCGGTGGAGTTTCTATTAAAGAAATCGAACCGAAAACGATGCAATCCAAAAAGAAAAAAGGATTGTTTTTCTGTGGAGAAGTATTAGATATCCACGGTTATACAGGTGGATATAATATCACCGTTGCTTTTTCCACAGGGTACACAGCAGGAAAATCAGCGGCAGAACAAGTTGTTCACACATAATATCCACATTATACACAAATAGTTTGATGAACTAGATTCCTGTCGTTTAATTTTGACAAAAACCTTTCTAATTCAACATTTAGTGAATGTGGATAACTAATGATATCCACAAAGTTACCCACATTACGAACAGGGAAAAAGGACCCGTGTTAGGAGCCCTTTTTCCCTGTCGTTTTGATTTTTCTCAATCTTCCGTTAACGTTAGTAAGTACTCCACTAATGCTTTTTGTTCTTTTTCTGTAAAATTTGTAGTTCTATCTACCCAAAATTCATGTCCTTCACCAGTAACATGAACATCCTTTAATTCTGATTTCGTCTGATTGGCTTGAATTACTTTGTTTCTCAATTGTTTGTCGATTAATGCTAACAAACTATTGTAAGGATCCACTTCAATTCCATTCATAAGCGTTCCTGGTAAACCGAGCTGAGTTTCCATATCTTTTCCTACTGCTACTCCTCCATCATGCAAATAAGGAGCAGTCCACTCAATCCCAATCAATCCCTTTACTTTATAGCCTCCATTTGTTCCGATCGCATAAGCAAGATTTCTTTGCTTTTCGTCAATATGTTCTTCAGGAATTCGTAAGGCTTTTGCATTTGGAGGAATCGGTGTTGGCGTATTAGGTGGATACATATATGATTCTTTTAATACTCTCCCAATTTTTTGCAACGCCTTCGCTCTAGTTGGTTCTGTCTTGACCTCTTCCACCGGTATAATTTGGTTATTTGTAAAGGTGGAACCTGCATGACAAGAAATACAGCCAGCTCTCTCAAAAACCTCTCTTCCCTGTGCCTTTGTATCTTCTGTTGTTTTAAAGTTACTTTTAGGAGGAAAAAGCGTGTTTTGAAAGGCAGACATCGCATTATTTTCTTTTCCAGTTTCGGTTCCAATTGAAGTCACAACGGTGCCATTAGGAGCAAACATTGTTACATTCGGGTATCCCGGTGGTTTTATACTTTCATTCACACCTATAGTCTCTGGATTATCATCAATCATTTCTTTAAATTGCGATGGTGTTAAATTAGATTCTATATCATAACGGTATTTTTCATTCGCAGCACGTTGCAACACAGTAGCTAAATAAACATCTTTACTAATAGACAACAGTTTTTCACTATGATCAGCTAGCGATAGCGAATCCGAATTGAATGCATGAACTTTATTATTGAATGTTGTTAAGCCTTTAAAAGGACCAACTGAAGCGAATCCATTCCAGCCATAAGGATGATCTCCTAACGTAAATACATCTGGAATTTGAGCTGGGTTAGAGTTAAGATCTGCCGTTACATCAAAATTACCTTTAGGCCACTTTACCAACGTTTCATCAACCGCTTTTTCAAGTGCAACAGGATCTGGTAGTATTTCCTTGTTTCCGTCAGAGTTTTTAATGGTTCTATCTGTATCACGAATATAATCTTTTATTGATTCAATTTCGGCCACAGGGAAATACGCGCTGGAATTAGAAGCAAGAGCTAGCAGTAGTCCAGCATCAAGATCAGGGTTTGGAACTCCTTCGATTACATGCCCCGTGTCTCGATCGACAGTTGCGTGACAAGCTGCGCATGTAATTCCTACTCTAACTCTTCCCTCAGATACAAATAAAGGAAATCCAACTGGCACAATCGCTCCTTTAGCGACATCAATTCCAGTGTCTATTTTTTCTCCTTTTTGCCACGATTGATTTCCGATCGTAACATCTTCTGCTAGTTCAACTCTTAAATTAGTTGTTCCCTGTCCACCAAGTCCAAGTATAGCTTTCATTACATTAGTTACGGTGAAAGGACCATCAAGCAATCCAAGGACATCCGTCATAAACACTTCATTTTTAAATGTCCCAGCATAAAATTGTTCTCTCCCAAGTTCTATAAAATCTTCATCAACAGCGATAGCTCCCTGCTCTTCTTTTAACATATCTCCAAGTCCTTGCGCCTTCATATCAGAAGCTTCCTCTTCTGATATATATACACCCATTAAATCAAATGCTACCGAGTTTTGAAAGTCAGTATTCCGTTCATTAATGACTTGTTCACGATCAGGAACAAAGCTTAGTTCAATATCAGCCACCTTCCATCCTAAAAAGAACATCGTAAAAATGGAAAAAGTAAAAAAACAAACTTTAATAACTTTCCCTTTAAACATAAGGAGCTCCTTTTTTCAAAAAAATAGTTAACATAAATATCAGTGGTTATTATTTGTTGTACCTCGTTTAATTATTTAGATAACCATCTAAAAAAAGACCAAATCTCTATGAGATTTGGTCTTTCACCTAATTTATCCGACAACTATATTAACTAATTTACCTGGTACTGCAATGATTTTGCGAATCGTTTTGTCACCAATTGCACCTAATACTTTTTCATCTTGTTTCGCGATTTCTTCCATTTGCTCACGAGTAGCATCTGATGGAATAACTAATTTCGCTTTAACTTTACCATTTATTTGTACAACAACTTCTACTTCATTTTCTACAAGTAATGCTTCATCAAAAGTTGGCCAAGTAGTGTAGCTAATTGTTTCTGTATGACCTAACTTCTCCCAAAGCTCTTCAGCAACGTGAGGAGCAATTGGAGAAAGCATCTTCACAAAGCCTTCCATTAATTCCTTTGGTAACACTTCTTGCTTGTAGCTTTCGTTAATGAATACCATCATTTGTGATATAGCAACATTAAAACGTAATTCCGTCATGTCGTCTGTAATTTTTTTCACGGATTGATGATACACTCTTGTAAATCCTTCTGGACCTTTTACGTCTTGAATTGCAGGATTTAATTCGCCTGTAGCTTCATCCACAAACAATCTCCAAACACGATCAAGGAAGCGACGAGCCCCATCTAAGCCACCCGTTGACCAAGCAATTGAACCGTCTAATGGGCCCATAAACATTTCATATAAACGCAATGTATCAGCACCATGACTATCAACTACATCATCCGGGTTAACTACATTACCTTTTGATTTACTCATCTTTTCATTATTTTCTCCAAGGATCATCCCTTGGTTAAATAATTTTTGGAACGGTTCTTTTGTTGAAACAACTCCGATATCATAAAGGAACTTATGCCAGAATCGAGCGTATAACAAGTGAAGAACCGCATGCTCTGCGCCACCAATATAAATATCAACAGGAAGCCATTTTTTAAGTTTTTCATCATCAGCAAGTGCTTCAGAATTTCTTGGATCAATATAGCGTAAGTAATACCAGCAGCTACCTGCCCATTGCGGCATTGTATTTGTTTCACGACGACCTTTTTTGCCTGTTGCTGGGTCTGTTACTTCTAACCAGCTTGTTTCATTGGCTAAAGGAGATTCACCAGTTCCTGAAGGTCTAATTTCCTTCATTTTCGGTAAAACAAGTGGAAGCTCGCTTTCTGGAACAGTTGTCATCGTGCCATCTTCCCAGTGAATAATTGGAATCGGCTCTCCCCAATAACGTTGACGGCTGAATAACCAGTCACGAAGACGATAGGTTACTTGTTTCTTCCCAAATTGGTTTGTTTCAAGCCATTCGATCATGTTACTAATAGCTGTTTGTTTATCAAGACCATTTAAGAATTCAGAATTTACATGTTCACCGTCACCAGTGTATGCTTCTTTCTCAACATCTCCACCAGCAACGACTTCGCGAATCGTTAAACCAAATGTTTTCGCAAATTCGTAATCGCGCTCATCATGAGCAGGAACCGCCATAATCGCTCCGGTACCATAACTAACTAATACGTAATCTGCAATCCAGATTGGAATGCTTTCGCCGTTTACAGGGTTAATGGCAAAAGCGCCTGTGAACACACCCGTTTTTTCTTTTGAAAGCTCGGTACGTTCAAGATCACTTTTAGCACCGACCTTAGCTTTGTACGCTTCGACTTCGCCTTTTTGCTCTGCTGTTGTAATCACATCAACAAGCTTATGTTCAGGCGCGAGCACCATGTAAGTCGCTCCAAATAACGTATCAGGACGAGTTGTAAACACTTCTACTTTTTCATTTTCATGGCCGTCTACCTGAAATGTTACTTCAGCACCTTCAGAACGGCCAATCCAGTTGCGTTGCATGTCTTTAATACTCTCAGGCCAATCAAGCTCTTCTAAATCCTCTAGTAAGCGATCGGCATAAGCTGTAATTTTCAGCATCCACTGTTTCATTGGTCTACGTTCTACCGGATGATCACCACGCTCACTTTTTCCGTCAATCACTTCTTCATTAGCAAGAACTGTTCCAAGCGCTGGACACCAGTTAACTGCAACTTCATCAATATAAGCTAAGTCTTTTTCGTAAAGCTTAGTGAAAATCCATTGCGTCCATTTATAGTACTCTGGGTCTGTTGTATTAACTTCACGATCCCAATCATATGAAAAACCAAGTGACTTAATTTGACGACGGAATGTGTTGATGTTTTTTTCAGTAAACTCAGCAGGATCATTACCCGTGTCTAATGCGTATTGCTCAGCCGGCAATCCGAATGCATCCCACCCCATCGGATGAAGAACATTGTAGCCCTGCATTCTTTTCATACGAGATAATATATCTGTAGCGGTATAGCCTTCAGGGTGACCCACGTGAAGACCTGCTCCAGATGGATACGGAAACATATCTAATGCATAAAACTTCGGTTTACCCTCGTCCTCACTCGTACGGAATGTTTTATTTTCTTCCCAATACTTCTGCCATTTTTTTTCAATTTGTTCGTGTGAAAAAGACATATTTTTATCCTCCTAGTGTGACTCATGTTCAAATGTGATTTGACGAAAAGCTTTTAAATTCTTTTGTGGTATGTTTAATGTTTGGTAATTAGCTAAAACTTTCTACCATTGCGCTCTCATAGCGCCATTATTGACTTTTTTCATACAAAAAAACCCTCACCTCTAACAAGATTGTTAGGGACGAGAGTTATCTATACTTCCCGCGGTACCACCCACATTAATGATTAAATCATTCGCTCTTCACGTGTAACGTTCGTGACCCGTTGTCGGAACAAGTTATTCCTCTTAAGACTCCAAGGCGAGTTCGTCATAGTTGTTCGACTGACTTGCACCAACCGTCAGCTCTCTTTATTCCCAAATATGAGTACTACTCCTTTTCTACGTCAGCATATGAACTTACTTGTTATTTTAGGCATTCAAACCTTTACTGTCAAGCGGATCTGAGCCTAATTGTTGTTCATTTTCTTTTATTCTCTTTAAAGGCACATCATAAACAAGAAGAATTCCAATTGCTATTACAAATCCTATTAATAATAGGACGATCAAAGCATAGATCGAATAAAAGTCAACCATAAAACCTCCTATTAAAGGTCCAATCATTCTTCCTCCTGTCGCAACACTATTAATGATCCCTTGATAAAAGCCTTCTTTATTTTTAGGAGCTAATTGACTAGCAATGGTCGGAACTGCTGGCCAAACAAACATTTCTCCTATCGTTAAAATGATCATTGCTACTAAAAACATCTTAAAAACACTAGCTTCAAGTAGAACAGCATACGAAACCATAAAAATAACAACACCAACAACCATCTGTTGCTTTAACGTTTTCACCCATTTAGAAATAATCCAAGTAATAAGTGGCTGAGCGAAAACAATCATTAAACCGTTAATCGTCCATAGAAAGCTGTAATGCTGAAGTGAAATGCCTAAAGATTGTGTATGAACAGAAATATTAGCCTGCCACTGTGTGTAGGCAACCCAACAAATAAAAAAAGCACCTGATAATAACGTTAGAGCTTGCAGACGAAAGTTGCTCTTAATCGGGGTTTTCTGTTCAAATACATTTGATGTTGTAGAGTGTATGGCTTTGGCGCCAATGTTTTTAAAACAGACTGCTACAAATATTAATAACAAAACATACATAAGTGCATTCGCAGTAAAAACGGCTGTTAATTGAATGGTTGCGACAATCCCAACTAGAGCTGTTCCTAAGGCAACTCCAACATTTTGTGCGACATACATTGCATTAAATGGTTTTCGACCGCCCTCCGGCCAGAGACTCCCGGCTAATGCGTACATTGCTGGAAATAAAATACCTGAACCAAAACCTAAACCTATAAGTAAAAACATATAAAAATAATAGCTATGATAGAATATTAATATAATGGCACTAACTGTCGTAATAACAAGACCGATAACCATCGTTTTATAAGCCCCAACTTGATCAAACATTCGACCTCCTATTAAACTACCGAGTACACCTGCCCCCGCGTTTAACATTAGAATGAAACCAGCTGCGGTCATTGACCGTCCTAGTTCCTGGTGAATGATGATCGCATTTAGCGGCCATAAAAAAGAAGCTCCCGTTACATTTACAGCCATTGCAATAATAAGGAACCAAAGTGATTTTGGCATAACATTAGCTCCTCCTTCCGCTTTATTCCCTAAGCCATCTTAGAAGATATGAACGTAAATTGCAATGTTTTTCTTTCGACTTTCTAAATAGCATTTTTGAAGATTCATTTTATGACGTGGTACAATAGATAGAAGATAAGAAGTTAAGATTAAAAGAGGCGAAAAATATGGATAGATTGCATTTTGGCGATAAGCGTTACTATTCCTGGAACTATTATCTCCGGGAATATTTTGGTGAAAAAGTTTTTAAAGTACCATTAGACGCTGGGTTTGATTGCCCTAATCGTGACGGACAAGTTGCCCATGGTGGCTGCACCTTTTGTAGTGTGCGTGGTTCTGGCGATTTTGCCGGAGACCGGCGCGATGATCTTGTTACACAATTTAATACAATAAAAGGACGAATGCATAAGAAATGGAAAAGCGGTAAGTACATAGGGTATTTTCAAGCTTATACAAACACGTATGCACCCGTTGAAACACTCCGTGAGTACTTTGAGGTTATTCTGCAGCAAGAAGGGGTTGTCGGACTTTCGATTGCAACACGACCTGATTGTTTGCCTGATGACGTCGTTGAATATTTAGCTGAACTGAATAAGCGGACATTCTTATGGGTGGAACTAGGACTTCAAACCGTACATGAACGAACTGCTCTGTTAATCAACCGAGCTCATGATTATCAATGCTATAAAGATGGTGTTGCAAAGTTAAGAAAACACGGAATTCCTGTTTGCGCTCATATTATAAACGGTCTCCCGCTTGAAGATCATAAAATGATGATGGAAACGGCTCATGAAGTAGCGAAATTAGATGTGCAAGGAATTAAAATTCATCTTCTCCATTTATTGAAAAAAACAGCAATGGTAAAGCAATACGAGAAAGGTTTAGTTGAGCTAATGAGCCAAGACGATTATATTCAACTTGTCGTTGATCAACTTGAAATCTTGCCGCCCGATATGGTGATTCACCGCTTAACAGGAGATGGTCCTGCAGATTTGATGATTGGGCCGATGTGGAGTATGAATAAATGGAGTGTATTAAACGGAATTGAAGCAGAACTCGCGCGCGTGATAGTTGGCAAGGAAAATATTATAATGCTAAGCAGGTGATACAATGAATGTATTAGGCGTTTTACCTTTTGCTCGTTTTTTATTAGAACAAGCGTTACAACCAGGGGATCATGCTGTTGATTGTACAGTTGGCAATGGCCACGATACACTTTTTCTAGCGAATCTAGTAGGAAAGGATGGTTTCGTTTATGGTTTTGATATTCAAGAACAGGCCATTTTAAAAGCTAGCGATCGACTTAAAGATCAAAATCTGTTATCAAGAGTTGATTTATTTCAAACTGGTCATGAACATGTTCGTCAATCAATTCCAACGCAACATCACTCTAAGTTAAAAGGCGCCATTTTTAACTTAGGATATTTACCAGGTGGCGATAAATCCATCGTCACACAACCGACATCAACCTTAGCAGCTGTTAGTGCCTTACTCGAAATGATGCCCGCTGGCGGTTTAATTGTTCTTGTTATTTATCATGGTCACGAAGAGGGTAAACAAGAAAAAACAAGTGTGCTTTCATTTGTTGAGCAAATAGACCAACGTTTAGCTCATGTTTTAAAATACGAATTTATAAATCAAGCCAATCATCCTCCCTTTGTTGTTGCTATTGAAAAGCGTTAGTAATTTCTATTTGATAAAAGGCTCTTTTTCGCAAAGGCTATTTGCTTTGGAATAGACTTTTTCTGTTAGTGAAATGGAGCGGAAGGTACTCGACTCCTGCGGGAAAAAGAGGGAGGGCGAGACCCCACAGGCGTTAAGCCGAGGAGGCACGCCGCCTCCCCGCGGAAAGCGAGTGCCTGTAGCGAAATGGAACGAACCACCTTCTTAACCATTGAAACACCTATGCCAAAATCAGCTTTTAAAAAAACAAAAAAGGCAGCCTGGAGTTTAATCACAGGTTGCCTCTTCTTTACTTCCTCCGAAACATCCATCTATTAAAAAAGAACAGTAAGGTAAGAAAACCACCCGTTTTAATCATTTGTTTGGATTTCTTTCTCATCTCTTTATCGCCTTGAACTTTCTCATCCGCTATGTAAATCGCAATGATTCCACGGATAATCATTCGATGAAATTCTGGATCAGGTAACTTCGCTAAATATTCTTCGGCTTTCTCAACAAAAAAGCGGAAGCGCTCAATCATTGCTTCTTCACTCTCATAATAAAAGAGAAAATTTAATTCGTCATCGGCAATGTCTTCTTCTTGATCAATAAAATAATCTAAAAGGATATGAACTCCTTGTAGCCACGGATAATAGCCTTCTTTAATTACTGTAGCTGTCTCTTCCGTTAAATCCGATTTTGTAGCATAAGTCGCTTGAACATAAACGCCCAAAGTAGAAGCCGTACAAGCAGAGAACTCAAACCAAGTCATTTCCGGTACTTTATGTTTGTGCAGCTCAAACCACTTTTCTAAACGCGGAATTCGCTCTTCTTTTACCACATGTTTATGTACTTGAAGATCACCATAATATCCGCTTAATTCAAGCATGCCAGCTTGAACCTTATCAAAGGATGGAAAAGTCGATAAGATATTTTGACAAGTTTGGACTAAAGTATGTAAATAACCGCCATCTTCTTGTTCTTTCCGATACTCATAATAATTCTTTAACGTTGCTCCTGGTGTAAGAGCATCTAATAAAGCCTGATGCAGGGATCTGAAATCATTTGGGTCAAGCGATGGACTTTGATCACACAAATTATCAAGATAATCGCAAATGATTTGATAAGCAATAATAAATTGAATCAAATCATCAAAGCGATCTTTTGCCAGTAACCCAAAGACTCCACCACCTTCACAGTGGAATTTCTTTTTTGAAATCGCATCAAGAGCTTGTGACCTCAGTTCAGGGTCAGGGATAACCTCCGCTAAGTTCTTCCAGCGATCAAAATGGCGATGAACCGTTGGAAGGACTTCACGATACACCTTTACTAACAATGGGATTGGTTTTGTTGGAACCGTCAACGCTTCTCCTCCTCTGTATTTCCATCCATCAACCTTAGCATAATCAAATCAATTGAACAATCATGACGAGCTTTCCTCTAAGGAGCGAGCAAATTCACAAAACCTACTGCATAGCGAAAAACATCTTCCCGCTCTGGCTCGTTAAATACTTCATGATATAAACCTTCCCACTCCTTGTAAAACTTTTCAGTCGATCCCACTTCATTAAACCAATCACGCACATCGACTTTATTCACTAAATAATCATCACCCGCTTGTAAAACGAGTAAAGGAACATTAGGAAATTTCTCAGGATAACGGAGAGCGAGTCTCATCGCTTTCGATAATTCTTGATACCACCGAGCCGACACTTTCGTTACACGCAACTCATCTTTTATGTAAAGCTCTCGAATTTCTTCGTTTCTTGTATTTAATTCTGAACGTATACCCGAGTTCGAACTAAAGGTAGGGACTATACGGTGAATTAACTTTGATGCTAACTCCTTTGTTTTAGCAGGAGGTTGACTTAAACCTAAACAAGGTGAAGATAGAATGACTCCGCTCACTAAAGCAACATTCCGTTCCATTAATGTTCGAATAACCACAAGTCCTCCCATACTGTGTCCAAGTAAAAACACCGGTAAGCCTTTCGTATTTGCTTCATCTATCCATTCACTAATAGTGTCTATATATTGATTAAACGATTGAATATGACCTCGTTTTCCTCTCGTCTTACCTTGACCAGGTAAATCGCCCATTACAACATCGAATCCATGCGCGTTCCATTTTTCGGCTAGCCATTGATATCTACCGTGATGTTCGCCAGCACCATGAACAATAACAAAGACCCCTCTAGGATCAGCTACTTCCCATTTCCACATAAGCACACTCCCCTTGATGGTGATAATTGAAAAAGAGCTCATGACATACTCTAATTTTGCGTTAAAATAAGTATAGCGATTTTTTTAATAAACGAAAAGGATGTGGCTTAATGATTTACAGATATCAGGACAAATATCCTACAATTTCAACATCAGCTTTTATTGCTGATGGAGTTACCATTACTGGGGACGTCTCAATTGGAGATGAATCAAGCATTTGGTTTCAAACTGTAATTCGAGGAGATGTTTCTCCAACGATTATTGGAAACCGAGTTAATATCCAGGATCAATCTATGCTTCATCAAAGCCCAAAATACCCGTTAATTATTGAAGATGATGTTACAGTTGGCCATCAAGTAATGCTTCATAGCTGTACAATCCGTAAAAAAGCATTAATCGGAATGGGTTCGATCGTATTAGACGGGGCTGAGATAGGTGAAGGTGCCTTTATTGGAGCAGGTAGCCTTGTTCCACCCGGAAAAAAGATCCCCGCTCATACACTTGCGTTCGGACGCCCAGCAAAGGTAATTCGTGATTTAAATGAAGAAGACCTAGTAGATATGGCAAGGATTCGCAGAGAATATGTAGAAAAAGGACAGCACTACAAACAAGTAATAAATGAAGCAGAAAAAAAATAATAAAGTTTGAATAAGATTGATTATTATTATCAATAATAGAAAAAGAAAAGAGCGAGTAGGATCGCTCTTTGGACTATTTTAATGTTGTGGTTCAAACGTCTTACAATCTGTTTCTTCTTGCTTTTCTGCTTCTTTACCAGCGTGACTTACAACATAAATTCGTTCTGCTTCACATTGGTTACCTTGTGCCCAGTACACACAGTTATTTACTTCACATAATACATCTTGTGCCATTTTGCGTCACCTCCTACCCTACATTTTGACCAACTTACCTTAAAGAAATACAAAAACGGACTCAATTTTTGAGTCCGTTTTTGATTATTATGTAAACATGTTTTTTTATCAAAATGTTGTTTATTAAGTTTGGTGTAAGGACAGATTCGTTCCATTGCGCTACAGCCACTCGCTTTCCGCGGGGAGGTGCCGAGCCTCCTCGGCTGCGCCTGTGGGGTCTCGGCTCTACCTCTTAATCCCGCAGGAGTCGAGTGGCTTCCGCTCCATTTCACTAAGAGCGTTAAGCCATATTCAATAGCAACATTCCTAGGAAGAGCCTCAAATGTAAAATTGATCTTTATAAGAAAGATGAAAGAGCAAAAGCATTCTCGTATCGTTGCTACTATTGATAATAATTACAACCAAAGTGGAATGGAGTTTCAGGCACTTGACTCCTGTGGGAAAAGAGGAAAGGGCAAGACACCACAGACGGAAAGTCGTAGGGGCTTGCCTTTCTCCCCGCGGTAAGCAAGTGCCTGAAGCGCAATGGAACGGAGCCAGAACTCTAATTAACAACAAAAGATGTGCCAAAAGATTGTTTACAACCTTTTGCACATCCTTTTAATTTATTCTCGTTTATATTCCTGCTTGTTGTTTCAATGCAGCAGCTTTATCTGTTTGTTCCCATGGTAATTCTACATCTGTTCGACCAAAATGGCCGTAAGCAGCCGTTTGCTTGTAGATCGGGCGACGAAGATCTAGCATCTTAATGATGCCTGCTGGACGTAAATCAAAGTTGTCACGAACAAGCCCAACTAAAGATTCTTCAGATACTTTGCCTGTACCAAATGTATCAACAGAGATAGATACTGGTTGAGCAACGCCAATCGCATACGCAAGTTGAACTTCACATTTATCCGCTAGACCTGATGCTACAATATTTTTAGCTACATAACGAGCCGCATAAGCACCAGAACGGTCCACCTTCGTGGCATCCTTTCCAGAAAATGCTCCGCCACCATGGCGAGCATATCCACCGTATGTATCTACGATGATTTTTCGACCAGTTAAACCTGCGTCACCTTGAGGGCCACCAATAACAAATCGACCTGTAGGATTAATAAAATATTTCGTGTTTTCATCAATTAATTCCTCTGGAACAACCGGCTTAATTACATATTCTTTTAGGTTACGTTGAATTTGCTCTAATGATACTTCAGGATGATGTTGCGTTGAAATAACAATGGTATCTACTCTTAATGGATTACCAGCTTCATCATATTCAACCGTTACTTGAGTTTTGCCGTCTGGACGTAAGTATGGAAGAATCTCGTCTTTTCGTACTTCTGTTAAACGACGTGCAAGCTTATGACTTAATGAGATCGGAAGAGGCATGAGCTCTTTTGTTTCGTTATTCGCATAACCAAACATTAAACCTTGGTCTCCAGCACCGATTGCTTCAATTTCTTCATCAGACATTTGTCCTTCACGCGCCTCAAGAGCCTTGTCCACACCTTGGGCAATATCAGCTGATTGTTCGTCAATAGAAGTAAGAACTGCACAAGTTTCTGAGTCAAAACCATATTTAGCACGCGTGTATCCTATTCCCTTAATTGTGTCACGCACTATTCTTGGAATATCAACGTACGTACTCGTTGTAATTTCACCAGCCACTAACACTAAACCAGTAGTAACGGATGTTTCACACGCTACACGTGCATTAGGATCATTTGTTAAAATTGCATCAAGAATCGCATCTGAGATTTGATCACAAATTTTATCAGGATGCCCTTCAGTTACAGACTCAGACGTAAATAAACGTCTACTTTTCATTTCTGCCATTACTTTATTCCTCCTTTAAACACTGCTACATTCTTAGCATGTGTTCTTCTTTGAGACGGCACTCATGCCCCACCGAATGGGAAATACTACCTGTTAAGACGTATAAACGATAAAAAACCCTTTCCAAAAAAGAGGAAAGGGTTGAATGTTTACCTTTAGCCTCTTATCGTCCAAGACACATTGCCTTGCAGGTTAGCACCTTTTCACTCATGGCTTTAGAGTGTTGGTTGCTGGGCTTCTTCGGGCCTGTCCCTCCGCCTACTCAGGATAAGAGTATCCGTTCGACGCATATCATAACGCACAAGTCGAATACTGTCAACCTATTCCTATAAAATAGGTAGTTTTAGGAAAAAGCAAGGGACTTTGAATTTCAGTCAGTTTATGACAAGTCCCTCACATTCAGAGTTATCTTTATTTTTTCTAAATAAATTTCTTTTATACTTAATTAATACGGAGTATCATCTCTTTGAATTTGGTTTGCCTGATTCTCTCTACGTTGACGTTGTTCTTCTTCCCTTCGAATCCTTAGTTGTTCAGCTTCTTGTTCTTCTCTTGCTTCTTCTCTCAATTGCATCCTAAGCAATTCATTTTGATTATCCCTTGCTTAACCTGACTATAAACCCCACTCGCCATTAAACCAATGATAAGAGCCATTAACACTTGCTCTCCAAATTCTCTTGGAATAAACCAAAGAATACCAGCAAAGCCAATTGCTAAAAGAGCTCGGTATTGTTTCTGAATTCCAAATGCGTTTCCAACAACCGTTACTAAAGCAGCCACTACTGCTGAGACCGTAGCAAGATCTAGCATGGAAATCTCCTGCAAAACTAACGCCTCCTTACCCTTTTCTATCATCGTATGCAGCCTTTTTGAATTTAGGAACTTTTTAGATGGTTGTTGTCATGTACAGTTTAAAACTAGGTAAACATTCTTTTTTAAGTCAAGTAGTCACGTAAAAAAAACGCAATTAATAGTATAGACTAATAAAGTTAATGTGTTATACTATTAAACAAGAATTGATTAAATATGGAAATAATACATGCTATGGAAAGGATTTTGCGACAATGAATATGGTTAGTTTACAATCCGAATTAATTAATTTAGTGAAGCAAACAAACGTTCAATTTAATCTCCCGGTTTCATCTCTTATCGAGAAATCATTAATGCGCGGAGAAGGTACTTTAACTTCAACAGGAGCGTTAGCTGTTGAAACTGGTGCCTACACTGGACGTTCCCCAAAAGATAAATTCATTGTCCATGAACCTAATGTGGCTGATAAAATTGACTGGGGAACTGTTAACCAACCTTTTTCCGCAGACAAATTCACCTCTCTTTATCAAAAGGTTCTCACTCATTTACATGAGAAAGAAGAACTCTTTGTCTCAGATGGTTATGCTGGTGCAGATCCTTCCTTTCGTCTTCCTTTAAGGATCATCAACGAATTTGCCTGGCATCAAGTTTTTGCTCGCCAACTCTTTATTCGTCCTACTGAATTAGAACATGATGCTTCCGCGCAACCTTTTTCCATCATTTCAGCACCAACTTTCAAAGCAGATCCTGTTCGTGATGGAACCGCCTCAGAAGCTTTTGTTATTATCTCTTTCGAGGAGAGAATCGTGCTAATCGGTGGAACAGAATACGCTGGCGAAATGAAAAAATCTATCTTCTCTGTTATGAACTTCTTTCTACCAGAACAAGATGTCCTCTCTATGCATTGCTCCGCTAACGTTGGCAGAGAAGGAGATGTTGCTTTGTTTTTTGGTTTATCTGGAACAGGTAAAACAACATTGTCAGCCGATCCCAATCGTTCCTTAATTGGAGATGATGAGCATGGCTGGTCGGCTAATGGCGTCTTCAACATAGAGGGTGGTTGTTATGCTAAATGCGCCAACCTTTCACAAGAAAAGGAACCACAAATATGGAATGCAATCCGCTTTGGCTCTGTTTTAGAAAATGTCATTGTAGATTCCAAGACAGGGCAACCTGATTATGATAATATTTCCCTAACAGAAAATACCAGAGCAGCTTACGCAATCGAAGAAATTCCGAATGCTCTTTCACCTAGTGTTGCCGGACATCCAAATACCATTGTTTTCTTAACAGCAGATGCATTTGGGGTTCTTCCCCCTATTAGTAAACTAACAAAGGAACAGGCGATGTATCACTTTTTATCTGGGTACACAAGTAAACTTGCTGGTACAGAACGCGGTATAACGTCTCCAGAAGCAACGTTTTCCACTTGCTTCGGCGCTCCGTTTCTTCCACTTCCTGCGGCTCGCTACGCTGAGATGCTAGGTGATCGGATAGATCAGCATGATACAGAAGTTTATCTTGTGAACACCGGCTGGTCTGGTGGACCTTATGGAATTGGCAAGCGCATCAATCTTAAATATACAAGAGCGATGATTCAAGCTGCGTTATCTGGAGAACTGCGCCAAATTGAAACGACAACAGACGAACATTTTGGACTTCACATTCCATTGCATGTGCCTGGTGTTCCAGATCATGTTCTTGAACCCCGTCATACATGGGAAGATCAAACAGCATTTGATTTGAAAGCTCAAGAATTAGCTGATAATTTCAAAGAAAATTTCCTGAAATTTGGAGCTGTTAGTGACCAGATTAAAGCGGCAGGTCCGAGATAGATAAATAAATATAACTGTTTACATTGGGTATCTTCAAAGGTCTGCTTTACCATCTTTGAAGATGCTTTTTTTTGATCTAAACTTCTATATAACATAACTTTTTATATAGAGGCTGTTTTCGAAAGACTTTTTTCGCTTACTGCTCAGAGTGAAGTGGAGCAAAAGCCACTCGACTCCTGCGGGAAATAGCGAAAGAGGAAGCAATGGCTCCACACGTTGCGCACCGCTATGAGAAACCCACCTTTTTAGTAAGTTGTCTTTTTCCTCCTAAAATTAATAAAATCCTTACACAAGCATAAACGAATTTGTATTATAATAAGGCTAACCAAACTTAAGAGAGGTGTTTGAAATTAACCGTCTTGTTAGTTGGCTTACCATTCATGATAACCGCATTTTCTTTATGATCAATAAGCAGTGGAGATGTCGTTTTTTTGATCTTTGCTTACCTAAAATCACTCATTTAGGAGGAGCTACCTTTACTCTTTCGCTCCTATTTGCACTTATTATACTATTTCCCGATCCAATTCGTTCATCTGCAATTACGGCACTAGTCTCTGTTACAATTAGCCAAATTTTTGTCCAAATTATAAAAAAATTATCGTGCCGCAGACGTCCTTATCTTAAATTAACCGATGTAAACACTTGCTCTAATCCACTAAAAGATTATTCTTTTCCATCTGGTCATACAACTGCGGCATTTGCCGTTGCCATTGTCTTTGCCGTTCAATATCCTTTTATCGCATTGACCCTTCTTCCACTAGCTATTTTAGTCGGAATATCTAGAATGTATCTGGGTTTACACTATCCAACAGATTGCATAATTGGGGCTGCGATCGGCGTGGTGAGTTCAATCGCAACTATCACCTTTTTCCCAGAACTAAGCTCTTACCTATCCTTCTTAAAGTAAAAATCCTTTCCTACTATGACGTGTAGGAAAGGATTTGATTATAAACATCTTCAGGTTTTTCCTCGGTAACGAGATGACCTGTTTTTTCATACGTAATGAGCTTCGCTTGAGGAAGATCTTGGACCAGCCTTTTTCCAACATTGACTGGCACAACTTTGTCTTCTTCTCCCCAGATTAGTAAAGCTGGAACTTTAATCTCTTTCAATTGTTCGCTTGTTAAATCTCCCTCCCGATATCGAAGTAATCGAATTAAAGAGATCGGAAAGTCTTTCTCTCTTATAGGTTCTATAAACTCTTCCATTAATTCATCAGTAATCAAGTTGTGATTATAAAAAACATTTTCTAAACTTTTTTTAACATCTTGTTTTTTGATATATCTTTTAACATATTGTTTAAAAAAAGGTAAGTAAGAGCAATATATCAACGCTTTTTTTGCTCTTTTCAGGTAACCAGAACTACAGAGTAAAACTAATTTTGATATTTGATCAGGAATCGTCTTAGCTGTATATAAAGCAACTTGCCCTCCCATTGAATGACCAACAAGAATTACTTTTTTCAGATTAAAATAGTCAATACATGCTGCTATGACATTGGCGTAATTTACAAATGAATAAACAAATGTTTTCGATTTTTCACTTTTTCCAAACCCAGGCAAATCAATGGCCACCACTGAAAAGTGCTCTGTTAACATTGGAATCAATCGATTAAACGTGTATATGGACGAAACAAATCCATGAATTAAAAAAATAGGTGGTTTGCCATTTAAGACATATTCACAATATACATCAACATTACAGAGCGATATCGTTTTCTTCTGAATCTGATCCACTAAAATCAACTCCATATTTAAGTTAATTAAAGGTAGTATCTCTCACACCTAGTTTCTGCATACTTATAACTTCTTCTCGCTTTTTCATCCATTTTGCCGCTGCCGTTAGTATATGCCGTTGGCTGCCCAAAGGAAAATGGTGCCGGTAATCTTTAAAAATCCAACAGTCTACTTCCTTCTTAGCAAACTGACAACTTTTTGCAAGCAACTCAGCGTGTTTAAGAGAAACATGCTCATCTTTCGCACCATGAATAATTAAGATTCTAGATTGAATGTCATCAATAAAATGAAGCGGGGTTCTCCATTTATACCGTTCCGGATATTTAGAGGGGGTTCCCCCAATAACTCGCTTCATCATCCTTCTTAAATCAATTCTCTCTTCATAAGTCAACACCATATCGGTCACACCATTCCAACAAACAATTGACGCTGCTTGTGGCCTAGCTTGTCCTGTTAATAAAGCCATCACTCCCCCTCTAGAAAACCCTAGAATGTGAATGGAATCACTTTGAACTTGAGGAAGACTTTGTATTAGGTCAAAGGCAGAGAAGGCATCCTCTCGGTCATCTCCACAAAAGTCTTCTTGTCCTTCTCCTCCCTTATTTCCTCTGTAAAAAGGCGCAATCACAACGAAACCTTCTGCCGCCCATTGAATCACTCTTTGAATACGCACCATTCCTACATTTTTGATGCCCCCTCGTAAATAAAGTAAACCTGGCATCTGTTCTTTTTTTTGTGGAATCGCCAAGTATCCTTTTACCTTATAGCTATTACTTAAATAAGTAATGAGATAAAGATGGATCAGGGGGTGTGGAGATGGAATTCGTACTTTATCTATCAAATGGTCCATTAATTCGTTCCTTTCAGTTTGAATTTACATTTCCGGAAAAGTAGTCACGGAGAAAATGTCAACAAAAAATTTAGGCAAACACACATTTCATTCTCTAACATACACTATTCTATCCACTTATAAAAAAGTAAAGGAATGAAAACCTATGAAACACCAGAAAAAATACCTGTGTTGGCTCTTATCCCTTATTGTTGTTTTAAGCATAAGCGCTTGTTCTTTTGGGGGAAGCAATCAGGAAACCATTCGCGTTTCCGAAGTAACACGATCGATATTCTACGCACCTTTTTACGCCGCTATCTCACAAGGTTTTTTTGAGGAAGAAGGAATTGACCTTGAACTTACAACAACTTGGGGCGGAGATAATACCATGACCTCTTTATTATCTGGAGGAGCTGATGTCGCTTTAGTCGGGGCTGAAACTTCGATTTATGTTTATGCCCAACAAGCTACCGATCCCGCGATTAACTTCGCTCAATTAACACAAACTGACGGCACTTTCTTAGTGTCACGTGAAAAACTTGATTCGTTTACTTGGGAAGATTTAAAAGGAAGTACCTTTCTCGGACAGCGTAAGGGTGGGATGCCACAGATGGTTGGAGAACACGTATTAAGATTGAATGATATTAATCCACATCAAGATTTAAACCTAATACAAAATATAGATTTCGGTAACATTCCAAGTGCTTTTGCCTCAGGTACAGGTGATTTCGTGCAACTTTTTGAGCCTCAAGCCACTCTTTTTGAAAACGAGGGCATCGGTCATATTGTTGCATCTTTTGGAACTGAATCAGGTACCGTCCCTTACACAGTCTTTATGGCTAAACAAAGCTATATTAACGAAGAAGAAGAAAAGCTCATCGCTTTTACCCGCGCGTTGACAAAAGGTCAACAATGGGTCGATGAACAACCTGTTGAAGTCGTTGCTGAAGCAATTGTCGATTTTTTTGAGGATACAGATGTTGAACTCGTTGCACAAGTAGTAGATCGCTATAAGTCACAGGGCTCTTATGCAACCTCACCTCTTGTTCAACCAGAAGCCTGGGAGAATCTACAATTAATTATGGATGAATCCGGTGAGCTTCCTTTACAAGTTCAATATAGTGATCTCGTCAATACCTCAATTGCCGAAACTGTTTTAGATTAGGAGGCATTCTACATGTCGATGTTACAATTACTAGAAGTTTCGATGGGTTATGTCTCTAAACGAGAAGCCACTTTAGCACTTGATAACATCTCCTTAACGGTCGAGGATGGAGAATTTATTTCGATCCTCGGCCCGAGTGGATGTGGAAAGACCACATTGCTCTCTATTATTTCAGGACTGCTTACACCGACTTCAGGTCAGGTCAAGCTAGGAGATCAATCTATCAAGGAAGCTAACTTAAATATTGGCTATATGCTGCAACAGGATTATTTATTTCCTTGGCGCACCATTGCTGATAATTTATTGCTCGGTCAAAAAATTCTAGGCATTTATAATGAGTCAACAAAGAATGAGGCATTAAACTGGCTGAAGAAGCTTGGACTCGAAGATAAGAAAAACCTTTACCCCAATCAATTGTCTGGAGGAATGAGACAAAGAGTTGCGCTTGTTCGGATGCTTGCCACAAATCCTTCTCTCATGTTGCTAGATGAGCCTTTTTCAGCCCTTGATTATCAAACCAAATTAAAACTTGAAGACCTTGTTTTTCAAACATTAAAAGCCGAGAAAAAAACAGCTGTTTTAGTAACCCATGATATTGGTGAAGCTATTGCGATGTCAGATCGCGTTGTCTTACTTTCACCAAGACCTGGGCGAATACACAGAGTATTTGAGATTCCAAAAGAAATTGCCCTTCTACTGCCTTTTGAAGCAAGACAACACGTAAATTTCAACGATCAATTTCAGCTTATTTGGAAGGAGATGGAGAGCCTTGCATCTGGAACTTGAACGTTTGCACAAAAAGCATCTTACTTCACTCAAAAAGGAAAACAGACGCGTCTTAACCGTCCAGTTAGGTATTTTACTCTCCTTTTTTGCTTTTTGGGAATTAGCAGCGAGAAAACACTGGATTGATCCTTTATTATTTAGCATGCCCTCTAGAGTTTGGGAACTTTTCATTACACGAATCAGTGATGGCTCTTTACTTACACACACTTCGGTCACATTATTCGAGACTCTGCTTGGTTTTATGTTAGGTACTGGGATTGGAACACTGCTTGCCGCTTTACTATGGTGGTCTAGGTTTCTTTCTAAAGTGCTAGAACCTTATTTAGTCGTCCTGAACTCCATGCCTAAAGTCGCTCTTGGACCGATTTTAATCGTTGGGCTCGGACCAGGTTTTACATCCATTATTGCAATGGGCGCCTTAATTTCTGTTGTGATTACTACAATGGTTGTTTATACGGCGTTTCGTGAAGTTGATCCAAATTATTTAACCGTTATGAAAACTTTCCGTGCTTCTAAAAAGCAAACATTTCGCTATGTCATTTTTCCAGCGTCGTTTCCTACGATTATTTCCACATTGAAAGTAAATGTTGGTTTGGCTTGGGTTGGGGTAATTGTTGGGGAGTTTCTTGTGTCTAAACAAGGGCTTGGCTACTTAATTATCTATGGCTTCCAAGTATTTAATTTCACCTTGGTTATAATGAGTTTATTAATCATTGCTGTTATCGCTACAGTGATGTATAAAGGTGTTGAACTATTAGAAAGACGTTTTTTAAAACGATTTTAACCAAGATGAACTAGATAAGGTCCATCTTGGCTATTTGTTTTAAGGTTAAAGGTAGGACCTCGTCTTGCATAACAAAGCTAAACGAGGCATCTGCCTTGATCGTTTCAGGAAGCAAATCCAGTAAAATCGGTCCTTTTGTCTCCATATAGTCGCTTTTCCTTTCAATCGACCCAATGTCAGCAAAAAAGATAGCTTTTACAAAAGAACTAGTCCCATCAAGAACTTCATACTGCCCAATATAAAATAAAGATTCTATTTCTGCTCCAGTTTCTTCCCAAACTTCCCGTTTGGCTGCGTCCAAAACAGACTCTCCTTTTTCCAGTTTCCCACCTGGAAACTCCAACCCTCTTATTGAATGATTTGTAAGTAACCACTTATCTAAATAACGGCAAATGACCCAGACATGTTTAGGGTCCTCAACAAACTCATTTTGGTCAAATGTAATTCGTACAACACAATCATTTACATCTTTAAATTGATACATTTACAATTCGCCTCTTTTACAGTCGTTATAGTTATTATAACGTTGAATAGCTAGAAGCGGAAACGTTTTAACCCCAAGTTGGTTTGATTGGATCTTCTGGTTTGATAAATAACAGGACGATAAGAAGAGCAACCAAACACAATAAAGAATTCAGAAAGAACATAAAGAAATGCGATGACTTCATTAATACGGCAAAAATCGGTGGACCTAAGGCAACTCCCAGAAATCGCATTGAACTATATAAAGAGGAAATCGTTCCTCTCTGCTCCATTTCTATCCCTTCTGTCACAAGTGCATCTAGACATGGTAATGCAATTCCGATCCCAACCCCGCTCGCAAAAATACAAGTTAACAGTAAATAGATGTCCTTTGAAAATGAAACCGTAAATATTGCTATAGTTAAAATTCCTAACCCTGCTACGGTATACCATTTCATTTTTTGTTTATCTTGGCCAATTACTTTCCCAGTTGCAAAAGAAGCAAAACATAGCGCAGCAAGTGGAATCGCTAAAATGATCCCTTTCTTAACTCCTTCTATTTGAAACTCATCTTCAAGCATGGTCGATAAATAAAATAAAACACCAAAAATAACAAGCATTAAAATACCACCAATAATAAAGACAGCATAAAGCCATCTTCCTTCACGCTTGAATATTTTTTTGGTTGTTTTTATAAATTGTTTAAATCCAACAGGTTTACCACTCATTGGTGGAACCTTCACTAAAAAAACAAGTGCAAGAATTGAAATTAAACATAGAATTGGTATGGAAAGTAATGGAATATACCAAACAATAAGTGCAAGTGCTGCTCCTAAAATAGGACTCAACACTTTTCCCAAAGTATTGGCAGTCTCAATCATTCCTAATCCTTTACTCACATCATTTTGATCCGTATACATATCACCCACTAATGGTAAGACGATAGGCATTGCTCCTGCCGCCCCTACACCTTGCAAAACTCTTCCAAATATCATCATCCCATAAGGACTGTCCATTTGCCAGCCAGCAAAACCAGCAATAAAGCCCCCGATACCAGCCAATATTAAGCTTGGGATGATTACTTTCTTTCTTCCGACGTGGTCAGAAATATATCCTGCAATGGGAATGCAAAGGATTGCCACTACTGAATAGACCGTGATAAGCATGCTAACTTGAAAAGCACTAATTCCAAGTGCCCTTTCTATTTCAGGTAATACTGGAATAAGCATTGAATTACCTAACGTCATCACTAGTGGTATGGAAGAAATTGAGAAAATCGCCCATTTGTCTTTTCCTTGCATGTAAGGCTCCCCCATTCCTAACATCAAAATAAGTACCTTGTTAGTATGGGAAAGACGCCCCTGATTATACTTGATGAAAATTCTGGCTTTTGGTGTGTTTGAAGGAATAATATGTGTAATCGCTTTCGGTTTACTATTTAATTATTTATTAGGCTTAAGAAAGACTTTTATAACTTGGGTGGTTCTTTACAGGCAAAATTAAACTTTATTGAAGTTTATATAATCCACTTTGCTGAATAGAACGATAGATCGAACCTAATGCTGACTGTGGGTGTGCTTTTAGATTTTCCATTCTTGTCTTAAATTCCTCTAGGAGTGCTTCCTCTGAGAAGCCTCGACTAACTAGATCCTTTAACACATCTTCGATCACATCGTCTTTTTTCACAGCAAGTTTCGCCTCAAGTAGTACACTAATTTTACTATTAGACAATGAGGTTATTGATTGCACACTTGTAATCATTGCAGCGGGATGATTGTCTTTACTTGTAATGACAACGTCAACTAAAATATGTTCTTCTTTTTCTTTAACACGCTGAAAGAATTCAGCATAATCTTCGCTCACTACAGCCTCTATGTACCACATTTGTTTTTGGTTTTCCATATTTATAATTAACCCGTCTTCGATTGGCACCATTTTTTGATGGACGTTTCCATCTTTTCCTTCAAGCAGGCTGATTGAATAAAGCTTAAATGTTTTCATGTAAAAACGCCCCTTTCTTTTCTTCTATTAAATCATATCAAACGCTCATTTCAAAAAAATAAAAAAGATTTCCTAACAAGCTGATACAATTAGCTTTTATAGAAAATCTTATACATGGATTATGAACTTTTTACTTTTTGAAAAAACGATTCATATTGTTTCTCTTGAATCCATTTTATGAGTTCCACTTCTTCTTTTGTTAGTTCTCTCCCAAGCTTACATTTACATTCGTTAATAAGTTCCATATAAAGGTTTTCTATTGGCATAAAGTAAATGTTCTCCTTTGTCGAATTTCACTGTAATGAGCTAAAGCTTCCCTCATGTATTATACTTTATCTATTATTACTGTTTTTCTACAAAAAAGAAAGGGATTCCTTCTTAAAAATTGTTAAATTAATACTTTTTTAAATTTACAATAGTTTACAGCGTTCTCCCGGTCCATTATCTCGTTTCTTAATAGCTGTATAAAATCATTTTCTAGATTTAATTCAACCGCCCGTTTATATGCTTCAAGTAATACGTTGTATTCCAACCTTTCCATTTCCTGCTTTCACCGCACTTATAAAATTTTTAAAAACCCTTTTGGTCATATGCATTCTTCATACGATTAAGACCCTCTTCTAAAGTCGCTCTTGGACAAGCTAAATTAATTCGTTCAAAGTCTTTTCCTTCGTCACCAAAAATGGAACCAGGATTTAATGCTACCTGAGCGTCCTCAATCAACCATTTTTTCCGTTCTGCTGGACTTAAAGGCAAGTTTGAACATTCCAACCAAAGAAGATACGTTCCTTCTGAATCCATCACACGTAACTTTGGCATATGATCATTCACATAATTTTTAACAAACTCAAAGTTTTCTTCAACATAATTCATTAACTCTTCTAACCATTGTTCCCCGTGATTATAAGCTGCTTCAGTCGCTGCTTCTGCAAAGGAGTTCGTCATGTTCGCAAAAGAGTTCGAGAGATGATTGGTTAGCTTCGTTCGCAATAGCTTATTTTCGACAACAACATAAGAAGTCTGAATTCCCGCTAAGTTGAACGTTTTGCTAGGCGCTAGACAGGTAAAAGTTCGCTCAGCTGCATCCTCACTTACTGAGGCAAACGGAACGTGCTTTTGTCCTTTAAAAAGCAAATCAGCATGAATCTCATCTGAAACAACTAACAAGTCGTATTTTCGACAAACTTCTGCTAACGCTTGTAGTTCCTCTTTTTTCCAAACGCGACCGACTGGATTATGGGGATGACAAACCACAATCATCTTTGTTTTTTCAGTAATGACTGACTCTAAGTGATCAAGATCCATCTCATAACGCTCACCATCAAAAGCTAGAGGATTTCTGATGAGCTCTCGGTTGTTTTTGTTTACAACGTCATAAAACGGGTAGTAAACAGGAGTTTGGATAATAACTTGGTCTTCAGGCTCTGTAAAAGCTTGAATAATATAACTGATTGTTGGGACGATTCCTGCTGTATAAATCAAAGAATTTGTCTCAATTTTCCAATCATATCTTCTTGAAAGCCAACTTTGAACAGCTTGATCAACAGAAGTGGAATGAGCTGGATAGCCAAAGATCCCATGCTCGACAACCTCATGTAAAGCTTGTAACACTTCTTGCGGTGCTCGAAAATCCATATCCGCTACCCACATCGGCAAAAGATTTTCACCACCGAAACGCTGCTTAGTCATATCCCACTTCAAAGAATTAGTTCCGCGTCTTTGTATTACTTCATTAAAACGTTCACTCATTGCCCTACACTTCCTTCCTAAATTACACGTACCTCCATTTAATGATTTTTCTGTCTTTAGGTCAATACATACTATTCAACGAAAAATTTGTAAATTCCTCTCTTTTAGACAAATTAATTTGAGCTTTTTTGTTGGATTAATGACTTTATTGGAATAACATCACACCAAATATAACAATTATGCTTCCCATAATCATTAAAACAATATTTTGTGTTATACGATCTGCCCTGAAATCTCTTTGAACAATATTAGAAGTTCTTGTATCCATTTTTCGGCTATTTAAATAAAGCTGAATATTATTAAGAAAAAATAAAAAAACAGCAAAAACAATCATAAACCAATAAGAGAAAGGCAAATCGAAATTGTTATTCAAAGCACTACTTAAAACAAAAACGAGAAAATACAAACAAACGCTTAATATCATACTCGTTAATTGATTTCTCTTCTGTTTAACCCACTCTGTCCCTAACTTTTCCTTCTCGTAAGACCGCAAGTCATTTAGCCACGAAAATGGTCTCCATTTTTTTTCAGACAAATCAAACCATATACAAATTGCCTGTATCCCATTTAAAACGATCACAGTAAAAAATATGAATCTAATATTAACCGAATGATAAAAATAGAAAATAAATAACACAATTAGAGCGGCTGTAATCACATTCATTAACACCGCTTCCTTAAAACGCCACTGTTTTAATTGCTCCATCAAACTCCTCCTTAGGCCTTTTATAAAACCATATCATAAAACGCTTATAAATTGGGTAATTAAGGAAATTCATTCAGTAATTTATTGTTTTTCTAAAGGCGACATGCCTTCATTCTTATGATAAGATGATAAAAGCAAAAAACCCACTTTATTTAGAGGATAGGTGTTTTACATGAGTGTGTTAACGGTTAAAAACTTAAGCCATGGTTTTGGCGATCGTGCCATTTTCCAGGATGTCTCTTTCCGGTTATTAAAAGGAGAGCACATCGGTTTAATCGGGGCAAATGGCGAAGGTAAATCAACTTTTATGAATATCATTACTGGTAAGTTAATGCCAGATGAAGGAAAGGTCGAATGGTCGAAAAAAGTTCGCGTTGGCTATTTAGATCAGCATACCGTGTTAGAACGTGGAATGACGATTCGAGACGTGTTAAAAAGCGCCTTTCAATATATGTTTGATATGGAAGCAGAAATGACAGCCTTGTACGACAAAATGGGAGATGCGACTCCTGAAGAACTTGAGAAGATGCTTGAGGAAGTCGGTGTGATTCAAGATACTTTGACGAACAATGATTTCTATACCATTGATGCAAAAGTCGAAGAAACGGCACGCGGACTTGGATTAGAAGAAATTGGTCTTGATCGTGATGTAACAGACTTGAGCGGAGGCCAAAGAACTAAAGTACTTCTAGCGAAACTGTTACTAGAGAAGCCAGATATTCTGCTTTTGGACGAGCCTACCAACTATTTAGATGAACAACATATTGAATGGTTGAAGCGTTATTTACAAGAATACGAAAATGCCTTTATCTTAATCTCGCATGACATTCCGTTTTTAAATAGTGTTATTAATTTAATTTATCATATGGAAAATCAAGAGTTAAACCGTTATGTCGGTGACTATCAGCATTTCCAAGACGTTCATCAAATGAAAAAGCAGCAACTTGAAGCTGCTTATAAAAAACAACAACAAGAAGTGGCACAGCTTAAAGACTTCGTTGCGCGAAATAAAGCACGAGTTTCAACTCGGAATATGGCGATGTCTCGTCAAAAGAAACTAGATAAAATGGATATGATTGAGCTAGCTCATGAAAAACCGAAGCCACAATTTAATTTCAAAGAAGCGAGAACGGCAAGTAAATATATTTTTGAAACGAAGGATTTAGTGATTGGCTATGATGAGCCCCTCTCTCGTCCTCTTAATTTGAAAATGGAACGTGGCCAAAAAATTGCGCTTGTCGGTGCCAACGGAATCGGTAAAACGACCTTACTAAAAAGTATTCTTGGTATTAATCCACCTGTCTCAGGTTCGATTGAGCGCGGCGATTATCAAGAGATTGGTTACTTTGAACAGGAAGCCAAGACTCCAGACAAAACTTGTATTGAAGAAGTTTGGGAAGAGTTCCCTTCCCTCACTCAAGCTGAGGTTCGCTCGGCACTAGCTAAATGCGGTTTAACAACAAAGCATATTGAAAGTAAAATCATTGTGTTAAGTGGTGGAGAAAAAGCTAAAGTTCGCTTATGTAAGCTAATCAATCGCGAAACCAATATTTTATTATTTGATGAGCCTACTAACCACTTGGATATTGATGCTAAAGAAGAGCTAAAACGTGCCTTGAAAGCTTATAAAGGTAGTATTCTTCTTATTAGTCATGAACCTGAATTTTACCAAGATGTCGTGACCGATGTTTGGAATTGTGAATCTTGGACAACGAAATTAGTATAACGTTATAAATAGAAAAGCAATGCTTCAGGGGTATCCCAACTGGTATAAAACAACCTTTTGGGGTAGCCCTCTCATAATTTTTTAGGAGGCACGTATGAATAACATCCCCTTTATCGCGGTAGAAGGACCGATTGGTGTAGGCAAGACTTCTTTGGCTAAAGCCATTTCCGCTCATTATCAATATCATCTCTTAAAAGAAATTGTTGATGAGAACCCTTTTCTCTCGAAATTCTATGAAAATATTGAAGATGGAGTTTTCAAACAGAGATGTTCTTCTTATGTAATCGCTATAAACAATTAGAAGATATAAAGAAAAACTTTCTTGAGAAAAAAATCCCTGCTGTTGCCGATTATCACGTTTATAAAAATATTATTTTTGCTAAAAGAACATTAACTGAGAACCAATATGTGAAATATAAAAGCATCTATGATATTCTAACTGCTGATATGCCAAAACCGAATCTAATTATTTATTTACACGCAAGTCTGCCAACTCTTCTGAACCGTATTGAAATGAGAGGAAGAGAAATGGAACAAAAGATGGATCCACGTTATCTGGAGCAGTTATCGGAGGATTATGAGACCGCAATGGACAATTGGGCTTCTCTCTATCCAGAAACGCCTATTATTCGAATAAATGGCGATGAATATGACTTTGTAAAACAGGAAAAAGACTTAAATGACATTTTATCTCTACTAGATCATTACTGGCAAAAAGGAGCGACTCGCTTTGAATCTACGTGCTAAATATAATATCCCTGAAAATGCAATTATCACCATTGCTGGAACGGTTGGAGTTGGTAAATCAACGATGACCAAAACCTTAGCAAAGGCACTCGGCTTTCAAACTTCCTTTGAAAACGTCGACCATAATCCTTATTTAGATAAGTTTTATGCTGATTTTGAACGTTGGAGTTTCATCTTCAAATTTACTTTCTAGCTGAGCGTTTTAAGGAACAAAAGAGAATGTTTGAAACAGGAGGCGGCTTTGTACAAGACCGCTCTATCTACGAAGACACCGGAATCTTTGCGAAAATGCATGCGGATAAAGGGACAATGACAAAAGTTGATTTCGAAACGTATACAAGTTTATTTGACGCGATGGTGATGACACCATTTTTCCCACAACCTAGTGTGTTAATTTATTTAGAAGGAAGTCTAGAAGAGGTCATTAGCCGTATTCATGAGCGCGGTCGTGAAATGGAACAAAAAACACCAACTTCTTACTGGGAAGAGATGCATGGACGCTATGAAAACTGGATTAACCAATTCACAGCCTGTCCAGTGTTGCGCCTCAACATAAAAGATTACGATTTATATAAAAATGAGGAGCAAGCTGTTGAAAGTATTGTTGAAAAGATTAGTGATGTTATTTCAGCGAAAACGCTTGTTTAGTTAGGAACTTATTTCCGAGATAGAATTCCATTAAAGCGCGCTTGTGATTTCAAGCGCTTTTTACGTTTAATTCACTGGCTGTATGAGGTACTTAGTTAAGAGGACATAGAAGACCTTATTTAGATCATTTTAGCTACTTTTGCATAGGAAGAGGACAACAGAGCTCTTATGTGATGAAATTCTTAACAAAATACATTCTTTTTTTCCAATAGAGGCTTCAACGTCCTCCAAGAGCAAAAACTAACTTTATTTTTGCTGAATAAGGTCCCCTCGGTCCTCACATTCTATCCCCGAACTTAATACGCACTATAAAAAACAACCGAGCCATCAAGCGGCTCGGTCATCATCATCGTCCTCGGTCTTTTCCTCTACAAAATAATACACTCGCGGTAACTGCTGAAAGCGAAGATATTCTTGCAATAATGATCCTCCTATAAATGCGACCATTTGCCAATCAATTCCCTTTAGCATAGTCCACCCCCATATCCATCCTTATGTTAGAGGAAAGATGTCCTATTCCGCACTTACCTTTTGTTTGGCTCTTGATTTTTTGTAATAAAATTCTCCTGCTTGAATGACTCCTCTAGTCGATTCCATTTCTTCTATACTGTCTTCAGCCGTGTAGTCGACCCAGTCATATTCTTCTTCTAAACAATCCTTTGCTTCTTCAAAATTTCCCCTTTTAAAGCTTTTTATCATTTCTCCCATCTCAGAACGTGTAAGGATTCTCACTTTAGTCGCAGCAGCTAATTTTCGGCATGGATCTGATACTTCCTCTGCAGATGTGATAATTAAAGCACGGTCTGCTCCGTAGTAGGCTTGAGCAGTATAAATTTGTTGGACGGCATCAAGTCCAAGTTTCTCAGATAAACGTTTTGCTTGAACGACTGTTAGTTGTTCTTCACGATTCCGAAAAAGGAGATCCGCACCGAAGTCCCTGCTTTTTTTCGTTAAATAGGTTTCATTATAATCAAGGGATCTGATCAACACATATAAATACTCTTCAAACTCATGTCCTGTCATTTGGTCTATATCAGATAAGGATATTTTCGCTACGTCATACCTTTTTTTCTTTCTTATTTTCAAAATTACGGCAATGATTATCATGGCAGCTAGCAAACTTAAAAATAAAAGAATGAAATGATTACTCTCCATCTCTTCCCCTCCTTTCTACTCCAAAAGTTGTAGATAATTTCATTCTCTTTCTCGATGCTGTATTTTCCCTATTTCCATAAAATGAAATTATCAGAAACAAAGGAGATTGATCTTATGAATAAACAAACGATTATGATCACAGGCGCTTCAAAAGGCCTTGGGAAAAGTCTAGCTTTATATTTTGCTGAAAAAGGAGCTAATCTTGCTCTTTGTGCAAGAGATGAGAAAGCCTTAAAAATAGTTCAACAGGAAATAGAACTATTGGGTGTTGATGTCGTGGTAACAGTAGCTGATGTATCAAGTGAGAAAGACGTCGAACGCTTTGTTTCAATTGCTGAACAGCACTTTGGACGAATAGATACGTTAATCAATAATGCGTCTATTTTTGGACCTGGTCCTCTCTATTTAGCTGATTACCCTGAAAGAGAATTTGAGACTGTTATCAAGACGAATATTATGAATCCTTTCCTCGTCACAAAACGTGTTTTACCCGGAATGTTAGCAAGAGGCACTGGAAGTATTATAAACCTTACTTCGGAAGTTGGCCAAACCGGATACGCCGAATGGGGAGCATACGCTGTTTCTAAATTCGCCATTGAGGGAATGACCCAAGTTTGGGCTGATGAACTAGCATCTACGGGAATCAGGATCAATTTAGTTGATCCGGGTGAAATGGACACTTCTATGCACGAAATAGCTGTACCTGATTGTGATTATGAATTAACACATCCTAGTGACGTTGTTGAAGTATTTGGTTATTTAGCTTCAGACGAATCTATCGGAATTACAGGCCAACGTTATCAAGCACAAAACTTTGAGCGGGAGGGTTTATCATGAAACCATTAACTTATTCGTTTCAAGTTCCTGCCCATTTACATGCAAACACCCCTGCTGAATATCGCTCTAGTAAGCGTGAGGCTGTTAAATTATTCGTGCTGGACCGACATAGTGGTTCTTACCACCATGACAATTTTGATCATTTTAGCACATACCTTAATAAAGGTGATGTTCTCATATTAAATAATAGCAGAACTTTACCAGCTGTTTTGCATACAATTGATAAAATAGAAATACGTCTAGCAAAAAAACGTCAAGACGACACATGGGAGGCACTAATAATCGGAGCGCTTCCCAAGAATGGTAAGTTAATTTTTCCAGATAACGTTAATGCTACTATGAAAAAGTCAGATTCTAAAAAACCACTAGTAACGTTACAATTCTCAGTTAGTGGTAATTCCTTTTATGAATTCTTGTACCGGCACGGTTCACCTATTCGTTATGAATATATTCACCGTGAATGGCCAATCCAAGCCTATCAAACCGTTTTCAGTTCAGTACCAGGCTCCATTGAAATGCCTTCTGCAGGTCGTGCACTGTCTTGGAAAATGCTCGCCCAACTACAAAAAAAGGGTGTGAAAATTGTTTTTGTCCAACTGCATACAGGCCTAAGCTATTTCGAGAACGATCAATGGCCAGAGCCCTCAAACCATTCAGAAGCTTTTTCCGTTTCAAATGAGGTTGTCACGCTGATTAAGCAAGCAAAAACGACCGGATCAAAAGTCATTGCGGTTGGCACGACTGTTGTTCGAGCCCTCGAGAGCGCAGTAGATGCTTACGGAATGTTGCGCCCAACAACCGGTGAAACCACTCTTCATATAAAAGCTGATACGATGTTAAACGTCGTTGATGGATTATTAACTGGGTTCCATGAACCAGAAGCTAGTCACCTTGATATGCTATCTGCTTTTATCGAAACACCCTATTTACTAACGGCCTATCACGAAGCAATTAATCAAGGCTATTTATGGCACGAGTTCGGGGATATAAATTTAATTCTTCCGCTAAACAAATGATTTTTCATCATATTGGGATATATGTGGATAATCTTTTTAAAGCGAAGAAGCTGTTTGTGGAGGAATTTAATTGGTTATTGGAGTTAAGCTTTACTTTTATGGATGAGGAAATTGTCTTCTTAAGAAAAGGGTTGTTCCGAATAGAAATAATTGAGAGGGTAGATATTGGGCCAGTAGAAATTCATTATGCTTTTAAAGTACCAAGCCTCCATGAGTATTTACAACTTTTTCAGACCCAATTAGTTGAAGGACCCTATTTGTTAGAAAACGGATGGTCTATCGCAGTTTTTGAGATAGATGGACGAATGATTGAACTGATTCAATTAAAGGATATGGGGACCGGCTATGAGTAGCCGTCCCTCTCTTCCCCTCTAGTCAGAATAGATTATAGATTTACTTATGAAGGACCTTTTGGCTTTGTTCTCTACTAATTTTGGACTTCATCCGGTTAATGATGACCTTTCCTGCTTGCTTCTCTTCTACTTTTCGTCTTCAGCAGGCCTATGATGACCTTTTCCACTTGCTTCTCTTCTACTTTTCGTCTTCATTCCGCTTATGATGACCTTTCCTGCTTGCTTCTCTTCTACTTTTCGTCTTCAGCAGGCTTATGATGACCTTTTCCACTTGCTTCTCTTCTACTTTTCGTCTTCATCGGAGAGTTGGCTTAGATTCTCCCCCCTACCTCCTTCCACTTAAATCACGTTTCAAAATGTTACAGCATTAATAAAAAAAGCTTGGAAAAATCCAAGCTACGGGGTACTATCGTTTTTTCACTTGATGTTTTAAGGCAAAAACAGCTGCTTGCGTTCGATCCGAAAGTTCTAACTTGGCTAATAAATTCGACATGTGCGTTTTAACCGTTTTTTCTGTGATATGTAAGTTCTGACCGATTTCCTTGTTACTGTGACCTTTTGCCACTTCTATGAGGACATCTAGTTCACGCCCTGTTAATCGGTTGATTCGTTCTTGTTCATTTGTATAGATCTTTGACACTCTTGTGAGAAGATGCTTGGTTACTTTTTCATCTATGCAGTTTTTGCCTTCGTAAACAGCTCGGACTGTTTCTGCTAGCTGCTCTGGTTCAATGTCTTTCAACTGATAACCTGCTGCACCTGCTTCAAGAGCTGGGATCACATGATCTTGATCAGTAAAACTAGTTAACACTAGAATAATAGCTTGAGGATCGAACTCAATTATTTTTTGAGTACTTTCTATGCCATTCAAAACTGGCATATCTAGATCCATTAAAACAACATCTGGTTGCACTTGTTTATATTTTTCAATTGCTTCTTCTCCATTACCGGCCTCAGCCACTACTTGGAGTCCTTCCACTGTTGTTAAAAAATAGACAAGGCCTCGTCTGACAACATGGTGGTCATCTACAATAAGGATTCGTATCGACATCGTTAACTCCTTACCGATTCGGAATGACAACTTTAATCATCGTTCCTTTATTTTTTGAACAAGTCCACTCAAAGGAGCCGTTAAGTAATTCTACTCTTTCTTTCATACCTTTAATTCCTGTTGATTGTGGATGTATTTGTTCGGTGTTCACAGCCCCTATTCCTTGATCATGAATTTTCATGACGACAAAATCAACACTTGCCTCAATCGAGATCACAGCTGTTTGGACTCCACTGTGCTTTTTCACATTGTTCAAAGCTTCCTGTGCCACTCTCCATAAACATTCCTCACTTCTCTCTGAAAGAGTGAGTAAACCGGTGATTGATACTTCGATCTCAATCTCAAGAAGTTGACTATAACGTTTGATAGCTTGAATCATTCCATCCTCAAGGTCTACTGAACGAAGCTGTGAGATTGATTGCTTCAAAGATTTTAAGGCTTCTTGTGATAATTCTTGGATGTAACCTAAAACTTGATTCGTCGTTTGATCAGATATCTGCTTTTGCGCTCCTTTTGCTGTTAAAGAAATAGAAAACAGCAACTGGTTTACCGAGTCGTGTAAATCACGGGCTAAGCGATTTCGCTCATTTAATCTGACTAATTCCTTTTTTTGCTCAACTAGCTGATTTTTTTCTATTTGTAAACTTATATGTTGAACTAATTGATCAACGATTTCTCGATCAACTTCATCAATAACTGTATGATAAACAGTCAAAACTACTTTTTTTTCAATGCTTGCTTCAGCTCTCCATCTAGTAAGCCCCTCTTGCTTGCCAAGCATGATCTCTTCATCGTCTAGCTGCAAGGAAAATCCACTCCATGAAAACAGTTCACTAACCTTATAAATGATCGCCTCCAGACTGTGTTCCTGCTCTTGTAAAAAGAAACTAAAACGTCCGACTAGGTTCAGCATACATGCTCTTCTCTGTTCTGTTTCAAGCAAAGTGACACGCTTAACCGTTGCGCCTATTTGATAGGCCACCATTTCTAATAAATCTAGCTCTTCCTCGGAAAAATCTGATTTATGAGGAGCCGCGACATTCATTAACCCAAACGATTCATTTCCAGCAAAAATAGGAACGGTCGCATGGTGACTGATTCCGAGTGTATCTCCATGAATGTCTTTTTTCACCCGTTCAATTCGTTGACACTCGATGATATTAACCGCTTTAATTAAACGTCCAGTTACGTATTTTTCTTTACACCAGCAACCACCTTCACATAACAGTTTATTCTCATTAAAAGCTAAACTAGGAGGTAAGCCTGCAGAAGCAATTAACGTATGCTTGCCAGCGTCATCGACTAGAAAAATCCAGCCACACTCAAGCTTCGTCACTTCCAATACTTTTTCAAGCACATGTTGAAGCATTTCTTGTAGGTTCATGCCTTTATTTAATGTTTTAGATATGATTCGTAACGTTTCTAAAACGGTATGCGACGCCATCATTCTACTCCTTTAACTCATCATTGCTTTAATCGTACATGAGAAACGATTTTGAGAAAAGAAGATTATTTCATATATATTCCAATTACGGGGCATACTACAAACAAATTGTAAAAAAGGAGCGTTGTTCATGGCCCAAACAAGCAAACAAAAAGGAAGATTTCTTCCCATTATCCTTTTTTTAATCACATATATTCTCGTCCAGCTTTATAATTACGATTTTACAGTATTTGGTGTTTCTTTAGCATTGCTCTTATCCATGACTGGGATATGGTTGTTATTTAAAGAATATAAACTAACATCTCCTCATATTACAGCTGAGTTTCTTAATGTCGATGATTTACCTGATCGACAATTTCAACAATTACTTGTTCCGATATTTCAGGCACAAGGATATTCTGTCAATAAAATGAAGGAACATTATAAGTCAAAAGCAGATTTAGTTCTTAGAAAAAAAGGAGTTAAAGCGATTGTTTTTGCACGGAGACAAACTAATAATGTTGGAGCAAATGCGATAAAAGAGGCTTTAGCTTGTAAATCATTATATCAAGCATCAAGAGTCATTTTCGTCACAAACCGTCAATTTACAGAAGCAGCCAAACAAGAAGCACGTGCAAATAAAATGATTCTCATTGATCGTGACTCGCTCGAAGCGTTACTTGACAGGTATTTAAGACATAAGAGAACGCACCGCTTTATCCAGCGTGTTCGCACATTGATTGTGAATGAAGAAGTGAAAGAAGACTCTTAAAAGTTACGCATCGAGGCACTGAAAAAGGGGGGCTTTCCCTTTTTCAGTGCCTCTTCCCGCCTTGAGTGGAGTTGGGAAATCCCAAACCTACTACTGCGATACTCCTTCTGTTTTTTGATGCAATTTAATCCAAGAGTGTAAATGATGGACTGATATCCCTTGAACGTTTCGATATTTTTTATTTAATGTTGAAATAAATTGATTCATTTCCGATTCGGTCTTCTCTGAGAAGGAAATAGACTGTTCTTCTCCTTCTAAACTTTCCGTTTCAACTGTTAGAACAATATCGACATGATCCGATGCAAATTCCTCAAAGTATGGTGCCACAATAGCATGAAAACCATTCTCTCCTTCAAGTTCTGTTCGATAAGACATGATTAGTACAGTGTCTATGTAAGAATACATCCATGTCAACAAATTCTCTCCTTCGACCTCTAATTGATAAAACCAAAAAGGAATGGCCATTTCAAAAGGGACATTTTCGTTCTGAGAGAATTCAGAACCTATTCGTACCACTTCTTGATAGCCTTTTAATATTGATAACTGTTCTGTTTCCCACTCATCTAGTAGATATGGTTCTACATCTAATAACAAACCATCAAAACGAGCAGCATCATTTACTTGGCGGTGATATTCCTTTAACCACTCTAATGTATTATTCAATTCATCCAACTGTTGCACCCAGTCTTTTGCTCCATCAATGGCAAAGACCGCAATCTCCATTGCATGAGCAGCCTCTATCATTTTTTCATATTCTTCATATGCTAATTCTTGATCAATTTGTACATATAATTTACTAATTCTTTTTTCAGTTAAAAAATGGAAATATCGCTCGCTGTTTGCTTGAAATTCTCTTGTATCCCATACCCAGGTAGATTGAATATCTGGTTCTTTGTTTACTATCAAGTAAATAACGAATCCTCCTCCTAGAGTGAGAATGAGAGCAAAGATGACATTGATTTTTTTCAACTGATGCCTCCTCCTAATGATGTTCTTTAGTTGAATGTACAATATAATTAAACTAAATACAAAAAAGCTGACCTAGTCAGCACAGGTCAACTCTTATCATTTGAAGAAAAAGATGCTTCCTCAATATAGAAAGCCTCTATATCTGTTATTTTCACATGAATTAAACCTTGTTTCAGTTCGCTTAAGTGATCGGGTTCAATCTCTACTAGTAGAAAGTCACTTTTAATTTCGAGAAGGTTTCCTATAATGACAAACGGATAAGGCTGTATGAGAATAAATACTTTTTTCCCAATACTTGATTTCAACGTATCTGCAACCACTTTTTGTCGGACCGTACCACTAGCTAAATGAGGTTTACTTTTCATAGCTGAATTCCTCCACTGTAAAATTCGAAATACGCTCAATCGGAAAATGAAGAGGGGTATTAAAGCAGTAATCTTCAAGTGGCGTTAAAGGCAGAATAACAGAATCTAAAGTAATATAGCCATTCGTTACTTGGACAACCTTGCCTTTAAAAAGAGCTGGTACTTGAATTTGTTTAAACGTTAGTTGGTTAGCACTAAGGGATAGTGTTATATGTTTACCAACAACTTGTTGAAAAAGCGAATTCATCGCTAGAAGAGTATCACCTGCTCTAATTTTATATTGCTGAAACATATTTTTTCCTTTGCCTATTTTCGATTCGTTGGACCAGTACATTTCTTGCATCGTTGAATTTGACGTTTTCGGTTTGAACACCAATTGATTTTCATTTTTGGCCATCATTCTTTTCCACCCCACTCACTAAAAACGTGTTCGAGACAGTGTATGGTGAACCTGCCTAATTGGTTATGGGCAAAAGAACCAAAAAAGATCAAATATAGCCCTGTTTCTGAAGTTTAAGTCAGAAAAAGGGCTATATTTGATCAAGAGATTAACCTACATAATCATCGGCTATTGGCAGGTATTGCTTTGTAACATTAATATCTGAATGACCTGAAAGCTGTGCGACAATGGACAAATCCACGCCTTTTCGAACTAGATCATAACAAAACGTATGACGAAGTTTGTGTGGATGAATATTATATTCTTGCTTTAACATATGTTGAACTGTGCGTGTTGCAATTCGTTTTTGATAGTTAGATAGAAACAGGGCCTCTTGATCATCTGTTCTAGAAACAAGATAATCGTTTAATTTAGCGACAAGCTCCTTTGATAATGGGATGATTCGTTCATTGCCATTATCTGCTCGTACAACTACTGATCCAGTTTGACTTTTTGGGTTTAACTTTAAGTCTTTCTTATTTAACATACAAAGTTCAGAAACACGAACACCTGTAAATAATAAGGTATAGACAATCGCTACATTTCGCTTACTTGGATCTTTTTTAGCTCGTTTAATTATATCTTGTACTTCATTTTCATCTAGAAAGTCTGGTGCTACATAATCAATTTTCTTATTCGTTCTTTGAACAGAATCAATTAATTCTGGCAACTCTAATGATTTGACAAAGGTATTAATCGTATTGAATATTTTGTTAATTGTAGATACACTTCTTTTTTCAGCTTCTAGATAGTGAATATAAGCTTGAATATCATCTTTAGTTACATCTGTGATGATTGTGTCACGTGACTCTAACCAATTGCAAAATGATAGGATTACACCACAATAAGTTTTGATTGTATTCTCCGATCTTCCTTTTTCTGAGAGATAGACAGCAAAAGAATCGATCACGTCTTTTGTGGTTCCAGCGCATTTTTTATCCAAAATGATTCCCCCTCTAACTACTCAAACTATACACTTTGTCAAGTGTTTTGTCAAGTTCTGCGCAATATTTTATTTGTTAATTTTTTCCCATATGAGTACTGTTAATGATGCTAGTCTCTCTTGGCTATGATATAGTTAGCTTGTGAATAATAAAGGAGGACTATAGAATGGCAAAAGTTACTGCTTATATTGGAACTTACACAAACGGTGATAGTAAAGGAATTTATCAGCTCACACTAGAGACAAAAACAGGAGATTTGTCTGAACCTTTCGTTGCAGCTGAATTAGATAATCCTACTTTCTTAACGATAACAACTGATAATAAATTTCTTTATTCCGTAATTAAAGTAGGAGACGAGGGAGGCATCGGTGCGTACTCCATCCAAGAAAACGGTCAATTATTGAAACTGAATCATGAAGTGACAGCAGGAAGCCCTCCCTGTCATGTTAGCTTAGATAAAAATAATGAGTATGCCTACTCTGCAAATTATCACCTTGGGACAGGCTCTTCCTATAAAGTAACAGACGATGGAGCCATTTCACCAGCTTTATCTGTTGTCGAACATAAAGGAAATGGCCCACACGAGCGTCAAGAAAAGCCACATGCTCACTTTGCAGGTTTAACACCTGATGAAAAATTCTTATGTGTAGTCGACTTAGGAACAGATAAAATGGGAGTTTATGATGTTGATTCAGGAAAACTAAGTTTACATAGTGAAGTCTCTTTTAAAGCTGGAACTGGCCCAAGACATATTCAATTTCACCCCAATGGAAAATTCGCCTATGTTAATGGTGAGTTGAGCTCTGAAGTTATTGTCCTATCTTATGACTCTGAAACAAACTTCTTCGCCGAGCTTCAAACGATTACTTCACTTCCAGCAGATTTTGAAGGTGAGAGTATCGGTGGGGCGATTAAAGTTTCTCCTTGTGGTCAGTTTGTTTATGCTTCCAATCGTGGCGATGATAGCATTGCTGTTTTCGGAGTGGATCAAGACACCGGTATCTTATCATTGATCCAGCATATCTCGACTGGTGGTGAGTTCCCTAGAGACTTCACGATTGATCCAACAGGAACTTACCTACTAGCAGCCAACCAAAATACAAGCAATATTGTTCCTTTTTTAATTGATCAGAAAACCGGTAAATTAACAAAAACTAATATTGAAGTGACAGTTCCAAATCCCGTTTGCATTGCGTTTTTACAAATTTAATTGCATATACGTTAAGGCTGTTCAACAGATTCACTGTTTGAATAGCCTTCTTTTATATTAAAACACGAATATTTTTATATTGACAAAAGTATAACGTTTGCCTTATCATTCCTTTTGTTGAGTTTTTTTTACAATATTATTTTAACGTTCGTATATCCTCAATAATATGGTTTGAGGGTCTCTATAAGGAACCGTAAAATCCTAACTACGAATGAATACA
>NZ_BAUV01000005.1 GCF_000513135.1 Halalkalibacter akibai JCM 9157
TAAGAAAAAGCCAAATATTATATTAAAATATTTATATTTTATGAGTCTTTAGAATCATTTGGGGATAAATCTAATCTTATAATACATAAACATTGGATAAAAGTTAATTTACTAGGATATTCTATTCCCTAAATCGTGCAGTAGATTAGGAAGTACAGGTTGATTGATAGGAAAATAGACATATTGAGAATAAGGAGATAATATTGTACGGTTAGATAGTTAACATTAATATAAATTGTTAATGTTTATATTAATGTTGTGAAAACATAAAAGAAAGGAGGTATTAATATTCTTTTAAGCTATTAGTAAAAGTGTCGCTGGTCTTTTGCTATGTTCAAAATGAAAGGGCTTACTTTTGTGGGTTTAATTAAGAGGAGGATAAGATGAAAATTCGGCTATATAAAAAAATGATCGCTTTGTTCCTAATCGCTCTAGTAATACCAATTACGGCATTTGCTTCAACGGGGAAAGATAATAGTAACCGTCCGTATGTCAATGATACAGGTGAAATTCCTTCATTTACTGAGGCATCGGTCCACGACCCTTCTGTTATAAAAGTAGATGATACTTATTATGTGTTTGGTTCTCACTTAGCATCTGCGAAAACAAAGGATTTTATGAACTGGGAGCAAATCTCTACTCACGTTCATGAAGGTAATCCTCTAATACCTAATGTGTTTGAAGAACTTCAAGAATCGCTAGAGTGGGCGAATTCAAATACTCTTTGGGCTGCAGATGTGATTCAGCTTGAAGATGGTAAGTTTTATATGTATTACAACGCTTGTCAAGGAGATGCTCCTCGCTCTGCTTTAGGTATAGCGGTTGCTGATAATATTGAAGGCCCTTATAAAAATAAAGGAGTCTTTTTGAAATCAGGTATGTGGGGAGAAGAAAGCCCTGATGGTACTATTTATGACGCAACCATTCATCCGAATGCAATTGACCCAGATACGTTTTTTGATAACGAAGGTAGATTGTGGATGGTTTATGGTTCTTATTCAGGAGGAATTTACATATTAGAGATGAATCCTGAAACAGGTTTTCCGTTAGAAGGGCAGGGATACGGAACTCACTTGCTGGGAGGAAATCATAGTAGAATTGAAGCTCCATACATTGAGTATAGTCCAGAAACAGGTTACTACTATCTGTATGTAACATTCGGTGGTCTTGATGCAATTGGTGGATATAACATGCGTGTCACGCTCTAAAAATCCAGATGGACCTTACTATGACGCCGAAGGAAACGCAATGACAGATGTTAAATCCGACCCAAGTCTTCCTCTTTTTGATGACCGTTCGATAGAACCATATGGCGTTAAACAAATGGGGAACTTCTTATTTAAACGTGAAATAGGCGATCCGGGATCTGGAATTGGAACTGGATATGTATCACCAGGGCATAACTCTGTGTATTATGATGAAGAAACTGGAAATAACTATTTAATCTTCCATACACGTTTTCCTGAGCAAGGGGAGATGCATGAAATACGAGTACATCAAATGTTTATGAACCAAGACGGCTGGCCTGTTATCGCACCATACCGCTATGCGGGGGAAACTCTTAAAAAGGTAAATAGACAAGATGTGATCGGAGAATATAAATATATTAATCATGGAAAAGATATTACGGCTGAAATCGCAGAGTCAGAACTGATCCGCTTGGAAAAAAATAATAAAATTTCTGGAGCAGTGACGGGGACATGGAAAACAACAGGGCATAACGAGGTTGAACTTAACATTGATGATTCAACATTTAAGGGAGTATTCCTACGTCAATGGGATCCGACATCTAAAAGATTTGTGATGACGTTTACAACTTTATCTGAAAAAGGAATAGCTGTTTGGGGAAGTCAAGTTGAAAGTAAAACGGATCAAGAAATAGTGGATGCGGTTTATCAAGAATTACAACTTGAAACAACAATCATTAGTAATATAGTGCTGCCGACAAAGGCAACCAGAGCAACAGAAATTACGTGGGAATCCTCCAATAAAGAAGTAATCTCCACGACAGGTACTGTAAATCGACCTGAAGTAAATGCGGGTGATGAAATTGTGACGTTAACAGCAACGATTAAAAAAGGTCAAGTGACAAGAACTAAATCATTCACCGTGACTGTGCTTGAACGAAATGAAGGACAATTAGTCGCTCATTATAGCTTTGACGGAAATTTGGAGAATAGTAGCGTCGTTGAGAGTTTCGGTGCAGGTAAAGTAACGGGTAACCGAATGAATAATGATGGTGGTACGATAACATTTACAGAGGGTGTAAAGGACCAAGCTGCTGTTTTTAATGGTTCATCTGGGATTCGTCTTCCGGATGGATTGATTTCAAGTCATACGTATACGGTTTCACTTTGGTTAAAACCAGAGGAATTTACGAATTATACAACCGCATTCTTCGGGGCAAGATCTGATACGAGTTGGGTCAGTTTAGTTCCTCGAGGTCATGATGGAGTAAATAATGACACAATGATTTGGTCAGGAACTTCGTGGTATGACGCAGGTACAGGACTGAAGCTTGAGAAAGATCAATGGTCACATTTGGCATTTACAGTCGATGAAGGAGAATTAATGATTTATATTAATGGAGAACAAACATTTAATGGTAATAATTTCCCGAATGTGTTTACATCAACAAATTCAGCATTTGGTTTAGGGGTAAATTACTGGGATACGCCATTTAAAGGTTTAATGGATGAGGTTAAAATTTTTAATGATGTTGCAATCTCTTCAGAGGAGATTGAATTACTAGCTAAAGTAAAGTAACAAAAATCGGTAAGCCCTTGGCTTACCGATTTTTGTTACTAAAAGTACTATTTACTCATCTTTGGTATTATCTAACAATTTCCCGTAACGGTGTGCTATCTTGTCATAACCTTTAAGTGATAGCCACATGATATAAGCACTAACTGAAGAACCTGAGAACAATAATAAAGTTCCTGGATACGAAAACAGTAAATATGTGATAAGAACCGTTCCAATAACGAGGAGAAAAGTTCTAAAAGGCTGGTATAAGCCGATCATCAAAGCGTATTTAAAGTAGTGAAAAAATGATAATCTGAAATGAACATAAACAGGAAAAATGTGAATGAGTACAATCACATAACAAAAACTAATAACCCCTAGAATAAAAAGAAGAATGGTAGAGACCCAATGGGAAAAAGAGACAAGAAAGAACATATCCACATATAGAATAGCCCCGATTAAGAGTAAAGTTAGACCAATCCCGTTAATCTTCAGGAATTCCTGTTTGTAATACTGCCAATATGTTGAAAAAAGTCGAATATCTTGTTCTCCCCTAAACCATTTTCGTAAAACAGAAAACATAGCTGCTGTTGCAGGCATAAAGCCTAAGACGATAAGCCCGAGTAGTGTAAATGCTATCCAAAGCACATTTAAGTAAGCAACACGTACACCCCACTCGAGATAATGTAATAGTTTTCCAGTCCAATTCATTTTAGTTTCCATAAGTCGCACCTACTCTTAAGCTGAATTCATTTTCGTTGGTTTATTCCATTATACAGTAAATATTCTAGTTATGGTTATATAAATATTAACTATTATAATAAATACATTAATGTTTTTATTTACTATTATAAAGAATGAATTATAAGAATGTATTTTCGAGTTAAATTAATTGTAAAAACGATAAAAAGCTGGATTTATCAGGTGTTTATAGGAGCATTATTAAAGATTTTAAATTGAGAAAAAAATGTTGACAGCGCATTCATAAATGCCTATACTGAAGTTAACTTAGTTAACAAAAGTATTACTTAAACAAATAACGTTAATATTAATGTTAACTAAATAATGTTTTTGGAGATGGAGTTAAGTAAGGAGTGAGGAGATGAAAGGACCAAAGAAGCCTTCAGAGTATTTAAGTGAATTTAGTCGAGCCCTTGATGAAAATGTCGAAAATTGGACAGTGTACAACTCGCACGATCCTTCAATTTTTGCAGATAATGGTGTATATTACATATTATCAACAGATACAAAAACTAGTTCATCTAATTCCGAATTAAATGCAGGAGGTCAAATTCGTAAATCTACTAACTTACTAGATTGGGAGTGGGTGGGTCGCGCATTTGAGGGAGTGCCGCAAACTGCTTATGAATGGACTGAAGCAAAAGGCCTGTGGGCTCCAGAAGTTGCTAAATGGGATGATAAATATTTCTTATATTACTGTGCTTCACAGTTTGGAACGAATCAATCTTTTATCGGGGTTGCCACAAGTACTTCAATGGAAGGTCCATGGATAGATCAAGGTGAAGTATATAAAACGAGTAAGACTGACCGTCCTAATGCGATTGACCCGAATATTGTATTCGATCGCAATCAGCATCCATATTTGATTTATGGTTCTTTTTTCGGAGGGATCTATGCCGCGAAATTGGACAGGAGTACTGGTAAGTTATTAGAACCTGGTGAAGGAGTATGTATTGCTAGAAGAGAGAATGAAACAAAGGAAGGTGCAGTCGAAGGTCCTTATATGATTTATCGTCATGAAGAGGATATGTATTACTTGTTTGTTTCATATGACTCGTTATTTTCTAATTATAATGTAAGAGTAGGAAGATCATCTGAAATTACAGGACCATTTTTAGATTATAATGGGTTGGATTTAGCAGATATAACATCTCGTCCATCTGATGAAATAGGCACTAAAATTTTAGCTGGTTATAAGTTTCAAGATGGCGGTGGTTGGATGGCGCCGGGTCATAACTCTATTTTAGAAGAAGACGGAGACTATTTTATTTGTCACCATGCTAGAATGCTAGAGAAGAAAGATATATTTTGTCTCCATATCAGAAGAATCGTTTGGACAGAAGACGGTTGGCCACTAGTTTCGCCCGAAAGATATACAGGTGAGGTTTTAGAGAGGATAGACTCGACCGCAATTATTGGTAGTTGGGATGCGGTAAAGTTTGAACGACTCGTTGAAGGAGTTCATGAATCTTTCGACTTACAATTTCTTGCTGATCATCAATTAAAGATGAACAATGAAATATATAACTGGATAAAAACTGACATCTATACATGTAAGCTCTTTCATGAAGATGATAATATTAATGAAGTTGCTGAATTGAAAATACTCAAAGCCTGGGATTGGGAAAGAGATTGTGAAACTCTTGTTTTTACAGGGATGGATGCAAATGGTACATGTATGTTTGGGAAAAAGATAGAATAGATTTAATGATTAATGCAATTATTAATATTAAATATAATTATTAACTAACTAGGGCGATTGATGAAAGGGATTCCCTTTTTCAATAGATATGCTTTACAAACAAAAAAATAAGGGGTGTTAATGAACAATGTCAAAAACAAAATGGTTTAAAGGGTTCCTATTATTACTAGTAATGAGTATTGCATTATTTGGTTGTTCGAATGGTCAATCTTCCTCAGGGTCTTCGAATTCAGATTCTTCAGACTCAGGTTCAAAAGGTCCTATTACTTTAACGGTAAATCTATGGGCACAACCTCATGAAGAGGAAATCTACAAAACGATTATTGATGAGTTTGAAGAGGAATATCCTCATGTTACTGTGGATTTTGTTGTAACTCCTGGTGATGATTATAGTACTCGTTTACAGACGTTAATGGCTGGAAACCGCACACCTGATATTTTCTATTTAGGTGCTGGAGATGCTAATTTTTATGTTGATACAGGTCGTGTTCTAGATATTACAGAGATGGTTGAGGCTTCTGAAGTGTTTGATATTGATGCGATTTGGGAAAGTGGAATCTCTCGATATACAATTGATGACCGCATTTACGCGATGCCAAAGGATGTAGGTCCGTTCGCTTATGCTTATAACAAAGAATTATTTGATGCTGCTGGTGTTGAATATCCAGACAGTCATAACCCGTATGATTGGAATGAATTTACTGAGGTAGCAAAACAATTAACAATTGATAAAAACGGTAACAATGCAGCTCATCCTGACTTTGATGCGCGTAATGTAGAACAATTTGGAGCTGGATTCTGGTGGATTGAACCTGCTGTTTACTCAAATGGCGCACATTGGTTAAACGAAGATGCAACAGAAATTACAATTGATACTCCAGAATTCATTGAAGCGTTACAATATGTTGCAGATTTACGTTTAGTTCATGGTGTAGTTCCTTCGCAAGAACAAGAACAATCTTCTAATAGTTACTCAAGATGGTTGAACGGAGGAGTGGCTATGTTCCCAATGGGTCCATGGGATCAAGCGGCATTCTGGGAATTAGATTTTGATTATGATTTACAACACTGGCCAAAGAGTCCAAGAACTGGTGAATCCATTACATGGTTAGGATCATTAGGATTTGCAGTCTCAGCAGATACAAAACATCCAGAAGAAGCATTTGCTTTAGCGTCTTATTTAGCAATTGATGAAGATGCACAACGTAACCTAATGGAGCGTGGCGCTACAATTCCAAATATTATTGAAATGGCTGAAGAGGAATATTTAAATGCAGACTTTAAGCCTGAGAGCAAGCATGTTTTCCTTGATATTATTAAAGGACAATCACAGCCGTTACCAGCTGAGTTAACTTATGATGGTGAATGGTATGATTACTTCCTACAAACAGTTGTTGACGTGTGGGAAGGAAGAAAGACAGCTGAACAATACGTACAAGAAGTGAAACCAAAGTTACAAGAGCTTTTAGATGAATCAAATGCAAAAGCAGAAAGAGCAAGAGCAAACAACTAAATGATCTGAAGGGCTAGAAACGGAACCAACCGTTTCTGCCCTACTTCTTATTATATTCTAATACCTGTGAGGTGGTATCAGGTGAATCCGCAACTGAAAAAGGAAAATATATTAGCCTACTTTTTTATTTTACCATTATTGATCCAGTTTTTTATTTTCACTTCTGGTCCAATGATTTATTCCATTTACATCAGTTTCACTGATTGGAATATTCTGCAGTCAGCTAACTGGGTTGGTTTTAAGAACTACATTAATATTTTTACAGATAGTCGATTTTGGCAATCTTTAGGGAATACTGCTATTTATTTAATTGGTGTTCCAATCGGTTTATTTCTTTCTTTAATTATTGCTATTTGGATGAATCAAGGAATTAGAGGAACAGCGTGGTACCGTGCGATTTACTTCCTACCGGCAATTTCGTCTATTGTTGCTATTACTATTTTATGGCAGTGGATTTACAACACAGATTATGGTCTTATGAACTATGTTCTTGGACTGGTTGGACTTGAAGGGCCAAACTGGTTAGGGAATGAAACTTGGATCAAGCCTGCCATTATCATTATGGGAGTATGGAAAGGAATTGGAATCACGATAATCTTTTACTTAGCTGGATTGCAAAATATTCCAAAAGAATTATATGAGGCTGCTGAAATTGATGGAGCTAACTTCTTTCAAAAGTATCGTTATGTAACGGTACCGCTTTTAACACCTATTACGTTTTTCTTAGTTGTTACAGGTATTATTAATTCATTACAAATTTTCGTAGAAATCCAAATTATGGCGCCAGATGGTGGACCGAATTATGCTGCTGCATCCATCGTATTTTATTTATGGCAAAAAGCATTTGTTTATTATGAAATGGGATATGCTAGTGCATTAGCTTGGGTATTAGGATTAATTATGTTTGTTGTTACATTTATTCAATTTAAATTATCTACCAAATGGGTTCACGAATAATGCAAGGGGTGGAGAAGATGAAAGATACACCTACGGATGTGAATAAAAACTCAACTCAAAAAGAAATGAACCATTAGCAATGGGGAGAAGTGCAGGAACAAAAGTAAAAAATTTCATGGCTCATATTTTTCTAAGTGTAGGAGCGGTAGCCATGCTAGGTCCACTAGTTTGGATGCTGTCGACATCATTAAAAAATAACCGAGATACATTGATTATGCCTCCAAAGTGGATTCCTGATCCGTTTGTATGGACAAAGTACATTGAAATCTGGGAAAAAGCTCCACTACATTTAGGTTTTATCAATAGTTTGAAAATAGCTATACCAATCATTGTAATTGGTTCATTTGCCACTAGTTTAGCTGCATTTGCTTTTGCAAAGATGAAATTTAAATACAAACAAGGAATCTTCTTGATGTTATTGGCAACAATGATGATTCCATTCCCGGTTGTAATGATTCCACAATTTCTAGTATTCTCTCAAATTGGCTGGATAGACACGTTACTACCTCTAGTAGTCCCTGCGATGCTAGGAAATGTCTTTATGTTATTTTTTCTAAGACAATATTTAAATGGAATTTCAGACGCATTAATCGAAGCGGCAAAAATAGATGGAAGTTCAATGTTCGGCATCTATTGGAAAATTATTCTGCCGATTATTCAACCGGCAATTGCAGCCCAAGTAATCTTATGGTTCATTGGAGTTTGGAATGATTATCTAGGACCGCTCATTTATATTTTTTCAAGAGAGAAAATGCCTATTCAATTAATGATTGCAAACTTTAATGCGTACTATGCCATTCAAAACGATTTCCCGTTAATTATGGCAGCTTCACTTGTAGCGATGGTTCCTATCATTATTGTCTTTGTTATCTTCCAAAGACAAATTATTGAATCGGTTGCGGTATCAGGTATTAAAGGATAATAATGAATATTTCGTTAAGAGTTAATATATAAGTAGTATATAGCTTTACAATTATCTTTTTGGAGGTTGAAGAGTTATATACTACCGGTTATTAGAGTTTTTTGCACGTTAGATATTAATGTATTTATTAATTTTAAACAAAAACACTTACTATCATAAAGGAGAGATCTTATGAGTAATAGAGAGTATACAAATCCAATCATTGAGCAACGAGCAGATCCTTGGGTATATAAACATACGGATGGATACTATTATTTTACAGCTTCCGTTCCAGAATACGATCGTATTGAGTTAAGACGCTCAAAAACGATTGAGGGATTGGGAGAAGCTAAGGCTGTTACTGTCTGGAAAAAATATGAAATTGGACCAATGAGTGCAAACATTTGGGCCCCTGAAATTCATTTTATAGATGGGAAATGGTATATCTATTTTGCAGCGGCAAGAACAGCCGAAACAAATGAAGGTTTATTTGACCACCGTATGTTTGTTCTCGAAACGGACGCTGAGAACCCACTAGAAGGAAATTGGATTGAAAAAGGGCAAATAAAAACGAAGTGGGAGAGTTTTGCCCTTGATGCGACGACTTTTGAACACCAAGGAGTTAGATATTTGGTTTGGCCGCAAAAAGATCCAGAAATTAAAGGGAATTCTAATCTCTATATTGCACCTATGGAAAATCCGTGGACGATTATTGGTGAGCCTGTCATGATTGCTACACCAGAGCACGATTGGGAGAAGATTGGTTTCTTAGTTAATGAAGGACCGGCTGTTATTAAAAGAAATGGCAACATTTATATTGCCTTTTCTGCTAGTGCGACAGATTACAACTATTGTATGGGTTTATTGATTGCTGATGAAACTAGTGATCTTATGAATCCAACTTCATGGAAGAAGCATCCTACTCCTGTATTCAAAACAAATGTGGAAACAGGTCAATATGGTCCTGGCCACAATAGTTTTACAGTTTCGGAGGATGGAACTACAGATGTTATTGTTTATCACGCTAGAAATTACAAGGAGATAGAAGGTGACCCTTTGTATGACCCTAATCGTCATACAAGAGCGCAAGCATTTACTTGGGATGATCAAGCATGCCTGTTTTTGGAGTGCCTGTAGCAGACGGTAAGCTAGTAAACAATTAATAGATCGGAATGACCTCGTCGTTAAAGCGAATAAACGCAGTAAGAAAACGATTAATCTTTGCTTGTATTATTCCAATGATGCTGATACAAAATTGAACCTTAGTCAATTGCTACACCTCAATTGGAAGATGTCTATAATTTTGAAGATGCGTTACTCGTGGGCTAAATGTTAATTACATTTTAAAGGCTGTTAATACGGTTGAGAGGCAAAAGGTAAAGCCTCATTCCCGTGGAATTTCTGCTCTTAGAGACGGTATTGAAAGCAAAATTGTCAAAAGCGTTATGGAACGTGATACGGCTTGCGAAAAACCAATAATCCTAAAAGAGCTGCCTGTTAGGTAACGGCTTTTGTAAACCCTTCGAGATAATATTTACATAGACCATCAAATTAATATTAAATTTGATGGTCTATTTTATTTTTGTTTTCATTCGTAAGAGTGTTGGTTAAATTCACTTAGATTAGAAACAGAAAAAGCCCTCTCAATTATGAGAGGGTTTAATAAAGGTTATTTTTCTAAAGGTTGAGAAGGGTGTTCTTCCTTTGAATAGTATAAGCGAAAGTCAATATCTTGATTGTAATTACCGAAGCCTGACCCGAATATCGTGACTCCACCTATATACTCAGCTTCGTCTGAAACGGCAATTCGGAATGTCCATTGTTTATCGCGGATTCTTACATCATCAATTGTCACATTTGATATTCTGTTTCCGTCCATAAATGTACCATTCGAGGTAATTCGCAAGCATTTTAACAATCCATACTGATTAATAACTCTTGGCCACCATTCAGGAGTATAATTACCTCGGCTGTCGCCAAAATCCCCTGGACTTGTCCAGTGGCCTAAATTGACATTGTTTAAGTAAAAGGAAATATCTGAAGGCCAGTTTTCATTAGTAAACGGAGCTTCTGAGGATAATTCCATAGAAATTTCAAGCTCGCGTGGGTTGTGATTACCGAGTAGAAAGTTAGGTACTTTATATTCAACATAGCCTTTGCTAAACCAGAGTATTTTTGCATTTACGCGTTCTGGATCTAAAAAGTAGCGAGGTTCATCGAATTCCCCAACAATCTTTTCTAGTGTCGCTAGGCCACAGGTTGGTTCTACTACGAAATCAGTATAGTGCCCAACTGAAACTTCTGTGTGATGAAATTCATTGAAATTCGCTTCCTTAATCGGAAAAAGGATTTCAAGTCTATCAACATTTAGAATACATAATTTTTGAATCCCAGCTTTTCCGGGAACCATCTCTGTTCGGATAATATTCGCTTTTTCTAATTTTTTAGTATGCATGGTCATAATCGCACTACTTAATCCAGTTGCTGTAGCAAGCTCCCTAATATTCATAGAGCGTGTGGTTAAATGCTGAATAATGGAGAGTCTGACCTGACTTGCAAGAGCCTCGTAAACTGGAAGAGATTTAGTTGATATATCTAACTGCATAATGTTCCTCCACATTTTCTTGATAATAAAATAACAACGTTTGATCCATCGATTTAATAGTATTAGTATAACAATAAAGATCGCACATATAAACATTCTTACAATTATTCAAAATATAAACTTGAACTAGTCTGCAATTCCAATTGTGTTTAGTTGTAATAGCATTGAACTGTGAGCGTCAATGGAGAAATCTAGTTTGTCTTCAATGGTTCCTAGATCTTCTTTAGACCATAAATTTCTTACTTGTTGTTTTTTAAATAAACCAAGCCTTTCTAACGAAACCGATACATTCGAAGGAGAATCACTTATGTTGAAAAGTGCTACATACGTAGCCTGTCTATCTCCTTTGGCCATCCAGACTACTTGGTCTCCTTTTCGGTAAACCAAACGATTGCTATGGCTAAATTTATGGACATTTAATACTTCTTCGTTTGTGAGTAAAGATAATGTCCAGTCGTCGTTATCTCTTAGCTCGCCTCCAAACATAAGAGGGGAACGGAATATACTCCATAAGGTCATCATAGTAACTTGCTCTTCTTTAGTGAATCTGGTCCACCGGTCACCACCAGGCCCGTCTACTGAACGAATACCTAAATGTCCTAAAGGAAGCATATCACAATCAGGCCATGATCCTGTTTCAACATGCTTTTCCCACTTTTCGCATCGTTCGAACATGTTATACAATAAGTCCCATTGATCCCAGAAGTCATCAGTCATTCTCCACATGTTTGCAGCTGCCTTAAGTTCTTCTGCGTATTGTAATGGAGCTGGTCCAGGTGAGAGGCTTAAGACGATTTTCCTACCGCATTGGTCAATCGCATGACGAATGAGAGTGAGCTCTTCAAGATGAGTATCATAAAGTTTTGATGCGGCGATATCATCCACTTTCACAAAGTCTACTCCCCACTCAGCATAGAGGTTGAAAAGAGAATTGTAATACTCTTGTGCTCCTTCTTTACTAGCATCTATTCCATACATGTCTGTATTCCATGGACAGATTGAATTAGTGTGTGCGATATCTCTTGCTCGGGCCTCACTTCCGAGTATAGCTGCATTTTGGTGAACAGCTTGCCGAGGGATACCACGCATAATATGTATACCAAATTTCAACCCTAATTCATGGATAAAGTCTCCTAAAGGTTTAAAACCTTGACCGTCTTTTGCTGAAGGAAAGCGATTCTCGGCTGGAATCAAACGAGAATAAGAATCCATAGTTAATGAAGCGAACGGGTGATATCTAGAAGAATTTGCTGTTGGCTCATACCACTGAATGTCTACAACGATATACTCCCAACCGAATTTTTTTAAGTTTCTAGCTAAGTATTCTGCATTTCCTTTTACTTCAGCTTCTGTTACGCTAGCACCGTAACAATCCCAACTATTCCACCCCATTGGAGGGGTTAAAGCAAATGTTTGATGCTTCATCATAAACCTCCCTACTATTATTGCGAACTAGTAAACTATTAGCCTATACACGTTAATTATATAATAAATAAGGTAATATATTAATGTTTTTATTAATAATAATTAGAAAAAATGATAAAAGGCTATTAGAATAAAAGGATAATTTACAAACGAGAGGAGAATCTAAAAGCTTTAAAAAACTTGTCTTGATAAGGATTCATGATTTATAATATTAATTAAAGACCGAAAATTGTTCTAAAAAAATAATTGAAAACGGTATCAAAGTTGATGTGCTTTTGTCATTAGGTTTATGTTTTTATTAATAATTAGTATATGTATTAACTTGTTGTGCGAAGGAGAGGTAAATGTGAGTAAAAAGAGAGTAGTCATTTTTTTCGTTATTTTTATAGTTGTAGTGATTGGTTTTGTCGTTGTGGCTGGGGGAGGTTCCAACCAGCATAGTCTAGCGCAGATCGAATATCCACTTGCTCCAGCTGACGAACCGATTAACATGGTAAATGAAGCGATCTTGTTTAATGAAAGTAAGTGGACGACAAACCATACACATGATGGAGAGATCATTAAAGTGGATGATTCGTATTATGTTTTTTCTACTGATTATATGGTAGGAGCCGATCCTACACCAGGAATTATGGTTAGGAAATCTACTGATCTAGTTCACTGGGAATTTGTTGGTCGGGTTTTTGAATCTGTACCAGAAGAGGTTAGTGAGCATACTAATGGAGCAACTATTTTTTGGGCTCCGGATGTAGTGGAAATGAACAACAAATTCTACCTCTATTATTCGGTTTCTGAGTTTGGTACAAAAAATTCATTTATAGGACTTGCTACAAGTGATTCAATTGAAGGTCCTTGGGTAGATCGGGGAGAAGTGTTTAAAACATCTGTGCAAGATGATTATGCTGTAAATGCTATTGATCCTGGAATTGTATTTGATAGAAACGATCAGCCTTGGATGGTATTTGGTTCTTACCAAGGTGGAATTTTCATAACTGAATTGGACCGTGAAACAGGAAAGCTTATGAATCCAGGAGATCAAGGGACAATGGTTGCAAACAAAGGAAGTGATCTTCATCAGCCACTAGAAGGCCCTGCGATTATGTACAATAACGAATTGGATTATTTCTATTTGACTTTATCTTATGGTTGGCTTGAGGATACGTATAATGTCCGGATCGGTCGATCAAAAGAGATTACCGGACCTTACCTTGATTATAATGGCAATGATTTAGTAGATATAGCTACTAGAACGGGTTCACCTGATGTAGGAACGAAGATTATTGGGCCGTACGGATTCGAGAATGGTGACGATTGGCAGGGGACAGGTCATAACGGACTACTTAAAGACGGAGATGATTATTTTATTATTCATAACGCTAGAGTAGAAAGAAATAAGTTCTGGTCTCATTTGCACGTTAGAAAGTTATTTTGGACAGAAGATGGTTGGCCTATTGCTTCTCCGCAACGATATGCGGGAGAAACTGAACAAGAGATTAAAAGTGGCAATATCATAGGTGAGTGGGAACAGATTGTTTTTGATCGGTTGGATGATCGGATAACATTTTCCAAAAAGCTAACGCTCTTAGAAAATGGAAAAATAAATGATGAAACAAGTGAAGATTACTGGGAACTAACTAACGACAATATTCTAAGGCTTTATTGGCACGCTCCGGATGAAGCGCCTAATGACTATTGGGTAGATTCTGTTATAGTGGCAACAGCTTGGGATTGGGAAAATTGGAATGAGACGATTGTGTTTTCAGGTTTAAATCAGCGTTATGGTGAAGCGATCTGGGGGAAGTTAGTGGTCCATGATTAACTAAATGTAGAAAGAGGGGTTATCTTAGAAGGTAAAAATACGAACCTTTGGGTAACCCTGTTTTTATTTTTATAGTTTTATTAAATAGAGAAAATTTGCTTGTAAAAAGATTCGAAGTTATTTTATAATGAAGTTAACTTATACGTACAAGTTGGGAAGTTAGTACATTTTTAAGCTAGACATGTTGATAGCTATTTAACTAAGGGAGGTTATGATGAACAATCTATTATCTGAATTTACTCATCTTTCAAATCAATGTAAGTGCGGGCGAGAACATTTCGAGATAACGATGGAAAAAGTGATCGTTAACAAAGGGGCCTTAAAGGAGGCGGCATCTTTTATAAAAGATAAATCTTTTAACAGAATCGTCATCGTGGTTGATAAAAACACCCATGACGTAGCTGGGCAAACGTTCACTGATTTATTTAATTCTAGTGAAGTAGAAGTAGATGTTTGTATGATAAAAGAAGATGAACAAAATGATGTTGTAGCAAACGAAGAATCAATTGTGCAATTGCTACTTGCTGTTTCAAAAAGTACGGACGTGTTAGTGGCTGTTGGTGCGGGGACTATTCATGATATTACGAGATTTGTAAGCTCCAAGATGGATAAACCATTTATATCAATTCCAACTGCAGCGTCAGTCGATGGTTTTAACTCAATGGGGGCTCCCTTGGTCATTCGAGGAGTTAAAATGACCTATCAGACACAAGCTCCAATCGCTGTGTTTGCAGACGTAGATATTTTATTACGGGCTCCTCGAAAAATGACCGCAGCAGGATTTGGAGATATGTTAGGGAAGAGCACCTCACTTGCTGATTGGCGTTTCGGTCATTTAATAGGAAATGAGCCATTTTGTCCCCTAGCTTACCGATTGACCGAAGAAGCTTTACAAGCCTGCATAACGAATGTCGAAAAAATTGCTGCAGGTGAAGAAGAAGGAATTAAAGTGTTGACCGAATCGTTAATCCAATCAGGCATTGCGATGTTATTAATAGGACATTCTTATCCAGCTTCCGGGGCTGAGCATCACCTATCGCATTATTGGGAAATGGACTTTATTAGAAACAAGAAAGCGCAGGTGCTCCACGGAGCAAAGGTCAGCATTTCATGCTGGTTGATTTCAGATTTTTATAGAAGCGAAGTAACAGATGCTATTAATCAACTTGAGCGTTCAACTTTGGAAAATGAGCTTATTAATAAGGTGCTTGAGCATAAAGAAGATGTACTTGAGATCATTAAAGGGATTCCAGAAGCTGTGAATCTAAAAGAGATGATTGCTATTGTTGGAGGAGAAACTGAACCGAGTCAGTTAGGAATAGATCAAGATTTATTACAAAAAAGTTTTCGTGAGGCTCATTTAATAAGAGAGCGGTTCACTTTCTTACGTTTTTACAATCAATATATAGGTAACGCTACTAATAGGTGAAGGAGTGGAGTGATTAAATGGACATATCAAAAAAAAAATTCGGTGAGCTAGACGGTAAGCCTATATATTCGTATACATTGAAAATGGCTAATGGTTTTGAGGTAACAAGTATTAATTATGGATGTATTATCACTGATTTAAAGGTTCCTGATGCAAAAGGTCAATTAGAAAATGTTGTATTAGAATTTGACCGGTTAGAAGATTATCAAGAATATTCTCCGTATTTTGGTGCTGTGATAGGTCGTGTTGCTGGAAGAATCAATAAAGCCTCATTTTCGCTAGAAGGAAAAACTTATAATCTTCCTGTAAATGACGGAAACAATCACCTTCACGGTGGAAATACAGGACTTGATCGGGTTGTGTGGGAAGCGACGTTATTGGAAGAAAAAGACTTTATCGGAGTCGAATACTCTTATTTAAGTCCTGATGGCGAAGAGGGTTACCCAGGAAATGTAAGATTAAAAGTTAGATATACAATTGATAATCAGTGTAAGTTGACGATCTCTTATGAGGGTACATCAGATCAAGCGACTTTACTTAATTTAACGAACCATACTTATTTTAATCTAAGTGGAAATGGTAAACGGGACATCTTGCAGCACGTTTTAACGTTAAAAAGTGACCAATTTCTTGAGTTAAATGATGAGCTTATTCCAACGGGAGAGTTTCTTCCTGTGCAAAACACTGCGTTTGATTTCCAACAAGGGAGAACAATAGAAGAGGGGATTTTATCTACTCACCCACAAAACATTCTTGCTGGACATGGTTATGACCATCCTTTTATTTTAACTAGCAATTACAATCGAGAAATTCTACTAGAGGATCCGGAGAGTGGTCGTAGCTTAACGATGGAGACAGACGAACCTTGTGTTGTGCTTTATACAGGCAATCAGCTAGCAGGTGATTTTAAAATTAGAGATCTTACAGCTAAAAAGTATTTAGCGTTGTGTTTAGAGACGCAAAAACATCCAGATGCAATTCACCATTCTCATTTTCCTTCCATTGTTCTAAATAAGAATGAGGTTTATCGTTCGCATACAAGTTATACATTCTCTGTTAGTAAATAAGTTAATTGTATTAATTGTCCGTATATCTGAAATAGGCGTATTTTAGCTAGTTCATAATGTTTTAAGGTTATTTTATTCTTTATTCTTATAAAAAAATGAATAATTATTTAAAAAACTATAGAAATTTGTACGTACAATTGTATAATGTAATTAGATAAAAATTTGGTAACGAGAAGGGAGATGGCTATATGTTAGAACAATTAAAAGAAACCGTATTTAAAGCGAACCTTGCATTACCTAAGTATCATCTTGTGACATTTACGTGGGGAAATGTAAGTGGAATTGATCGGGAAAAGGGTCTTGTTGTTATTAAGCCAAGTGGTGTTGAGTATTTTGAAATGAGAAGTAGGGATATGGTTGTTGTGGATTTAGATGGTAACGTTGTAGAAGGAGATCTAAAACCTTCCTCAGATACGGCTACCCATCTTGCTCTTTATAAAGCTTTTCCGGAAATTGGTGGAATCGTACATACTCATTCAACTTGTGCAACAAGTTGGGCGCAAGCAGGTAAACCGATTCCGGCTTTTGGTACGACCCAAGCTGATTATTTTTACGGAGAAATTCCTTGTACTCGTAAAATGACAGAAGAAGAAATCACTGGTGAATATGAACTTGAAACAGGCAATGTAATTGTGGAGACATTTAAAACTAAAAACATTAACCCAGTTCAAATTCCAGGGGTATTAGTCCACTCGCATGCGCCTTTTGCTTGGGGCAAGGATCCTCAAGATGCGGTTCATAATGCAGTCGTATTAGAAGAGGTAGCTGTAATGGGTTGGAAAACATTATCTATTAATCCGGATGCAAAGCCAATGGATCAAGCATTACTAGATCGACATTTTTTACGTAAGCATGGTGCAAACGCTTACTACGGTCAGAAATAGATTCAAAATGAACAAAAAATATACAATTGGCGTAGATTACGGAACAGGCTCAGGTCGGGCTGTACTCGTAGATCTTTCAAATGGAATGGAAGTGGCTGATCACGTAACAGAGTATCGCCATGGTGTTATTGACGAAAGACTTCCACAATCAGAAATTGAGCTAGAGCATGAATGGGCCTTGCAACATCCGCTCGATTATATCGAAGTGTTAACAACATCAGTTCCAGAAGTAATGAAGCGATCAGGTGTGAACCCTGATGACGTTATTGGTATCGCCATTGATTTTACTGCCTGTACGATGCTTCCTGTTGATCAATACGGTGAGCCGTTATGTCTAAAGCCTGAACTAGAGGATCGGCCACATAGCTGGTTGAAACTATGGAAACATCATGCGGCTCAAGATGAGGCAAACCGATTAAATGAAATCGCTGAACAACGAGGGGAATCTTTTCTTCCGAGATACGGTGGTAAAATTTCATCAGAGTGGATGATTGCTAAAGTATGGCAAATCTTAAATGAAGATAGTGAAATTTACGATTTGGCTGATCGTTTTCTTGAAGCAACTGATTGGGTTGTATGGCAAATGACTGGAAATATGACAAGAAATAGTTGTACGGCAGGTTATAAATCAATTTGGCACAAAAAAGATGGTTATCCTTCTAAAAACTTCTTTAAAGCTCTTGATCCTAGATTAGAAGATTTAACGGAAACAAAGCTTCGCGGCAAAATTCTTCCATTAGGGACTAAAGCTGGTGGGTTAACAGAAGCAATGGCCTCTTTAATGGGCTTGAAATCGGGGATTGCCGTTGCAGTTGGAAATGTAGATGCACATGCCGCTGTACCAGGAGTAGGTGTAACGACACCTGGGAAGTTAGTTATGGCGATGGGCACTTCTATTTGTCACATGTTACTTGGAACAGAAGAAAAAGAAGTTGAAGGCATGTGTGGCGTTGTTGAAGACGGGATTATACCAGGATACCTTGGTTACGAAGCTGGTCAATCTGCTGTTGGAGATATTTTTGCTTGGTTTGTTGATCAAGCCCTCCCAGCTTACGTTAAAGATGAAGCAAAAAGAGCTGGATTAAACGTACATCAATATTTAGAAGAAAAAGCATCTGCTTATAAACCTGGTGAAACGGGATTACTCGCACTAGACTGGTGGAATGGAAATCGTTCTGTTTTAGTAGATACGGATTTAACAGGCTTACTCATTGGTTGTACGCTGTTAACAAAACCAGAAGAAATTTACCGTGCTCTACTTGAAGCTACTGCGTTCGGTACAAGAAAAATCGTAGATGCTTTCCAAGATAATGGAGTATTAATCGAGGAATTATACGCATGTGGTGGTTTGCCTCAAAAAAATAAATTACTGATGCAAATATATGCAGATGTAACAAATCGTGAAATCAAAATTGCAGCTTCTAAGCAAACGCCAGCTGTAGGAGCAGCTATGTTTGCAGCGGTAGCGGCAGGGAGTGAAAAAGGTGGATACGATACGATCACAGGTGCAGCGGAAAAAATGGGACGGGTAAAAGATGAAACATTTAAGCCGATCCCTGAAAATGTAGCAATTTATGAGAAGCTATACCAGGAATATAGTAAACTTCATGACTACTTTGGTCGTGGTGAAAATGACGTAATGAAACGTCTGAAAGCTCTCAAAGAAACTCATTAAAACTATTTATCTACTAACGGAAATTATAGGAGGATGTCTCATGTTAACGATTAAAAAATATCAATTTTGGTTTGTTACTGGAAGTCAGCATTTATATGGTCCAGAAACAATTGAAGAAGTACAAGATCACTCTCGTCAAATTGTTCAAGCGCTAAATGAAGATGAAAGCATTCCATTTGAAATTGTATTAAAGCCTGTATTAACAACAGCAGATGCAATTCGCCGTTTATGTATGGATGCGAACACAGATGAAAATTGTGCAGGAATTATGACATGGATGCATACATTCTCACCTGCGAAAATGTGGATTGCTGGTCTCTCAGAGTTAAGAAAACCTCTACTACACTTGCATACCCAATTTAATCGTGAAATTCCGTGGGATTCAATTGATATGGATTTCATGAATACGAATCAATCTGCTCATGGAGATCGTGAATATGGCTTTATTGGTGCGCGTATGAACATCGCTCGTAAAGTAGTAGTGGGTCACTGGCAAGATAAGCAAGTACGAGAACGTACAGCTAACTGGATGAGAACCGCAACGGCAGTAACAGACGGAACGAATCTAAAAGTAGCTCGCTTCGGTGACAACATGCGTAATGTTGCTGTTACGGAGGGTGATAAAGTTGAAGCGCAAATTAAACTTGGCTGGACAACTGACGCTTATGGGATTGGAGATCTCGTTCAGCGTATGAACGACGTAACGGACCAACAAGTAAAAGCCCTTTATGAAGAATATAATGAACTATATGATATTGATCCACAAGCCAATTCGTCTGAAGCATACCGTGATTCAATCCTTTATCAAGCACGAATTGAACTAGGATTGAAAGCATTCTTAGAAGAAGGCGGGTACAGTGCATTCACGACAAATTTTGAAGATCTTCATGGAATGAAGCAATTACCTGGGCTTGCATCACAACGTTTGATGGCACAAGGTTACGGATTTGGTGGAGAGGGAGACTGGAAAACAGCGGCGCTAACTCGCATGATGAAGATTATTGCTGATGGAAAAGGAACTTCTTTCATGGAGGATTATACGTACCACTTTGAAGAAGGAAACGAATTAGTATTAGGTTCACACATGCTAGAAATTTGCCCGACAATTTCAGCGACGAAGCCAAAAATTGAAGTGCATCCATTAGGTATTGGTGGCAAAGAAGACCCTGCACGTTTGGTGTTTAACGGAGCAGAAGGGCGCGCTTTAAATGCTTCAATTATTGACATCGGAAATCGTTTTCGTCTCGTTGTGAATGAAGTGGATGCCGTTAAGCCAGTGAAAGAAATGCCGAAGTTACCGGTGGCTCAAGTTTTATGGAAGCCGCAGCCATCTCTAAGTGAATCAGCTGAAGCTTGGATTCATGCAGGTGGAGCTCATCATACGGTCTTTTCTACGGTAGTAACTCCAGAACAGCTTTATGATTGGGCGACAATGACTGACATTGAGTGTGTGTTTATTAACAACTCGACAAACGTAATGCAATTCCAAAACGAATTAAGATGGAATGATATTGCAAGAAAATTTGATAGATAAGCGATTACTTTCTTTTGTCGATTGCAAGAAGTTTGTTAGCTTGCAATCGGCTATAAGCAAGTAATAATAGAGATATTCATACGGGGCTACTTTAAAGAGGAGCTCCGTATTTTGAATTAAATGATGGTGTCTGTAAAGCCGCATCTATTTTTTATACGAATTGTTTATGGTAATCTTTATATTGGAGTTGACTGATTGGAATTGAGGTAAGCAGATATGCAAACTAAATATAGCAGAGTTAAGCAAGTTATAAAATCAAGAATCTTAGATGGTACTTACGTCTCGCATCAAAAAATAAGCTCTGAAAATGAACTAATGAAAGAATTTGAGGTAAGTCGTCATACAATCCGAGTAGCGATTGGTGAATTAGTAAGCGAAGGCTGGTTATACCGTGAGCAAGGTGCAGGTACTTTCTGTGCTGATCGTTCAACAAATGAGTCTAGAACGCAACAAACAACCAAAAATATTGCCATCATTACAACTTATATTTCAGATTATATTTTCCCATCGATTATAAGAGGTGCTGAAGCTTACTTAAGTGAGCGTGGATACCAGGTAAGTTTGTATAGTACTAATAATGATCGAAGCACTGAAAAAAGGATCTTGGAAAATATCTTATCCCAGCACGTTGATGGGGTGATTATTGAACCGACCAAAAGCGCTTTTTCGAACCCAAATATAAATTATTATTTTAACTTAGAACGACTAAATATCCCTTATATTATGATCAATGCCTTTTACGATGAGCTAGAGCCGTTATGTATTGTCATGAATGATGAAAAGGGAGGCTTTATCCAAACAGAGCATTTGATACAACAAGGACATAGGAATATCGTAGGTTTTTATAAGACAGACGATATTCAAGGAGTAAAGCGCATGAAGGGATATATTAAAGCTCACCGGAAATATCAAATTCCTATTAACCCTAAAAATATTATCAGCTATTATTCTGAAGAGAAGCTTACAAAGCCTGCTGAAGAGCTTGAGAAATTACTAGCTTCTAGTACAGACATGCCAACAGCACTTGCTTGCTACAATGACGAAATGGCGCTTTCACTTCTAGATATTTTACGTGAGAAAAAATTAAAAGTTCCTCAAGATATCTCAATTGTCGGCTATGACGACTCTTTCTTAGCGGAAGCATCAGAGGTTAAATTAACATCTGTAAAACATCCCAAGAATGAAATGGGTGAAGCTGCAGCGCGAATGATTGTCGATTTAGTCGAAAATCAACAGCAAAACGGGAAGAAGTCAAAAGAGTTTCGATCAATTGAGTATGATCCTGAGCTCGTCATCCGTCAATCAACGGAACAGATATAAAAGAATAGATAGTGGCACCGCGTGTTGCGGTGCTTTTTGTCGTAATGGTGTGAAATAGGATCGTGAACGGGGGGGCAAGGTTTCTACTAATTGGTCTTCTTATCTTCTAATATGAAGATTTATCTTCTGATTGTTTTATTTAATCTACTAGTTCGCTTACGTTATCTTCTAAAATACGAATATATCTACTTTCATCTCCTCAATTACGAATCTCACAGCAAAAAATCCGCACATTCATAATCATAATTTTTTGAATTAACGCTTGTAAAATGAGAGAGTATTCGTTAAAATTATACGTACGTACAACTTTTAGTTATTACACCTATACAAAGTTTAATGGACGTACAAATTTTTTTTTAGATCTATTAAGCTGAGAGAATCTTGTCAAATACATAGTTAAGGGAGACGGAAAATGAGTATTGAGCAAGAAGCAGTAAATAGTATACGGACGTTGTCTATTGATATGGTTGAGAAAGCTAATTCGGGTCATCCGGGTATGCCAATGGGCGCTGCTCCAATGGCATATGAGTTATGGATGAATCATATGAAACATAATCCTTCTAACCCGAATTTTTTTGATCGTGACCGTTTTGTGTTATCGGCAGGACATGGATCAGCATTGCTATATAGCTTGTTACATTTAACAGGCTATGATTTATCGCTAGATGATTTAAAGAATTTTCGTCAATGGGGAAGTAAAACACCAGGGCATCCGGAATTTGGTCATACCCCAGGAGTTGAAGCTACAACGGGACCTCTAGGTCAAGGGATTGCGACAGCTGTCGGAATGGCGATGGCAGAAGCTCACCTAGCGGCAACATATAATAAGGATAAATTTGATCTCGTTAATCACTATACATACGCAATTTGTGGTGATGGGGATTTAATGGAGGGTATATCTGCTGAAGCGATTTCAATGGCAGGTCATATGGGACTCGGAAAATTAATCGTTCTCTATGATTCCAATGACATTTCACTTGATGGTGAGTTGCATATGTCATTCTCTGAAAATGTTGGGCAACGCTTACAAGCTTGTGGTTGGCATTATCTAAAAGTAGATGATGGAACAAACCTTCTTGATATTAGCCAAGCAATTCAAAAAGCGAAAGCAGCTGAAAATCGTCCAACGTTAATTGAAGTTCGAACGGTTATTGGTTACGGAAGTCCTAACAAATCAGGGAAGTCAGCATCTCATGGTTCGCCACTGGGGAAGGAAGAAGCTTCATTAACGAAAGAATCGTATCAATGGAAGCACGAGTCTTTTGAAATTCCAGAAGACATCTATCAACATTTCAACCAAGTAAAAGAAAAAGGTCAAAAAGAGGAAAGTGAGTGGTATCAGAAATTAAACGAATACAAAAAAAGGTATCCAGAATTGGCTGAGCAGTTTGAGTTAGCCATTAGGAATGAATTGCCTGGAGGATGGGACAAAGATTTACCTGTTTATAAAATTGACTCACCGAAAATGGCTACTCGTCAATCTTCTGGTTTAGCAATCAACGCAATTGCTAAAAACCTGCCAACTGTTTTTGGAGGCTCGGCTGACTTGGCTGGCTCTAATAATACAACGTTAAAAGGTCTTTCGATTTTTAGTAAAGATCATTATCAAGGGAGAAATATCTGGTTCGGTGTTCGAGAACATGCGATGGGAGCCGCGTTAAATGGGTTAGCACTTCACGGCGGTGTAAGACCTTATGCAGGAACATTCTTTGTTTTTTCGGATTACCTTCGTCCCTCCATTCGTCTTGCAGCCTTGATGAAACAGCCAGTTGTTTATGTGTTTACGCATGATAGTATTGCGGTTGGGGAAGATGGGCCTACACATGAGCCTGTAGAACAACTGCCTTCGCTTCGAGCTATACCAGGATTAACGGTTATTCGTCCAGCTGATGCGAATGAAACGACCGAAGCTTATCGTTATGCTTTTGAACAAAGAAACGAACCTGTTGCGATGGTTTTAACTCGTCAAGCTTTACCTGTTCTAGAGGGGACAGTTGAACTTGCGAGAGAAGGGGTTAGAAAAGGGGCATATGTCGTTTCTGATTCAGAAGAAGAAGCCGATGTAATTTTACTTGCTTCGGGGTCAGAGGTTAGTCTCGCAGTTGAAGCAAAGAAAGAACTAGTTCAAAAAGGAATAGCAGTTCGCATTGTTAGTATGCCGAGTTGGGAGCTATTTGAACAACAATCTGATGAGTATAAGGAGTCAGTTTTACCTACGGCGATTAAAGCAAGAGTTGCGATTGAGATGGCGTACCCTTTAGGTTGGGAGCGTTATATAGGTGATGAAGGGAAACTCATTGCTGTCACTGACTTTGGTGCGTCTGGAACAGGAGAAAAAGTAGTAAGTGAGTACGGGTTTACGACAGAGAATGTCATTGCAACTGTTGAAAAGCTAGCAATAAAAGTTAAGTAAAAATAGTGGAGAAAAAAAGGAGAAGATGATATGAGTAATAAAGTTGTTGTAAATACAGATATCGAACAAGGAATCATTAATAAAAATATTTATGGTCACTTTGCGGAGCATTTAGGGAGATGTATTTATGAAGGCTTTTGGGTTGGAGAAGATTCACCGATTCCAAATACAAATGGGATTCGCAATGATGTAGTAGCAGCACTCAAGAATATTCAAATTCCAGTACTTCGTTGGCCAGGTGGTTGCTTCGCTGATGAGTATCACTGGAAAGATGGGATTGGCCCACGTGAAAGCCGCAAAAGAATGGTCAACACACATTGGGGTGGAGTGGTTGAAAATAACCATTTCGGAACGCATGAGTTTATGATGCTTTGTGAGATGCTTGAGACAGAACCTTATATTTGTGGAAATGTTGGTAGTGGTACGGTTCAAGAAATGTCTGAATGGGTCGAGTATATGACGTTTGACGGAGAGTCGCCAATGGCTAATTGGAGGCAAGAAAATGGCAGAGAAAAGGCATGGCCTTTAACATACTTTGGTGTCGGAAATGAAAACTGGGGATGCGGTGGTAATATGCGTCCGGAATATTATGCAGACCTCTACCGTCGTTATCAAACGTATGTTAGAAATTATGGAGAGAATAAAATCTATAAAATTGCTGGTGGGGCAAATGTAGATGATTATAATTGGACAGAAGTGTTGATGCGTGAAGCAGGAAGAATGATGGATGGATTAAGCCTTCATTATTATACAATCCCAGGTGATTTCTGGTTAGGGAAAGGTTCAGCTTTAGATCCGAGCGATAAAGAATGGTTTATTACGATGAAGAAAGCTCTTCATATTGACGAATTAATTACCAAGCATTCTACGATCATGGATAAATACGATCCAGAAAAACGAGTTGGAATGATCATTGATGAGTGGGGAACTTGGTTTGATGTAGAACCAGGTACAAATCCAGGATTCCTTTATCAACAAAACACGATTCGTGATGCTTTAGTGGCAGGATTACATTTCCACATTTTCCATGACCACAGTGATCGTGTTCAAATGGCAAATATTGCTCAAACGGTAAATGTTCTTCAAGCGATGATCTTAACAGAAGGAGAAAAGATGATTGTAACTCCGACATATCACGTGTTTGAAATGTTTAAAGTACATCAAGATGCAACGAAATTAGATTGTAGTAGCACTGTTGGTACGTATGAGTTAAATGGCGAAGAGTTACCAGCTATTAGTGTATCTGCCTCAAAAGATCAAGATGGTAAAGTGAACATCAGCTTATGTAACTTGAATCATAAAGAGAATTCTGATGTTAGCATTGCACTTCGTGGCATGATTGAAGGAGCGAAGCAAGTGTCGGGAAGAATTTTAACGGCTTCTACGACGAATGCTCACAATACATTTGAACAGCCTGATGCAGTTAAGCCGGTTTCTTTTGAAGGTGCTGTACTAACAAGTGATGAAGTCTCTTTAACTCTACCTCCAATGTCTGTTGTTGTTTTAACTGTTGAATAATTAGGATGATGGAACGAGTTAGAGAATGTAAGAGCTGTCGAACAACTGTTGTAGAGGGAATACAAGACATTGATCATGAGCTCGATGACGATAAAACGGTTAGTGAGGAAGTTTATCAAAACCGCTTAGACACCTGTATGGAATGTCCTTCATTAGCTCACGGTTCCACTTGCAAGTTTTCAGGATGTCTAGTTAGCTTTCGGGCGTATTTAATTGAAAAAAAGTGTCCTGATCCAAGTGGGGACAGATGGTCTTAACTCTTAAGTAGAGCACTCAATTAAATGATGAATGGAAGAAAGAGATACAGCCTATGGTTTGTATCTCTTTTGATTTACTTTTCAAGTAAAACGATAATGTTTCCCTTTATTTAGTGCCTCAAATTTAGTAAAATGAGCTTAAGGTAACCAATAACATTAATATTTTAATATTTATATTAATTAAATGATTTGTTCGATTCATTTTCGCAAGAGTTCTAACTTAATTTTACAATTAAATAAACCACATTAAAGGGGTTCGTATGACAACAACTCAAGTAAAGAAACTGTCTATCATTGCAGTCACCTGGCCAATCTTTATAGAGTCACTTCTACACATATCGCTAAGAACAGCTGATACGTTTATGTTAAGTAAAGTGTCAGATGAGGCTGTGGCAGCTGTTGGGGTAGCGAATCAATTAATTATGTTTATGTTTTTCTTGTTCCAATTTGTTGCTACGGGAACATCCGTCATCGTTGCTCAGTATCTAGGAGCAAAGAAATATGATGAGATTAATAAATACATAGGCAATGGAATTTTGCTGAATTTCATTTTTGGTTTATTTGTTGCAACGATTCTAATTATCTTTAGTAAACAATTTCTAAGTTTATTTCAGTTGGAACCTGAACTTCTAGTCGAAGCAAGAACTTTCTTGATCATTGTTGGAGGCGCTTTAGTTTTCCAAGCGATGAGTATTACGATGTCTGTCATTATTCAGACACACGGCTTTACAAAAGAAACGATGTTTGTTAGCGGAGGAATGAACATTGTTAATATTATCGGAAACTATCTATTTATTTATGGAGCGCTCGGCTTTCCGCAGTGGGGAGTTCCTGGAGTGGCGATCGCGACTGCTTTTAGTCAATTTTTAGCTCTGATTGCGTTTGGGTTTGTTCTTTATTACCGAGTTAATCTCAGACTAACTTGGAATGATTTTATAGAAATTCAGAAAGAACGCCTGAAAAAAGTTTTGAGCATCGGAATTCCATCGTCAATGACTATTCTCTCTTACTCTAGTAGTCAAATTGTTACAACCTCTTTTATTACATTACTTGGAACGCAAATGCTTGCTACTAGAATTTACACTTTAAATCTTCTCTTTTTTGTTATGGTACTCGGCATCTCACTTGGAAGAGGGTCGCAAATTATTACCGGACATTTAATTGGAGCAGGAGAAATGGAAGAAGCGTATAAGCAAGGGAGGCGTAATGTTCGTTGGAGCATCCTGTTAGCTTTGCTGATGACTGTCATTATCGTTTTAGTGAGAGAACCGTTACTCGGGTTATTTACTAACGATCCTGCCATTATTCAAATGGGCGGAATCCTGCTTATAATGGGCTTTTTACTTGAACCTGGAAGATGCTTGAACCTAGTTTATGGAGCGACTCTTCAGGCAGCTGGCGACGCTAGGTATATGATGATCGTTTCAGTTGTTGTCATTTGGGGCTTTAGTGTGCCGTTGTACTATTTATTAGGCATTCACTTTGGGTGGGGGTTGATCGGAATTTGGTTGGCATTCATTGCCGATGAGTGGGTGCGTGGCATTGCGTTATGGGCAAGGTGGAAAAATAGAAAGTGGGAAAGTAAAGCGCTTGTAAAGCAAAAGAAGACAGATAGTGAAGTTTCAGCTTAAACTACTAAACTAATTCAGATTGTAATGGAGGCACACCTATGCAAAACGTTAAACTTCTTAATGGTATGTTTAAAGATTCACAAGACAAAGGAAAAGAGTACTTACTTTATCTGGATATTGATAGACTTGTTGCTCCTTGTTACGAAGCTGTGTCACGAGCTCCGAAAAGCAACGTTATGGTGGGTGGGAATCAACGGGAATTAGCGGACATTCTATTGGTCACTGGCTTTCAGCTACTGCTCAAATGTATGTTATTACAGAAGATGAAAAGTTAAAGGAAAAGATAAACTATGCATTAGATGAACTTGCTCATATACAAAGTTTTGATGAGGAAGGATATGTGAGCGGGTTTCCTAGAACTTGTTTTGATAAAGTGTTCACGGGTGATTTTGAGGTTGAACATTTTAGTTTAGCAGGACAATGGGTGCCTTGGTATAGCATTCATAAAATTTACGCAGGGCTTATTGACATTTACACTCTAATGAACGAAGAGAAAGCATTGACTATAGTTAAAAAATTAGCTGATTGGGCTCAAAAAGGGTTAGCGAATTTAAGTGATGAGGAGTTTGAAAAAATGCTTACTTGCGAGCATGGCGGAATGAATGAAGCCATGGCAGATCTTTACCTTATTACAGGTAATGAGGTCTACTTGAACCTAGCCATTCGTTTTTGTCATAAAGCCGTACTCGAACCATTAGCTAAAGGAGTCGACGAGCTTGAGGGGAAACATGCAAACACCCAAATTCCAAAAGTAATCGGAGCGGCAAAACTCTATAACATTACTAAAGAAGAAAAATATAAAAAAATAGCCATGTTTTTCTTTGAAGAAGTTACAAAACACCGTTCATATATCATTGGTGGCAATAGCATTAACGAACATTTTGGCCCAGCAAACAGTGAAAAATTAGGAGTACAAACAACCGAAACATGTAATACTTACAATATGTTGAAGCTAACTGAGCTTTTATTTGACTGGTCTCATCAAGCAGACTATTTTGATTACTATGAAAAGGCTTTATACAACCATATTCTAGCTTCACAAGACCCTGAATCAGGGATGAAAACGTATTTTGTTTCAACTCAGCCAGGGCATTTCAAAGTGTACTGTTCGCCGGACAATTCTTTTTGGTGCTGTACGGGTACTGGGATGGAAAATCCAGCCCGTTATACAAGAAACATATATTATCAGAAGAATGAAGACCTATATGTAAATCTATTTATTGCCTCCGAGATTACAATGAATCATAAGCAATTAAGAATCAAACAAGAAACTGATTTTCCTAGGTCAAGCCAATCTACTCTTTATATAGAAGAAGGAAATGGTGAGGTGGAAATTCATATTCGTGTTCCATACTGGGTGTCAGATTCAATGACAGTTGTCGTTAATGATAAGGAAACTTATTCAAAGATTGAAAACGGGTATGTAGCAGTAAAAAGAAGTTGGGTTGCTGGAGATAAGATCGAAGTTGAATTACCTATGGACCTCCATGCTTATACAGCTAAAGATGATCCGAAAAAAGTGGGTATTATGTATGGTCCAGTTGTTTTGGCTGGGGCACTAGGAAAAGAGAATTTTCCAGAGACCGATATTTTAGGTGACCACTTAAAGCTGAATAACCATCCTTTAATTGATGTTCCGAATTTAATTGCTGATAAGAATGACCTGAATAGCTGGATCAAGCCAGTTAAAGGATCTTCGTTAACCTTTCAAACAGCAGCGGTAGGACAACCTGGAAATGTTCAAGTAACTTTAATTCCTTTTTACGAACTCCATCATGAGCGCTACACATTGTATTGGAATGTCATGGACCAAGAATCGTATAAGACGTTTAAAGACTTGGAGCAAGAACAACTCAAACGATTGCAAGCAATCACGGTAGATGAAGTGCAACCAAATGAACAACAGCCAGAAGTAGAGCATAACCTTAAAAAGGAAAATTCAACGTCTGATTACTTAAATATTGTTCAAAAAGGTTGGCGCGACAGCCGTGATGAAGGGTACTTCAGTTATGGAATGGCAGTTGAACCAGATCGTCAAATGTATTTACAGGTCTTTTACTTTGGTGGGGATCGAGCCTTATTTATGGACGGAAAAACCTATGAGCGTGAGTTTACTATTTTAATTGATGGAACTGAAATTGCCAGTCAGAAACTTGATGCAAATGGGCAACACGACAGCTTGTTTGATGTCATCTATGAGGTACCAGCGGCTTTAACAGAAGGAAAAAAACAAGTAGAAGTGAAATTTGCATCTTCACCGGGGAAAATTGCCGGTGGTGTTTACGGGCTTAAAATGTTAAATGCGTTACCATAAAAGTAGTTAGCTATGTAGCGTTGTATGAAAAAAGATGATTCTGGCCAAGAGCCAAAATCATCTTTTTGCTTTATCTGAGATCTGATTTTACATAGACGGAGCCCGAGCTGGGTCAGTTATCTACTAATTGGGCTTGTTTATCTCCTAATGGCAATGAGTTATCCTCTAATTTTTCCTTATATCTATTAGCTCGGCTTGTTTATCTCCTAAATTACGATTATATCTACTAATCCCTTATTTATTACGAATCTCGTAACGCACGTCTACTTAACCAACGTCCAACTGATCTTCTCAGCAAGTAATTTTGAGACGTTTTCATTCAACATCCCTTCTTTCGTATGAGCAGGGGTAAAACAGCAAATTTTTCCCTTCCCATATGGATGTTTCCAGCTAGCAATTGAGTCACCATCAACTCCGGTACTCCAAAGGTCAACTTCTGTGTGATCTACATCGCAATGAACGAAATATTGTTCATCCAATAGAGGAAATGTATGTTCACCTGTTTTTTCATTTTCATTTAGCATATAAGTGACATCTTGAAGTCCTGGTGGGTGGTAGTCAAAATGACCACGTAACATTTTGATGTAGCCACTGTCTTCTTTAAAGCTAGCCATGCCCGCATGCCAAGCTAGAACACTGCCGCCGCCTTCCACATAAGTTACAATCTCCTGATCTAACTTATCTGTAAGCCAAGTCAGAACTTGCTCGTCTCTTGGATTTAACTCATCCATTTTTGCATTAATAAATAAATCTGGTTGTTCAGCAAGTGCTTGTGAAACATTTTCATAGCTGATGTATTGAAGTGTGATTTCATCTTTGTTTGGCAGTCTACTTAAGGCTGCTTCCAATCCAGCTTTTGCTTCCTCGCCATCATGCCAGTAGTCTCCTAGTAATGCTACGATTTTTGCCAAGTGAATCTCTCCTTACCAGTTGATTTTATTGCCTTGATAGTCAATGTACATGTGTTCATTTATTGCCGGAGCTTTTAAAATTTCGTTCATGATCCCTGCTGCTGATTCACTCGCTTCGATGGTCGCTTCATGATTAAAGTCACCCATAATGTACGTTTTGACATAACCCGGGTGGAAAGCTAGTACTTTGATGCCATGTTCTGATAATTGATTTTGTAAGATTGTTAACTGCATATTTAAAGCTGATTTAGACATACAGTAGCCGTATTCCTTTACTCGCCAAGAATCAGCTAAACTGGCTGCTTCAGAAGAGATGTTGGCAAGGATTTTACTTGTTCCTTTCATTAGTAAAGGGACAACCGATTTAGATACACGTAAGGGGCCTAAAGCATTGACATTATAATGATTCATCATATCTTCATAGTTGAATTCACCGAAAATATCTGTGGAGCGATCAACGAAAATGGCCGCATTGTTTATTAAAATGTCTAGAGAACCAGCTTGGTCTTTAATATACTCGGCGGCTTGATCAACAGAACTTTGGTCGGTTACGTCTAATGTCAAAATGTCTAAATCATCACCAAATTCCTTTTTTACCTCATCAAGTTCAGCCCAGTCCGACATAAAGCGTCCTGCGAATACCTTGAATCCTGATTCAAGAAAAGCCTTTGATAGAGCTAGTCCAAGTCCTCTATCTGCACCTGTAATATAAACTGTTTTTTTCATGGATAAGCACTCCTAATTCAAATTGTGAAAACACTTACATATATGTAATGTATTCTCCAATAGAACTGGATCTCCCTTTAAGTTTACAAAAAAAATTTCTTTATTGCCACTTATCTTTAGGCATAATAGCTAGGGTAGGCAAAAAAAGGCTATCCTAGAAGCTACAATTCTACTTCATAGAATAACCTTTTTAAAAAGGTCTATTAGTTTTTCAACGTTTGCTCCCAAGCATGACCGATTTGTAAAAGAAGTTTCTCCGAAAGATGATTTCCAATTAGTTGCATACCGGTTGGTAACCCGTTAGAACACAATCCCATCGGAACAGAAAGGCTTGGTGTTCCTGTTGCATTAGCTGGAGAGGTAAATGGCATACAACGCCTCGTTATTTCTAAATTTTGTTCAACCCAATTATCTTCATGTCTAGGTGTAGTAATTGGGATAGTAGGAGCAGCCAATATATCGACATGTTCAAATGCTTTCTTAAATGCTTTTACTAGTGTGCGGCGAGCTTGTTGTGCTCTCACATACTGTGGAGTTGTAGTAATCGCACCTGCTTGAAAGAAAATCCTAACATCTCTAGCATAATCATCTAGGTGTTCTTGTAACCAGTTGAAATGATAAGTAGCTGCTTCACCAGTTGTGATAACATAACCTGCGAAAGTGGAGAGTGTTAATTCAGGGATTGAGACCTCTGTTACTTTTGCACCTAATTGCTCGAAAGTTCTAATGGCATTATGAAATAATTTTTCGATATCAGGATCTAATCCATCAAGGAAATAACTCGGGACACCAATTTTCAATCCTTTTATGTCCTTATTTAATTGACTTCTGTAATCGGGGAGTGGTGCTTTAATACTGGCTGGATCTCTAGGGTCATATCCAGCCATATAATCAAGCATAATTGCAATGTCTGAGCAAGAGCGAGTCATTGGTCCGGCATGATCTAATGACCAAGCAAGTGGTGCGACCCCTTTTGTACTTACTAATCCATAAGTTGGTTTTAAGCCATAAATACCACACATCGCAGCGGGGACACGAATGGATCCGAATGTATCTGTTCCTGTCGTGAGTGTGGCTAAGCCAGCTGCTAAAGCGGCGCCACTCCCACCGCTCGACCCACCAGGAACATAATGTAGATTCCAAGGGTTCCTTGTATGGCCATAGACAGGATTGGTATTCGTTAAGCCGCCACCGAATTCATGCATGTTCAGTTTTCCTAACATAATGCCGCCTGCGCCAAGCAACTTTTCAACAGCTGTTGCTGTTTGTTCTGGTATTTGCTCAGCTAAGATCTTAGAACCTACTGTTGTGCGAACGCCTTTCGTATCAAAATTATCTTTTATACCGATAGGAATTCCATGAAGTGGTCCTTTATAAAGCCCGTTCGCTATTTCTGCTTCTGCACTTTTAGCTTGTTGAAGGGCAATCTCGTGTAAAGGTGTAATGTAAGAATGGATAGAAGAGTCTATTTGATCAATCCGGTTCAAGATAGCTTCGGTTAATTCCACAGGAGATAGTTGTTTAGATTCAAGTAATGGAGCAAGCTCACTAGCTGTTAAAGTGTGTAATTCAGTCATATTGGATCAACTCCGAATCAACAATAGTTATCGGCACTTCATCTTTTAAGTCTCTCTGAGTCCAGACGGCTGTTTGAGCTTGATAAACAGAATAAAGCACTTGTTGAATAAAAGGGATATCTGCCTCTGCAACTGGAATTGCATCTAAGTATAAATTTTTTCTAATGAAATCAGCAAAATCCATTGATTATCATCCTCCTTACAAAAATAGGCTACTTTCACATTATGAATAAAAGAGAATAATGTGAAAAAGGAAGAGGATACGTAGGATGAACGTTCTTCTAAACATTGAGTTCAAATAATCTGAAAAATATTGAAATTTAAGATTGAAGGTTCGCGATGAATCTGATAAAATAAAACAAATGAAAAGGCTATGTGTAACTGGCGAAACGCGGATCACCGCGAGGGAGCACGTAGTGTCGTAGCCGTTCGCCTGGGCAGAGGTAAGGGAAATTTCTTCCCTTACCTCTTTCTGTTTAAATTGAAGGAGGAGGATATGTTTCAACCTTTAATAAACTGAACAGATAATCAAAGCAGATGGTCAAATACGAAAAGAGAGAGAATGGAGAGATAAACATGAGCGCAACAACTTTAAAAAATGAAAACACGATTAAAACATTAAATAATATAGCACAAAGTGGATTGAAGGTATTTAAAGATCATTACACTTTAGATAATGATAGTGAAAATCCAGATGCTATTTTAGTAAGAAGCTTTAATATGCATTCTTTAGAATTCGGCGATAACCTTAAAGCTATCGCAAGAGCAGGTGCAGGAGTAAACAATATTCCAGTTGATAAATGTACTGAACAAGGAATTGTTGTTTTTAATACACCTGGTGCTAATGCGAATGCTGTAAAAGAGCTTGTTTTAACAACGCTAATGGCATCTTCTCGTAATTTATTTGCTGGTGTAGCTTGGACAAAAACGTTAGCAGCTGAAGGAGAGCAAATTCCAAAACTTGTTGAAGCAGGAAAGAAAGACTTTGTCGGAAAAGAAATTAAAGGAAAAACACTTGGAATCATTGGTTTAGGAGCAATCGGAGCTTTAGTAGCTAATGATGCACTTGATTTAGATATGGACGTTATTGGTTTTGATCCATTTATTTCTGTTGATACGGCATGGGCTTTATCTCGTAACGTACAGCGTGCCATGACAATTGAAGAGTTATTTGCTAACTCTGACTATATTACGGTCCACGTACCGTTTACACCAGATACAGGTGGAATGTTTAATAAAGACACTTTTAGCATTATGAAAGAAGGAGTTCACATCTTGAATTTTTCACGTGGTGAACTTGTTAATGAAGAAGATATGGCTGTTGCACTTGAAAATGGAAAAGTAGGGAAATATGTTACAGACTTCCCTAATGAGAATGTGTTGAAAATGAAAAATGTTGTTCCGATTCCGCATCTAGGGGCATCAACACAAGAATCAGAGGAAAACTGCGCAATTATGGCAGCTCGTCAAGTAAAAGAGTTTCTAGAAACAGGAAACATTAGGAACTCAGTAAACTTTCCAAATGCAAGTCTTCCGTACACAGGAAAACGCCGTGTAGCAGCGTTCCACAAAAATGTTCCTAACATGGTTGGACAAATAACTTTAGCGATTTCAAGTTATAACTTGAACATTGCTGACATGGTTAATAGAAGTCGTGGAGAATATGCTTATACGATGATCGACATTGAAAATGAAGTAAACGGTGATATTATTCCGAGCTTAATTAAACAAATTAGTGAGATTGAAGGAATGGTAGCCATCCGAGTTATTTAAGCTTTAATAATAAAAAGGACAGTGCTCTTAGGTGAGGGGCTGTCCTTTTTTGTGTATTAAAAAATCAGGCCAAAAACTCTAGAGGTTGTATGAAAATTAGTTAAGTAATAAACGGACCTAGAATTAATTAATGGGGAAGTTGTTTGTAGTGTGTCTTTTACTAAAAACGTATAGTGGGGATATATATATCAGTCTTTCCTTATTCTTTTTTATTTTGCGAAACCAGTTGCGCAAGTGATGCGCAAATAGATGAAATCCAGTTGATTTTGTCTTCTTTTGATTAATTAGAGGAATTGAAATTCATTCTTACTCAGGTTGATTCATTCAGTTACCTAAAGTCACATAGATTTTAAATGTAACTTTATTTATACAAGTTTTATAGTGATTATAAAGAAAAAAATTGAACCTTTATTCATTTTTTCTATTGATAAAATTGACTGACTATAGTAATTTAAAATTAAGAAAGCGTTTGCATATTATGGTAGAAGAAACAGTGTTCGTACGTTTTTTTTTATTTATTTGTTTGTGCAAACGTTTTTACAATTTGGTAGGAGGAGATTCGAGAATGGTAAACAGGAAGTATCAAAGGCGTATGTCTATTTTTCTGACTTTTTTAATGTTTTTAAGTGTTTTTACCAGCGCTTTCCCAGCGGTTGCTGCTGGAACAACTGAAACATTACAAAGTCCTATTGTAGACAAAAAAGGCAATGTCACTTTTAATGCTGAACATGAAAATGAAAGTCTTTTTGTAGTTGGAAGTGTGAACGAGTGGGATATTGCAAATGCAATTCCGATGGAAAAGAAAAATGGTGTTTTTTCAACTACAATTAATCTAACACCAAACAGGTACGAATATAAGTTTTCATTAGCTCAAAATTGGAATGAGGGAGATTTTGCAGATCCATTAAATCCTCGTGAAAATGGAGGCAACTCGATCCTTTACGTTCCAGGAGTAAAAGTGGATCAAATTCCAAGTTCAATCGAACAAGGAAGTGAGTTGACATTAAAAGGGGACTTCATTGCTGCTGACGGAAAGACTTCAACGGTAACGCCAAAATGGTCATTAGTTACGGCAGTACCTGGAGTAGAATTGGTAGAAAACGTTTTAACCATTGCGAGTGATGCAGAGGCTGGGAAAACGTTTAAAATTCAAGCTGAACATGATGGTTATTTTTCCGAAAGAGAAGTTTCAATCGTAAGTGGATTAAATGAGTTTATCATTAACTATTACCGCCCAGATGGAAAAGCAGCAAATTGGGATATGTGGATTTGGGGCACTGCCCTAAACGGTGCGGCTTATGAGTTTCAATCGTCTGAAGGAGATTATGCTAAAGCATCTTATAAATTTGTTCAAGATGAAATTAGTGTAATCACAAGACTTGGCAATTGGGACAACCAAGAAATGGAAAGAAAGATCAAGATGCCAGAAGGAGAGAGTAAGGTCGAAGTATGGATCGTTCAGGGTGAATCAGAAGTTTACTATAGTAAGCCAGATCTGAATGTTACTCCAGCTGATCCTCCAACGGTTCGTTTTGTTTATGAGAGAGGAAAGAAAGATTATCTAGACTGGAATATTTGGGTTTGGAATACTGGAGCTCAAAATGGACAGGTTGATTTTAATGAAATAGGCAATGTTGCCATTGCAAATATCGAGGTAGGATCAAGCGCAAGAAGCATGGGCTTTAAGTTGCGTAAGGGTACTGATTGGAGTGTCATTGATGTCGATCAAGACCGTGAAATAACTATAAGTCCAACAGAAAGACTGACAAAAGTATTTGTAAAAGAAGGGCAAGTTGATTTCCGAACGATACCATTTGCCCAAGCTCCTTCAATTGAACAAGGCAACGTTACATTCTTCTATCGCGACGTTGAACTGTATAAGCAAGATGCAATGCACACCATTGATTCAGTTCAAGTAAAGGTTGCAGGACAAGTTTATGACATGACTTACGAAGAAAGAAATGAACGTTTTATTTTTCTTCTTGAGAATCTAGAAGAAGGGTCTTATGAATATACGTATTTAGTCACGAAAGACGGAGTGACGACAGAAGTTTCAGATCCGTATAACCTGAACGCTGACGGTAAATCAGTTATTGATCTTTCGTCTATGGATTTGACGGTTGAAGCTGAAGTTACACCAAATTCGATTACTTATAATGAAAATGCTGTTTTAACTTTAGACGTAACCAATGCAGGTCATAATGTTACTCGTGAAGCGATTAGAAACATGTATGTTGACCTGACCGTTTTAGGTGGAAATAAGCAAACAAAAATTGATCCAGAATTAGGTGCAATTACAATTGCTGTTAGAGACAATGTTTCAACTGGATCGAAGACATTACCAATAACGGTTGTGGACGTTTATGGAGGAACACATCAAGGTGAAGCTGAGATTCATATTGAACCACGTGTCATTAGTGGAGAAGCTGATTTTGACTTTGATGAAGCACGTATTTATTTTATGCTTACAGACCGTTTTGCGGATGGAGACGAGTCGAACAATGTTCATTATGGTTTCGATCCAAATAACCCAGGTTCTTATCAAGGTGGAGATTTCAAAGGAATCACACAAAATCTTGATTATCTAGAAGCACTAGGAATTAACACGATTTGGATTACACCGATTGTGGAAAATGTGTATCACAACGTAAACACAGCCGAAAATCCTTATTATGCCTACCATGGTTATTGGGCATTAGATTTTGAAAAATTAAACCCTCATCTTGGCACATTACAAGATTTTCATGAATTAATTGATGCAGCGAGCGAACGTGGAATAAAGCTGATGGTTGATGTCGTTTTAAATCATTCGGGCTACGGTTTGAAGATGAATGATGGGGATGTTAGCAATCCTCCTAAAAACTTTCCGACAAACGAAGATCGGTTAAGATATGAAAATATGATTCGTCAAGATGGTGGCGATGGAAGTGCGTTAAAAGGGGAACTTGCTGGTTTGCCTGATTTTATCACGGAAGAGAAAGCAGTACGTGAGCAAATCGTTGATTGGCAAGTAGGATGGTTACAAAAAGCCACAACACCTAATGGAAACACAATTGACTTCTTCCGTGTAGATACAGTTAAGCACGTGGAAGATACAACCTGGATGCACTTTAAGAATGAGTTAACTCTTGCGAAACCAGAATTTAAGATGATTGGTGAAGCTTGGGGCGCAGCAGCAAATAATCAATACGTACAACAATATTTAAATTCAGGAATGATGGATTCTTTATTAGACTTTGATTTTAAATATATTGCTCGTGATCTAGTAAATGGGCAAATTGAGTCTGTGAATAGAAGAATTAAAGAGAGAAATGATAGTTTGACCAATACGGCAACATTAGGCCAGTTTTTAGGAAGCCACGACGAAGATGGATTCCTTCATTTAATCAATGATCAAGACACGAGTAAGTTGAAAGTGGCCGCGGCTCTTCAAATTACATCTAAAGGTCAACCAGTCATATATTATGGAGAAGAGCTTGGTTTATCTGGTGAAAATAATTGGCCATTTTATGATAATCGCTATAATATCCCATGGAATGATGTTGAAGGAAATGATGTGTTAACACACTATCAAAAACTATTAAACATTCGCGGTGATCATTCACAAGTATTCTCAAAGGGAACACATGAATTAATTAAAGGAGACAATGCTTCTGGATACATGGTTTTCCAAAGAACGTATAAAGGAGAATCGGTAGTTGTAGGGATCAACACAAAGAAAGAAGCGACAGATATCACTTTTAAAGTTCCGTTTAAAGCAGGAGAAACAGTTGAAGATTTATATAATGCAACCTCTACTACTGTTGGAGCGAGTAAGGAAGTAACGTTAACGCTACCAGGTAGAAAAGAGGGAGGTACGTTTATTCTAGCTTCAAGTGCAGGGGATGACGATGGTCAAGTAACCGTCCCACCAATTGCAGACAACACATTACGTGTTCACTATCAAAGAGAAGACAACCAGTTTGCGAATCTAGGTTTATGGTTGTGGCATGATGTAGCTGCGCCTTCAGAAAACTGGCCTTCAGGTGGGGCACCATTTGTTGCCGAGCAACAAACGGATTACGGAGCTTATGTCGACATTCCATTAAATAAGGATGCCCAAAAAGTAGGATTCCTTGTTTTAAATAGATTAACGGGTGACAAAGATGGGGATGATAAACTAGTTGAACTTTTCTCATCAGAACTCAAGGAAGTGTGGATTAAGCAAGGATCTGATCAAGTATTTATTGTTGAGCCAGTTGATCTTCCTGAAAATACAATCCGTGTTCATTATGAGAGAGCGGACAACAACTATGAGGGTTGGTCAGCTTGGATCTGGGGTGACGTTGTTTCACCTTCAACAGATTGGCCAAACGGTCAAGATGCTAGTGGGGTAGGTAAGTATGGAGCGTATTATGATATTCAATTAACGGATGAGGCAGATGAAATAGGTTTCCTTTTCGTGAATAAAATCACTGGTGAACAAACAGGAGATTATTCGTTCTCATTACTAGAACATGATCAGATTTTCATCAAAGATGGTGATGAGCAAGTGTATACAAATCCATTTGGTTCTGTTCCAACAACACTACTATCTGGAGAAGTTCTTTCTGATACTAAGATTCAGCTTCGTTTCTCGAAAACAGAGGAGCTGACAGAAGAAGGATTACAAGAAGAGATTATCGTTGTTGATCGGAATAGTAATCTAGTTGTAATTGAGCGGGTAACAATTAAAGACAATCATTTAGTTGAATTACATGGCACTTTTGACTTAGAAATGGCACCATTCTCCGTCACTTATGGTGAGCGAACGATTTTGGCAGTTGCTGGTTGGAGAATGATTGATGAAATGTTTGGCTATGACGGTGAACTTGGAGCAACATTACATGGTGATGGTACTGCAACGCTGAAACTCTGGTCACCAAAAGCAGACGATGTTTCAATTGTTTTATATGACAAAGATGATCAGTTTAAGGTCGTAAAAGAAGCAATTCCAATGAGTTTAGGCGATCGTGGTGTTTGGGAAGTGACGCTGAATAAAGGAAATACAGGCGTAGATAGTTTACGAGGTTATTTCTACCATTATGCGATCACTCATGGTGATGAAACGAAACTAGCACTTGACCCATATGCAAAATCAATGGCGACATGGGCAAACGAAGAAAGAGGCGGGAAATTCCCAATCGGTAAAGCGGCGATTGTTGATCTTTCCTCCATTGGACCGGAGTTAGATTTCGCCGAAATTGATGGATTTGAAAAAAGAGAAGATGCGATTATTTATGAAGTTCACGTAAGAGACTTTACTTCAGATCCGAGTATTGAAAAAGAGTTAAACGCTACATTTGGTACATTTAAAGCATTTATTGACAAGCTGGATTACATTGAAGATTTAGGTGTAACTCATATTCAACTCTTACCTGTTATGAGTTACTTCTGGGGAGATGAGTGGGAAAGAAACATCCGTAATTTAGAGTATTCGTCGACAGGAAATAATTATAACTGGGGTTATGATCCACACAGTTATTTCTCACTAACAGGTATGTACTCAGAAAATGCTGATGACCCAGAGCTTCGAATTGCTGAATTTAAAATGTTAATTAATGAGATTCACAAACGCGGAATGGGCGTTGTACTAGATGTGGTATACAACCATACAGCAAGTGTAAATATATTTGAGGATTTAGTACCTAATTACTATCACTTCATGGACGCTGATGGAACAGCGAGAACGAGTTTTGGTGGAGGGCGTTTAGGTACAACTCATAAAATGTCACGTCGAGTGTTAGTTGATTCAATTATGCATTGGGTAAACGAGTATAAAGTTGATGGCTTCCGTTTTGATATGATGGGAGATCACGATGCAGAAAGTATTCAAATTGCCTACGACAAAGCAAAAGAAGTGAACCCTAACATCATCATGATTGGCGAAGGCTGGAGAACGTTCGTCGGTGACGAGGGCGAACCTGTTATGGCTGCAGACCAAGATTGGATGCAACATACAGAGAGTGTAGGAGTCTTCTCAGATGAATTCCGAAACGAATTAAAATCAGGATTTGGATCAGAGGGTCAACCGCGTTTTCTTACTGGAGGAGCTAGAAATATCCAACAAATCTTTGATAATGTTGCAGCAAATCCACATAACTTCAAAGCCACTCATCCAGGAGACGTTGTTCCGTATATTGAAGCACACGACAATTTAACACTTCATGATGTTATTGCTCAGTCGATTAAAAAAGATCCAGAATACCATCAGCAAGAGATTCATCAACGAATTCGTTTAGGAAACTTAATGGTGTTAACGTCACAAGGAACAGCATTTATCCATGCTGGTCAAGAGTTTGGACGGACGAAGCAGTTTAGAACGGAAACTTCCGAAGCGCCGTACAAGTCAACTTACATGGAAGACGAAAAAGGTCAGCCATTTGTTTATCCGTATTTTATCCATGACTCGTATGACTCATCGGATATAATTAATAAATTTGATTGGGAAATGGCAACGAACGCAGAAAAGTTCCCAATTAATCATGTAACAAAGGAATATACAACTGGATTAATTGAGCTTAGACGTTCTAGTGATGCGTTCAGATTAAAAACGATGGCCGAGGTAAACTCGAATGTTTCTCTTATCCATGCACCAGAAATAAATGAGAGAGATTTGGTAATCGGTTATAAAGCTGTTTCATCTGATGAATCTGAAGAATATTTCGTGTTTATTAACGCGGATTCAAAAGAACGAACGCTTACGCTTGCTGACATTGACTTGACAGAGGGTGTTGTTATTGTTGATGGAAACGAAGCAGGGACAAAGGAAGTAAAAGACCCAACTGGTTTTGAACTTTCTGCAGATCACATACAACTTGATCCATTAACTGCAGTGGTAGTTAGGATAGCAAAAAATGGTGACACTTCGGATCCAGGTAAAGGCAAGGTGAAAGAGCCTAAACTAGGAGACAAGAATAAAGACAAAGACAAGAATAAAGACAAAGACAAGAATAAAGACAAAGACAAGAAAAAAGAAAAAAGCACGGATATAGAAAAAGATAAAAGTAAAGTAAAAGAAACGCCGAAAAAATAAGAGCTTTAGTAACTGTTAGTTTGATATTTGGCTTTCCGAGAAGAATTAATTCAAGAAGCAAGAGTGCACTAAAACTGCCACAAGACAACATCAACGAATAAGTGGCTGATTGCAGGTGTAATTTTTTTACTAGCTGGAGTAGTTTTTACTTTTACAAAAATAAATAAAATAACTAGTTTACTAGAGAGAGCAGGCACTTAGTGTCTGCTCTTTTTAATCAAAATAAAATTCGCATAGATTCTAAATATTTATAAAAATGAAATTAAACCTTGGAATTAAAAAAAAAATACAATATAATAAACATACTACCATACCAGTTTGAATTAAATTTGTAATGCACAGTAATTAAAGGGCTTACATATATCAGGGGGTGATTGTTATTGGCTAATTTAAGTACACGAGTGAACGGATCAACAAGAGAATATGTATACAACATCATCCGAGATCAAATTGTTAACTGGAAGTTAGAACCGGGATTAAAGATCTCCGAGAAAGAAGTTGCACAAAGTCTTAATGTGAGTCGTACACCAGTCCGTGAAGCTTTTCTGCAATTGGCTCAAGAGGAGCTAGTTGGAATTTACCCTCAAAGTGGGACGATTATATTAAAAATCGACTTAGATCACGTTAAAGAAGCAAGATTTGTGAGGGAAAAAATAGAAAGAGCGGTCGTTGTAGAGCTTTGTAATGGCATGAATGAAGATACGATTTTTCAGTTAGAAACGAATCTAACGATGCAAAAACTTTGTTTGGAAAAAGGCACGCATCAACGGATGTTTGAGTTAGATGAGGAATTCCATCGAATTTTATTCGAAGGAGTTAATATGAAAAGGACTTGGATTTATTTACGTCAGATGAATAGTCATTTTGATAGACTAAGAGTATTACGTATTGCTTCCAATACGGATTGGGAGGTTGTTGTATCTCAACATGAAGAAATATATAAGTGTATCAGTGAGAAAAATGCAGTTGCTGCTGATAAAGCGATTGAAAAGCATTTAAATTTGGTTGTGTTTGAAACGGCAGAATTAAAGGAACGTTACCCAGATTATTTTAAATAAAATCAATATTTATGAAAGCGGTTTATCTTAATCTCGTATTTTGAAAGGAGTTTAACATGACTATTGAAAATAAACTAAACACTCAAAAAATAACTTCAGAGGAAAGTTATGCTTGTTGGCTACAATATAGAAAAATAACGGATCCTACCTTGGTAGAAAAATTAACAAGTTCTTTATCAAATTTGATCGTCTTAGATCAATCTGAACGACTAACTGCAGCTATTGATGAACTTACTACCGCCATCCAATCTATGCTGGAAGTGAAGCCAGTAACTTTAACCGAACTTGGAGAAGAAAATGGAGTCGTGCTTGCAACAGAAGAAAGTCTGAAATTGAATAATATAGAGCTAGAGTATGATGTAAGTGAGCTGACTGTAGAAGGTTACGTTATTAAATCAGCTCATAACAACATCTACTTAATTGGGAAAACGGATAAAGGTGTTCTTTATGCAGCTTTCCACTTACTACGTTTAGTTCAAGGCAACGAACCGTTAACGAATCTTAATATCATTGAGCAACCGAAAAATAGACTTCGAATGATTAATCAATGGGATAACATGGATGGAAGCATTGAACGTGGTTATGCTGGAAAATCTATTTTCTTTGAAGAAAATAAAATAACTAGCAATTTAGCTAGAATTAAAGATTATGCTCGCTTGCTTTCAAGCGTTGGCATTAATAGTGTATCTATTAACAATGTAAATGTTTTCGAAGTGCCCACTAGACTAATTACGGAAGAATTCTTACCTGAAGTTAAAAATGTGGCAGATATTTTTAGATCTTACGGAATCACAACTTTTCTAAGTATTAACTATGCAAGTCCTATTCAAATTGGTCATTTACACACAGCAGACCCATTAGCACCAGAAGTTCAAGAGTTTTGGAAGGATGTAGCTAATGAGATTTACAAATATGTTCCTGACTTTGGTGGATTTATCGTAAAAGCTGATTCTGAACATCGTCCTGGACCTTTCACATACGATCGAGATCATGCTGAAGGAGCAAATGTGCTTGCGAAAGCTTTAAAGCCCCACGGTGGAATCGTTATATGGAGATGCTTTGTTTATAATTGCTTACAAGACTGGCGCGATCGTACAACGGACCGGGCAAGAGCGGCATACGATAACTTCAAGCCATTAGACGGAAAGTTTCTAGATAATGTCATTTTGCAAGTGAAAAATGGACCAATGGATTTCCAAGTTAGAGAAGCTGTCTCTCCTTTATTAGGAGCGATGCCAAACACTAATCAGGTGTTAGAGTTCCAAGTTACACAGGAGTATACAGGTCAACAGAAAGATCTCTGTTATTTAGTTCCACTTTGGAAAGAGGTATTTGATTTTGATACACATGCTAGAGGGGAAGGTACTACTATTAAGAAAATAACGGAAGGCTCTGTATTTGATTATTCCCATAGCGGAGTTGCTGCTGTTTCTAATATCGGCAATGATGAGAACTGGACTGGGAACACTTTAGCACAAGCCAATTTTTATGGTTATGGCCGATTAATTTGGAATCCAGACCTATCTGCTGAAGAAATAGCATTGGAGTGGATTGAAGCTACTTTTGGAAATGACCCAAAAGTTGTAGAAACGGTTTCAAAAATGCTTCTACAATCTTGGGAAATTTATGAAAATTATACAACACCTCTAGGAATTGGTTGGATGGTGAATCCAAATCATCACTACGGTGTAAATGTAGATGGTTATGAGTACTCCGTTTGGGGAACTTATCACTTTGCGGACCTTAATGGTTTAGGAGTAGACAGAACAGTTGCAACAGGTACTGGCTATACGAATCAATATTTCTCTCCTAATAGCGAAATGTACGAATCACTTGAAACATGTCCAGATGATTTATTACTATTCTTCCATCACGTGCCGTACACACATCAGTTAAAAACAGGAAAAACGGTTATTCAGCATTTCTATAACACTCACTTTGAAGGTGTAGAACAGGTCGAGGGATTAATAGAAAGCTGGATAAAACTAGAAGGGAAAATTGACAAGATCAGATTTGCGAACGTCTTAGAAAGACTTCAGCTTCAATTAATTAATGCCAAAGAATGGCGTGACCAATTTAACACTTACTTCTTTAGAAAATCAGGTATTGCCGATGAAAAAAATAGAAAAATCTATTAAAAATTAACGAGATTAGTTAAAGTCATAAAAATGTTAAAAAGAGGGTGCTTTTTGTTCCCTCTTTTTCATTTCTTAATCTGTTAAGGATTCTTTTAAAATGTTCACAAAGAAAGAGGGGAGATTATGCCAACTACAGGTTTTATGGGTGGGTTTTACCGAGTATCCGAATGGATCATGCGCTTAGCCTATGTTAATTTACTGTGGATCTTATTTGCATTACTAGGGTTAGTTTTATTTGGTCTTATGCCTGCCACTATTGCAGCGTTCGCTGTTATTAGAAAATGGTTTATGGGAGAAGGCGACATTCCTATTTTTAAAACCTTTTTTTCTATTTATAAAGAAAGCATTATAAAAGCTAATATTTTAGGGTTTATTTTAAGTGTTATCACTTTCATTCTTTATATTGATTTTCTATTTGTAAGAACATTAGATGGTCTATTTCAAATAATAATGACGGTTGCTTTAATGACGGTTAGCTTACTTCTATTAATAACCGTTTGTTATATTTTTCCTGTTTACGTCCACTATCAGTTGAAGCTAACCGACTATCCGAAAAACTCATTAATGATAGGGCTATTAAATCCATTATCAACGCTTACGATGATCGGTGGGCTTTTGATTTTATATCAGATATACGTTTATATACCAGGGCTCATCCCTTTTTTTGGTACTAGCTTGATAGTTCTTTCTTTAATGGGACCTGCGTACTTTAGTTTTAAAAAGATAGAATCAAAAAAAGAAAAACTTTTAGAACAATAGAAGCGAAAATTCCTAAAGAGGTGATTAAATTTGGATTTTAAGTTTAAAGAAATGAGCCCAGTAGACAATTATGAACTTACTAAAAAATATAACTTAAAAGAATTCCTCTATCCAAATATCCACACTGATTTTGAACTTTACGGAATGCATCTTCGTTCTGTGAAGGAATCATGGATGTATCCTGAACACGAACATGCGAAATATGAAATCAACATAGTACTAGATGGATGTCAACTTTTCAATGTTAATGGCACTCACTATACTCAAAACGCTGGGGATATTATGTTTTTAAAACCTGGCGATGTTCATTCTAGTAGTGGAAAAAAAGGAGCGGGAACGTTTTCCTATTTTTGCCTTCACTTTCATATTGATGATAAATTATTTCTCCCGTACATAGACTTAGATTCAAATAACCATTATTATCATGCGAGCTCTGGTTTCTCTCGCCATGTTCGTCCTTACTTAGATCGACTAATTGAAACATGTAAAACAGCTAATTTAAGTCTTATAGAGAAGATGCAAATCCATTCAATTTTATTTGAACTGCTAGGTGTGTTAGCTAGTCTTTTTTCCAAATATAAAGGAGATAGCGACAAAGCAACAGACCGTTGTGCAGAATTAGCTTATAAAATTGCTGATCAGATTGACAAAATGGTTAGGCAACCTTGTAGTGATAATGAAAATATATTAAAGATTGAAGACATTGCCTCAGAATTAAAAATAAGTTTATCTTATTGTAACAAGGTCTTTAAAAGTGTATATAATATGTCGCCAAGGCAGTACTTATCGTTTAAAAAGCTCAATGAATCAAAGAATTTGTTAGCGAATAAGGAATATAGTATTGAACAAATTTCTATCATGACAGGTTATTATGACGTTGCTCACTTTAGTAGACAATTTAAGCGCTGGACAGGCCTCACACCTAGTCAGTACAGAAAAGGCAATATCTATAGACCTATGAAACGGTAAATAATATAGGCTGACTGGACTACTTAAGTTCATTTTTGGCCTTTTTTTTGTATGAAAAAATACAAATTTGTAAGAGCTTTAATTTATAGTAAGAGCATGTGATTGATGGAGGAGAGAAGGTAAATTTCAAATTGTTCTCTTCAAAACATTGATACTACTGTAATCTATCTAAATAGGTTAGGAATGAAGTTTTTAATTAAGATTAACTATTTTTTGTAAAATTAATCAAAAATTAGTGTTGAAATGGGTAAGGAAATAGACTGAAAATTACATAGATTAAAGGTAAAGCTGTTGTTATAATAAGACTAATCGAACTTGTATGGTAGTATATTAAAAAGTTAATTATAGCAGTTCAAGATGGTTGATTTATTATTTAGCTTTAGTTTTGAAAGCGTTTTAATTGTTTTTTTACAGAATTAATATCTCAACAAAAAGGTGTGATTATGTATGGAGGTAATGACAAAAACGGATCCAAGCAAACAGATTGAAGTTTCCCGTACAAAAGAAAAATTCAAGAAAATAATGCAGTACCGCTGGCTTTATATTTTTATGCTACCCGGACTTCTTTTCTTTTTGATTTTTAGATACGGTCCAATGTGGGGATTGATCATGGCGTTTAAGGATTACCGTCCTCATCTAGGATTAATGGCTAGTGAGTGGGTGGGGTTTGCACACTTTGAACGATTTTTCTCTTTACCGGATTTCTGGATGTTGTTCCGAAACACGCTTCTTTTAGCCTTATATGATCTAGTAATCTTTTTCCCGTTAACGATTATTTTAGCGTTAATGTTAAACGAAATTACTAGAGAGTGGTTTAAGCGCAGTGTTCAAACAATTGTGTATGTCCCGTACTTTCTTTCATGGGTAGTTATTGTTGGAATCACACATATTCTTCTTTCAACTGAAGGTGGATTAGTTAATGAAATAATTAGACAAACAGGTGAAGGCGGAGCAGTTCATTTTTTAACAAGCACGGATTGGTTCCGACCACTTATTGTTTTGCAGATGATTTGGAAAGATGCTGGGTGGGGAACGATCATCTTTTTAGCTGCATTAGCCGGAGTTAACCCAGCTCTATACGAAGCAGCTAAAATCGACGGGGCATCAAGACTTAGAATGATCTGGCACATTACCCTTCCTTCTATCCGAAACATCATCGTCATCCTACTCATTTTAAGGTTAGGTAACTTCTTAGATTTAGGGTTTGAACAAATATTCTTAATGGTAAACTCATTGAACCGAGAAGTTGGTGAAGTCTTTGATACGTATGTATATCGAGTCGGTCTACTACAAGGACAATTTAGTTATAGTGCCGCTGTTGGATTATTTAAATCTGCAGTAGGGTTAGTTCTAGTACTAGGTGCCAACTGGATTGCTAAGAAGTTTGGTGAAGAAGGACTTTATTAGGGGGGAACAACGATGTTACAACATAAAACTTTTTCAGAAAAAGTTTTCGATTCTATGAATTATATCCTTTTAACAATATTTTCTTTATTGTGTATTTTACCATTTGTTTATGTAGTAATTGCATCATTTTCAACGAGTAACTCAGTGATTCCATCTGGTTTTACCCTAGATGCTTACAAATATATCTTCACAACGAACACATTTGTTAGAAGTTTAGGAGTTTCATTTTACATTACGATTCTTGGAACAACTTTAAGTATTATCGCAACAGCGTTAATGGCTTATGCCTTATCCTTCAGAGATTTACCAGGAAGAAAATGGATTACGCTTGGTGTTATTTTCACAATGCTGTTCCAAGGTGGAATGATCCCAACCTATATCGTTGTTCGTAACCTTGGTTTAATTGATACGTATTGGTCATTAATTTTACCAGGATTAGTAAGTGCTTTTTACCTTATCATTATGAGAGGCTTCTTCCAAAATATCCCGGGAGAGTTGATCGAATCAGCTAAGATTGATGGCGCAAATGATGTGAAAATTTTGCTTCGAATTGTACTGCCTTTATCACTTCCAGTTATCGCAGCGATCTCAATGTTTTATGCTGTAGGAATTTGGAATCAGTATTTTAATGCTGTTATGTACTTGAATTCACCAGAAAAATGGCCTGTTCAAGTTGTCTTAAGACAAGTCGTTATTTTAGCTACTGGAAGTATCGGAGATGAAAGTGCAATGGATGCAGATTCAAATATTGTAGGTCAAGGATTGAAGATGGCAGTAGTAGTCGTCTCTATGTTACCGATTTTAATCGTTTATCCATTCATTCAAAAGCATTTTGCAAAAGGAATGTTATTAGGTTCGGTAAAAGGATAATTCTCTTAGAAGTTGTTGAAGAGAGTATCATTTTATAAATTGAGTAGAAAAAAACGGAGGGTTCATTTATGGGGAAAGTTAAAAAGTATTCATTTATGTTGTTAATTGCTCTTATGACTGTGCTTGTTGTAGTTGCTTGTAGTAATAATGAAGAATCATCAGCACCATCTGAGGCAGATGGTTCAACTGACGGCGAAACAGCAGTAGACAGTAACCAACCTTTAGACATCAAACTAGTGTTAAACTTTGATGGAGTAGAAGCTCCTTCAAGTGGAAATGATGTAGAAACAAAAATTGAAGAGTTAACAAATTCTAATTTAGAAATTACTCATATGGTTAGTGCAAACTTTTGTGAACGCTTACCAGTATTAATCGCTTCTGGAGATTTACCTGATGTCATCCCTAGTTGTGGTGCGCCTACTCAACCATACTTAATAAGTGCAATGCAGGATGGTGTGTTCTGGGAAGTGGGCCAATACCTTGAGCAGTTCCCGACTTTAGCTTCTATGCCTGATATTGTCTATGACAATGTTAAAGTAAATGATGAACTATACGGACTTCCTCGTTACAGACCATTATCACGTTTCGTAACAATGTATCGTAAAGATTGGTTAGATAACCTAGGAATTGCAGAGCCTACAAATCACGAGGAACTTCTTGAAGCTTATCGTGCAGTAACAAACAATGATCCAAATGGTTCTGGCACAAAAGATACACGTGGTTTAACTTCAGTTTCTTTACCAGGTGACTTTGGACCAGACTTTGGTATTGGCTTCGGTGCTCCAAATGAGTGGGAAGTTGATGAAAACGGTAGTTTTACAAGAAATCATGAAACACCTGAGTTTTTAGAAGCACTTAAGTTCACTAAGCAATTAGTTGAAGAAGGTTTAGTAAATAGTGACTTAGTAGCTCCAGACCGTACTACACGTGAAGCGGATTTTGAAAATGGCATTTCTGGTTTCTGGGCTGCCTCTACAAATAACGTAGTTTCTATTGCAAGTCGTCTTCAAGCTAATCACCCTGAGGCAGAGGTAGGTCTTTACAACGCTTTAGTTGGGGAAACAGGTGAAAAGCGTTTACCGAGTATGTTCGGTTCTAATGGTATTTTAATGTTCCCGAAAGCAACTGTTAAAACAGAAGAAGATTTACTAGCTATTTTAGGTTTCTTTGAAGAGTTAGCTTCAAACCAAGAAGCAATTGATTTACTTGCTTGGGGATTTGAAGGCGTTCATCATGAGTTAGTTGATGGTAAGCCAAGCTATATTGATTATGATCAGTATATGACAGATGTTGGTTTCGGTTACCGCTTCCCATTAGTAACAGCACCAATTGATGACACAATGACGCAAGGTGACTTATCAGAACTTGAGCAACTTGTAAGACAAATAGAAGTCGAAAATAATGATCTAGTTGTTGTAGATCCTTCTATTAATCTAGTATCTGAAGTTCGCAATAACCTAGGTGCAGACCTAGATCAATTAATCAATGATGCGAAGTTCCGTTTTGTAACGGGTGCTATTGATGAAGATGGTTGGAATGCAGCGGTACAACAATGGAGAGATCGTGGTGGTGACGACGTTCGCGAAGATTTAGAAAGATTATAGCAGAGCGTAATAATTAATAATCATATTTTCGAAAAATAGCCACTAATCTTTTTAAAAGAGGTCTGATCAATAGTTCTATCATTGATCAGACCTTTTAGCATAAACTTAATTAAAACAAGGGAAGAGTGATGACATGACAACTCAATTAATGGATGCAGCGGTAATGGATAAACCGATGTCTATTGCGATCAAACAAATTGAAATTCCAGTTCCAAAAGAAGATGAGGCATTAGTCAAAGTGTATTGTATAGGTGTTTGTGGTTCGGATGTACACTACTATGAACACGGTAAAATTGGTAGATACATAGTCGAAAAACCGATTATATTAGGGCATGAATTAGCTGGTGAAGTTGTTCAAATTGGTGAGCAAGTGACGAATGTTTCTGTTGGGGACAGAGTCGCGGTCGAACCAGGAGTAACATGCGGACGTTGCGAACACTGTAAATCTGGCAGATACAATTTATGTCCTGATGTTGTTTTCATGGCAACCCCGCCAGTAGATGGTGCTTGGGCCGAGTATGTAACCGTTCGGAGTGATTTTTTATTTAAACTGCCCGATACGATGAGTTATGAGGAAGGTGCTTTACTAGAACCTCTTTCCGTTGGTTTTCATGCTATGAAAAGAGGCCGGGTAACTGCAGCAGACCGCTTATTTATTTCTGGTCTTGGCCCAATTGGTTTACTCGCTGCACAGTCTGCTCAACTTTTAGGAGTAACAGAAATATATGCGACGGATGTCCTTCCCTTTAGACAATCATTGGCTAAAGAGATGGGAATTACAGTGATAGATCCTTCGAAGGAGAACGTGAAAGCTAGAATTGAGGATTTAACAGAAGGGAAAGGAATAGACGTGATAGTTGAGACTTCTGGAAATGCTAGAGCCATTTCCGATACAGTGAACCTTGTTAAACGTGGCGGTCGTATTGTTTATGTTGGCATGCCTGTTGCTGATGAAGTTCCTATTAATATGAATCAGCTAATTGATTCTGAGTTAGATGTTTACGGAATTTTCCGTTATGTAAATACGTACCCAGCTGCTATACAAGCATTGAGTCGATCTAATGTAGATATCACAAAAGTGATTACCCATAAAGTAAGTTTAAAGAACATAGAAGAAGGTATTGATATTGCTAGATTACAAAAAGATACAAGTATCAAAGTTATGATTTATCCTAATTTATAAAGTTAAACAATTGATAGGAGGAGAACAACATGGCATTTATTCAAAACCCTGTGTTAAAGGGATTTAATCCTGATCCATCGATCATTCGCGTAGAGGATGATTATTATATTGCAACTTCTACCTTTGAATGGTTTCCTGGAATTCAGATTCATCACTCAAGAGACTTAGTTAATTGGAAGTTGATCACACATCCACTCAGTCGACAGTCTCAGCTTGATATGGTAGGAAATCCTGATTCGGGCGGAGCATGGGCACCTTGTTTAAGTTATGATAATGGAACTTTTTACTTGATCTACACAGATGTAAAAAGTCATGCAGGTGGATTTAAGGATACTCATAATTACTTAACAACAGCTACTTCTATTATGGGCCCTTGGTCGGAACCTATTTATTTAAATAGTAGTGGTTTTGATCCATCATTATTTCATGATGATGATGGAAGAAAGTGGCTTGTAAATATGGTCTGGGATCATAGAAAAGGAAAAAATTCGTTTGGTGGAATTCTGCTACAGGAATATTCAGCAGAGGAACAGCGCTTAGTCGGACCGATTCAAAACATATTTAAAGGAACTGAAATTGGTTTAACTGAGGCCCCTCATCTTTACAAAAGAGATCAATACTATTATTTAATGACAGCAGAAGGTGGAACTCGTTTGAAACACGCGGTAACAATGGCCAGGTCTACATCTATATGGGGACCGTACGAGGTTGACCCGAATAACCCTATGCTAACGTCTTATCAAAAACCTGAACTTGCCCTTCAAAAAGCAGGCCATGCTAGTATCGTTCAAACCCAGGAAGGTGAGTGGTATTTAGCACATTTATGTGGCAGACCGCTCGAACCGTCGGGTAACTGCAACTTGGGAAGAGAAACAGCGATTCAAAAATGTGAGTGGACAGAAGATGGTTGGTTGAAGATTGTCGGAGATGATGCACAAGTCAAAGTAGAAGCACCTGATTTACCTGTGCATTCTTTTGAAACGGAGCCAATTAAAGACGATTTTAACGATGATGTGTTAAACATTCACTTAAATTCGCTAAGAGCACCGGTGGAAGAAAATTGGGCATCATTAAGCGTGCGAGCTGGGCATTTACGTTTAATTGGAAGAGAATCTCTAAACTCAATTCATAAACAAAGCTTAATCGCTCGAAGACAACAAGCGTTTCAAGTAAATGTTGAAACCGTTGTGGAATTTTCACCTGAAAATTTTCAACAAATGGCCGGATTAGTCTATTACTACAACACAAAAAACTATTACTACCTTCATATTAGCCATGATGAGGAGTTAGGGAAATCACTTGGAATCATGTCTAACACAAAGGGATTATATGACGAACCGTTAGATGGCAGGATTGCAATTGAAGACTGGGATCGTTGTTATTTAAAAGCAATATTAAACTATTCAGATTTACAATTCTACTATTCGAAAGATGGAAAAGAGTGGATCGCCATTGGTCCTGTTTTAGATGCTAGTACGATTTCTGATGAAAATGCGGAGATTAATATTAATGGATTTTTCTTAGATCAAGGTTTTACTGGTGCATATATTGGATTGTGTGTACAAGATTTAAGTGGGCAGAGGAAGCATGCAGACTTTGACTTTTTTATATATGAAGAACTTGGTGAATAGCATGGCTGGAGCTTACAGAAAGGTGTCAAACGACGCTATTCTGTAACTCCTACGCTATGATTTGTTTATAGAGGGAGTTGAGGAAATAAATGAATCAGAAAATACTTTTTAACGAAGGATGGAAATTTGCGAAAAGTAGTTTAGATGTTTCAGAAAGTAGAAACTTAAAGTTCACACCGGTTGATCTACCTCATGATTGGCTCATAAACAATACACTAGATTTATATGAAAATAGTATAGGGTGGTACCGCAAGACATTTTCCTATTCGAAAAAAGAAGAGGAGGTTCTTCTTTATTTTGATGGAGTATATTTCAATTCCTCGCTTTATGTAAATCAGCAATTCATTGGAGAATGGAAGAGTGGGTATTCTTCTTTTGAACATGAGATAACGGATGCGCTCGTTGAAGGGGACAATGAGATCCTAGTTAAAGTCGTACATGAAAGTCCAAACAGTAGATGGTACTCTGGAGCTGGTATTTACCGAAATGTTTGGTTAAAAACAAGAGATGAAAATCATATTAAGACAGATGGAATTTACATAACGACAAAAGAAACAAAGAGTGGTTGGGAAGTAGAAGTTGATACAGAATTGAATATGAATCAGGTTGTTAAGCTTTCTCATACGATTATGTATCAAGGTGAAACCATCACCACGTCTTCAGAAAAAATCGAACAGCTTAATTCTTTGAATCAGCAAACATTGATTGTTGTTGAGCCGTTGTTATGGAGTACAGAAAAACCTAATCTTTATCAACTTGTCACGAACTTAGAAGTTGAGTTAACAGATGAAAGTGGTAAGAAAGAGCTGAAAAAAATAGAGTTAATCTCTCAAAATATTGGATTCAAAACGGTTTTCCTCAATCCCAACAACGGTTTTTATTTAAACGGAAATAGAATGAAGTTAAATGGAGTGTGTGAGCACCATGATTTAGGAGCTTTAGGAGCCGCCTTTAATACAGCAGCTTTGAGAAGAAGATTGATCATTCTAAAAGAGATGGGTGTAAATGCAATTAGAACCGCTCATAACGTGCCTGCAGTCGAGCTAATGGATTTAGCAGATGAAATGGGACTTCTAATTGTATCAGAAGTTTTTGATATGTGGGAAAGGCCGAAAACTAAATATGACTTCTCGCGTTTTTTTAAAGAGTGGGCTCATAGTGAAGTGAAGAGTTGGGTGTTAAGAGATCGAAATCATCCAAGTTTGCTTATGTGGAGTATTGGAAATGAAATTTACGATACACATGCTGATGAAAGAGGACAAGAACTAACAAAAATGCTAATGGATTATGTTTTACAATTCGATCCAAATAGAAATGCCGTAGTTACAATCGGTTCGAACTATATGCCATGGGAAAATGCACAAAAATGTGCAGATCTCGTTAAAGTGGCAGGATATAATTACGCCGAAAAATATTATCAAAAGCATCATGAAGAGCATCCTGATTGGGTCATTTACGGAAGTGAAACGTCGTCCGTTGTCCAAAGTCGTGGAATCTACCATTTTCCATTTGAACAGTCGATTTTAGCAGATGATGATGAACAATGCTCTTCACTTGGTAATAGCCTACAAGTTGGGGGGCAAAATCACCAGAAGCTTGCATTATAGCGGAAAGAGACACGCCTTTTTCATTGGGACAATTTTTATGGACGGGATTTGATTACGTTGGTGAACCTACGCCATATCACACGAAAAACTCTTATTTCGGTCAAATTGATACGGCTACTTTTAAGAAAGATGCCTACTACATATATCAATCTGCGTGGACAGATTATAAGACCAAACCAATGGTTCATATATTCCCTTACTGGGACTTCAACCCTGGCCAAATGATTGATGTTCGTGTTTGTTCCAATGCTCCAAAAGTAGAACTTCAGTTCAACGGAATAACAGTTGGAACTCATGATATTGATCATGATCATGGAACGCAGCTTGTTGGTTGGTGGAAACTCCCATATGAAGAAGGAGAGCTAACAGCGATCGCTTACGATGAAACAGGCAAGGTAATTGCTACTGAAGTAAAGAAATCTTTCAAAGATGCGAAGCGGATCTGTTTGAATGCAGATACAGAGACAATTACCGCAAACGGAACGGACTTACTATTTGTAGAAATTACAATGCATGATGAAAACGGCAATCCAGTAGAAAACGCTAATAACCGAGTTCACGTCAATGTTACTGGAGCTGGCCGATTAATTGGCCTTGATAATGGCGATAGTACGGATTACGACCAGTATAAAGGTAGAAGCAGAAGGCTATTCAGTGGGAAGCTAATGGCTATTCTTGGAGCAACATTAGAACCAGGCAAAATCAATATTGAAGTTTCGTCCAATGGTTTAGAAAACGTTATTACACAATATCAATCTAACCCGGCAGCTGAGGGCAACTTAGGTGGCATAACAGCACACCTAGAAAATCATGATTTGCCAGTTTTAATGGGGAATCAAGACGAGATCCCACTTCGTAAAATTGAATTAATTAGTGATTCAGGACAGCTGTTTGATCACTTCAAACAAGAAATGGTTGTACGTGCAAAGTTACATCCAGAAAATACGTCTTATCAAGCTGTTGAGTGGAGTGTCGTAAATGACGCTGGAATTGAGTCAAATATTTCAAAAGTTGAAGTTTCAGGACATGAAGTAAAAGTTCTTGCTTTAGGCGACGGCGAGTTCAGACTTCGTTGTACAAGTAAGAATGGTACAGACAAAACAAAGCTTATTTCTGAATTGGAACTTAGTGCAACAGGACTTGGAACAGCTTTTAAAGATCCATATGGATTTATTTCTGCAGGACTTTATGATTATAGCAAAGGTGAAGTCGGAAACGGGAATGAGCGAGGAGTTGCGACAAGTAGAGATGGAGAAACTCAAGTAGGGTTCCATGATATCGACTTTGGGGTATACGGATCTGATCAAATTACTATGCCGATTTTTGCTTTAACGAGTGAGGAGTACCCTATGCAAATTTGGGAAGGAATGCCGGGTGAAGTAGGAAGCGAATTACTAGCAGATGTTATCTATCAAAAGCCATCAAAATGGAATGTATATCAAGAAGAGACATATCAGTTATCCAAAAGACTAAAGGGAATCACGTCCATTTGTTTTGTACTTCGTCAAAAGGTTCATATTAAAGGGTTTTCTTTTGAAAAGTTGAACAGAGGTTTTGAACAAAATAAGGCTACTGAATGTGATCGTATTTACGGTGATACATTTACATTAACGGACAATAGTGTGACAGGCATCGGAAACAATGTCTCTTTAGAATTTGAGGATATGGACTTTACAGAAGCAGGTACGACCAAGCTGGTCATTTACGGACATTCACCAATTGATAAAAATACGATTCATATACGTTTTGAAAGTGAAATAGAGGAAACAAATCAAATCGTTGAATTCACTGAATCTAATAGTTATGAGGAGAGAGTGTTTAAATTAGAAAAGATAACTGGGGTCCAAAAAGTAACCTTTATATTCCTGCCAGGTTGTAATTTTGATTTTGGCTCGTTCCGGTTTGAACGCTAGCTAAATAGTTTTATTGGGGCTATCTTAAAATATTATGATTTCCACACACTCATTCCACCTTACTAGAAGTAAACCCTATGAATATTTAATTAAAGGAGCAACAGGGTCTTAATATGCTAACTGAGAAAATCTAAATACAAATAAATGGCTGATGCTTGTCTCTAAAGCATCAGCCATTCTTTTTAAAATACCTTATCACCATTAAAAATCGAATTTTTCACAACCACGTAATCAACATGGCGAATGGCATCTAATTTATTTCCACCTGCATAAGAAATAGATGATTGAAGATCTTGCTCCATTTCTTTTAATGTATCTTCTAAAGAACCTTTATGTTCCACGTAAATTTTCTTGCCTTCCACATTCTTCTTCTCACCTTTTTGAAATTCTGAAGCTGAGCCAAAGTATTCTTTACAAAGCTTCCCATCTTTTTCGATCGTTTGACCTGGGGATTCTTCATGACCCGCAAATAATGAACCGATCATGACCATAGAAGCCCCAAATCGAATCGATTTTGCGATATCACCGTGTGTGCGAATTCCGCCGTCAGCAATAATTGGCTTACTCGCCGCTTTAGAACACCATCGTAACGCTGCTAGTTGCCAACCACCTGTGCCAAATCCAGTTTTAATCTTGGTGATACAAACCTTTCCTGGGCCTATCCCTACTTTAGTCGCATCAGCTCCAGCATGTTCTAACTCTCTGACAGCTTCTGGTGTACCGACATTTCCAGCAATAACAAAACTTTCAGGGATATGTTTCTTAATGTGCTGAATCATTTCAATGACTGCATTAGAGTGACCATGTGCAATGTCAATTGTAATAAATTCAGGCTTTAATTGTTCTTCCTTAAGCTGTTCAATAAAGCGATATTCTTCGTCTTTAACGCCGACACTAATGGAAGCAAGCAAACCACGTGATTGCATATCTTTAATAAACGCTACACGTTTTTCTGGTTGAAAACGATGCATAATATAGAAATAGCCATTTTCAGCTAAATAAACAGCTAACTTTTCGTCTAAGATTGTCTGCATATTCGCAGGAACAACCGGTAACTTAAAAGTATGTCCACCTAACGTAACAGATGTGTCGCATTCTGAGCGACTACCTACGATGCTTTTTGCGGGAATTAGTTGAATATCTTCGTAATCAAACACATTATCCATGAGTTACACCTCTATATAAAATTAGTAGAACGAAATGAATAGTCCTTTCAGATAATAATCAAAATTATGGCAACTTGTCAATTATAAAGTTAGGGTCACCAGTTGTATACAGCCTTATTCATTTAGCTGTCTTTCGAAGTGAATACATTTTTTCCTATTGAATAAGGAAAAAAATTAAGAAAAAACTAATCAGGATTAATGATAAAGGGGGGATTGTAATGGCAACTGGAAAAAGCTTTAATCATAAGAGAAAAGGGCACCCTGGAGCATTTCCGAAAGAAGGAGAAATGAAAGAACCGAAAAATAACATAAAAGAAGAAGGATACTTAGTTGAAAAAGAAGCTTTTCGAAATCGTGTGACTGAGTAATGTAGAGTGCCTGTCAACGTTTGAAAGTGCGTTGGCAGGCATCATTTTTTGAATGAATTGTGTCGAAATATTTAAAGGATTATGTGCTTGTATTTCAAAACCTCTCGTTATACTATTAAAATACATACCTACCGGTTAGTATATAATGGAGGAGGAGTCACACTCAACGTGAAAGATCAAAAAAGATTATGGATCTATTCATTTATTGGCATCATAACCACCAGTGTTGTACTCGCTTTTGCACGCCTTTCTTACGGCACAATACTTCCTTTTATGCGAGAAGGTTTACAAATTACGTATAAAGAAGCCGGACTGCTTGGGACGGTCACATCTTTTGGGTATTTATCTATGGTTGTTACTGCCGGCCTCCTATCCGCAAAGTGGGGAGGGAAGAAAACGATCCTTTTAGGTATTAGCCTAGTTACCGTTGGTTTTATAGGTGTGGCTTTAAGTCCTTATTATTGGATTACTTTATGGTTTATGCTTTTACTAGGAATAGGTACGGCCTTTACTTATACTCCTTTGATTTCCTTGCTCGTCACATGGTTTCCTAAACAAAAGGGATTGGTAATCGGTTTAACAACAAGCGGTGTTGGTATTGGCATTTTACTCACAGGTCTAATGGTTCCTTATATAAGTCGATTGTATCCAGTCGTTGGCTGGAGAATTTCGTGGGGGTTGTTTGCACTTGTGGGAGGCATTGTAGTCTTCTGCATATATCTTTTTATTAAAAATCCACCTTCTATTACATCCTCAGAAACAACAGAGCTACAAACACGTCCTAAAGATATTTATAAAAATAAAGATGTCATTAATGTCTCACTGATTTATGGCTTAATTGGTGTTGCTTATATCGTTCAAATGCTTTTTGTAATGAGTTTTATGATCGAATCAGAAATAAGTATGACACAAGCAGGTCAACTTATCGCACTAAATGGTATTTTATCCATATTTGGAGGTCCGTTATGGGGATTTATCTCTGATAAGTTAGGACGAAAACAATCACTAATCGCTACGATGACCATTACTTTTGCTTCTATGACACTCCCACTCTTTTTTCCAACTCTTCTTGGATTTACTGTTCATATTGTTGTATTAAGCTGTACGTTAACAGGATTATTCACATTAATTCAAGCTTCAACGATGGATCAAGTAAAGCCGATTGATATGCCTTTGGCGTTCAGCTATGCAACCTTTTATTTTGCAGCAGGTCAATTTATTGGACCGTTTATAGCGGGATGGTTGATCGATGATTTTGGTGGCTTTAGTAGTGCTTTTCTTTTTTCGACAATTTGTTTAGGGTTAGGTTTGCTTTTAACTTTTAAAGTGAAAAGAGGCAGAGTCCAGACTTTTTCTAAATCTAATCTCACTACAGAGGTAAACTAGTGTTTTTCCTCTAAAGGAGGTGATGTATGAGTTTTCGTCTTAGTTTAAATTTAGCAGATAATAGGGGGATGATTTTTATTGAAAAATTATTTGAATTTCTATCCTAATCGTGTACCAAGAACGATCACTATACCTGAAACGACTCTTTTCGAAAATTTAGAAATGTCAGCACGTCGTTATCCAAATAAAACAGCTCTTCATTATTACGGAAGAAAGGTTTCCTACCAAGAGTTATATGAAGAGGTATTGAATCTTGCTGGATATTTGCAGGAGAAAAGTGTGAGCAAAGGTGAACGTGTCCTTCTGTACATGCAAAACTCACCACAATGGATCATTTCTTTTTATGCTATTGCTCGTATAGGAGTAGTTGTTATTCCAGCCAATCCGATGTGCACTAACGAAGAGCTAACTTTTTTTATCCAAGATGGAGCGGTGAAGACCGCAATCATATCTCAAGAATTGCTAAATAAAGTGGATTCAAGCTTGCTTGAGCAAGTGATCGTTGCCGCTTACTCAGATTACATTGACCAAGAAACAGACTTGGCACTGCCTCCCGAGGTAAGAGCACCTAGACAGGAAATCCCTCATGAATGGGTGCATTGGATCAATGCAATTTCATTTGGTTACTCCCCTAAAGAAATGAAGGTAAGGGCTGATGACCTTGTTGTTATGCCATATACGTCAGGGACAACTGGCCTTCCAAAAGGATGTATGCACACAAATAAAACGGTGCAAGCCAATATCGTCAGTGTAACCGTGTGGCAGAGTGTCACTAGTGAATCTGTTCACCTATTAACTCTTCCTCTCTTTCATGTAACTGGCATGCTTCACAGTTGTCATGGTCCTTTGGCTGGTGGATGTGAAATCGTAATAATGACAAGGTGGGATCGCGAACTTGCTAGACAATTAATTGAGAGAAATCAGGTTACACACTGGACAAATATTAGTACGATGTTAATAGACTTTTTAGCGAATCCCAACTTAACTAAAGAATCGTTAAACACAGTTGAAGTTATTGGGGGTGGAGGAGCACCTTTACCAGCAGCGGTTGGAGAGAAATTGTTTGAACTGGCTGGAATTCGCTATTCAGAAGGATATGGTTTATCTGAAACAATCTCGCACACACACTTGAATCCGCCAGATCGGCCAAAGATGCAATGTTTAGGTCTCCCGTCTCCAAATACCATTTCTAAAATTATTGACCCAACTACATTAAAGGTGTTAGGTCCTAATGAAGAAGGCGAAATCATCGTTTACGGTCCACAAATTTTCAAAGGATATTATAATCGTCCAGAAGAAAATGTAAACGCATTCATAGAGGTTGACGGTCAACCTTACTTTAGAACAGGCGACATAGCGAAATACGATGAAGAGGGATATTACTTTATTGTTGATCGAATTAAAAGAATGATTAATGCTTCTGGATTTAAGGTGTGGCCGACCGAAGTTGAATCAATGCTTTATAAACACCCCGCCATTCAGCAGGCTTGTGTTGTCGGGATACCAGATGAAAAAAGAGGTGAAACAGTCAAAGCCTTTATTATCTTAAATGAAAAAAATAAAGGGAAAATCACAGAAGAGGAGATCATCGAGTGGTCTAAAAAGCAATTATCTGCTTATAAATATCCAAGAATCATCGAGTTCAGAGAGCAACTTCCAACTACGAGTAGCGGGAAATTGTTATGGCGTCATTTGCAAGACGAAGAAAAAAGAAAAGTGTTGGAGGGATCATAATGAATGTTGAAACAGTAACAGGGCCAATATCTGTTGATCAACTAGGGAAAACACTCGTTCATGAGCATTTTGTGTTTGGCTATCCTGGCTACAGTGGTGACTCGACACTAGGAAGGTTTCACTACGATGAAGCCCTTAAAATAGGGATTGAAGTAGCTCTTAAGATTATGTCACATGGTGTGAAAACGGTGATGGATCCAACACCAAATGAATGTGGTCGAAATGTACGCTTGTTAAAAGATATTTCAGAACAAACGGGCCTCCAAATCATCTGTGGAACTGGATTTTACTATGAAGGTGAGGGAGCAACACCATACTTTAAATCCCGTGCTGCATTAGGACCCGCTGAAGAAGAGATTTACGAAATGTTTATCACAGAAATTAAACAAGGGATTGAAGATACAGGGATCAAGGCAGGTTTTATAAAACTTGCTTCTAGTAAAGACGAAATTACAGATTACGAGAAAATGTTTTTCAGAGCCGCCGCTAGAGCTCATAAGGAAACCGGAGTTGTGATTCTCACACATACACAAGAAGGGACAATGGGTCCTGAACAAGCAAAGTTTTTAGTTGAACTTGGGGTAAATCCTAACTCCATTGTGATTGGGCATATGTGTGGGAACACCGATGTTAATTACCATAGAAGAACGCTTGAACAAGGAGTTAAAATCGGATTTGACCGTATTGGCCTTCAAGGGTTAGTAGGGTGTCCGACTGATCAAGAAAGGATAGCGGTCCTACTTGAATTGCTTAGTGAAGGATATGCGAACCAAATTTTCTTAGCACATGACACGGTGAATATTTGGTTAGGTAGACAACTTGTTGTTCCTGAGGCTGCATTACCTGCAATTGCGAACTGGCATCCCACTCATATTTTTGAAAATATTGTACCAGACTACGGTTAGCTGGAGTGACGGATGAGCAGCTTAATGTCATGTTCAATCAAAATGTGAAGTCACTTTTCACAAAAACTAGGACAATAGCGACAAATTAATAGAGTACCTGTTACTTGTTCTCAAGTGACAGGTACTTTTTTGATGTTCATAAAACTCTATTCATGCCAATTCTAATTTTCTGGTATAATACTAGAGTAATTATGCCATCTAGTAGAAAGGACAAGTGATGAACAACAATGGAATTACAACATAAAGAAGAAATGCAACCTAGTAATAAGAACTCGATTAGAATGACTGTTAAACAACTAATTGAGCATTCCTATTTTCAACCGATTGTGATAGGAATTATCCTATTAAACGGTTTAATCATTGTGACTGAAACGTATCTCACTGGTAATAGTCTATTACTTTCTTTAGATAAAATCATTGTTTGGATTTTTGTAGGAGAATTAATTTTAAAACTCGTTGGACTTGGCTTCAAAGGGTATCTAACCGATCGTTGGAACCGCTTTGACTTTCTAATTGTTGTAGGAAGTTTGGTGTTTTATTCAACGCCATTTGTTAGTGTTTTAAGGTTAGTCAGGGTACTGCGTCTGATCAGAATGATTCCCGCTATCCCAGCGTTACGAAAAATTATTGATTCCTTAATGAAGTCCGTACCTGCGCTTACAGGAATTCTAGGGTTATCGATCTTGATTTTCTCAATCTATGCAATTATTGGAACGACTTTCTTTAGTGAAGTTCTTCCAGATGAATTCTTTGGTAGTTTTCATTCATCGCTATTCACTCTGCTTCAAGTAGTGACGTTTGAATCATGGGCAAGTCAAGTAGCAAGACCAGTGATCAATGAAATTCCATGGGCTTGGGCTTATTTTGTTTCCTTTATTATTATTGGAGCGTTGGTCATTTTAAATCTAGTTGTGGCCGTTATTTTAAGTTACCTTGGCCAAGATGACGAAGCTATTCGAGAAGAGCAGATGAACAAACTATTTCAAGAAAACCAAGAGCTTAAAAAGGATATTCAGGAGATTAAGCAATTGATATTAGATAGAAAATAATAACGAAGAGAGTAACCTGTTGCTTGTCGGATACGACGAGTAGCAGGTTCTTTGTTGATTTTACTTCCTGAAACTGGCGTGGAATATTAAATGTTTTTTATGCTAAGATTAAAGGCTGAAAGGAGTCGGTTTAAATGGACATCATTGCAATGATAGCTGAAGATAAAATAAAAGCAGCCATCGAAAAAGGAGAACTAGATAATCTACCAGGGCAAGGCAAGCCTCTTGTTTTCAAAGACGATTATCCTGGAATGTCAAATGACATGAAGATGGCGTTTCGAATGATGAAAAATGCCGGTTTCATAGATGACAAGACTGCAGTGCATAAAGAATTATTGAATGTAAATGATTTAATCCGATTATGTGATGATAATCGCGTTAAAACAGAAGAAGAAAAAAAAGCATCTGTCAAAGAACAGCTGTTTGACGACGTTATGAAAAAGCGACGTGGAAAAGAAGAATTAAACTTTGGCAAGTATGCGCAGAAAATATATCAAAAGCTAAAAAGCAGCAAGTAATAAAGATCGCGATAGTTTGCGGTCTTTTTTGTATTTCAGCCTTTACATAGATAACGTTGGTCTAACGCTTTTTCCTACTACATACACTTTAATCTTGGAGCATGGTTCGAGGTAAGGAGGATTACTAGTGATTTCTTCCCTTAATGAACACGTATTGTTTATTTTAAAGACGATTTCGGTCGGGGCTTTAATCTTTTTAACCCTAATTCTACTGAAGAGATGGTTGAGGTGGTTTTTCAAGGAATTTGATTTTTCGACAGAGAGTAAAGAGAAGACCACAGAGGTGTTTTTAAATTCGTTCTTAAACTATGCTGCTATTGTCGGGTTTATTGTCTATGTGCTAACTCCTTATATTGATTTGACGAAAGTGTTAATGGGAGCTGGAATCGTTGCTCTGATACTGGGAGCTACGTTGCAAAAGTTTATTAAAGATGCTTTTTTTGGATTTATCAGGCTGTATGAGAAGCAGTTTATAGTTGGAGATTTCGTTATAATAAATGGAAAGCATCAAGGTACTATTGAAGAAATTCGTGTTCGTTTTATTAGAATTCGTGAGTGGTCAGGCCGGCGACTGATGTTAGCACACAGTGAGATTTTAGAAATTCAAAATTATAATCATTCCGAATTAAAAGTGATCGAAAAAATTGTAATTGACAATCAGGAAAATCCTGAAAAAGTAAAGGTAGTGATTGAAAATGTTTGCGAGAAGCTGAATACGGAAATAAAAGAATGGTTGCAAGTAGATCAGTCAGGAAATTCAGTCCAGCCATTTGAAGTTTATGGGATTACTTCACTAAACAGAGATTATGTTGGTATTGAGTGGACGGTCATCGGAGTTGTCAAACCCGAGCATTATATAAAGGTATGCAACTTAATCCGTTATGAATTAGCGGTAGCGGTATACAAGGAAAAGATAAGGTTGGCAGCGAATACGGTCGTTTCCCGTTCTTGAGGATACCTATAACTAATGTGCGTAAAAAAGACTTGCCCAGTAACTTGATTCACCGGGCAAGTTTTTTCCTTACTACCTTGTAGCGACAATCGCCTTACTCTTATATAACCACGAACCAATGAAAAACGTGACAACTCCCCACAACACCATAACTCCAACACCAAACCAAAGTGTGCTAGAGAAAATGCTAGTTGAATACACCATACTTTCTCGTAACCCTTCAACAAAGTAGGTGAGAGGAAGTACGTTTGAAATAGGCTGTAACCATTCAGGCATCGTCTCAATTGGGAAAAACACGCCACTTAAAAACATCATAAAGAAATTGCTTATATTGGCAACACCCATATAAGCCTCGGTCGTTTTACATATCGAAGAAAAAAAGTATCCTAATGCATTAAAGGAAAGAGCACCTAGTAAGAAAACAAATAGGAGACTCGGAAAGTTAATATAAAGATTTGCTCCAAAAATGAATACCCCGATTAACGATAATAAAATAATTTGAACGACACTAAACAGCAAGCGCATGACCATGTCACTTAATCCAAAAAGATTCATATTGGCAGGGGTCATTCGTAATCTTTTAATAAGTCCTTTTCTCCGCATTTCTACTAAATCGACCATTCCAAACAATCCACCTTGAGCGATAGCAAGAGCGATCATTCCGGTAAGAAGGAAGTCTGAATAACTCAATTCGTTATGTCCCGATGAGATAGATTCAAATTGTAACTCATATGTAGGGGGAGCGCCCACTGCATAGAGATTTGCTTGTTGTACAAAGTTGTTTAACATACCTGAAAGAGCTTGTGTTGTGACTCCTTGTTCGTTTTCTTTATTCACAATAAGAAGAATAGAAGTGGATTCAGCAGAGTTTGGCAAAATAATTGCAGCCTGCACATCTTGGCTTTTTACCAGCTCTTCAGCTTGCTCTCTAGTAACATCATTTGACTCACTTTCAAGAACGGGAATCTGGCTAATTTGCTGAAAAAGCATATCAGAGGTAGGATTTGGATTTTCATTAACAATTGCCACGTTCGCAGAGAATTCATTATCGGAACCTCCACTAAAAATAGACATAAAGATGACCATTAAGATAACTGGGAAGAAAATCCCCCAAAACCAAGCTTGTTTTTCTCTAAAGGTTAATTTAAGCTGAGCAGAAAACATATGTTTAAACTGCTTAAAGTTGTTCAAATTAGTCCCTCCATTCCTTACCAGTAAATGCGATAAAGACATCTTCTAAACTCATTTCACGAATAGAGACTTGTTCGACACGATAATTCTTCTCCTTTGTGAATCCAAATAAGTCATACAATGTATCTTCCGGGTTCGTGGTCCATATTTTTAACAACGTTTCTTCACGCTCTGTCCGAGTAACAGACTCTAGTTTCTCTGAAAAAAGATTCGCTTCCTCCGCAGCAAGAGCTCCATCAAGAAAAGATAATCGTACTTCTCTTTCTTTTGTTAACTTTTCAATTAGGGCAGAGGGAGTATCTAATGTAATCACTTTTCCTTGGTCAACGATACAAACACGGTCACTTAATTTCTCTGCTTCTTCCATATAATGAGTCGTTAAGATGGTTGTTTTACCAATTTCCTTTAGTTGTAAGATGATATCCCAAATGTTTCGCCGTGCTTGTGGATCAAGCCCTGTTGTCGGTTCATCTAAAAAAATTATTTCTGGATCACTAATCATCGCCAGACCAATCGCCAATCTTTGTCGTTGCCCACCAGAAAGCTTTTTTGTTTGATTATGACGGTGATCAGTAAGATTGATCAATTGTAAAATTTCTTCTGTCGACCGAGCTTGATCGTAAAAAGTCGCAAATAAATTCAAATTTTCCTCAGGAGTTAACAAATCGAACATCGCACTAGATTGCGGCTGGACACCAATTTTCTTTTTAATTGTATTTGCATGATGGTTCCAGTTTAATTCTCCAAAGAAGATGTCACCATGATCGGGCGTAACTAACCCTTCAATCATCTCCAGTGTCGTTGTCTTACCTGCCCCATTTGGACCAATAATCGTAAACACTTCTCCTGCCTTTACTGCAAAATTAATGTCCTGAACAGCACGAATGGAACCAAATGATTTTTTTAAGTTCCTCACTTCCAATACGGTCATGAATTCTCCTCACTTTCAGTTAGCTGCACTTAATAATAAACTCTATATCCATAATAGTTTTATAATCTCATAAATAATACCTTTTTTTTCCAAAGAAGATGTAAAATGAAAAATAAATCGAACGAAAAAGATGAAACTTCCCAATATAGAGTATAAAGAAAAAAGGAGGGTTGATTGTGACAGATGAGACCAAATATCACATGCTTATTAGACGGATATTGGAGGGAGATCAACAAGCATATAGTGAACTATATGACGTCACAATAAAACAAGTTTATAAGAATGTTCATTTTCTATTAGAGTCAAAAGAAGAAATTGATGATGTGATCCAAGATATTTATTTAGAAGTATTTAAATCACTCGGAAGATTTGATAAGCAAAGAGAATTTAATCCATGGCTCATGGGGTTAGTGATTAGACAAATTCAATCTTACCGAAAAAAAAGATGGACACGATTGCGGATCATTAAAAAAGCATTTGAAAATAATGTAACCATTACAGGACAAATATTTAACTGTGTAGATCAATTTGTTACTAATGACGAACTGATTAGATTAATTGAGCAATTACCATTTAAACAGAAGCAAGTAGTTATTCTTCACTATCTTAATGATTATTCACAGGAAGAAGTAGCAGAAATCTTACAAATACCAATCGGAACAGTTAAATCGAGAATTCACGCAGCGTTAGGGAAATTACGAAAAAAAGGCTTGATACAGAACCTTCTATTAGAGGAAGCGGGGAATGAGGTATGAGCATGGAAAAAAGGTTACGACAAGCTTTACAAGAGCAGGAGGTTGACCCATCACCTTCGCTAAAAGGAAAGGTCTTAAACCAGATTAGACAAAAGCAGAAAAAATCAAAAACAGCAATTATTGCTGGGATTATCCTTGCCTTTTTTATTTTCCCTGCAAGTGCCTTTGCTTATCAAACCTTTTTAGCAGATGAGTTATATGGATCTTTCGATTCGCTTAAGAATCGTTTTGCAGGTGTTACGATGGAAACGTACTTTATCATCAATGCGAAACTCTCGCAAGCTAAAGGAGAATTAAATAGTGAAGAATACGCGATCTTTAAAGAGCAATTAAAAGTAATTACTAGTTCAAAAGTTGAATGGGGTGATTCATATGGCAACATTGACTATGATTCTATACCTGGAGAAGATGCTAAGACGATTAAAGAGGCTCTTATCGAACTACAACCTTTTTTTGACCGCTTAAATGGTCTTAAATCTAGTAAAGAGGTTTTAACAGAAGAAGAGTATTTGAAGTATATAGAGGCATTAATGACCTATGAAAAAATTCTTGTGCAAAGTGGAATCAATCCAAGTGTACGTTTTGAAGTGGAAGAGGTTTTACCGAGCTTACAAGAAGACCTAATAGCTGCTCAGCAATTTATGCAAGAGGTTGACGAGAGGCAACGTTAAAGGAAATAATAAAGCGACTTCTGTTGAAATTTAGGGATATCCGAAAAGGTATGAAACTCTCGGATATCCCTTTTGTGTTGAGAGGTAATAGTTATTTCTTCACAAACATAGGTAAATCAGTGTGTCCCATTAAGCGAACATAAACGAATAAATTCCCTTTATGATTAATTTCATGGTCAATAGCTATATTTAATAGGTTTTCGGCTGGAAGTTCTATACCCATAATAGCGGTTAAATCAATCAACTCTTTTAAATCTTCATCAGTTAGTGATTCAATTAATTGAACCGTTTCGTCCGTGTAAAGCTGAGCCAACTCATGTAATTCCGGGTTTGAAGCTTCATCGTGCAGAGATTTTGGTGCTTGTTTAGCTGCAGCTGATGCAAATTGATAAAAGGACGTTACCATATGTAAGACAAGTTCTTTCGTGGACATGGACGAAGGTGTAGGTTTGAAATCATAATCTTTTTGCTCAATCTTTCCAATTAATTCATTTGTAACATGACGATGTGATAGAAAATAATCTTTTAATTGATTTGCTTTGCTCATAGAATATCTCTCCTTGTTTTTATTCATTTACTTCTTTTAAGTTAGTGGTTCTTTACTTAATAGTCAAGTGAAGTCACTCGTGTTGGGTGCCTGACCCCCAGCGCTTTAAAGCGCTGGGGGTCAGGCACCTTTTTTTCCTTTTTTATCACTTTTTTAAGGGAGAGGGCATTATCGCGCATTTTCCTTAATGCATTTTTCTTTAATTGATGAACCGAGTTTCTTGAAGTGCCAAATGTTAGTTGGATTTCCGATGGTTTTTTTTGTAAAACAATTGCTTCGTACACCCAGGTTTTTTCCTTTTCGGTTAGATTCCAAAGGTACGCTTCGAGTAATTCATACTCGAGGGGGATTGGGCCACCTTTGCTCGGAACCAACTCGATGGTTTCCTCTTCGGTAAAAGCATGGCGTTCATTATATGTTGTTTCTTTTGTGAGGTGGGTGAGCATTCGACCGCGAATAAACGAGATCGCGTACGTTGAAAACTTGCCTTTATCAGGGTTAAATTGTTGATATGCGTCCCAAAGAGCAATACAACCAACCTGGTAAAACTCATCAAAATCTTTGTATAACCGTAAAGAGACGAATTGTTTCTTTATCGCTTTTTCATACAGACGTAACACTTCTTCAAAAGGTTGGTCTTGTATATTCACTTTGCTTCCTTTTTGGAAAGCGCGCTTCCTTCTTTATTCCGTCGGTAGCTTTAAGATATCGAAAGAAAAGAGCATCGTCATTTGTCGAAATAACAATTAAACAAGTCGCTAAAAGGTTGAAAAATTCGTTTTTGTTAGGGAATTTTTAAAAAATGGAACAAGAGCGAGGTATGATTTTTAATAAAGTGTAATGTTTCTAACTAAAGGAAACATCCTCCAAATGAGGAGACGTTTTTGAATTGAGAAAAAGATAGAGATCGTTGAAAATAGAAGAAGTGTGTTCACGATAGAGAGGAGTGATGAATTCGTGAGTCGAAAGGAAATGAATGAAATACATTGGCTCCGGATCATTGCTTGTTTGAGTGTTGTCCTCACTCATGCTGTGAGTAGAGTGTTAACCGATTTCTCTGTGACCGGGGACGAAAGGGTTCTGTATAGGACTTTTCAGATGATGTTGCTTTATGGGACACCAATGTTTGTGTTAATTTCAACGATTGTTATGACACATGCTTATAAAGAGAAGATCCCACAAGGCTTTTTAAAAAAGAGAGTAAGTTTTATTTTAATCCCTTATATGGTGATGGCTACATTTTATGCTAGTGACAAATTCTACCGCTATAATTGGACAATAAACGATTTTGCCAAAGAACTGGGCTATAACTTGATTGGACAATGGCATGGATATTTTGTTTTAATTATTTTTCAGTTTTACCTTATTCACTTGTTATTTATTAAATATATGAAAAAGTATAAACCATTGGTTGTTTTAACCATAAGTTTTGTTATTAGCGTTGGTTATTGGATAAGCTTCTATTTTTATTGGATTGATTACGTGAATCAGTCGAGTTACCTAACTCTGTTCTTTTCAAGAATTCTATTTGTTGGTTGGTTATTTTATTATGTTGTTGCTTTTTATTGTGGAAGGAACTATGAACGCTTTACACAGATGCTAAATAAAAATTGGCTTTTGATACTAGTAGGAACCGTTGCTTCAGCATTACTCGTTCAAACTATATTTCATTCAGGATTGCTTATGCGAGTGACATCAGCTCGTTTTGATCTAATCCCTTACACCGTTTTTATTTTCTTTTTGTTTTTCTACATGGCCTCAAAAGTAAGACGAGTACCGAGATCACTTGTGTTGATCAGTGTATATTCATACGGTATCTATTTGCTGCACCCGTTTGCTCAGACGGTGACTAGTAGGTTTTTCTCATCTGCTGAAATTAGTGAATATCAGTATTTGCTTATTCAGTTTCTAGCTGGAGTAGTTATGCCGATGATTATCATCTTTTTTATATCGCAATTTCGATATGGTGTTTATATGATTGGAAAAACGCCTGTTCGAACTCGAAAAACATCTAAACAATTAGGAAAGCCCAAAATTGAACAAGCTGTTTAAACTCTAATTAGTTACCTAGTTGGAAGGTATAAATGTAATGTATAAACGTAATTTTGCCATTTACAGAAGTGATACTTACTGATATGATAAATCAGTTAAAATGAGTGGAGCTAATAACACTGACACAGAAGATAATAAAATAGGGTAGGTTTGTAGGGCCACTGAAATAAGGTTTTTTTACTTTTTCAGTGGTCTTTAAACTCATTGGGAATATTATTTGTTTTGTGTAGTGGCTCTGAAATGAATATAACTATTGTATGTTCACTCACTAACTAAATAAGGAAGCTGTTAAAAGTGCCCTCACTTAAGTGCCAAACAATCTTTTAACCTACCCGTTTTTACTAGATAAATTATAATTGAGAAGGAGGACGTTTTTTGAATGCTAATAATGTAGAAACTAGCGAAACAATCTCAGAAGGTGAATTCAAACGAATTCCAATAATGGTTTCATTGATTATTGGTGTATTCTTTGCAATTTTGAATGAAACCCTTTTGAACGTTGCTTATGTCCAATTAATGAATGATTTTGGGGTAACTACATCAACGATTCAGTGGTTAACAACAGGCTTTCTACTTGTCGTCGGGATTTTAATTCCAATTACGGCACTGATCCTACAATGGTTTACAACGAGGCAAATCTTTTTAGGTGCGATGAGTATTTTTGCAGTCGGAACATTGATTTGTGCATTTGCTCCAAACTTTCCGTTATTATTAATTGGTCGTTTAGTCCAAGCCGTTGGGACCGGTCTTCTCATTCCTGTAATGATGAATACCGTATTAGTTCTTTTTCCTAAGGAAAAACGAGGATCAGCAATGGGGATGGTCAGTCTAGTCATCATGGTTGCTCCTGCAATTGGACCAACACTTTCAGGGATTATTGTAGAAATGTTCCACTGGCGTTTCTTATTTATTTTTGTTTTGCCATTTATTGCATTCTCACTGGTTTTTGCTTTCATCTATTTGAAAAATATTACAAAATTAACAAAACCAAAGGTGGATATCCCCTCCATTGTTTTCTCAACCTTAGGATTCGGTGGGATCGTTTTTGGTTTCAGTCAAGCTGGTAAAGGAACAGCAGGTTGGTCCCACCCAGAAGTTTATCTTTTTATTGTAGTAGGGATCATCTCGTTAATTATTTTTGTGAAGCGCCAGTTACAGCTGAAGGAACCGATGCTTGATGTCCGAGCATTTCGCTTTCCGATGTTTACTCTTGCTACCATTTTAACAGTTGTATTGATGATGACGTTGTTTTCAACGTTCATTATCCTGCCTTTGTTTTTACAGCAGGGACTTCTATTTACCGCTTTTGCGACAGGTCTTGCCTTTTTACCAGGAGGAATTATTAATGGAATTGCCTCTCAAACGTCTGGTAGATTGTATGATAAATTTGGTCCAAGGGCTCTCGTCATACCAGGGGCATTAATTGTTGTTATTGTCATGTTCTTTTTTTCAAAAGTTACGATTTTAACTTCTTTTACGACTTTTATAGTATTGCATTGTTTGTTAATGTTTGGAGTGGCCCTGATCATGACACCTATTCAAACAAATGGATTGAACCAGTTGCCACCGAAATACTATCCACATGGGGCAGCCATTCTAAATACATTAGTTCAAGTGGCTGGTGCGATTGGGATTGCCGTATTTGTGACTGTACTAAGCTCTAGCCAAGCGAGATTTTTGGAGAATGTTGGTGGCAATGTAGAAGCAAATCAAGCCGAGGCATTAATAGCAGGCGTTCAAAGTGTATTTGCAATCGGGTTTGTGTTTGCGAGTATTTGTTTATTTTTAGCCTTGTTTATAAAGCGCCCAGTTACAAGCGAAGGGCTAGATATTTTAGAAGAAAAAGAGAAGGATAAACCGGTACATTTAACGCCTTAACGGATTTTAAACATAAATTCAATAGAACATTCATACATCTACCTTTTTAGAAAAGGGTAGGTGTTTTTTTGTTGCCATAACCTAACTGTATAGGACAAATATTGACAATAAAAAGGGATATAAAGTTTAGCTTATTGTAATGAAGTGATATAATTATAAAGAGAAAAATTAGTTTTATTCTAGAAACAAATCACTATGCTTCTGGCATTAAGAAAGAGTGGTTGTGTCTTAATAATTGTTTATTATTTTATGAAATCATGGCTACCTAAATCATGGGTAGTCTTCTTTAATTACAGTTGAAAGAACAAAAAACTATTGTGAATATGAAAATAATCTTTAAAAGGAGGGGTTAAATTGAGTGAGATTTTTAATCAACTAGAAAAGATAATAGATGAACATTATCTTACAGAAAAGATTTTTATAGTGCCGTCTCATCGTGATGGGAAGCTTGCGATCCGAGCTTTAACGAAAAGGGGAAAACATGTATTAAATGTCAAAGTACAAACATTTCACGATTTGGCTCAGGAACAGGTTCAACCGGTATTAAGAAAGAGTGGGCAGTCACCCTTGCCCAATGTAGTGGGTAGACAGTTTATTTATCAAGCGTTAAAACAACTTAAAAAGAAGAAAGAACTGTCCTATTTCAAGGATGTTCAATTTAATCCATCTTTCTGTCAGGCGTTCTACCAAACCCTATTAGATTTGAAACAAGTAAATGTCAGTCTGGAAAATTTTCCGATGGATGCTTTCTTAAAATCGGACAAAGGACAAGATATCGAGAAAGTTTTTACAATATATGAAGAAAAGAGAAAGCAAGCGCAGTTTATGGATGTGGCCGATTTATTCCAACTGGCGAAAAAGACAGAGTCCACTGCACGAACAGATGCAGTCTATATCTTTTTTCCGCATGAAGCTTATCACGTAGTTGAGAAAGAATTTTTTCTTCATTACACAAAAGAAGCAACAGTTATTCCACTAGCTCTTCCTGAAATTGAGGGCTTAGAACCTCTTTCGGCAATGGTTAAGTGTGAGGAACCGGTTACTACTGACCATCCGTTTAAACATATCTTTGATGTTGAAAAAGCGATAGAAGAAGGGATGCCTTCTTTTGAATTAACAGCAACGATAAGTGAGGATGAGGAAATTCAAAGTGTTTATCGCCGTATGAAGCAAGAGGAAATCCCATTTGATCAGACCGTGCTTTTTTACACGAGCCAGCGGCCATACATCGAGAGTTTAAGACGTCTTCAGCAAAAATTAAACCTTCCAATCACTTATGGAGAAGGAATTTCAATGGAGTTAACGAAACCAGGGAAGTTTCTTAAAGGCCTATTTCGCTGGATTCGTGATGATTTTAATGTCGCTACTTTAGCGAAACTGATTCGTGAAGATACGTTCGAAAAACTACCTTTACACCAAGAGCGCTTAATTAAATTATTAAAAGAAAGTGACATCCGGTGGGGAAAAGAACGTTATCTCCAAAAGTTACAAGAGAGATTAAACGTTTTTGTTGAGAAACAAGAGCAAGGATCGAATGTTGATTATCAATTGGATCAATACAAAGAATTATATAAGTGGACTGCGAAAATCCTTGCTCTGATTCCAGCAGCAAAGCCTTGGGAGGAAATCAATTTTAATGATTGGCTAATCAATGTGAAAGAGCTAATCTCTGATTATGCAAATGGAAAAGAGCTTGCGAGAAATGAGCAAAATGTAGATCAGCAGTCTTTTGATAAGATCGCAAAAGATCTCATGATAGAGGAGATCAAACAAATTATAGATGTTCAAGAGGAGCGCCTCACTCTTAGTGAAGCGATTAGCTTTACAGAACAATGGCTTCTTTCTTTGCCGGTAGGAGCTCGTAATCCTAAACCAGGTCATTTACACGTTTCTCCACATCGAAACGGTCTTTATGTGGACCGAGAACATGTTTTTATCGTCGGAATGGACAACGGGAAATTTCCTGGAAGAGTGAAGGAAGATCCATTGCTATTAGACCGGGAACGTAAGAAGATTCATGAAGAAATGACACTTGGAAAAGCATTTGTAAAACGAAATGGCTTTTTATTTGTTCAAGTTCTTCTAGCAACAAAGGGGAAAGTTCAATTGAGCTTTCCGTTTATGGACACGGTTGATAATCGTCAAAGCTCTCCTGCTCATCTGTTCTTACAACTGTTTAGAATACAAATGAATAATCCGGACAGTACAGGTGAAGATTTAATGGAGAAAATGGCCGAGAATGTTCATTTCATAAGAGAAGATGTAGGTTCGATGCTTCAGCAAGCGGAGTGGTTCGGTACGCAAATATGGAATAATCACGAACTAGATCAAAGCTTGTTACAAGAAGGTTCGTTTGAAAATATACAACAAGGCTTTAAAGCAAGAGCAGCTCGTTTAATGGAGCAAGTCACAGAACATGATGGATTTGTAGAGTATGAAGGAAATAACCTCGACCCACGCGAAAATCAATCTATGCTTTCTACGAGTAAGCTAGAGCAATTAGGTACCTGTCCATATTCCTTTTTTCTACGGCATATCTTGAAAATAGAAGAGGAAGAGGAGGAAGAGTTCGACCGATACTCTTGGCTTGACGCAGCTACAAGAGGAAGTGTGCTTCATGACGTATTTGAACGTTTTTACAGGTTGTTACATGAAAAGAAAGAAAAACCAAGCTTTGAAAAACATTTATCTGTCATTCTTTCTCTCTGTGATGACGTGTTGCTTGAAAAAAGAGAACTTCAGCTTCCACCGAGTGAAATGGTGTTTGAATTAGAACGACAAGAGATGTTAGAGTCATGCGGCTTGTTTCTAAAAGCAGAGGAAGAAGCCAGTGAAGATGGAGAGCCATTATTTTTTGAATTTACGTTTGGAATGGACGGAAAAGAACCGGCTGTTATTGATCTTCCTAACGGGAAACAGCTTCAGCTACGTGGGAAAATAGACAGAATTGATAGAAGACCTGACGGCACGTATTCTATCATTGATTATAAAACCGGAAGTTCGTACGGCTACGGAGAAAAGAAGTATTTTAATGGTGGTAGAAAGTTGCAACATATTCTTTATGCCCAAGCTTTTGAGAAATTAGTTGAGCATGAAGGTGGTCGTGTAAGTTCAAGTGTTTATGTGTTTCCAACATTAAAAGGGCAAGGCGAACGTGCTTACAGAACTCATACAGAAGAACAAAAACAGGCTTTCATTCAAATCGTTGATCATCTTTGTAATTACTTAAAAGAAGGACACTTTCCTTATACCGATAATGAAGATGATTGTAAGTTTTGTAACTTTAAAAGTATTTGCAGTCGCCACACGTACGACCAAGAATTACTTAATAAGAAAGCAAAAGATGAGCGGGCAAAAGGCTGGCAAGCATTAGAGGCGGTGAGAAAGCATGACTAATCGGGAAATCGTCGATCAACTGGAACGAGATAAAATATCAAATGAGTTAACAACGAACTTTTTGGTTGAAGCAGGAGCAGGGTCCGGGAAGACTCACAGTCTTGTTGAACGAATGGTAAATCTTGTGACAACGAATACGTTTAAGATTCAGCAAATTGTCGCCATTACTTTCACAAAAAAAGCAGCTGATGAGTTGAAGGAACGTTTTCAAACGGGACTAGAAAAAAAGCGGAAAGCAACAGATGATCCATTAGTGAAGCAAAGAGTGGAAGAAGCATTAGCTGATTTTGATCAATGTTATTTAGGCACTGTCCATGCTTTTTGTGCAAGACTTCTTAGAGAACGTCCGATTGAAGCTGGGCTTGATTTTGATTTTACCGAAATTGACGAGCGTGAAGATAAGCAACTAGCGGATGAAGCTTGGGAACGTTACATTCAAGACATCAGACGCAAACAGAAAGATAAAATGGATGAGCTAGGGGAGTTAGGTTTTAATATAGCTGAACTTCGAAATACGCTTCACTATCTAAGAGAATATGGCGATGTACATTGGCATTATGATGAGGTTGAAAAACCTTCTCTCACACCAGCTTTTACAGAACTTAAGAAGTTCATTGAATACACGAAACGCTCACTGCCAAAAGAAGAACCTGAAAAAGGCTATGATGCTCTGCAAAAGAAAATTTTAAAAACCATCATGCAGCTTAAATATTCAGACGTAGAACAAGAGAAAACCATCGTGCAGATGCTACGTCCGTATCAAAAGAAAAGTGCTGTAACATTAAATCGCTGGGAGAACAGTGATGAGGCAAAAGAAATACGCGATGAGATCCAGCTTTTGTTAGTAGAGGTGGTTCAACCGACGCTTGAACGGTGGTTCGAGTACTGTCATAGCAAGCTGATTCCATTTTTAAAACCGGCACTAGCCTATTATCAAAGTCTTAAGAAAGAACGCTCCGCTTTGAATTTCCAAGACTTACTCGTGAATGCTGCTAAACTATTGAAAGAAAACAGTGAGGTGCGCCGTTATTTTCAACAAAAGTATGGTTGTCTGTTAGTCGATGAGTTTCAAGACACCGACCCGATTCAAGCGGAAATTATGCTTTATTTGACAGGGGAGGAATTGACTGAAAAGAACTGGACAAACATTACGCCGAGACAAGGAACTCTGTTTGTGGTTGGAGATCCAAAGCAATCAATCTACCGTTTCAGAAGAGCGGATATTGACATTTATCAGAGAGTTAAAGACATGATTGCTCAAACAGGCGGAGAAGTTCTTCATTTAACGATGAACTTCCGAACGATTACGGCAATTACAGAACCGCTAAATGCTGTGTTTGAAGGTCCCCTTCCTCCAGAAGAAACACCATTTCAAGCAGCCTTTCGACCATTAAACTCTTATAACATAGGGGAAAAAGATGAAGAAGGCTTAAAAGGTGTTTATCAACACATAGTTCCTTATAATCGGAAAGCGCAAGAGGTGTTAGAGGCAGACTCGACGGCCATTGCTCATTTTATTCGAAACACCTTAGATGAGGAAAAAGCACAGCCTAAAGACTTTATGGTACTTACCCGTTACAACGGAAACTTAAAGGATTATGCGAAAAAACTTGAGGAGTACGGCATACCTGTTATGACTACGGGGGAAGTTTCCCTTGTAGAAGATGAAGAGATTCAAACGCTTGTTCATGTGATCCGTCTATTAACGGAGCCTTCGAACAGTCTTTACATGACCGCAGTCTTGCGAGGGCCATTATTTGGAATAAGCGACCGTCTTCTATATGAATTTGTTTCAAATAGCGGGAAATTACAGGTAACGAAGCATATCCCTGAGCAATTAAAGGAAGAAGATAAGATTCTTTTAGAACAGGCTTTTTCAAAGATAAATAAATATTATAAATGGACGAAAGAAGACTTACCTTCTGCAGCGATTGAGAAAATAATGGATGATATCGGCTTATTATCAATTTATATTAAATTACGTAAAACAAGAAGGGACTTTACCCGCCTGTATCAAGTGCTAGAACGGTTACGCACGTTTGAAGCCAATGGTAATAGTGAATTTCACTTAGTGGCTGAACGTCTTGTTGAAATGGTTCAAGAAGAAGCGATAGGTGAAATGACGTTACCGAATGAACAAAATGCGGTAAGAGTCATGAATGTTCATAAGTCGAAAGGCCTTGAAGCACCGATTGTCTTTTTAACGCAACCTAATAAGTTTATTGATACAGAAACTAAAATTAGTCAGCATATTAAACGACAGGGCACCGATTCAATTGGTTATTTCTCGTTTCAAAATGATAAAGGCGAACTGATGGCCCAACCAGTTCATTGGAACGACTTTAGAAGCGAAGAATATCAATATCTGCAAGCAGAAGAGTTGCGTCTACTTTATGTGGCTGCAACTAGAGCGAAACAGATGTTGGTCGTTAGTGGCATGGAGAAAAACAATGAGAAAAATAATCCGTGGAATATGCTACTTACAGGGATGGACCTTGAGTCACTTACTATTCCTGAAAATGTCGAACCACCTCAAGCTCTAACTCAAGTGAGGACGGATGTGGCACAATTTAAAGCGATTAAAGATGAATTGAAAAGTTGGATCGAACCACTATCTCAATCAACGTATAGTGAGTATAGTCCGACAGATGACACGAAAAAGCTTCCACAAGGGATTGAACGAGAAGACGGTGGAGGAAAAGCATGGGGAAGTGTCATTCATGCTGCATTTGAAGTAGTCTTAAAGGGGAAAGAACAGACAGAAGGCGAAGTTAAAGCCTTATTGGTAAAAGAAGGGCTAGCAACAGAACGCCTTCAAGAAGTATTGCAGACAGTCGAGCGTTTTAAAGAATCGGACTTATATCAACGAGTGAAGCAAGCTGACGCCTATTTTGTAGAAATGCCATTTTCACTCTCAGTAAAAAAAGGAGATCCCCTTTACTCACCAAATAACAAAAGTGACGTTGTTTTTATAAGCGGAGTAATCGACTTACTTATTAAAGAAGGAGATCAGTGGGTAATCGCTGATTTTAAAACGGACCGAGTGAAAACGGACAAAGGCTTATCTAAATTGAAAGACCACTATCAATCCCAACTTAACTTATATAAACAAGCATGGGAGTTTATGACGAATGAACAAGTGAAAGAAACATTATTTTATTTTGTTACACCGAATAAAACGATGGTGTTGTAAACAGCTTGCTAAACAAAGTAGAGATGGAAATCGCTTCGATTTTCATCTTTCTTTTTTGGGTAAATGCGATTTACATACATACTTATAGAAAATTACTACGCTCGAGCAGGAAAGTTTGAATTATTTACTTACTATTATATAGTGATGGTGCAAGGTTATTTTTTCTCAGAGTAATAAGATAATCATAAACACAAAGAAAGGTGTTTTGTATGGAAAAATATCGAATTGATCCAAGTAAAGGGCTTGAATTTGGAATTTATACATTGGGTGACCATTTGCCTAATCCGTTAACAGGAGAGCGCATGTCTGCAGGGGAGCGCATTCAAGAAATCATTAACTATGCAAAATTAGCAGAACAGGCAGGGGTTGACTTTTTTAGTGTCGGAGAAAGTCATCAAGAGTATTTTGCAACACAAGCACATACCGTAGTGCTCTCTGCAATTGCACAGGCGACGAGCAAAATAAAAATCGCAAGTTCTTCAACTATTGTTAGTACTTCAGATCCTGTACGTGTATATGAGGACTTTGCAACAATTGATTTAATTTCAAAGGGGCGTGCGGAAATTGTTTGTGGTCGCGCTTCGCGAGTGGGCCTTTTTGAGTTATTAGGGTATGACGTTAATAATTATGAAGAATTGTTTGAAGAAAAATTCGATTTGTTGCGTGAGATTAATGAAAAGGAAGTCATCAACTGGCGTGGTGAATTCCGTGCTCCGTTGCGCAATGCTGAAATTCTCCCGCGCCCCCAAACTGGGTCAATGCCAATTTGGCGGGCTGTTGGAGGATCTCCAGGTAGTGCGATAAAAGCAGGGTACGCAGGAGTCCCGATGTTCTTAGCTCATTTGGGAGGACATGTAATGAGCTTTAAGCGTTCAATTGATGCCTATCGCGATGCGGCAAAACAGGGTGGCTTTGACCCTGCTGAGTTACCAGTGGCAACTGCTGGATTCTTTTATGCGGCAGAAACTTCACAACAAGCGATTGAGGACACATACCCGCACATTAATGAGGGAATGAAACGAACAAACGGAAGAGGTTTTCCAAAAGAGGCGTACTCACAAGGCATTGATCCTCATAATGTGATGAATATTGGCAGTCCACAACAAATTATTGAAAAGATTCTTTATCAACATGAAGTTTATGGTCACCAACGCTATATCGCTCAAATTGATTTTGGCGGAGTCCCGTTTGAACGATTAGAGAAAAATCTTGAGTTGATTGGTACGGAAATATTACCTGCAATTAAGAAGTACACAGCGAAAAAGTAAGATTAATGATAATAATTTAAGCCGAATTAAAAATAAGTATTGCGCTAGCCAGCGCATGGGGAGAGAAGGGTCAGCTGAAGGACGACTTTAAGTAAAAGAAGTGGGGAATGTTTTTATAGGGATTATGAAGACCGAAACTAATTGAACGAAGTGGAGAAAAGGTCTTCATAAGGACGATGAAGACGAAACTGATTGAACGAAGTGAAGAAAAGGTCTTCATAAGGACGATGAAGACCGAAACTGATTGAACGAAGTGGAGAAAAGGTCTTCATAAGGACGATGAAGACCGAAACTGATTGAACGCAGAGCAGAAAAGGTCATCATGAGGACGATGAAGTGCTAAACTCATCAAAAGAATCAGTGAAAAGTCCTTCATCAGTTGATGAAGGACAAAATCATGTTTCGATGAAGATGAGTGTGACTCACCTATTCGTAATAAGTCCATTGACGCACCCCGACTTTTTTGAAATTCTTTTCTAGTATGGTTCTAATTTTTCTTTTACTAGAAATTAATTGGCACCAGTCATAAATGGCATTCGTAGTTATTCTCCGAGTTGGGAAAAGCAACTTAAACTCCTCCACACTTCGTATTACGGAAGTGGCAACTACCTCGCCATACCCACAATCATGACAAATACAGTATTTTCCTTTAAGCGATAGTGAAAACGAGGTGCACTTTGCACATGTGATTCCTGTTCGAAGTTGTTCATACTCGTATGCGGGTAATAAAGTAAAAGGAGAGTCTGTCATATGCAGGGAAGCTAGATTTGTAGCTAGCATTTGGTGTTTTTTAGTTAGTTTTGACTGAGTCGCATTGAGGTTTTTTAAATATCTAGTAATCTGAGTTGGGAAAATAAAAGGTTTGTTCCTAGGGGATTGGTATAAAGTGAATTCGGGGTTAACAAAGACAACATGAGCATAAATAGGGAGATTAAATCCGAGGGTTTGAAGTAATTGGCGTAGAAGAGATTCACTTCGTTGCAATTGGTTTAGTGGATTAGTAACTTCAGTATGAGGAGTTTTTTACAATCTGTCTGACTCGTAATAAAAATCACCTTCGTAATTTTTAATCTCGAAAAGGTAAACGGCGTCTTGTAGAATCACCATTGTGTCAATTTGAAATAAAGTGTTATTTAGTTTTAAAAGTAAATCATGTAATAGTAAGCATTCACATTCAAGTGTATCTACTAATAAATCAAAGACTTTCTCACCTTCATACCCTTTTTTGAAATTTAAATAATGTAGCCTGTCCTTGCTAGATAGTTTCATTCTTGTGTTTAACGATCTAAGGATAAGGAATTCAGTAGATTCAGTGCGAGACTTAAAAGGGCATAGTCCACAACCTTTCGTATTTATTTGTCATACAAATTTATTATACATAATGGTTGCATTCAAGTATAGTTGACTTATACATAATAATAAGTAGTGCCAAACCTGAGTATCTATGACTCTATAAATGATCACGCTTACAAAAAACGATAAAACAAACAAAAGGAGTTTAACCGATGCCAAAAGTAATCATGACATTTCCAGAAGGAAAACACAAAGTTCTTACAATGAGCTATGATGATGGGAAGGCAGCTGACAGAAGATTAGTCGACATTTTTAACAAATTCGGAATAAAAGGAACGTTTCATCTGAATTCAGGTTTACTTGGAGTGGGTGACCGGATTGCGAAGGAAGAAATTGCTGACCTTTATCGTGAACATGAAATATCCGCTCATACGGTTACGCATCCAACGATAGCTAGGTCACCGAGAGAACAACTTGTTGAAGAGTTATTCAATGATCGAAAACAATTAGAAAAGATCACAGGTTATCCTGTCAGAGGTGCATCATATCCGAACGGTTCCTTTAACAAGTATATTAAAGAATTGCTTCCATTTCTAGGAATTGAATATTCTAGAACCGTTAACAGCACAGGGAATTTCGGAATCCCTGACGAGTTCTTAGAATGGAATCCAACTTGTCATCATAAAAACAATTTAATGAAACTCGCCGAAGAGTTTATTAACCTCCACAAAAAACAATATTTATATATGATGTATGTCTGGGGACACAGTTATGAATTTGATAATGATCAAAATTGGGATCTGATTGAAAGTTTCTGTGAAAAGATTAGCAAGCGAGATGACATTTGGTATGCGACTAATATTGAGATCGTAGATTATATGAAGGCATTTCAAAATTTAAAGTTTTCCGCTGAAAGCCATTTCGTTTATAATCCTTCGGCTAAATCAGTCTGGCTTAATGTTGATGATGACAAAATTGTTGAAGTAGAAGGAGGAGCACAAATAGCATTGGTGTGATTTTAGAAAAAGTAGACTAAATTCTAAAACTGACTTTTTATTCATGAGAAACCTAGAAAATAGGCTCATTCTCTTCTCAGCATACGTGGATTTACCTAATTTATAATAACAAATTAGGTCTGTAATCAATATCATACATAGACAAGTGATAAAACTTGATATTAGAAAAATGTTGCCATGTTGTTGGAGACAGGAGAAAGCATGTTAAAATATGTGATATTTGATTTTGATGGTACGCTTGCTAATTCCAAGGACGTATTCATCTCAGCTTGGAATAGCTTAGCGGACAAACACAACTATCGAAAAATAAATCGTTCAGAGTTAGATACGCTTAGAAGATTGCCCATACTTGAGAGAGTTAAACGATTGGATTTCCCTATTTTTAAAGCACCATTAATCATCCAGATTTTTACCGTTATTATCGGAAATTTTCGGGGGACATTAAGTTATATCCTGGTGTGATTCAAATGTTAAATACATTAGAGAGAGAAGGCTATCAAACCGCTATCATCTCTTCTAATTCGAAAGAGGTAATCAAACAGGTATTACGACGACATCGGATAAGAACTATATCACAGATACTGAGTTCGAGTGCGATTTTCGGAAAAGATCAATTGATTCGTAAATTTCTAAAAGAACATCGCTTAAAACCTTCAGAAGTTGTGTACGTCGGTGATGAACAGCGAGATATCGTAGCTTGTAAATCAGCTGGAATTAAGGTTATTTGGGTCAGTTGGGGATATGATGCGAAAGAACTTATTCAGTCACAGAATCCTGATTTTCTCGTGGATTCTCCTGGGGAGATCTTGGATATTGTTTTCGAACAACTAAAATAATAAAAGAAAACAGTCAATCGTTTATAAACGGTTGACTGTTTTCTTGGTTACAGCTTGCTGTTTAGATGATGATCTCGACTTCCTTTTAAAATGACTTTCTTAAAATCAATCTTTGAAACAAGTACGCCTGCTAATAAAATCGTTGCTCCAAGGTACCCTTGTGCAGTCATGGTTTCACCGAGTAGAACGAAGGCAAATACTACAGCAACAACAGGCTCTAATGAGAAAATCAAACCCGTATTGGTTGGGGTCGTATATTTTTGGGAAATCGTTTGAACCGTGAAACCAATGGCGCTGCAAAAGATTCCTAACGATAAAATAGCAATCCATGACGCTTCAGAATTAGGCAACGTTGTTGTTTCAGTGCTTACGATTGAAGAAACAAGACCAAAGAAACCAGCAAAACCAAGTTGAACAATACCTAAACTAAGCGAATCAACATGTTTAGTAAGAGTTCCTGTAACAAGAATATATATTGCGTAAAATAAGGCTCCTAAAATACATAAAGCATCTCCAGTGTTAATCTGTAATTGAGTATTTACAGTTAATAGTCCAATCCCAAGGAATGCTAAACAAATACCGAATAATACACGAGTATTTAACTTCTCTTTTAAAAAAACTGCAGACAAGATCGGTACAAAAATAACCGCTAAACTGACTAGAAATCCTGCATTGGAAGCCGAAGTAGACTTTACGCCAAACGTAATAAAAGAAAAAGACAAAAATAAGACGAAACCTAAGATGCGCCGTATTTAATTGTTTTCAAATCTAATTTCATTAATTTTTTATAAAAAATGAGTCCTGCAAATAAAAAGGCAATAGCAAATCGTAATCCGATTAAATTAAAACCGTCTATGGAATCGAGCCCCATTTTCATAAATACATAAGATGATCCCCAAAAAATCACTACTACTACCATCATTAAATCTGCTTTTACCTGCATTTTCATCGTGCTTCACAATCTCCCTTTTTTACGTGTTTTTATTTTCGTAATTCAAATTATAATCTTAGACTTTAAATAAATATAATGAATGTTTATAATGTTTTACATGAAAAAAAGTAATGTAACTGAGGGTTGATTATGTCATTAGCAAAGTATGAAATATTTAGTAAGGTTGTAGAATTAGGAAGTTTGACAAAAGCAGGAGAAAAAATGAACTTAACCCAATCGGCCGTTAGTCACGCGATCAACAGTCTCGAATCAGAATTTGGATTTTCTTTATTAAATCGTGGAAGAACTGGATTAAGCTTAACGGTTAATGGAGAAAGGATTTTAGAATACATTCGCGAGATTTTACAAGTGAATGAAAGAATGATTCAAGAAGCTGCAGCTGTTAAAGGATTAGAAATAGGGACAGTAAGAATTGGAACGTTTACAAGTGTTTCGTCTCAATGGCTTCCAGGTATATTTAAAGAGTTTAAATCTGCTTATCCTGGGATTACGATTGAATTGTACGAAGGGGACTACGAAGAGATTGAAAACTGGATTGTATCTGGTGAAATAGATTGTGGATTTGTAAGTAAAATGAAAACAGATATATTAGAAGTGATTTCTCTTAGAACAGAAAAGTTGCTATGTATTATTCCTACTGATCATCCACTCGTGAATCAAGATAAAATCTTATTCAAGCAAATTGAACAAGAGCCTTTTATTATGCCGAGATATGGGGGATACCATGATGTAAAAAGATTTTTCAAAGAAAACGATGTAAAAGTTGATGCCATTTATGAATTAGTAGATGATTATGCCATTATATCAATGGTGGAAAATCATTTAGGTATTAGCGTACTTCCTCAAATGCTCCTTAGCAATTTACCTGAAGGTGTAAGTTGCCTTGATTTAGAAATGGATTGTCATCGAACGATCGGTATCGCTGCTAACTACAATATGTCTCCGGCAACTCGGAGTTTTATTGACGGTGTCGTTGATTGGATTAGAAGGAATTAGCTTAATGGTGTTGAGGTATGAGGACACAGCGTACTCTATTAAACAAAAAAATAGCTGTTTTTCTTAGCTGGAGGACTTAGGATTTCTTATTGAGTAACTTTAAAAGCAATTTATACTTCAAATTGTGACATAACGCATCTAATGTCCGATTGAGTAAGGAAAGCTTATTGTTCAAATAGAGGACTGTGTGTCCATATAGCAAGGCGCTTCTCATCTATTAGTAGGTTTTACCAACTGGTTTGTCCAAGGACATTACATGAAACAACACATAAAGTCATTCTTATAAAAATAGACTCCTATCAATTGATAGGAGTCTATTTATTACCTAGAAGCGTTCGCACGGAACAATTTGATTTCTGCTTGTTTTTCTTCTTGTTTTGAATGATTTAAATAATGATAGAAGACACCCATGAACAAGCTTCCACCTATAAAGTTTCCAATTGTCACAGGAATAAGGTTATGAATAGCTCCTGTGAAACTGATTGTTTCAGGATGGTCAAGTACGAGTGAAATCGCAAATGCACCCATATTGGCAATGCTATGCTCGTAACCAGAAATAAAGAAACAAAAGACAAGTAACATCATCGTAAATATTTTCGAGCCTTCTGATTTCATATTCATTGGAAGGAAAAACGCTAAACAGACGAGCCAGTTACAAAGAATACCTCGAAAGAAAAGCTCTAACCAAGGAGCATTCATTTTTGTCCCAACAACACTAAATAAAAAGCTGTTCACGGAAGAATCCTGAAATAAGCCAGTAAAATAGATGATAACAGCAAACGTAATCGCGCCTATTAAATTCCCAATATAGCTCATGCTTAAAAGTTTAAGAGCGCTAGACCAAACCATCTTTTTTTGCAAGCAAGTATATGTGTAATAAAACGCGTTACCAGTAAATAAATCGCCGCCACCAAAAGCAATAAGAATAATGGCTGCACCGAACGTAATTGCAGCAACCGGATATGTGAAGGGAGAACCTTCTAAATAAAAGAGATTTCCCGTTTTAAATGCTACAATCACACCAAATCCAATAAAAAGACTAGCTAAAACAGCTCGAAGCACGTAGCGAATTCGACTCTGACTGAATGCCTTCTCTTTTTTAATGGCTAATTGTTCAACTTGTTGTAATGCTTGATGTTCCATAAAATCCTCACCTTTTCTGTCTAAACTCTATTTTTCTAGAGTATTTCATCGTTAGTCCATAAATTTTAAAACGAACTTACCTACTATAACAAATGAATAAGAGTGAAACTAGTAGGAAATTGAAAGGAGACGTTTTCATTTTGAAAAAAATTTAAAACGGACAGTTAAGCATGAAAAACGAAGGTTTTTATAAGGAAAAAAAAGAAAATCGAGAAGGGTGTGCGAAATGCCGTACACCCTTTTTTCAATACTTAGAAATGTAGACATCATTCGATCTGGCCAGATTGATTTCTGCTTGTTTAAAAAGGTAAAACTTATGCGAACTTTAAGTGTACTTGAGGGACCTGGTGTAATTGAAGGCTCAGGAGATGATGTGATCCAAGTAACTGGGGATCCAAGCTTGGCAACTGTGGTGGGGAACTCAGAGGGGAGGCATTTTGCTATAACAGGTTTTAATCCAAGTCGGAGTTTAATGGTAAACACAACCGATCCATATGAAGGGAAGGTTCGGGTCGAAAATGGAACGTTTCTAATGGAAATCACCGCAGTTGGAGAATGGTCCATCGATATAGATTAGTTGTTTAGACGGGGGTGTTCCAAAGATGACGAAAAGCTGGCAATAGAGTGGTTCGCTACCTTGAGAAGTCTCATCCGAGGTAGCTCCGTTTATTACTTTGAAATTAACTCTTGCTATGTTAATTATTCAACTGATTTTCCAAGCGCAATCGTATATCACTAATTACGGATTGCCAAATCACAGGATCTGTTGTGATTCTTCTTTTAAATGTTGCGTACATATCCTTTTGTTTCTCTTGAAAATCAAGAGCGTCTTGTGCTGGTAAATTCGCCCGCTGTTCTGTTACCCATTTTTGTACTTCTGGAGAGCGCGGGCCCCATACAGCTAGTTCTTTTCCTAGTTCATTGGTTATAATGAAAATAGGTATAGAACGTGCAGTCCCGTTCGTCAGGTATTGATCCATAAGGTCTAAATTTTCGTCACGAATGAGAAATCTCAATTCAATTGAGATTAATTCCGCTATCCGCTGCATAATTGGTATGCACAAAGCCGCATCGCCACACCAATCTGCAGTGAGTGTAATCACTTGCAGATTTTTATCTCTTAATTGAGTAAAATATGTAACGTCACTAGACTCAAATGTGACGTTCTGATAAATCTCTTCCAATTCCAGGCGGTTCACCTGCATGTTTTCCACATACTCTGTGTAAGTCATTCCTTTAGAAAACCACGTATTTAATGACATGACGTACCTCCTTATGAAACATAAAATAAGCATTTCTAGTTTATACCAGTTTATCATAATGAGGATAGTATCCTTTAGTGTTAAGTTCCACCAATAGATCAAACTAGTAAAAAGCTTTCAAACAATATGGTATAATTCAATCATTGAATGTTAGGTTACTGGCAAAAGCAGGAGGACACATGATAAAGACAAATATAACTCCATATCGTTGTCCAATCACTTTGACGAATAAGGCGAAGGACAAGATGCGGGAGCTCAGGCTTGATGAGCGCTCGTTTTTTTCGTTGGAAAAATCGTTTCATGTTTATATAGAAAAATACCCACCTGCTCCTGACCGTGTTCTATCGGTTGCTTTATTTTTGGACACTGAGAAGAACAAACAGTTGGCGGAGAAATACAACGAGTTTGTCATTGTGCTCCATGGTGTTGTGGAGATGGACCGAGTTATTGTAACGAATGTAACGACAAGAGCAGTCCATACTCCCGTGCATATCAATTGGCGGCGACCGGCGAATCTTCTGTTTGATGTGAATTTCCAGCGCGGGGAGCGAGTAGCTCTGGATTTACTAAACTTGATCCATGAGATGCCTGTTGCACAAGAAAGTTCAACGTACGTAAAAAAAAGGATCGCAAGTTGGGAAGGGTATCTGAAAATTCAAGAGCGATCTGCCGACATTCCAGATATGACAACAAGCTTTTCGGGGCTTATATTTAATGGGGATTTCACTAGGGTGACGATCACGGGTTTAAAACTTGGGGAAAAAGAGTGGAAGTCTCTCAAAGATCTAAGTGTTAAATTAAAAGGGATTGACCAAGATATAGGAAAAGTTCTAAAGGCAAACCGTTCTGGGCAATCGATTGAGGTTGAATTACATGGCTATATGGAAGAACGAGCTAGAAAACAACGGCTTGACGTGAGTCCAAAAGAAGTCGTTTTCAGTAATTTTGCCACTTTGAGTCAAGTAAAGAGATTGCGACAAGGCTTTAAGCACTTAGAGAATGGCTTGGCTGTTAATCCAGATCTTGAGCGTCTTTTGTTTGAAAATAAACCACCAGTCCAGCCTCCGAAAAAACAAGCGGTTCTTAAGTTTCATAATCGTTTGAACGAGTTCCAGCGTGAAGCTGTGACAGGAGCAATGTCTGCAGAAGATTTATACGTTATTCAAGGACCGCCGGGAACTGGAAAAACAACGGTTATTTCTGAAATTTGCTTGCAAAATGCAAAGGCAGGACTTCGCACATTGGTTGCTTCTCAATCAAATTTGGCTGTCGACAACGCTCTTGGACGATTGCTTGCGAATAAGGACATTCGCATTCTTCGTGTAGGACGAACGGAAAGTATCGAAGAAGAAGGCAAGAAATTCATTGAAGAAAATGTCGGGCAATACTGGAAAGACCACACGTTGCAAGAAGTATCTTCTCAATTTGAAGCACGCCATAATCGAGAAAGTGAAATTGAGGCAGAATGGGAAGCAAATCAGCAAGAGCAAGAAAGGTTAGAGCCTGAACTTGAACGTTTACAAGCTGAAATGGAAGCCAAGCAGCGAGCAGAACAACAATTTAACGAGATTCAATCACTGATTGATGAGCAAGAAAAGAAGGTAGAAGAGGCTGAGCAAGAGCAAAAAGCATTGCTAAAAAAGATACAGGACAGCAAAAAATCTCTGAACCTACTAAATGCGGAGCTCGAGAAAGAAAATATTTTTCTTCAGACAGAGCCAGATCGAGACACCATTCAAAAGGAATGGGAGGCAAACGAGCAATTGATTCAACGGTTGCAGAACAGTCTTGCGCTAGAAATTCTTGAAGCGGACATTGCTGATAAAAAGCAAACATTCGCGCAAACGTTATCTAAATGTGAAATGTGGTCAGAAGAAGTTAACAAGACAGAGGCTCTTGCAGAAAGAGTAAAAGAGATTAAGCAAATAGACGGCTTAAAATGGGTGATGCTCGAACAAAACATGAAGCGCTCTTTAAGAATGCAAGAGCTTATGGAAGAGATCGAGGATATTCGCGGATACATCAAACAAAGGGAAAAACTAAAAGATTATGCCGAGAAACTTGGCAAAGCCATTTCAGTTGTTGAACAGAACCTAGCGCTACAGCTTGTAGTCACTCGTCAATTGGAGGAAAGAGCTAAGGCACGAAAGGCCGTTTATACAGCCGAGACTATTGATCAATTTTTAGATAGATTAAGATATAAGTACAAAAGCAACGTCAAATATGATATCCAAGATCTTGAAGGACTTTACAGTAGAATACAGTTTGTATGGCAAAAAGCTAAAATGTTACAGTCACCTGATAGCTATATCCAAATGGCTAAAGAAGCTTTTCGATCGTTGAAGCAGGAAGTGACAGATGAACTTCAACAAAAGCAGCGTGAAAACAAGGTGTTGTACCAGAAGTGGCAGCGAACACTGGAAGAGGAGAAAGCTACACTTCAATCTCTAGAAAACAAGCAAAAACAATTAAGTGTTTCAGCGGAGAGCATCCCGAACGCGAAAGAAATGCTGAAACAAAAAGAAGCAATATCCTTGGAATTAAAGGAAAAGCAAGAACTTTATTCTCAAGTGAAAAAGCGTTTTGAAGAAAATAGTGAGAAACAAGCGCAAGAAGTAATGCAACTTGAAGAAGCAGAGCAGCAACTTGTAGTAAGTGATGATTGTCTCAATGAGCTTAATGTTTCGTTTATTAAATGGGAAGAAGAACAAAAAATGTTAAAAGACATTTTGGCTAGTGAACCTGAAGCGGAGCATGAAAAAGTTTTAACTCAGTTAGCAAGTCTTTCTTTGAGACGCGAGTCTATGAAACAAGAGAAGAAAAGACTTCCACTTTTTCAGTCGATTCAAGGGAAGTGGCTGTCTCTACTAGAAGAAGCAAGTGAACACGATTTGGATGAAATCCGTAAACTTTATGTGAAGCATGCCAATGTAATCGGAACAACCTGTGTGGCATCGGCACGTAAAGATTTCATCGACAGCTACCCTGAATTTGATGTTGTTATTATTGATGAAGTGTCAAAAGCAACTCCGCCAGAGCTACTTTTGCCAATGCTGAAAGGGAAAAAAATTATCTTAGTCGGAGACCATCATCAACTGCCACCTCTATTAGGTAATGATACGCTTGAAGAAACGCTACAAGAAATGGCCGATAGTAGTGATGATTTTGAAGGAAAAGCGGAATTAAACAAACTTTTAAAAGAATCACTGTTTGAACGGTTATTTAAGAGTTTGCCAAAAAGCAATAAAACCATGCTCGCGATCCAGTACCGGATGCATGAAAACATTATGGAGACGATTGCACCATTTTATGAGCAGGAAAGTGACCGACTGCAATGTGGCTTAACTGACTCTGACGCAGAACGCGACCATTTACTAGAATCAGCACTTATAAAGCGAAACAATCACCTTTTATGGCTTGATATGCCAAATGAACCTGCATTTTTTGAGGAAAGAATGAAAGGTGGAAAGAGTTTATTTAACCCATCTGAATTAGAGAAGATCGGTGCGATGTTGACCGAGCTAGATGAAGCAGTTGCAGCAGCTAAAAGAGCTGGACGAATGGATGAGTATGATAAAAAGAGTGTTGGTGTTATTAGTTTCTACGGGGAACAAGTTAAAAGAATTGACCGCTTAATTCAACAAGAACTTCGACTGCAGCACCTAACGATTCGTACAGGGACAGTTGACCGCTTCCAAGGTATGGAAATGGATGTTATTCTGTTAAGTATGGTAAGAAACCATGATAACAAACAAGATGATATCGGTTTTGCTAAGGACTATCGCAGGTTGAATGTTGCCTTATCGCGTGCAAGAGAACTTCTTATTTTAATTGGAAGCACAAAGATGTACACGGAGCGCGCAAAACATAAAGATACAAGACAGATGTATTCGCACGTATTAGAAGCCGCCAAAAAACAAGGTGGATTGCGAATGCTTGAAGAGGTGATGCAGCTTGGATAAACTAACGAAACGCCTACGTACAAGTTTACTTGAAAATCCATCTATTCAAATTAAAGAAACAGCGGTATGGTATCTACCGGTTATGATATTGGATGTGGAATTCAAACGAGTCAAGCGTTCGAAGATGGATATTCTGATGAAAATGATGATGCTCACCTTTGAGGAAGCTGATATTAGAAGACCAGCGAACTTAACCGAAATGCTTTTAGTTGAAGAGTTATTCATTGCAGATTTAATTGAAAAAATGCAGAGGACAGGCTTAATTCAACAAGAAAGAGGAATCTACAAGCTTACAAGAAAAGGGCATGAACAGTTGCAAACGGGTATTATTGAAGAAGAGTTAGAAGAAGAGTGGACCGAGCTTTTCTATAGTTCTGATCTTGATGAATATTGGTCAGAACTTCACCAACCTGAGAAGGAGTCAGAACAGGAAGAGCCGATTTTTCGCTATGCGGATCAACAAGGTATCGTTAATGTGGACCAAATCTTACAATTCATTTCCGAAAGAGAAAACGGACTGGATGAAGATGGCTTCCAAACAGTAGTTGATGCTGTGTTGAACATTGAGGAGCGGTCGTTTGAATATATTCCGTGTGTCGAATTTCAATTATATAATCAAGAACAGGACTCTTTCTTCGCCCGTGTCTGGAATACATCACTTGAACGTTGGGATGAAGCGCTCGAAAAACAGATAGAAGAGCAGGAAAGAGTGAGATGGCGAGAGAAATATGACTTATAAGGGGGTCTGACCCCCAGCGCTGTAAAGCTTTAACGCAGTGGGGGTCAGGCACCTTTATTGCTCTATCAATGGCAGTTGAACGTTAAAGGTAGTACCTTTATTTTCTTTTGATTTAAAATTAATTGTACCACCGTGTTGATGGATAATGTTGTAACAGATCATTAGGCCTAAGCCAGTGCCGTTTTCTTTTGTTGAATAAAAAGGTTGACCTAATTTGTCCTGAATTTGCTCAGGAATTCCTTTACCATTATCGGTTATTTCGATACAAGCTTTATTATTCTGTTTATATATCTTTAAAAGAATCTGTCCGTTGTTACTCGTTGCTTCTATCGCGTTTTTAATTAAATTAATAAATACCTGTTTTATTTGTTCCTCGTTACATTGGATCGGTAAAAACTCTTCTGTTGATAAGAATTCAAGGAGAACTCCTTCCATGTTAGCTTGAGATTGCATAAGAGTAAAGGAGTTCTGAAGTAAGGTCGTTGCATTTGATTCTACGGTTTTCATTGAAGTGGGCTTTCCTAAAACTAACAATTCACTAGCAATCGTTTCGATCCGTTCAATCTCTTTATCTATAATAGATATGAAATCTAATTTTAATTCTCCTTCTCTAGCTAAAGCCATAAATCCTTTTATAGAAGTGAGGGGATTACGTATTTCATGAGCAATACTAGCAGCAAGCTGACCTGTGATTCCTAATTTTTCTGCTTCGACAACTAAACGCTGATTTTCTTTCCGGTCTTTGATATCTCTTACTAAGAGCATGGTTGATTCCTTACAATTTTCAAAAACAAAAGGAAAGGTGAAGGTTTCAACTTCTATCGTTTTTCCATGTAATGATTGAAATGTTTCTTCGACAGGTGTTGAGGGTTTTTGATGCAGCAAATTTATTTTTCTTTTAATCTCTTCTTCAGAAAGACTCGGATGAAAGAAATCACCGATAGCTTTACCTATCAATGGCTCATTCTCAGATTCGAGTAACTCATGTGCGGCCATATTAGAGTAGGCAATGGTGCCTTCTAAAAGAATAAACGCAGCTTCTGGCATCTGCTCGATCAAATGAATGTATTGATTGTTCATAGTTTGCAGATTTGTAATGGTTTCTTTATAGTTTTCTTCCATTCCTATCGACGGAGAGACTCTTTCGCAGTCATAAAAACTAGAAGTGGTAAACTCGGTATCGGTCATGATGTAGGAATGATGTTTGCTCATTTCTAGTAACAGGTCAGCAGAGATCGAATTACCGTCATAAGCACATACACTAACGGAATGAACTTCATTAACAAAATCTTCAACAGTTAATTCATAGTCAAGAAATTTTTCTTTTAGACAGCATTGATTCTCAAGCCAGGCAGGTTTTCCCCAGTTCCGAATGGGGGTACCACTAGTTGCGATTGGTCTAAGAAAGGAAGAGAACGTTTGGACAACACGATCTACATCTAATTCCACAGTTGAGTGATAGTTTTTTTCAGAGTCACCAAATATAACGGAATCTAAGATTTGTTGATCAACCCCCTTTTTTAATAGGGCTTTCTTAACAAGTGAAACGGTCTCCAACGAATCTATAAAAATCGTAGCATGGCCTAGTTCAATACCTGCAACAATAAAAGAGACTGCGTTGTTAATATACTCTTGTTGATTTGACGTAACATATAAAATATGAGCCCCATTCATAACATGTGTATTTGATGTGAAGGCAACTTCTGGTGTGATTGTATGAGTAGGTTTTATTAATATCGTCATATTTATCTCCTTATTATCTTAACAGTTGAATCTATTATATTATTAAAGTACCAATCGACCAAGGGGAAATATATCCAAAAGGGGTCTCATAAAAAGGGGTCTGACCCCCGGCGCTGTAAAGCTTTAACGCAGTGGGGGTCAGGCACCCTTTTCTAGGCACCCTTTTCTAACCTTAATATATCTATATAGAAAGAGCGAAAAAAACATGGAGATGAAAATCAATCACAAGCTGATTAAAGACCTTTGCGGTACGGTTTCTTATAAAAAAGGGGATTCTTTTTATCGCTCGAATAAAGTAACTCTTCACCAGTATCAAGAAGATTTCTGTGAAGCTACCATTTGTGGCAAAGAAGACTTTCATGTCACTATTGAAAAAAGCAAAACAGGTGATTTTCAAATGAATTGCACCTGTCCAACATTAGCTAACTTCTCAAAAAGTTGCCAGCATGTTGCTGCTACTTTACTAGCGATTTATGAACGGCAGCAACTAGAAAAAAGGTCTTTCCTTGGTAATCAAGTGGAACCTTCTACAGTTGGTACGGAAACAGAAGCTTTCATGTCTCTTTTTCAAAATAAGCCAACCAGAACTAGTGGACATCAACTTTACTTTGAAGAAAGAAAAATTCTCCCTATCAGCTTTACTATTAAACCAGTCTTAATCGGAGAGGATCAATACTTGCTCGGAGTGGAAATACAAATCGAGAAAGACTCAGTCAAGTCGATAAGAAACTTTCTATTAGCTGTGAAACAAGGGAAACTATACAAGTACTCTTCTGTATCAGCCTATGATCCAAACATTCACTGTTTTACGAATGAATCAGATGAGGTGATTCAACAGCTTTTACGTGTCATGTACGATGAGAAAGCTTTTCTAGAAGCAACGTCTTATAATTCTAATCAGACAAAATCGAATTCAACATTACTGATTCCTCCATCATCTTGGAAGGATCTTATCCCGTTACTGAAAAAAGCTCCATTCGTTTTCTTTAAGCGAGAAGGTCAGGCTTTTCAGAGCTTTCGGGTCGTGGACGGACCTCCTCCCATTCAGTTTTTATTCGAAGATACTGAGGATTCAAATTTCCAATTAACAATTAAGGGCTTCGAAAGAATGAGTATTTTACATTTTTATAGTGCTGTACTATATGATGGGAAAGTATTTCAGCTCGGAGGACAGGATTGCGAACGATTATACGAACTCAAGCAAACGCTAACGTCTCCGAATAAAAATCACATACCTATACCACACGAACAAATGAATGTTTTTCTGGAAAAAACTGTACCTGATCTGAAGAGAATTGGAAAGGTGCAACTGTCTAAAAGAATGTCACAAGAGCTTTTGAAAACACCACTTATCGCCAAGTTGTATTTGGATCGCTTAAGAAATCGTTTGCTTGTCGGTTTGGAGTTTCAATATGAACATGTGATCATTCAACCGTTGGAACAGCGAGAGAGTGCAGAACCAATGGTAATGAGAGATTTGGAAAAAGAAGAGGAAATTCTTCAGCTTATGGAAACAAGTGGTTTTTCTAAAACAGATGGTGGTTATTTCATGCAAAATGAATTGCTTGAATATGAATTTTTATACCATGTTGTCCCGAAGCTACAATCAATCTGTCAGATCTACGCAACCACAGCTGTTAGAAATCGCATTTTTAAAAAGAATGCTCATCCGAAAATTAAAGTTCATGTTAATGAAAAAGAAAGAACAAACTGGTTAGAATTCAAATTTGAGATGGACGGGGTAGCAGATAAAGAGGTTAAAGAGATTTTAGCTGCACTAGAAGTAAAGCGTAAATACTATCGCCTTCAAAACGGATCGCTTCTTTCACTTGAAACTAAAGAAATGGAAGAAATTCAGCGATTCTTACATGCTGTGCCATCTCAGGAACAAGATTTTGAAACGAGCCTGAATATGCCAATGATTCAGGGGCTAAAATTTCTTGATAGACTTGAGGATAGTAACGTTTTTCAAGCAGAACATTCGTTTCAAGAGCGTTTCAATCAATTGCTGAATCCTGGAACTACTTTGTTTGATGTACCTGAAAACTTAAACCTTATATTGAGAGACTATCAAAAACAAGGTTATCAATGGATGAAAACTTTGGCAAGCTATGGATTTGGGGGCATTTTAGCCGATGATATGGGACTTGGGAAAACGATACAAAGCATTGCCTTTATCACATCGGAACTAGTACGTATTCGAGAAAGTGGTCAGCCTGTCTTGATTGTGTGTCCATCTTCGTTAACATATAACTGGCTACATGAACTGGCGAAATTTGCTCCGGAATTACAGGTGGTTGTGGTAGATGGACAAAAATTAGAGCGAGAGCAGCTTTTAAAAGACACAAGTGATTTAGATGTGATCATCACGTCTTATCCATTGCTTCGTCGTGATATCCAATGCTTTGAAAAGCAATCGTTTCACACGGTTTTCTTTGATGAAGCACAGGCGTTTAAAAATCCAGTCACTCAAACAGCGCGCGCAGTAAAAAGAATTAAGGCAGAACATCGGTTTGGACTTACAGGTACACCAGTAGAAAACTCACTTGAAGAACTTTGGTCAATTTTTCATGTCGTTTTTCCACAGCTATTTCAAGGACTAAAAGAGTACAGTGAGTTATCTCGAAAGAAAATTGCTCGGCGAGTTCGCCCCTTTTTGCTTCGTAGAGTTAAAGAGGATGTACTTCATGAGCTACCTGATAAAGTGGAATCCTTAGTATCAGCAGAATTATTACCTGAGCAAAAGAAGCTGTATGTTGCGTATTTAGCAAAATTACGGCACGAGACTTTAAAACATCTTGATAAAGAAACAGTACGCAAAAATCGAATTAAAATCTTAGCTGGATTGACAAGATTGCGACAAATTTGTTGTCACCCTGCTTTGTTTGTAGATGGCTATAAGGGGAGCTCCGCCAAATTCGAACAGCTCTTGCAAATTCTAGAGGAGTCTAAGCTTTCTGGAAGAAGAGTACTGATTTTCTCGCAATTTACGAAAATGCTAGACTTGATTGGGAGAGAACTTACAATAAGAGGCCAAACCTATTTCTATCTTGATGGACAAACCGCCTCAGAGGAACGATTAGAACTCTGCAATAAATTCAATGAAGGGGAGAGTGAGTTATTTTTGATTTCGTTGAAAGCCGGAGGAACAGGGTTGAACTTAACTGGTGCTGATACGGTCATTTTATATGACCTCTGGTGGAATCCAGCTGTCGAACAACAAGCTGCAGACCGAGCACATAGAATGGGTCAACAAAAAGAAGTAGAGGTGATCAAGCTAATCGCTCGAGGCACCATTGAAGAGAAGATGAATGATCTACAACAGAAAAAGAGAGAGCTAATCGCGGAGATTGTTAATTCAGAAGAACAACCCTCTAACGGGTTAACAGAAGAAGACATTAGAGAGATTTTAATGTGATCAGAGAAGGTGCCTATGCTCTAGCGCTTTAAAGTGCTGGGGGTCAGGCACCTTTTTGAGGCACCTTTTTTGAGGCACCTTTTTTGGAAAATCAAAAAACCAGATTCTTAATGAATCTGGTTTTTAAGAATTGTCTATTAAGCTAATCTCATTTTAAAATCTTCATAGCCAAACTCGCGTACAATACGGTAATCTCCATCTTTATTCTTTACAGCAATTGCTGGTAGGGGCATACCGTTAAAAGTTGTGTTTTTAACCATTGTGTAAATCGCCATATCACCAAAAACGAGGCGGTCTCCGCTTTCTAGTGGCTTGTCAAAAGAGTATTCTCCGATCACGTCACCGGCAAGGCACGTTTGTCCACCAAGGCGATATGAGTGTGGCTTTTCATTTACTTGTCCCGACCCTAATAGAGGGGGACGGTAAGGCATTTCTAATACATCTGGCATATGACAAGTTGCTGACGTATCAAGAATGGCAATTTCCATATCGTTTTCGAGTTTATCAAGAACAGTGGTTACAAGGAAACCTGCATTAAGAGCAATTGCCTCACCAGGCTCAAGATAAACTTCTAATCCATATTTATCCTGCATTCTCTTAATACATTTTTCAAGTAAAGCAATGTCGTAGTCTTCACGCGTGATATGATGACCTCCACCAAAGTTGATCCATTCCATTTGTGACAGATATGGTCCAAACTTTTCTTCAATGGCATTTAAAGTGGTTTCTAAATCGTCAGAGTTTTGCTCGCAAAGAGTATGAAAGTGAAGACCTGACACACCATCTAATAACTCTGGGCGGAAATTCTTAATAGTAACTCCAAAGCGAGAACCAGGAGAACATGGATCATAAATCGCATGTCCAACCTGTGTAGAGTGCTCAGGATTAATTCGTAAACCTACTTGTTTTCCAGCTTGAAGTACTTTGTCTTTAAACTTTTCCACCTGTGAAAAAGAATTAAAGATAATATGATCACAATAGGAGATGATTTCATCAATTTCATCATCGCGATAAGCTGGAGCAAAACAATGATTTTCTTTGCCCATTTCCTCGTGACCAAGACGTGCTTCATATAATCCACTTGATGCAGTCCCACTTAAATACTTGCCAATTAGTGGATACATCGCTGACATCGAGAAAGCTTTTTGTGCAAGAATAATTTTTGAGTTGGTACGTTCCATGACTCCGTTTAGAACTTTTAAATTCTTCTCAAGCAAGCCTTCATCTACTACATAACAAGGTGTTGGTAATTCCTCGAACCGCATCTTAACGAACGGACTCCGGTTGCTTAATTGGCTCATTATCAACAAGCTCTGGATTAAAGCTTTCTTGCCATGGTAGACCCCATTTATTTAAAGCTTCCATGAATGGATCTGGATCGAATTCTTCAATGTTGAATACGCCTGGTTTGTTCCACTTGCCAGTCATTAACATCATCGCACCAATCATTGCAGGAACACCTGTTGTATAAGAAACAGCTTGTGAACCTACTTCTTTGAAACACTCTTGGTGATCACATACGTTGTAAACATAGTAAGTTTTCTCTTTGCCGTCTTTTTTCCCTTTAAAGATACAACCGATGTTTGTTTTTCCAACGGTACGTGGTCCAAGAGAAGCTGGGTCAGGCAATAAAGCTTTTAAGAATTGAAGAGGAACAATTTGTTGACCTTCGTACTCAATTGGCTCAATTGATGTTAATCCAACATTCTCAAGACACTTTAAGTGAGTTAAATAGCTTTGACCGAATGTCATAAAGAAACGAATTCTTTTGATTCCTGGAATGTTTACAGCAAGAGATTCAAGTTCTTCATGATAAAGCAAGTACATATCCTTCTCGCCGATTTCAGGGAAGTTGTAAACTCGCTTAATTTCCATTGGATCTGTTTCAATCCATTGGCCATTTTCCCAGTAACGTCCGTTAGCAGACACTTCGCGGATGTTAATTTCAGGGTTAAAGTTTGTTGCGAAAGGATAGCCATGATCACCTGCGTTACAATCAAGAATATCAATGTATTCAATTTCATCAAAGTGATGCTTAAGTGCATGTGCAGAGAATACGCCTGTTACACCTGGGTCAAATCCACTTCCTAAAAGAGCTGTAATTCCAGCTTTTTCAAAACGCTCACGATAGTCCCATTGCCAACTATACTCAAATTTTGCCGTATCTTCAGGCTCGTAGTTTGCTGTATCCATGTAATTTACTTTTGTTGCAAGACAAGCATCCATAATCGTTAGATCTTGATACGGTAATGCTAAATTCATAACGATATCCGGTTTTACTTCTTCGATCAACGCGATTAATTCATCCACATTATTAGCATCGACTTGCGCAGTCGTAATTTTTGTTTTTCCACCATCTAGTTTCGCTTTTAAGTCATCACATTTAGATTTCGTACGACTTGCGATACAGATTTCTTCAAATACCTCGCTGTTTTGGACGCATTTATGGATGGCTACAGAAGCCACTCCACCACAACCAATAATAAGTGCTTTACCCATCATTCATTTCTCCCAACTAAAATAAATTTTGCTAATGCAAGAGAAGTCCGTACTGTCTAGCTTAACTGTTATGAAAGTTTGAAGCAAAATTACCGCTCAGAAGATATTTCCATAACAAAAAAGCAAGTGTAGGACGCATTACGCGCACAACACTTGCTAAGATATCAAAGTAATATTAAAAAGGCATGACAAAAAGTCATATGTACATATCTATACCATAAAAACTAATTAAAGCCATTATGGAAGAAAGCTTTTTAATATCGAGTATCTTATTAGGATCAGAGTCTATATAGCAAATAATTACTTCTTAGCACTCTTATTGACCGTTTCACAAGTTGATGTGCAAATGCACTGGTTATAAAGTAACCAACTTATAAAATTTGAGCTTCTAACTCAATCAATAAGGCAACTTAAGTTGCCAGTCGGCATTTGACCCAGCTGTCCGTATGGCTTTAACTTACTTTCAAAAGTAAGTGGTCAAAATTATCTGCTTGGAAAGACCTGATGTCATAAAATAATAGCTTTCCAATTAATGCTTCTCTAGATTATCAACTTATAATTAAAATTTCAATAGCAATGTCGAAAAAAAGTGAAAAAAATTATTGCACTTTGAAAAAAACTTCAATTTTCATCTTCACAGGCTATAACTTGTGATTTATTTCTAACAAAATGGATCCAAGTGCCAAATTTTGCTGCTTATGAGAAAAAATCAGTGTCTTGGCAGCATTCAAGCTATAATTGGAAAAATTACAGTCTCTTGTAGCGTAGTAGCTGCAGTATCAGATCAGTTAACATCAAATCACTTATCTAGGAACAACCTTTTAAAGGTTTAGCTGAACAGCTTAAAAGAAAAGTTTCCCTTGTCAATACACAATAGAAAGCATAAAATGATCTATACGGCGTGAGCTCTATTTTAAATAGGGGTACGCCGTTTAATCGTTATAACTGGTATAGGTAAAATACAGATAACTTTATAATTTTGTTTACGTACATAATAAGTCAGGAATTACAAACTGCATGACGAGTATTAATTCTTCAAATGTACTGATAAAATAATAGGGAAAGATAGTGATTATAAAAATTATAGATTAAGGAGGGGTGTCTGTTGTTCAATTTTAAAAAAGAAAATAGACTCCTTAATTATAATCAAGACTTATTGAAAAGAGATTTAATAGCAGGAATAACACTGTTTGTGATGCTGATCCCGCAGGGGATGGCTTATGCGATGTTAGCTGGTCTTCCACCAGTAATGGGGTTGTACGCTGCTACGGTTCCGCTATTTATATATGCTTTATTTGCATCTTCTAAACATCTGTCTGTTGGTCCAGTTGCTATTACGTCACTACTTGTCTTCTCAGGTGTTTCTATTTTGGCGGAGCCAGGATCACAAGAATATCTCTCATTTGTTCTTATACTTGCAATTATGGTTGGGGTTATCCAATTTCTATTAGGCATGACCCAATTAGGGTTTATTGTTAAATTTATTCCCCATTCAGTGATGAACGGATACACATCTGCTGCAGCGATTGTCATTGGATTGAGCCAGATCAAGCATGTATTAGGGATTGATTTAGGAAATCATTTACAAGCACAGTACATCTTTATTGGCGTTATAGATAGATTAAAAGATATAAACATGATTGCATTGTTAATAGGTGTTCTGAGCATACTCATTTTGATCTTCTTGAAAAAAAAGGCACCACGCCTCCCAGGAGCATTACTCGTGGTAGCTGTGTCTAGTCTAGGAGTTTTCCTGTTTAATTTGGATGAAAGTGGTGTGAAGATTGTTGGCCATGTTCCCCAAGGATTTCCGCAATTAGTAGTTCCCTCTTTTTCGCCAGAGACAATCCAATTGTTATTACCGATGGCAATTACAATTGCGCTTCTTGGTTTTATGGAGTCTTTAGCTATTGGTAAAGCAATTGCGAAAAGAGAAAAATATAAAATCAGTCCGAATAAGGAATTGAAAGCTTTAGGATTGTCTAATATGATAGGAGCTTTCTTTCAATCTTTCCCAGTAAATGGGAGTTTTTCCAGGACGGCTGTGAATCATCAAGCGGGTGGTGCCACACAAGTAACATCAGTTATCACAGGTGTATTAATTATTGTGACGCTCATGTATTTCACTTCCTTCTTCTATTATCTTCCTAATGCAGCGCTTGCAGCGATCATTTTAGTGGCAGTTTATAATTTAATAGATGTAAAAGAAATGAAGCATCTTTTTAAGGTGAAGCCGTTTGAAGGGTGGGTATGGATCATAACATTCATGGTCACTTTGTTTATTGGTATTCAATGGGGAATTATTATTGGGGCGATATTTACTTTAGTGTTACTTGTTAATCGAAGTTCGAAACCTCAGATTGTTGAACTTGGTTATGTCAAAAATGAGAAGACATTCAGAAATATAAAACGTTACAAAGAAGCAGTGACTTCTAAGGAAGTCGTTGTTTTAAGAGTTGATTCTAATTTTCATTTTGCCAATATCTCTTATATTGAAGAAAAGGTAAAATCAATTATCAAACAAAGAAAAGAGCTTAAATGGGTGGTGTTTGATATGTCTGGCGTTAATGATGTTGATACCATTTCCGTTGATACGTTAGAGGAAATGATAGATTTCTATCAGGAAAAAGGAATTACTATTTTATTCGCGAGTATGAAAGGCACCATACGAGATACGGTCAATAAAGCTAATTGGAATCATAAATACAAGGAACAACTCAATCATTTACCGCTTGATCAGCTTCTAAAGGCAAAGGGAATTCATTTGGAGAATTCACAAGAACTAAAAATGGGTGAATTAGATTTTCAAATTTAATCACATTGTTTCTACTTGGAGGAAAAAAGAGCTTGGAGAAACTTAAAGAAAATAACCGGCAATTTGTAAGTGAACGATTGGAACATGATCCTTCCTATTTTCATCAATTAAAACAAGGGCAACATCCTGATTACTTTGTTCTATCTTGCAGTGATTCGAGAGTTTGCCCTTCTGTAATTACAAAAATGCCACTAGGAAATTTATTTAGCCACCGTAATGTTGGGAATCAAGTAAGCGAAAATGATGAGAGTTTTCGTTCTAGTTTATACTTTGCCTTGAAGGTTCTTAAGGTAAAAAAGATTTTGATAATAGGTCATACAGGGTGCAGTGGTGTTAAGTTTGCGTTGGAGGATCATATCGACGATGAAGTTGTTGGGTGGATCAATCAAATAAAAGCTTCCTTACCAAAGGAGAGAACAAGACAATTATCGTTAGAGAAACTAGCAGAAATTAATGTTATAGCCCAAACAAAAAATCTGAAAAAACATCCTTTATATTTAAAATATGGAGAGAGAGTTACGGTAATAGGATGTTTATTTCATGTAGAATCTGGAGATTTAGAAATTCTTGAAAATGAAGATTGATCTAACTGCAAAAAGGCTCGGATAAAGTTAACTTTGTCCGAGCCTTTTTGCGTGTCATTGACTAATTATTAAGAAATGAAAACTCGGAAATTTCAAGAAGATACTCTAAAGTGGTATGGTCATTATAAGTAGATGCTTTATTATTAGTTTCAAACACCTGATTGTATTGGACAGCTAGTATATTGTTGTTGGGAAATTATGTTAAGATCAAGAAGAGATTAAAAGAATATGTTAAATGAGGTATTTACATGATTATAATGATTAATGGGGCGTTCGGTGTTGGGAAAACGACGATAGCAAACGAACTTCAGAAAAAAATCGCAAATACTATGATATTTGATCCAGAAGAGGTAGGTTTTATGCTTAGAAATATCGTTCCTGAAGAAATCAAACGACTAGAAGCCAACACTGGTGATTTCCAGGATTTACGATTGTGGAAAGAATTAACTGTCGAGGTGGCAGCACGAATGGTAAATACTTATAACACAAACCTTGTCATTCCTATGACAATCAGAAAACCAGAATACCTGCGCTACATACAAAATGGATTTAAGAAGATTGATAAGGAAACCTACCATTTTTGTTTAACTGCAAGTGAGGGCACTATTTACAAGAGGCTAAGAAATCGTGGAGAAACAGAGGGGAATTGGTGTTTTCAACAAACGGAAAAGTGTTTAACTGCCTTTAAGAGTTTTGATTTCGGGGAGTATATTGATACGGATGGTGTTAGCATAAGCACTATTGTTGCGGCTATAAAAAGAGCTACGTTAGCGTAGAGTATCGGAATATTTGGAGGTGGTTATCATACCTTATCTGAATTTATTTGGGTTGTTAATTCTGTTTAGTACTGTAGTTTTGTTTTTTATTTTTTCTATCAAACTACTTATTTACTTGATCAACAAAAAACAGTTTCCTAAAAAGTTGATGATTGCCTCTTTTGTTGGTATTACGCTGTTAGGTATATTTACGGCCTACACGATCTACTGTTTTACATTCCAAACAGCTGATGGAGAATTTTACAAAGGGCCAGTCACATCTCCAACAGAAGAGTATACGGCCAATGCTTATTATATGACATACGGTGGTGCGGCTGGTGGTGTTAATGTATGGGTGGAAATCATAAACAATCTTACAGAACAGGAAGCGAAAATAGTTTATTATAGTGATGCAAAAAGTAAGTTTTCAATGAGATGGCAAGATGATAAAACCCTATACATCGAAAACGAGGAATTGGAAAATCTAGATGAAAATAAAAGTATTGAATTGAATGTTGAAAAGGAGATTTATCATGATCAAGGTCTAGCTTGTCGAAGTTGGTTAATGAAAGATCAATATGAATCTTGTTTTTCAAGGGAATACGTAAAAAAAGGCATCTAGGGAATGTTCTCCTAAATGCCTTTGTCGTGCTAGTCAAAGAACAATTGTCTTGCATCTGAGCCATCTTTGTTAATAACAAACCAACCAAGTTCAAAACTGGTGATGTGTTTTTGGTAAAAAACAAGATCATCAATCACATGAATGGATGAACCTTTCTCATCCATTTTAATTGAATCAAGAGTGTTTAAGTCGAGTTTATATAACGCATAATTGTCAGAGACATTCGTAAAATAGATGCTGTCATCTGAAACATTAAATCCTTGTGATTCATCTGTTGTAAGCTTTTCAAAACCATAACCATCAGTAGGCGTGCGGTAAATCGTATTTCCATCATTAAGATTTTCATAATAAATGTAGCCGTCTTCTGCTTGGAACATACCAACAAGGTGATTCGTTAATAGATAGCTTGACTTATCTTTGGGGTCAAGGTCAGTTCTATATAATTGAAAATCATCTGTTAAGTAAAAAACATCATCTTGATGAACCGTATAACGAAATAAATGATCTACTAGTGTAAAAGTAGTAGTAGTCGCACCAGAACGTTTCGCCTGAAATAACGAACGATTATTTGTACCGGCAAAATTTTTATAATAGATGATATTATCAATAACCCGTAAATCAATTGTATAAGTATGAAGAATCTTTTCCAGCCCTGATCCGTCTTTTTTCATTCGATAAACATGAAAATCGTCTGTTGAATCATGGAAATAAATCCACTCATCAGTTACATTAATATCTGAGGCACTAACATCAGAAATTTTTTCTATTCCATTGTCAATGTCTGCTTTGTTTATCCGGTAAATGCCGTCGTTAGAAAAGTCGTCGGCAAAATAGATCCACTCACCATCTGTTGTAAAGTTAGCGCCGTTGAAATGATTGCCATCCGAAATCCCCTTTGTTTCAGTAGGAACTTCTTCTGTTTCTAATTCTCTGTCAGCAAAAATATATTCCCCGTAAGACATTGCTTTATTAATAATATTTTCAGGAATCTGAATCTCTTCAACTCTATTAGAAAAATCATATGTAACATGAAGTTGCTCCGTAAATGTTGTCTCATTTCCTACCAAATCGTCACCAATATCCAGCAGAAGTTCAATAGACTCTGAAACGAGTATGGAGGATTGTTTATCAATTATGAATTCATAGGTAAGGTGATTTAAAATACCTTCTTGACGATACACATAAAAGATCATTTCAACAAAAGGGTGGTCACTTACATGAAAAAAAGGGAAAATTGTTGAAGCTAATGTGTCCAATCCCTCTTGATAGTTTGTTAAAGCAAAATGATAATGGTCATCGTTTTCCGTGAAAGTGAAGGAGTCAACAAACTCATTAATAACCTTAAGCTGTTCATGTGGCGTTGGCGGAGTATGTTGAAAGGAGCTCTTAATCCATTCTTCCTCTTCTCCTGAAGTGCCTTTGTGGTAAATCGCATCTTCTGATAGGTACACTTCTGTTTCTACTAACTCACCATCATCGTAATCACTTTTTAATGTTATATGCGCAGTACGTGGGTCATGTTGTACTTGCCCTTTGCTATTTATGGCAAGTGTTTGTCCATCACTTTCTTCGGCGTGAGATTCTAGTGTGAAGCCAAATTCTTCTTTACCGGTCATAGCTTCAATCGAGTTTTCCATCACTTCAGATGCAGTTAAATTTGAATGACTACAGCCACTAATAATGAAACTGCTTATAAATATAAAAGTTAAATAATAACGAAAGTTTTTCACATATACCCCCAAAAATATTTTTCTATTATTAAGGGTAACTGGTTATAGGATAGATTTCAATCAGTAATTCGTTTGTCAACTCTAGGCATAGAGAAGAACGTTAATCAAGAAAAAAGCGTTTCTACTCCTAAAAAGATTGGGAGAGAAACGCTTTACGCGTGCGATTAATTTTTACTCAAAGACTCATTCTGTTGCTTTAATTTCTTATGAAGAAGGTTTAATTGATTCATTAATTTTTCGTATTCTTCATATTCGATGTTACATGAATTAACCTCGGTAGCAATCTTTTCTAAAATAGCTGATTTTTCTTCTAATGCTTTTGATTGAAGGAAAATAGAAACTCTACGTTCATCAACGGTAGAACGCTCTTTTTTCACCCAGCCATTGGCTTCCATCCTTTTAATCATGGGCGTTAAGGTTCCTGTACCTAGATTTATACGCTCGCCCAATTCCTTGACGGTCAAGCCGTTTTTCTCCCAAAGTGCTAATAAGGCTAAATATTGAGGATAGGTGAGGCCAAAGGAGTGAAGTACTTTCGAATATAGTTTATTAAATTGACTACTTGTTTCGTAAATTGAAAAACAGAGTTGATTTTCTAAAGTGAAAAAGTCATCCAAAGTGCTCATCCTTTTTTACAGTGATAATTGTTTTTTGATTTCATTCTCTATTTTACTCGGTTCGGTAGTTGGTGCATAGCGTTCTACAACTTTTCCATTTTTATCGACTAGAAATTTTGTGAAGTTCCACTTTATATTTTTTGAAAGGACACCCTTTTTCTGAGCTTTGAGATAGGTGAATAGTGGGTCTTCATTTTCTCCATTTACATCTATTTTTGCAAAAATCGGAAAGGTTACTCCATAATTTAACTGACAAAATTGAGTGGTTTCATCAATATCATCGAATTCTTGTTTATTAAATTGATTACAAGGAAATCCGAGAATTTCTAATCCCTCATCCTTGTATTTATCATAAAGTTCCTGCAAATCTTTAAATTGGTTAGACAATCCACATTTACTTGCAGTATTTACAATGAGTAACGGTTTGCCTTCAAACTCCTTTAGTAATTTGTCCTCACCATTGGTTTTCTTTACAACAAAGTCATATACAGTTTTCATGACGGTATCCCCCTATCAAATTATAAAAGTTTAAATTCCGGAAATATTAATCGTTTATGATTTAATCGTATACGATTTAAATAGGTTTTTCAAGGTTAAATTAAAGTAATTGAAGAGGAGAAAAAATTGACAGCGAAAATTATATCGCTTAAGATTAAGACGTGCACGATTTAATTTTAATTTTGCAAAAAAGGGGAATGTAAAATGACAGTATTATACAAAGCAAGTGCAACTGCAGTGGGTGGTAGACAGGGGAGAGTCGTTTCTTCAGACAATGTGCTAGATTTAGATTTGAAAACGCCAAAGGAGCTAGGTGGACCAGGCGGATATGGAACAAACCCTGAACAATTATTTGCAGCTGGTTACTCGGCTTGTTTTGATTCAGCTTTAAATCTTATCATTCGTACCCAAAAGGTAAAAGGTGTGACAGCAACTGCCGTAACAGCTACTGTTTCAATTTTGAAAGGTGCAGACAATGGTTTTAAACTTGCAGTTGAGCTTGAAGTGGAAATAGAGGGGGCAACAAAAGAAGTTGCTTATCAACTTGTGGAAGCAGCTCATCAAGTATGTCCATACTCAAATGCAACTAGAGGGAATATTGAAGTGAGTTTTAAAATTGTATAAGATTATAAGTGAGTTTACGATATCTAATGAGCGGACAAGAGAGCTCTTATTTACTTAAGATAGGGTGATTTTATGCTGCAAGAGGACTGTAGAGCCTTTATTTAGCTGACCGGGTGTGAAATGGATGATATTTATAGAAGATAAGGCCCTGTGTGTCCGTGAACATACTAAAAAGTGTTTTTTCTTCCTATATAAGGCCCCTAGTGTCCGATAGCTAACCTTTTATTAACAAAAAACTCTGATTGAACAATATAGTTCAATCAGAGTTTTTTGTTTGGTTTAATTACCAGGCGGGGTTTTCTTGAGTTGTATATCTTCTATATAAAATTGCCTGCGTATGCTTTTGATAAACATGTAAAAGCTGGGCTAGCAGGATTCGAACCTACGCATGACGGAGTCAAAGTCCGTTGCCTTACCGCTTGGCTATAGCCCAAGAATATTTTTATTATGCCTGCTATTGAATAAATTATGCATATAGAATTTAATGTTGAGACAAGAATTTAGCACTTTAAAGCACCGGGGGTCAGACCCCTTTTTAAGACCGCTTCTTATGCTTAAAATAGCTTCAATTGGAAATAATCTTAATTGTATCTTATCATGAAAGATATATGTTTAATAAGGTAGGAACAAGAATTATATAGGCAATGATGGCGGGGAGTAGAATAGTGAAAAGATTAACTGTAGCAGATTTGGTAGATAAGTTTTCATTGAAAGTATTAACTGGCGAGGATCAGTTACATAAAACGATTACTCAATCACGAGCGCATCGTCCTGGTTTGGAGTTTGTCGGACATTTTGATTTTTTTCCGACAGAACGAGTTCAAATATTAGGTAGAAAAGAAATAAATTATTTACATAAGTTGACGAATGACGAACGTAGTGTTCGAATTGGAAATATTGTTCATTATCATCCACCATGTTTCATTGTAACAGCTGGTGAAGAAGGGCTTACGTATCTAACCCATTATTGTAAAGAAGAGGGGATCCCTTTATTAGTAGCAAACACAGTAGAGACAACATCAGAATTTGTCATTATGTTGGATGCTTTTCTATTAAAAAATCTCGCACCAGAAATATCAATACATGGGGTTTGTCTGAATGTGTTTGGAGTTGGAATTTTGCTTCGTGGCCAATCTGGTGTTGGGAAAAGTGAAATTGCTCATACTTTAATAGGTCGTGGACATCGCCTAGTGTCTGATGATCTCGTCGTTTTAAAGAAGCTGAGCCCACGAACTTTACTAGGTACCCATGATGAAAAGACAAAGGAATTTTTGGCACTTCGTAGCATTGGTTTATTAAATGTCGTTCGTATGTATGGACGAAAAGTATTTCAAGACGAAACAAGAATCTCATTAGACATTCATTTAACGAAGTGGCAAAAAGATGCATTAAATAATGAACTTGAACACGAACCCTCTTTTACCGAATACATGGGTGTAAAAGTTCCTTCTATTGAAATTCAACTTCAGCCTGGACGTGATGTAGCAGGTTTGATTGAAGCAGCGGCGAACAACTGGTATTTGAGACAATCAGGATATAGCGCTGCTGAGGAATTCATGAGAAGAATCGAGGCGGATTTTGCCCGTAATGAAAATGAATGAATTGCGCCAGAGGGACGGACATTAGAATAAAGTTGTCTAGACAAGAAGAAGAGAGCACTCCTGTTAACTCAGGGATGCTCTCTTTTCCACTAGTTCTTAACTGGGCTAGCAGGATTCGAACCTACGCATGACGGAGTCAAAGTCCGTTGCCTTACCGCTTGGCTATAGCCCATCAATATTTTTATTATGGCTGCTTTTAAATAAATTATGCATGGTTTTCGCACATGAATTTAGCGCTTTAACGCGTCGGGGGTCAGGCACCTAATTATTACCCCTGAAAAGGCGACAGTCCTCGGTCCGCAAGCGTAATAATCAATTCAGCTATCTCTTTCGGTGATTCTTGTAATCCGTTTTTCAGCCAATGTTGAATCACATGAATACTGCCGTTTACAATGAACAAACTTAAATATTCAGCGTTAAACGAAAGATTATTCCTGTCTGTAATTAAAAAGTTTATCAAATGTCGATGGGCTAGCATCATGACTTTCTTTTGGAACTCAGGGTTGCCATGTTCGCTGAATAAGGTTTGCGAGCTTTCATTATTTTTTACTAGATACTCCAACAAGGTTTCTGTCATTTGAATGGCTTCTTCATTTTTTGTGTAGTTAAAGGAGGACAAGGTTTGGTTGAGGTCTTCAATGATGCCATCCTCGATCTGGTTAAGAAGGTCATATAAATCTGTGTAATGAGAATAGAATGTTGAGCGATTAATATCTGCTAATTCGCACACTTCTTTAATGGTAATCTTCGTTACTGGTTTTTCTTGCATAAGTTTCATGAAACTATCTTTTAGAGCAAGCCGTGTATATTTAATTCGTCTGTCTATTTTGGAACTCATGTAAAATCACCTCTATTTTTGACGATTTGTTACAAAACCATCACATCGTATGCTAAGTGTTGGATATGTAACAAAAGATATTGAACTGTTTGTTGATTATCCTACACTGTGTCATTATACTTAGACATTAGTTATGATTCAAGGAGTTGTTCAGTCATGCTAGACATCGCTTCAAAAATAATGAAATATAAAAAGTCAATTGTAGTTGTTTTTATGCTTTTAACTGTAGTTAGTGCAATTGCCCAGTTTTTTGTATCGGTTAACTACAATATGAGTGAATATATGCCAGAGAATACCCCATCGACCAAAGCGGTTGAGGTGATGGAAGAAGAATTTGCTATCCCTCTATCGAATGCACAAGTGATGATTCGGAATGTGTCTGTACAAGAGGCGCTTGTGTATAAAGAAATGCTCGAGGAGCTAGACGGCGTAACAGACGTGGTCTGGCTCGATCAAGTGTTAGATTTGAAAACTCCTTTAGAGATGGCAGAAAAAGAGTTAGTTGAGAGTTACTATAAGGACAATAATGCCCTCTTTTCGTTGACCGTACGAGAAGGGGATGAAGTAGCGATTACAGGAGCTATTTATGAACTGATCGGTGAGGAAAATGCACTGACAGGAGAAGCAGCCGATACAGCTGTTGCGCAAAGTATGGCTGCCAATGAAGCCATATATGCAGCTTTGTTATTAGTTCCGCTTATTATCATTATTCTAGTGATTTCTACGACTTCATGGGTTGAACCGCTATTTTTCCTTACAGCTATTGGAGTATCTGTTCTCATTAATTTAGGGACGAATATTTTTATTGGCGAGATTTCTTTCGTAACGCAATCGGTTAGTCCTATTTTACAACTAGCGGTTTCGTTAGATTATGCGGTTTTCTTACTTCATAGTTTTGCCCACTACCGAGATAAAACGGCAAGTCCAGAAGAGGCGATGCAACTTGCGATCAAAAAATCGTTTCCTGCAATTGCAGCAAGTGCAGCAACGACTTTCTTCGGTTTCTTAGCACTTACGTTCATGCAGTTTGAAATTGGAGCTGATTTAGGAGTTAACTTAGTAAAAGGGATTGTCCTAAGTTTTATAAGTGTAATGGTGTTTTTACCAGCCTTAACGGTATTGTTTTATAAATGGATTGATAAAACACAGCACAAGCCTTTCGTGCCAAACACTTTTCCTATTGGTAAAGGTGTGATGAAAGTACGAATCATTAGCATACTCGTTGTGTTAGTTTTGCTCGTACCTATTTTCTTAGCTCAACAAGAAACCGAATTTATATACGGAAGTGGGGAGCACCCAGAGGCAACCCGTCTTGGCACTGACATTATTGCGATGGATGAGGTATTCGGTAAAACAAATCCAATTGTTTTACTTGTTCCAAAAGGGGATGTCGCTCGCGAAGTTAGAATGGAACAAGATTTAGAAGAAGTTCAGCACGTCACAAATGTTATTTCTTATAATCAAGCGGTTAGTCCGGCGATTCCACCAGAATATTTGGATCCGTCAATTACAGAGCAGTTTCATTCGGAGAATTACAGTCAAATCATCCTTTATACAGAGACAGATAACGAAGGAGATGTTGCCTTCCAAGTCGTTGAAACGGTTCGTGAAATAGCCGCATCTTATTACGGTGAAGAAGCACTGGCGCTCGGCGAAAGTGTCGCCTTGTATGATATGAAGACGACGATTACAAGAGATAATGTAGTCGTGAACATTTTAACCATTGTAGCTATTGGAATGGTATTGGTTTTTACATTTAAATCAATTTCTCTTCCAGTTATTTTACTATTAACGATCCAAGCAGCCGTATGGATCAATTTATCTATGCCTTATTTTACAGACACACCATTAGTCTTTGTTGGATATTTGGTCGTCAGTACCGTTCAGCTTGCAGCAACAGTCGATTATGCGATCCTTTTAAGCGAAGATTATTTGGAGAATCGCAAAGAAATGCCTGCCAAGCAAGCGATTATGAAAACTTTAAATGAGAAGACATTCTCGATTTCAATATCAGCAGCCATTTTATCGTGTGTCGGCTTTATTTTATGGATCACGTCTAGTAATCCGATTGTTGCATCAATTGGATTACTACTTGGAAGAGGGGCGTTACTCGCCTTTATCATGGTTCTATTCTTCCTGCCAGCAGTGCTTTTTGTGTTCGATAAAGTAATTGGAAAAACAACGGTAAAAGCAAACTTCTTTAGGGAGGACTAACAATGAAAAAGAAAGTAACAAGCGTATTTTTAGCGACGCTCCTCGTCTTTCCTTATCAAATCGGAAACGCCAGCGTAAATGAGGAAGCTACGTCCAAAGATGAAGTTGTATATGGAAGTTTAAGTGCAAATGGGGCACTACATGAATTATATGTCGTGAATATGTTGGAAGTTGAGCAACCTGGGTCCATTATCGATTATGGAGAATATACGGAAGTTCGTAATTTAACGGACCTAACTGTCATTGAGCAGGATGGTGATGAGGTAAAGCTAGAGGCTTCACCAGGTTGGTTCTATTATCAAGGGAACATGGCGGCTGACCGTGAATTGCCTTGGAATATTGAAATCTCTTACGTGCTTGACGGTCAAGAGATTCTACCAGAGGATTTAGCAGGGCAAGAGGGGCGTTTACTTTTAACGATCCATACATCAGAAAATGAACAAGTAGACTCGTTATTTTTTGAAAACTATACAATGCAAATCTCTCTTACTTTAAATACCGAGATTATCAGCAATATCCAAGCACCTGATGCTAACATTGCAAATGTCGGGAAAAAAAGACAGTTAACATATACCGTCATGCCGGATAGTGAGGGTGAAATCAGTTTTCTAGCTGATGTCGTTGATTTTGAAATGGAAGGAATCGACATCGCCGCTATTCCATTATCTATGGCTCTTGACCACCTAGAAACAGATGAAATGACAGGTGAAATGCGAACTTTAAGTGACGCGATTCAAGAGATCAATAATGGTGTATCTGACTTAAACACAGGTGTCTCAGAATTAAATAATGGTGTTCAAAGCTTGAATTCTGGCTCACGTCAATATCAAGCAGGAATGAATGAAATAAAAAATGCTTCTGCTGAAATCATTCAAGCTTCGCGTACAATTGACCAGTCACTTGGGATGTTACATCAGGGTCTTAATGGTTCATCAAGTGAAATGGATTTAGGTGATTTAGCGCAATTACCAGCTGGACTGTCGCAAATCGCAGGTGGCCTTAATGAGGTAGCGGGTGGTTTAACGAAATTAAATCAAAACTATTCGGTCGCGTTTTCCGCATTAAATGATACTATTAATAAAATTCCAACTGCCACAGTGTCTGAAGAAGACATTCAGCAACTGTATGCAAGTGGAGCGAACCAAGAAACAATTGCTCGTTTAGTTGAAGTGTATGCGGCGGCACAAACGGCCAAAGGAACGTATGACAATGTTAAAGAAGCGTTTATGGCGGTAAGTGCAACGTTAGAAGGAACAAGCGATGCGGTCACAGAGATCAGCGGCCAATTAAGTTCAATGGCTAGTGGAATCTCTACCGCAATGGAAAATATGGACGGATTAGACGCATTAGCAGAGCTAGAAGCGGGAATAGGTCAACTAGCCAAAAACTATGGTCAGTTTCATAGTGGACTCATTTCGTACACAGATGGTGTTGGCCAGCTTGCAAACTCCTACGGTGAAATTGCCTCAGGGTTTGGAGAAGTCGCAAAAGGCACATCTGAGTTACGTAGCGGTGTTGGAGAGCTTAGGGATGGCACAGCCGAATTAGCTGATGCTACAAACGATTTACCAGAAAAAATGCAAGAAGAAATAGATGCCATGATGAACGAATTCGACAAATCCGATTTTGAACCTGTATCCTTTGTTTCCGCAAAAAATACGAATATCTCTTCTGTTCAATTTATTCTCAAAACAGACTCGATTGAAGTCGAAGAAGAGGAAGAACAGGTTTTAGTTGAAGAAGAAGGCGAAATCAGTTTCTGGGAACGTCTCAAGAACTTGTTTCTATAAAAGCTAAATAGAGTTAAACATGCAGTACCTGAATAGTATTTTCAGGTGCTGCTTTTTTGATATATGAAAAGCTAGACACCGCATTTGAATGAAGTGATCTGAAAAGACACAAACTACAGGCATCTATACTCACAGGTTGGAGGACACGATGAAACTCAGGTTTGGATACGTCTCAACAGCACTTTCTTTATGGGAAGCTTCGCCTTCTAGGACGTTAACGTTTACGAATTGGAAGAAACAAGATAAGGATAGTCGAAAGGAAAAGTTATACTACCTTACAGAACAAAATCTACAAAATACCATTCGCATCCTACACTACAATATTGCTCATGGTATTGATGTTTATCGAATGTCTTCATCACTTGTACCACTTGCTACACATCCAGAGGCTAAATGGGATTATGTAACTCCTTTTAAACATCTATTTAAAGAAATTGGAGAGATGGTTCGAAAACACCATTTACGAGTAAGCTTCCACCCAAACCAATATACATTGTTCACAAGTCCGCAGGATCACATAACAGATAATGCGATCATTGATATGACCTATCACTATGACATGTTTAGGGCAATGGATTTACATAAAAATGGATCCATGAATATCCATGTAGGTGGTGCTTACGGAAATAAGGAAGAGGCTATACGTAGGTTTAACCAAAATTTCCCGAAGCTTGATGAGGATATTCGCAGGCAAACGACACTTGAAAATGATGATAAAACTTACACAGCAGAAGAAACATTACGAGTGTGCGAACAGCACAATCTTGCCTTCGTTTTCGATTATCATCACCACTGGGCCAACCCTGGAAATGAAACTGTTGAGGAGCTACTACCTCGAATTTTCGCCACTTGGGAAAGGACTGGGAAGCCACCAAAATTCCACTTGTCCTCTCCTAAATCAGAGAAATTACATCGAGCCCATGCTGATTATGTTGAATTGGAGTTTGCCATGCCGTTTATCAAAACATTAAAAGCATACGGGAAATCAGCAGATATCATGGTCGAAGCGAAAGCGAAAGATAAAGCATCATTGAAATTAGTTGAAGAGCTAAGCAAAGTACGAGGATTTAAACGAATAACTGGTGGGGGGATAGAGTTGTAAGTGGAGTGAATGAGGTTAGGGTAAACAAATGAAAACAAATGAAAATAGAAATCAAAAAAGATCCTTGTCCTAAGCTAAATAGGAAAAGGATCTTTTCATGTAAACTGGGCTAGCTGGATTCGAACCAACGCATGACGGAATCAAAATCCGTTGCCTTACCGCTTGGCGATAGCCCAACAATATTTTTATTATGGTTAACTGTTAGATTAATTATGCATTGAGATTTCTTTAGTTAAAATACACGTGAAAAATGAATATTTTGAAAAAATAGCTTGAAATTAAGTTGTGCACTTGTTACTATAAGAACCAATAAAGAAAAAATAAAAAATGAATAGCGATAAACTTCTTATCCAGAGTGGTAGAGGGACAGGCCCGATGAAACCCGGCAACCATCAAGTCAAACGTTGACTTGAACGGTGCTAATTCCTGCAAAGGTGTTTACCTTTGAAAGATGAGAGCGACGTATGTCATATACAAACCTCTCTTTAAACAAAGAGAGGTTTTTTAAATTGGATAGAAGGCTTATCGCTCAAAGGAGCGATTGAAATGGAAAGAGCAGTGTTTGGGGCAAGTGGATTTTTTAGTCAAGAAGCGTTTATTACCGGATTTCGTGGAATTGATCATGTTCAAGTAAGGCAAGTAAAAAGAACAAATATTGAGATCGTTGAAATTTTGTTTGACCCTTGGAAGGTCTCTTATCAGCAGTTAGTAGATCTGTTTTTCGATCTTCATGATCCAACAACTACAGAAGGCCAGTCTCTTATATTCTTTTCAAATCTTCGTCAATTAACAGTTGCTAAGCAGAAAAAAGTGAATTTGAGGCTTCAGGTAGGTAACGTTATGACTGATATTATCCCAGTGGGTCAGCTATCCTCATAGCTAGAATTTAGTGCAACAAAGACTAGTTCATATAAAAAGAGTGAACTAGTCCTTGTTCTTTTTGTAAATGCCGTCAATTGTTGAAAAAAAATATAATGATTAATTCTTAAACTCATGTTGTCCAATTACCATCACGGTTTCTCTTGTATCCAACCAACGATTAGTAGCTATGTCCGGATTATAAAAAAACAAAGCATCTTCCGTGATATTTCTCATGTCTGACAATGCAGCTTCTACTGCTTTAATAGACTCTTCGTCAGCAGGTTTATTGACTTGTCCATTCGCAACAGGTTCAAATTGTCTCGGTTCATAAATGACTTCTTTTACCGTATCAGGAAATTGAGGGCTTTCTATTCTATTCAAGACAACATCTGCTACAGCGACTTTTCCTTCGAAAGGTTCTGTTTGCGCCTCGGCTCGTACAATTCTAGCCAATAGGTCAATTTCATGATCAGTGAGATTTAGATCACTAGAACTTTTTACAACAGATTTTGGTGCAGGGGATTGATCATTTTTATGTATATGAATTTTCTGACCGACAATTATCAGATCAAGATTTGTAATTTGTGGGTTAGCTCTTGCCAATTCTGCTAATGTTAAGCCATTCGCTTTTGCGATCTTTGTCATTGTGTCTCCTTCTTGAACAGTATGAGCAAAAACAGGTGCTCCAAGAAATAGTGCTACTAGTAATGTTAGAATGAAGATTAGTTTTTTCATTATGTAGTCCTCCTAGTAAAATCGTTTTGATAGCTTTTTTTAACTCTATGAGAAGTTAATAGAGAATATGATTACGGTTAGATTACAAAGAGATTACAAGATTAAATTGAGAGATTATGGAAAAAGACTTTGCTAACTACATAAGGGAGGATAGTTGCTAATAAGAAAACACCTTTTAAAAACAATTGAATGATTACTCATTCATGGTTTATAATGGCAGAAGGTTATACTTTTTAAAGATTCTAACTATTTAAAGTGAGGAATCCTTTAATTGAAAAAATAGAAGGAGGTTACGTATTTATGTAAGCGCATACAAACTAAAGGAGGAACTTGAATGTCATTAGAAATTAAAAAACAAGATGGTTACTTTGGGGGAGCTCAACAGCAGGTAAGACCTGGTCATAACGAGATGTTGTTTTATGGAATGGGCTTTTTCGGTATTATTTTAATATGGACGATGGTAGGGACTTTCTTAACCTTTTATTACACGGATATTGCGGGGATTCCTGCTGCAATTGTTGGGACGCTAATGCTTGTTGCCCGCCTTTTAGACGGTGTGACGGATATTGGGATGGGAGCTATTGTTGATCGGACGAAAACAAAGTACGGAAAAGCTCGTCCGTGGATTCTATGGTTGGCTATTCCTTTCGCTATATCCGGAGTTTTGTTATTTTCTGTTCCTGATCTTTCAATGACTGGTAAAATTGTCTATGCCTATGTTACGTATTTTCTCCTTATCTTGACGTACACGGCTATATCTATACCGTATAAAACTCTCCTTGGGTTAATGACACAAGATCAAAAAGGTCGCACATTAGTAAACATATACACAGGTGTCTTTACGATGTTAAGTACGATTTTGGTCATGACTTTAGCGCAACCAATAGCAAGTAGTATTGGTGGACAATTAGGATGGACAGTTGTTTCTATAGCAATTGCATTAATTATAATCGTTACATGTTTAACTGCTTTCTTGAAAACGAAAGAAAGGGTAGATATTGAAACGATTGCTCAAGCGAAGAAAAAGATTGCCTTTACAACAGAATTCAAAGGACTTCTGACTAATAAATATTGGATCATCATTACAATCTATTGTGTAATCGCTTACACACTTAATGCCCTTTTGTCGGGGGCAGGTATTTTCTATGCTACATATATTTTAGGAAATACAGGTTACTTTTCTTTAATTGCTCTGACTTTATTTTTACCGACCATTATCGGCTTCTTCTTTGTTGGGAAGTTAGTACAGAAGTACGGGAAACGAAACATAGCTTTAGTGGTGTCGCTCGCAGCGATATTAGGTTCTGTTGTTAAACTAATAGACCCAACTAACCTCACTGTCTTTTTAATAGGGAATGTCATTCAAGCTTGGCCTTATTACCTATTGTTACTTTTTTATATGCGATGATTAATGATACGACAGAATATGGAGAGTGGAAATCTGGATTTAGAACTGCAGGGTTAGTGAATAGTGCTGCTAGTTTTGGAATGAAAGTTGGAGCAGGTATTGGGGGAGCTCTTATTGGTTGGTTGTTGGCTTATGGTGGTTATGTCGGGGCGTTGGCTGAACAAACAGCTGCAGCAAATAATATGATCATCGTACTAAACCTTCACCTGCCTCTCATTCTAACAATCTTACAAGTTATTCTTTTATGGTTGTATAAATTAGATAAATTGTATCCAACGATCTTAGCTGAAATTAATCAGAGAAAAGGCTAGCCTAAAGTTACCTTTTTTTGACAAGAAAATAAATTAAATAATAATTACAAAAGGATGAGGCAAATGAGATTAGAAGGTAAAACAGCCATCATTACTGGTGGGGCAAATGGAATTGGTTTAGAAGCGGTTAAATTATTTACTAAAGAAGGAGCAAATGTAGCACTAGTAGACTTTAATGAAGAAGCTGGGAGGTTACGTGAGCAAGAACTTCAATTAGATCAGGTAACATTTTTCCAAGCCGATGTCTCAAACAGAGAAAGTGTCGATGCTATGGTTCAAAGTGTTGTAGCTGAATTTGGTGGGATTGATATTTTAGTCAATAATGCAGGAATTACAAAAGATGCTACACTAAAAAAAATGAGTGTAGAAGACTTTCAGAAGGTAATAGACGTTAACTTAACAGGGGTTTTTCATAGTACACAAGCTGCTTTGCCTTTCATGCTTGAAAAAGGGAAGGGGAAAATCATTAACACATCTTCGGTAGCTGGGGTTGGGGGAAATATTGGACAATCGAACTATTCAGCTGCTAAAGCGGGTGTGATCGGCTTAACCAAAACATGGGCAAAAGAGTTAGGGAAAAAAGGGATTAATGTAAATGCAGTTGCTCCTGGATATATTGAAACCGACATGGTGAATACGATACCTGATATGTTACTCATGCAAATTAAGATGATTACTTCAAGCCCAAGACTTGGAAAACCATCTGATATTGCTAACGCCTATCTATTTCTAGCATCAGATGAATCCGATTTTATTAACGGACACGTATTAAATGTTGATGGGGGAATGATGAAATAAGAGGAAGAATGGGGACGGTTCTCGTGCTTCTTTAACAGCGAATTTTAATAGGTAATTTAGTAACTTGTTTTGTTTTCAATAGTATAAGGATCAAAATACTTCAATGAAAAGGGCTCCTCCCTAGTTCATTAGGAATATAGGGAGGAGTTTTTTGTATATTGAACTGGCTAGCAGGATTCGAACCTGTGCATGATGGAGTCGAAGTTGGTTACCTTGCCGATTAAAGCGAATAAGGAAGCAAAAGAACGATCCCTTTGCAGCCTACCGACATAAAAAACCACCCTTAGCAAAATAAAGGATGGTTTTTTTATGTTTAACCTATCTTATCAACTTGTTCTTTCTTCCAACTTGATTTATTCGGTTTTCCACTACTAATTTCATGTTTGGCAGCTTTATAAAATGAGGCTCCCATTAATAACATGACAATCGAAAATGGTAGGGCAGCAATAATCAACATATTTTGTAGTCCTTGTGTACCACCAAAATAAACAATGATGGCAGCCATAGCTGACATAGCAAGACCCCAAACGACTTTAATAGAATTAGCAGGATTAATCGACCCTCTTGTACTTAACATACCAAGACAAATGTTGCCGATCTGCCGACGTAATGAAAAAGATCGCAATAACCACGATGGTTAAAAGTGATAATAATCCACCTAATGGATAATTCTGCAGGACCCCAAACGTAGTTGTTTCCAAAGAGTAATTAGAAATAACAGCCAAACCGTTTTGTTCTAGATTTAGTGCAGAAACACCAAATACAGTAAAAAAGATAAAGCAGACGAATGCTGGGACAAAAAGGACTCCTAACATAAATTCTTTAATCGTACGCCCCCTAGAAATTCTAGCAATAAAGATCCCTACAAATGGAGCCCAAGAGATCCACCAAGCCCAGTAGAAAATCGTCCAATTATCAATCCAGGTCCGGCCTGTTTCATTTAGTGGCGAAATCCGAAAACTCATATCAAAAAAGTTCGTAATATAACTCCCAAGTGTCGCTACATACATGTTCAAAATGTATAATGTAGGACCAACAATGAAGAGTAAAATCATAAGGGCTATTCCAAGTCCCATATTGATGTTACTAAGATATTTAATGCCCTTTCCAATACCAGACCAAGCTGAGAAGATAAATAGAGCCGTAGCAATTGCTAAAATAAGTAACTGCATGCCAAATGTGTTCGGTGTATCAAAAAGAAAAGATAATCCCCCGTTAATCTGTGCAGATCCAAATCCAAGAGTGGAGGCAACACCTACTACAGTGGCAAAAACAGCAAGTGTGTCAATTAATTTACCGGCCAGTCCTTGCATATGCTTTTTACCAAAAATTGGAATTAGCGTAGCGCTAATTAAGCCAGGTAGACCTTTGCGAAATTTAAAATAAGCTAAAGCTAGCGCTACAAGTCCGTAAACGGCCCAAGCGTGAATTCCCCAATGAAAAAATGAGTACTGCAGTGACTGCCTAATCGCTTCATTGGAACCTGCCTCAGCTGTTGGAGGGTTAATAAATGCATGAGAAATTGGCTCAGCAGTCGTCCAAAAAACCAATCCCATCCCCATTCCCGCACTAAACAACATAGCAAACCACGAAGGCAAACTAAATTCGGGATGGTCACTTTCTTTACCTAATTTAATTTTTCCAAAGCGGGAAAAAATAAGGTAGATACAGAAAGACAAAAACAACATAATAATCAATAAGTAGTACCAACCAAATGCTTCAGAAATATACGATGTTACATTTGAAGATACGGCCTGTAAGTGACCAGGAGCAATGGCACCCCAAAAGACAAATACGGCACAGATAGAAAGTGAATACCAAAAAACGGCACTTTCATTCTTCACACTCTCACCTCAATTCATGAATTTAAGAACTAGGTTATTATCTCTTAACTTATGAAATTAATCAAATAGACTGGTTGTAAGTGGGCGTTTTCGTTAACTTGACGGGGGATGCAAAGGGACGGTTATAGTGCTTTCTCTAACAGTTAGAAGAAACGAGAGACTGCAGCTAGTAGAAGCACTCTTCGATACAAGTACAAGCCTGAATACTCTAATCTTTTGCTGAATTTATAAAAATACCCGAACAAATTAATTCTCTACACATACGATGTCTTGTGGAGTGAAGTTAAGACTTCAACAATAAATAAAGGAGTTGTTACAATGACTGGAGTTGCAGGAGCAGGATATGGTGGAGGATTTGCATTATTAGTTGTGCTATTTATCCTACTTGTTATTATTGGTGCAAGTTGGGGTGGAGCAGGATACGGCGCTTACTAAATAAGAAAAGAGCGCAATGGGTTGGTTCGTTCAGCCGAACGTTAGCGTAAAAGAAGGCACAATTAGCGGATTTTATCTGCTTGTTGTGCCTTCAATTGGTTCTATACATCAAACATCCTTGCATCTTTTTTTGCCGAGGGAAATGAATTTACAATTCTTTGAACCTGGTAACATATTTTGTTAAAAATAATTGATTGCATAATTATACATAAAAATGATATATTGTTTCTTGTTCAAAAAAAGCATTAAATATTATTGTGAAATAGAAGAATTGGGAGAGAGACATCATGGAAGTTGAAAAACTACAAACATTAGATATTAAAAAAGATAAAGAATACACAGCAAAACAATATATGAAGTTTTGGTTACCGTCATTAATAGGAGTTTTGCTATTTCTAGTGCCAATATCAATAAATGACAAGGTAACGATTGGTCTCGGGGTGTTAGCAGATGCGCTGCAAGGGGCGATTGCGGATTATATTCCTTTCATTATGACAGTTATTCTATGTTTATCTGCCATTGGTAGTATAGTAGTTACACTAACTAAACCTGAAGCTGTCAAACAGAGTCCATTTTTAAATAGTTTATTTAACATTACGCCATTTTGGTTGGTGCTTAGAATCATTGGTGCGGTTTTTGCTATTTTAATTCTTAACGAGGTAGGTCCTGAATTCATCTGGTCAGCTTATACGGGTGGGGTTGTGCTCTATGATTTAATTCCAGTATTAATGGTTTGGTTCTTATTTGCTTGTTTATTTATGCCACTATTGCTTCAGTTTGGGTTAATGGATTTTATCGGCACATTGGTACGTAAAATTATGTATCCTTTATTTAAACTTCCTGGACGTTCGTCTGTTGATGCATTGGCATCTTGGATGGGAAGTGGAACAGTTGGTGTATTATTAACGACGCAGCAATATGAATCTGGTTATTATACAAAACGAGAAGCTGCTGTTGTGGCAACGAATTTTTCCATTGCGTCCATTGCGTTTAGTCTTGTGATTGCAAAGTTTCTAAACATTGATCATATGTTTATACAATTTTATTTTACGGTAATTGTAACAGGGATTATTGCCGCAATTATTTGCCCGAGAATTCCGCCGCTTTCATTAAAAAAGGATGCATATTATGAGCCTGTAGGTAAACAAATTGATGAAGTGGTTCCAGAAGGAGTATCAAGTTTCCGTTGGGGAGTTGAACAAGCTGTAGAAAGAGCGAGTCAAGTGAAGAGTTACCGTAATGTAATAAAAAGTGGAATTCAAAATGTCATTGATATTTGGTTTGCCTTAATTCCATTAGTGATGGCGCTAGGAACGATTGCTCTAATCATAGCCGAATTCACACCAATTTTTACTTACTTATCTTATCCTTTTGTCCCGTTCCTACAGTTACTACAAATTCCTGAGGCACAAGCTGCCGCTCCGGCCATGATTGTTGGGTTTGCTGACATGTTTTTACCTGCGGTTATTGGGAGTGGAATTGAGTCAGAACTTACACGTTTCGTGATTGGAGTTATGTCTTTAACACAGTTGGTTTACATGTCTGAAATTGGGATTTTGTTGTTAAAGTCGAAAATTCCTATTTCATTTGTTCAATTGTTTATTATCTTTTTACAAAGAACGATCATTACGTTGCCAGTAGCTGCTGCAATGGCACACTTTTTATTCTTCTAAAAATAAGATAAAGTAAGTAATGGCGATTATTATGAAAAAAGCATTGGTGTCTACCAATGCTTTCTATTTGTTTATATACAAGAATGAAATTTGAAAGGTGAATGATAACGTGAATGTTGAATCATTTTTTTCTAAATCAACTAAAGAAGCACTTCAGAATGACCCACCAGGTGAGTGGATGCCAGCTCTTCCAGACGAATGCATACGTCTAAGTTCCGGCTACCCAGCACCACATTTAATGCCTGATAAAGAGATAAAAGCAGCGGTAGCCCGTTTGCTTGAAGAAGAGAAGGATCAGCCACTGCATTATTTAGGTAGTCCGAAAATGGAAAAATTAAAAGAGCAAATATTAGATAGGTTAAGCATACGAGGTATGAATGTCTCAACAGATGAGTTGTTAATTACCGCTGGTGCCTGTCAGGCGATTGATCTTATTGCTCGTGTTCTCATTGATGATGAAACACTTGTAGTAATCGAAGCACCTACCTATATGGAAGCGTTAGAAATTTTTAAGAATTACACGAACCACTTTATTAGTATTCCAGTTGATGAGTATGGATTACAAACCGATCTTTTAGAAGAAGTACTTGTAGAAAGAAAAGAGAAAGGTCTCAGCCTTCCACGTTTTTTATATACGATACCGACGTTTCAAAATCCAACAGGTACGACGATGACAGAAGAACGAAGGAAGCATGTGTTGGAGCTCTCAGCTAAATACAATTTCCTTATTTTAGAGGATGATGCATATGGAGAATTACACTTTGATAAGCATTCCACTCCATTAAAAGCAATGGATACAGACGGCCGTGTTCTTCATGTTGGATCTTTATCTAAAGTAGTAGCCCCCGGAATGAGAATTGGCTGGATTGCGGCAACATCTGAATTTATTACGGCCTTGGCGTGGTTTAAAAAGGATTTGGATCATCCATTTGCTCAAGCCACAATGGCTGTATATTTAGAGAGTATTGATATGCAAGAGAGGGTAGAAACATTAAGAGCCACGTACCAAGCTAATTGTTCCGTCTTACTTTCTGCTCTCGAACAATATTTACCAAAATCCGCTTCCTGGTATGTTCCGAATGGAGGATATTTTGTATGGGTTAAAGTTACAGGTGATACGTCAGAATTATTAGCTCCGGCGTTGGAAGAAGGGGTATCCTTCGTTCCGGGAAAATACTTTTTCTTAGATCAACAAGATGGAACGAAATATCTACGTCTGTCATTTAGTTATGCCGATGAAAAGAGGATTGTTGAAGGGGTTAAAAGACTTGGTAGTGTGCTGAAATAGGAAGCGAGGGAAGAAGCGTGGGGACGGTTCTCGTGCTTCTTTAAAATTTGTAGGTTATTTATTAACATTTATAGAAGAAAAAACCTTGTAATAATATTAAAATACTCTAATAAACAGGCTCCTCCTAAAGTTCATTAAGAACCTAGAGAGGAGCCTTTTGTTTAACTGGGCTAGCAGGATTTGAACCTACGCATGACGGAGTCAAAGTCCGTTGCCTTACCGCTTGGCTATAGCCCAACGCTATTTTTAGTATGGATGGAATTAGATTTAATTATACAAACGAAACGAAAGAAGTAAGGATGAGAACTATCCCTTGCAACTGCGCCTATTTTTGCAATGTATATTTTTCTTTGTGTAACATATATATTGCATTATGAGTACTATATATTGTATGATCTGTTTATACAACAATTTACGGAGGTGTAAAAAATGAGATTTTGGAAAAAGAAACATGTTGATGAACGGGTGCAAAATATTCAAAACAAAATTTATAAAGAAATTTATTTCGGTATAATGTTACTAGCTTCACTCTCGATTGTGATTAAATTTATTACTATCGGGATGTCTTTTCAAGTCGTACTAACGGAATGGCTGATTATTTTATTTTCATCTATTTATTACACGACAAGATCTGTTTATCTTGGTATTTATTCCGATGAGGTAGAGTTACATGATAGTAGGAGTAAAGTGAAGCTAGGTACCAAAAATCTTATTGTTGGTATTGGTTTAGGTTTAGTGCTTGCAATCTCTTTTGCAACGAACAGTGCGATTAATTATGCAGATAATACACAAGAGGCCGTAAACTTCTTTTTTCTTGTTTTTGGTGTCTCACTATTCATTTACGTTCCCATTTTTGCAGGGGTGACCGGACTTTCGTACTTAGTTGCGAAAAAGAAAAGTGAGCAAATAAATCAAAATCAATTAGATGATCATGAAGGCAAGTGGTAGTATGAAAAATAAACGTTTGAAAATGGCTCGAATGGCATATGATTTATCTCAAGAAGACTTAGCAAAAAAAGTAGGAGTCACTAGGCAAACCATTGGTCTAATTGAATTAGGCAAATATAACCCAACTTTAAATTTATGTATTGCCATCTGCAAAGCTTTAGATAAAACGCTGGATGAGTTGTTTTGGGATGAAGAAAAGTGAATATAAACAAATGTGATTGTCAAAGGATAATCTTAAAAAAGAGATACTACTTAATGTATTTAGAGAAAAGTAGTATCCTTTTTTTATAAAAATGAGTTACGATTATATAGAAGAGAAGCTGATGAGTTACGAGTATTTGCGGTTTGATCAAGGCCTATAAGGTAGATTAACTCTTCAGGAAAGAACCAGGACGAGCAGTGCCTATTATATGTATGAAGATAAGGAGTTAGAAATAAGTTGTGATTAAATATATTAATCAATTAACTTATTTATTAATGAGATAGTTTTATATATATGATATAATAAGCTATGAAAGCGATTTAGTAAATCCTTGAAGAATACATTATATCTTCATTAAGTAGTAGAAACGTAGTAGCGTACAATTTTTTTTTTATCAGTTACATAGATCCTATTATTTATATATTGGAGGAAAAATAACATGACTCTTGATGTGAAAAAATCCATTCAAAGTGGCAAAACAGTACTTGGTATCGAACTTGGTTCAACACGGATTAAAGCAGTGTTAATTGGAGAAGATCATCTACCGATTGCGTCTGGTAGTCACGATTGGGAAAATAAGTATGAAAACAACATTTGGACTTATAGTGTAGACGACATTTGGAAAGGCATACAAAACAGCTATCAACAGATGATTGCAGATGTAAAGCAACAATATGATGTGACTTTACAAACAGTAGGAGCTATTGGTTTTAGTGCAATGATGCATGGTTATATGGCTTTTGATAAAGACGGAGAGCTTCTAGTTCCTTTTCGGACATGGCGAAACAATATGACTGAACAAGCTTCGAATTCGTTGACGGAGCTATTTAACTATCAAATTCCTCAAAGATGGAGTATTGCTCATCTTTATCAAGCAATTTTGAACCAAGAAGAACATATTTCAGACATTCGTTTCCAAACTACTTTAGCTGGGTATGTACATTGGAAATTAACAGGTCAAAAAGTTCTAGGAGTTGGAGAAGCATCTGGTGTATTTCCAATTGATCTGGAGACGAAGAAATACAATCAGAAAATGATCGATCAATTCAATGAATTGACTGCACCTAATAACTTACCGTGGAAACTTGAAGAGATTTTACCTGAGGTTTTAGTGGCAGGTGAGAGTGCTGGAGTTTTGACAGAAGAGGGAGCAAGACTATTGGATGTTAGCGGAGAGCTTAAAGCCGGAATTCCTCTTTGTCCGCCTGAAGGTGATGCTGGAACGGGTATGGTTGCGACTAATAGTGTGGCGGTGCGAACAGGTAATGTTTCGGCTGGAACTTCTGTTTTTGCAATGGTGGTGCTTGAAAAAGAATTATCCAAAGTTTATTCAGAGATCGACCTTGTTACAACACCTACTGGTAACCTAGTAGCTATGGCACATTCCAACAACTGTTCTTCTGATTTAAATGCATGGGTTGGATTGTTTGATGAATTTACAAAAGTACTAGGCTTGGAAATCGACCCTAATCAATTATATGGAACTTTATATAATAAAGCACTTGAAGGAGATCCGGATGCTGGTGGCTTACTCGCTTATGGCTACCTTTCGGGTGAACACATTACTCATTTTGAAGAAGGGCGGCCGTTGTTTGTTCGTTCTTCAGATAGCCATTTCAACCTGGCTAATTTCATGAGAGTCCATTTATTTTCAGCACTGGGTGCCCTTAAGATTGGAATGGATATTCTTCTTAAACAAGAGGAAGTAAAACTAGATGAGATGTTAGGTCATGGTGGATTGTTCAAGACAAAAGACGTTGGACAAAGTATTATGGCTGCAGCACTCAATGTTCCTGTATCTGTAATGGAAACGGCTGGAGAAGGAGGAGCATGGGGGATTGCTCAGCTTGCTTCGTATATGATTAACAAAGCGGAAAACGAGACGTTAGAGGAATATTTGAATGAGAAGGTATTTTCAGGTCAAACAGGAATTACGATTTCACCAGATCCTAAGGATGTAGAAGGATTCGAGCAATTTATGAAACGTTATAAAAGCGGCCTTGCCATTGAAAGAGCTGCGGTAGAGTACCTTAAATAAAATACTAATATGCTAACGCACTGGGAGGTCTTTCTCTAGTGCGTTTTTATGTGCTCGTACAATGTAATAGTGCAGTCGTTTTCCAATTCTTGTTTTTTAGTATCGTGTCATTAAAATTATTCCAAAAAAACAATATAAGGCTCAGGGTAATCTAGGATTATAGTAATTTTAATTCATTATTAGATTATTCAAACAATTATGATTTTAAAAAAATATTGCAATATATAGTTAGTGGCATTATAATACTTTTATCAAAGAGACATTTGTCTTCCTGGAGTGGATTATTATAGTCTAAGACTTTCTTAGGTAGATATTCAAATGTCAAATAGAGGAGAATTATAAATGAAAAATGTTATTGGAAAATGGAACCAGTTAAGTCTGGTAAAGCAAATCATGATCGGTTTGCTCATAGGAATAATCCTTGCTTTAACAATTCCTGAAATAGCAAGTCCTATTGTTATTTTTGGTTCATTGTTTGTTGGTGCGTTGAAAGCAATTGCACCTGTATTAGTTCTATTCTTGGTGATGTCTGCGATCACTCAGCATAAAAAAGGTCATCAGACTAATATGAAATCTATTATTTCTTTTTATCTACTAGGAACTTTTTTAGCTAGTTTATTAGCAGTTATCGTAAGTTTTCTTTTTCCAGTAAGCTTGACACTTGTTGAGGGTGCTGAGGGATTATCGGCTCCAGGAGGAGTTGTTGAGGTTCTACAAACATTGCTTTTAAACATTGTTGCTAACCCTGTTCATGCAGTTATGAATGCTAATTACATTGGCATCTTAGCTTGGGCTATCCTGTTAGGCTTAGCTTTAAGAAATGCGGCTGATACAACAAAAACAGTGGTTTCAAATGTATCTGAAGCTATTTCGAAAATTGTTGGATGGGTGATTCGTTTTGCTCCGTTGGGTATTATGGGATTAGTCTTCGAATCTATCAGTACAAATGGTCTAGAATCGCTACTAAGCTACGGGAAACTTCTAGCTGTACTAATTGGTTGTATGGTTTTTGTTGCTTTAGTCGTTAATCCAATTATTGTGTTTAGTGCATTGAGACAAAATCCGTATCCACTTGTTTTCAAGTGTGTAAGAGAAAGTGGGATGACGGCTTTCTTCACTCGTAGTTCAGCTGCCAATATTCCTGTAAATATGAGATTGTGTGAAGAGTTAGGGTTAAATAAGGATCGTTACTCAGTATCGATTCCTTTAGGGGCAACAATTAATATGGCTGGAGCTGCTGTAACCATTTCAGTGTTAACTCTAGCAGCAGTTCATACACTAGGAATTCAAGTCGACTTGCCAACAGCCATTATTCTTAGTGTCTTAGCGGCTGTGAGTGCATGCGGTGCTTCGGGTGTTGCAGGAGGTTCTTTGTTATTGATTCCTCTAGCTTGTAACTTGTTTGGAATTCCAGCTGATATAGCCATGCAAGTAGTTGGGGTAGGTTTTATCATTGGAGTCTTGCAAGATTCTTTCGAAACGGCCCTTAACTCATCAACAGATGTTCTTTTCACAGCAACTGCCGAATTTAAAGAGTGGAAGCAAGAGGGGAAAGAAGTCACTCTTAATAAGGTGGGCTAAGAGGAAGCGTTTGGACGGAAGCGTGGGGACGGTTCTCTTGCTTCCTTCTTTTGTTCCATTTCACTTTTCTATTTTTCAATTTCAATCCAAGAGCCCTGCTTTATAACAGAAAGTAGGGCTTTTGGATAATTTGTCGGTAAAGTGTTTCCGAAATTAACTATTATTCGTCTAGCAATTCTAATGTAGTAAAAAGTAAAGATTGACAAAAAAAGTGCCAGACCTTATGATCAAAATAATTAAATAATATTCCTAAAGGGGAGTAGCTTTTACAACACAGTCGTCATTACAGAGTTTCATACTCTCGGCTATGTTGGCAACTAACATTGTTAGCAAGACCTTTACTGTTATGGTAAAGGTCCTTATATTTTAAAACCTTTGCCGTTTTCGGTGAAGGTTTTTTTTAGTTTTCTAATAAATTAAACTGCGGCGTTACTTAGCATTAATGCTAAAAAGACTGTGATGATTCGAACAAGGAGGATTACAATTGATATTAAGAAAATACACATCACTTTTAGGGATAGGTTCAGCGCAAGTTGATTTAATATTGCCTAAGGAAACATTTAATCGCGAGGAAGAAATTGTTGGTTATTTTTTGATAAAAGGTGGGATCATTGAACAACAAATTAAGCAAATTGATTGTGACTTAATTCGCATTGAGCACACAGATAATTCGGAAACCATTCTTCATTCTACGAGTATGACTGTGGAAAAACAAATTAATCAAGATATGATAGAGAAATTATCATTTACCTTTATACTAGCTCCGGATATTCCTGTTTCAACCTCTAAAAACTCTTATTGTTTTAGAACGAAGCTTACTTTCGATGCAGGAGTTGTCAGCACCGACTTGGATTATATAAAAATTATATAAGGCATGGAGTTTAAGAACTTTTGGTGAAACTATTAGCGAATAGATTCAAAAAAGAGCGAAAGACTAAAGGGTGAACTGAATGAGACAAAAGAACAATTGATGAAAAAATTGGACAGTGTTTACAGTTGGGAAACAGAATAAAAAAATCTCCTTTCGGACCACAGATTCTAGGGTTGAATGAGATCATGATGACATAGTAATTATTAGTATTTTAGCAGATATAGATTTTTGAAAAGAGGAGCTTACCATGACTTATTTATTATTACTTATCGGCTTTGTTCTATTAATTAAAGGGGCTGACTACTTTGTGAAAGGTGCTTCAAGCATTGCGACTGCTTTGCGAATTTCGCCTTTACTCATTGGTTTAACTATCGTAGCGTTTGGAACAAGTTCACCTGAAGCAACTGTTAGTATGGTAGCTGCGTTTGAAGGGAATGCTGGTGTGGCAATTGGGAATGTGATTGGAAGTAATATTTTTAATATTACCTTTGTTGTTGGTTTGACTGCTTTCTTGTATCCACTAAGAGTCGAGAATGAAACGATAAGAAAGGAAATACCATTCACGTTATTAGCAGGTGTTGCCTTACTAATTGTAATAAGTGATGTATTTCTCCAATCCATAAGCGGGAACTTTATTACAAGAAGTGACGGGTTTATTCTATTACTATTCTTTGCAGTCTTTTTATACTATATATTCGAAGTGGCTAGACGAGACAGGAAAAAAAATACGAGTGACACTTCCAAACCAGAAGCTTCCTCATGGGGGAAGAATTTAGCATTTACGGTCGGAGGCCTTGCGGCGATAATCTTTGGTGGAGATCTTGTAGTAGATGGTGCAACTAAGATCGCTATTTCACTTGGAATGAGTGAAACCTTAGTTGGTTTAACAATCGTAGCAATTGGTACGTCTTTACCCGAATTAATTACATCGGTTACAGCTGCTATTAAAAGAGAAAGTGAAATTGCACTAGGAAATATAGTTGGAAGTAACATTTTCAATATTTTCTTTGTACTTGGAGGAGCTTCTGTCATTTCTCCTCTAGCGGTTGATAGTAAAATATTTGTGGATATCTTTTTCATGCTTTTACTAACAGTAGTATTACTTGTATTCTCGAGAACCAATTTCAAAATTGGTAAGTTTGAGGGAATCATTCTTGCCGCCTCGTATATTCTATACATGGTGTACATCATTATCAGAAACTAATATGTTTTCTAGAGGGATTAGAAGTGAGATGATAGAAACACTAGGATTGCATTTCGTTTCAAATTTGGGTGTTCGTTAAAAATTTAATGACCAATAAAATAGGAAAAAGCTTAAGGAATATTGAATTTCTTAAGCTTTTTAGTAAGTCATGGCAATAAGTTTCAAAGCTTTTCGATTAAAGCTTCAACGTCATGAAGAACTTCATCAATGGAATGATATTGTCCTTTTATCCTCAACAATTTTCTAATGATATTCTTCGTTTCGGTCGTAATTGTTAGTTCCTCTTCCCAACTTTGCTCTTTTTGAGAAGTGGGTTGAAAGCGAGAATACAGTAAGAAAAGAAGGAAGTGTCCTAATGCGTAGAAATCACTCTTAAATGATTGCTCCCTGAACAATGTCTTTTCGGGATTTATGTTAGCTGTTTGCGATAAATCATCGATTTCACCAAAAACAGCAAGTCCAAAATCAATTACAAACAATTGACCTTCCTTGTTAATAATGTTTGGCAGTCGTAAGTCACGATGAATCAGCTGGTTTTCGTGTAAATACTTAACCACAATTAAGACTTTTACTAAGATTTGTAGACTTTCCTTTTCTCCGTATGTTTGACTGCCATTTAAAATTAAATCCTCAAAATTACTGCCGTCAATATAATCCATTACTAAAAACCATTTTTGATTTTCTTGAAATAAATCAATATATTTAGGAATAGAAGGGTGGTTAAGCTTTGAAAGAGTAATGGCTTCCTTTTTAAGCATTTCTTTGCTCTTTTTATCCTTTCTTTCTCGATGTTGTTTAACTACAACTGTTTGTTTTTTATCTTGGTCAAAAGCAAGATACACTTGCCCATAACTACCTTTACCGATATAACGCAAAATTTGAAAACGGCCCCTTAGAAAAGTACCAATCTTAAGGGGCCTTTCAAAAAGGTGTTCAAAACATCTAAGCATGGCGATTAGCTACTACTATATGATCTGAAAAAGCCACTTGATCTATGTTTTTTCTTATAATACTTGTGTCCATAATTAGAAGGACGGTGACTGTAATGTTTTCTTTTATAGTCACTACTTGAGTAATGCTTGTACTTTGACTTGTTGTTAAGCAAACTTTTTAAGATTTTTTTTAACATGATTGTATCCCCATTTCCTTTAATATATAAAAAAACACTCTACCATATATTGGTAAAGTGTTTGCGTTCAGAAAGGCCTTTACCAATATTGGCAAAGGTCTCGCTAACAACGTATGTTGCCAAATTAAGCCGAGGAAGAACTCCCGTAATGACGACTTAATCGTAAAAGCTACTCCCCTTTGGAGTATTAATTTATATATTTATTTTATCAGTTCACGGCCGTTTAATCAATTGAATTAAAAGTGGGATTCCTTAATGCAGTCTAGCGCCAACGATTCCTTGAATCAAGAGGCTGGAAGATTGATCGAATTTGGAGTCGGAATTGGTGGAAGAATGCAGTAATTGAGATAGAAAGAATTGATCGGCGGATTAAAGAGTTGTTGAAGGACGAGGAGATAAAAGAAAAAATTTAGGTGATATTACAAGGGATAAGTAAAAGCCATCATTTTATTTGATGGCTTTTACTAATCTTCAAAGGAGAAAATTTATGATGGATGTCTATAAGTATTTTTACCCTCTAAATCTTCCTTGTACCTTGTTCTAGTTAGTTTGCAGGGTACAGTTTATTTTTCTTAAATTTATAATGTTATTCTAGTACATGTTCGTCAAAAAATTTATTACTTTGCTACTTTTACCTTCGCTTCTTTGGTAGATTCAATAGAAGGTACTAAATTTTGTTCTATAGCCATCTGCTTTACAATTTTGGGTGCACTCCATAGTGGTGGAAGTAGTAATATAGATACAGGTACTGCTGTGACAACAATAAAGTTTTGTAATGCCTGTATACTTCCTTCACCAATTGATAGTAGTACTACGGATAATAGTCCGAATAAAACGACCCAAAAGACTCTCATCCATTTTTGTGGATGATCTGTACCTTGTAAAGTGACTGCTACTGTATATGAAATGGAGTCAACTGTTGTTGATACAAACACAATACTAACAAGTAAGAACCCAATAGCCAACCATAATCCCATTGGTAATTGGTCCATGACGGCCATTACGGTCGCGGGCATCCCACCATCACCTAATGGACCTGAAATGGAGCCAGGATTATTTAGCTCATGAGATAATCCAGTGCCACCAACAACTGTAAACCAGAAATTACTAACTAACGGAGCAATAATAGAGACGGCTATAATAAGCTCTCTGATTGTGCGACCTCGCGATATCTTACTAATAAAAATAGCCACCATTGGTGCATAACCTAGGAACCAGCCCCAGAAAAATACAGTCCAATACCCAAGCCAAGCATGGTCTGCACGATATAAATTCATTTCGAAAAAATGCTGTAATTGAAAAGCTTGAGCGCCAATAAAAGAATCTATTAAAAACATAGTTGGGCCAATAATGAGAATGATTGCTGCTAATAATACAACAAATACCACATTTAAACGACTTAAGAATTGAATTCCTTTGTCGACCCCACTTGCTACAGATATAGCAGCAATGAGAATTAACGCTCCAACAATGATCATATTCGTAGCTATCGTATTTGGAATATCAAATAAAAAATGAAGACCATATCCAATTTGCAAACCTAAAAATCCAATTGGTCCCATTGTGCCTGCAGCAACGGCAATAATGGAAACGATATCGGCCGTGGAACCAATGATACTCTTATTAAATATCCTTTCACCGAAAATAGGATATAAAATGGCACGTGGTTTAAGGGGATAGCCTTTATGATAATGGGCATACATGAGGACAATGGTTGTTAAAGTACCTAAACACGCCCAAGCTAGAAAGCCCCAGTGAACAAAGCTTTGAGTTAAAGCCGGTATGATAGCCTCTTGCGGTGTCATCCCATCATTTGCAAACAACGGTGGAGTTGTTACAAAATGATAGATCGGCTCTGATGCAGCCCAAAATACACCACCACTAGCTAGAAGAATACATAGAATCATGGAAATCCAACGAAAATAACCATTCTCAGGTTTCTCCATTTTTCCTAACTTCAAATTTCCATATTTTGAAAAAGCTAATATGATTCCAATCACAAAATTTCCTAGTAATAATAATTGCCAATAAGCACCAAAAAATGTGACTGACCAATTGAAGGAATCTGTTACCCAACCTTCAACCATATTAATATCAATTAGTGAAAAAATAACAAAGAGGAGTAAAAAACCTCCACTCACAGCAAATGTAGTCCAATCCGTTTTCAAATTCTTTATTGTATCCATTCTTTCCTCCCATAATTATAACGAAGCGAGAACGTTATTTTAATCAACCGGTGATTTATCTTGAGGGAAAGTTTACGGAACGGAAGGCCCACTTGCTTTTTTTCTAAACTGTATACACCTATAATAGTCGTCTAAGATAATTTCACCTACCTTTCTATTTGTTTGTTGATTAACTTCTAAAAAGCCTCATAGTCGAAAGCAACAGTGTACTATTATAGTAATAAAACATTCCTCAGTCAAACCATGTTATCTTCTAAGGGTATTTATGAGCTTTCGTATCATTTTAAATGGAACACAATTTGCCTTTTGGAAACTTATCTGTTACTCTTAAGAAGAATTATTTTTGTTCGATCTTTAGGAATGAATAAGTGGTTAAACTTTTCGCCTTTGATAACTGAACATCTATAGTAATAAATGGTGGACGAAATCCACCGCAGGAGGAAACAAACATGCAAGAAGGTACAGTAAAATGGTTTAACGCAGAAAAAGGATTCGGTTTCATCGAAGTTGAAGGTGGAGATGATGTATTCGTACATTTCTCAGCTATCCAAGGCGAAGGATTTAAATCTTTAGATGAAGGCCAAAAAGTTACATTTGAAACTGAGCAAGGTCAACGTGGACCTCAAGCTGTTAATGTAAACAAGGCATAATGGAAAAAGGACTCTAGATTAGAGTCCTTTTTTTATGCAAACAAAACATACAAAAAAAGGCTGACTATGAAATGCCTCCCCGTTAACAAGTCCGATATATACACCATAAGGTAAAATTATATCTCGAGTTAACGGATGTTGGCATTTTACTTTTAGTCAGCCTCGGGGCAAACATGATACAAGTGGTAAAATGGTTAGATGAAGCATAACACACAAAGCCTAGAATACCTAATTATAATTCATTTAGAAAGCTGACAACCTGTTTTAAGGCTGATTTTAACTTTTTTGTTAAGGTTGTTATGTTGTTGAATGGGCATAGTGAAATAATAAGATACTAAGACATATCGCTTTATGTATTGGTTATGGCAATTATTTAAGAAGGAAGTGAACTTTCGTGATAAACATAACGATTCCAACACCGAATGTTACGATTACCAAACAGGATAATCCAGAGCTAAGTAATATCTATGGTTTTACTGATTTTCATCTGATCCCTAGAGATAAGGGTGGTATTTTCATGTTTTACAATGACAAGAAAGAGTTATTGTTCGTTGGTAAAGCAAGGAAGTTAAGACAAAGAATTAAAAAACATTTTGAGGATACTGTATCGCCAATCAAAATGCATAGAAATGAAGTTACTAAAATTGATGTTTGTGTGGTCGAAGGTCCTGTACATAGAGAAATTTATGAGACGTTTATTATTAATGAACTCAAGGCGAAGTACAATGTTGACAAAGTGTTTTTTAAGATGAAATCTGAATAAAGAAAAGCAATAGGTATAGCCTAGTAGGCTATACCTATTGCTTTTTTCTGAGTACAAATATAAATTAGTTTGCTTAGAAGGAGTGAGTATTGAGTTAACTCTCAGTTTTCTCTAATTTATAAATAGTGATATCATCAAAGTATAAGGAGGGCTATGAGAATGGATACGATAATTTTTGATGTTGATGATACACTATATGATCAAGCGCAATCTTTTCACAAAACGGTAAGGAAGCTTTTTCAAAAGCCATTTTCAGACGAAGAAATCGACCAATTATATAAAGCTAGTCGTAAGTATAGCGAGATTTTATTTGATCAAAGTGAAGCAGGTGAAATATCCCAATTCGAATGGCAAACCGGACGCATTATGGCTGCCTGTAGGGATTTCAACATCCCTATCGATACGGAAAAAGCGACTATTTTTCATGAAACGTATGTGATCGAACAAAAAAACATCACCTTGTTTCCAGAAGTGGAAGAACTACTAAATGTACTATACAAAGAAAGGAAACAGCTTGGAATTCTGACAAATGGGGAAGAAAAACATCAAGCAATGAAAATAAAGCAGCTCAGTCTTAGTAGATGGATTCCGGCAGAAATGACGTTTATTTCTGGTACGATTGGTCATGCAAAACCGAAAAGAGAAGTGTTTGATTTTATTGAACAGAAAATGGACCTTGATCAAACTAAAACCGTGTATATCGGGGATAATTTTGAAAAAGATATAATCGGAGCAAAACAAGCAGGCTGGCAAGCGATCTGGATGAATCATCGTAAGAAAGATTTACCTACTAATGCTACCTATAAACCTGATAAAGAAGTACATAGTGCCAAAGAGTTATTGGAATTATTTGTGAAAAAAGCTTAGGTCATTATGGTAGGAACCAGCGATTGTTATCCTGGTTCCTATTTAGTTTTCATTGACAACTTCTCATGTTTCTGAACCTATTTTACGCATGGATGGCTAACTTTTATAAAGTAGGAAAGGATTTTCACAAGTAAATAGAGAATCTTACTAGTGTATTGAAGATTCAAGGAGTGAGGGAAAATGAATCATTTACAAGGAAAGCTACAGCCTCTTTTAAGAAGCTTTGTCGAAAAAGGTCCTGCTGGATGTGCATTAGCAGTTCATCGTGAAGGAGAAAGGCTGTTTGAGGATTATGTCGGATATGCAGATCTTGAAACGAAAAGGGAAATAACGTCCGATACGATTTACCGTATTTATTCGATGACAAAGGTTGTTACCTGTACAGCAGCACTTATTTTATATGAGAAAGGATTATTTTTACTCAATGATCCATTAGAAGAATATTTGCCTGAATTCAAAAATCCACTTGTGTATCGGGAAACGGAGTCAGGGGAAATTTACACGACTAAAGCATTAAGGTCAATAACAGTCAAAGATTTATTTACAATGACTTCAGGATTAACGTATCCTGGGGAAGGGAACGAAACCGAACGTCATGTGGCAAGAGTTCTAAAGGAAATAGACCAAAGAGGGGAAAAAAGGACAACTCGTGAATTCTCTCAGGCTTTAGCTAGTATCCCTTTAGCTTTTGATCCAGGAACGAGATGGCATTATGGATTAAGTCATGATGTGCTAGGAGCGTTAATTGAGGTGCTAACCGGTAAAAGCTTTGGGGAATTTTTACAGAAAGAGATTTTTGATCCTTTGAAGATGGAGGATACCTTTTTCCGCATTCCAGAATCAAAAAAGGATCGTCTTTGCTCCTACTATAATCCTGATGATCAAGGAAATTTTATAAAGAACACAACAATGGATAGTAATATTCAAGCCGATGCGAAATTTGAGAGTGGCGGTGGTGGGTTACTGTCTACCCTCCATGATTACAGTCGCTTTGCTCAAATGCTGGCTAATGGCGGGACACTTGATGGTGAGCGAATCATAGGAAGGAAGACAATCAAATTAATGGCAACGGATCATCTTCGTCCAGAAAACCGTGAAAACTATAATTGGGATTATCTCTCGGGATACGGGTATGGCTTAGGTGTGAGGGTCATGGTTGATCAGGCATTAGGCGGGGCGAATAGTACACTTGGAGAATTTGGTTGGTCAGGTTTGTTAGGTACATGGGTGTCGATTGACCCAAAAGAAAAAGTGTCAGCTGTCTATATGCAGCAAATGTTCCCTAACCTAGAAGGCTATCACCAACCGAGATTGCGATCTGTTATCTATGGTGCACTTTAATATTTTTTTAATGAAACTAATTAGCGTTTTTGGGGACAACATTGACTTCATATTGTAGATAATACCTCTTTTGGTCGGAGATAGAGACACCCCCTGGAAAACTGTTAACAAAGTGATACATGATGGGGGCACCTTTTCCTTTGGAAAGTTGTTTTAGATTCTTTTTATAAATAATAGTATCAAATTACGAGAGACGACCACGTTTTAAAGTAGTGGTGGTCTCTTTGTCGTATTTGACGGATACTGTGCAGCAATTATCTTCAATTTGTGGTTACTTTATAAAAGAAAATTAAGATGAGTTAGCGGAAAAAGAAAACTATAATAGAGTTTAGCATTATTTACCTAGTTGCATCTATTTATCTTTTTTGGTAATATCGTTTCATAGCTAACGATTATGAAAATTGTTTTAAAAGGCGGTGGTTAGTGTTTATTCCTTTAATAAAGATGGAGAACTTCTCCAAGAAGAGAAAGATACGATTAATCAATTGTCAAAAATGCCGTTGGATTCACTTAATTTAGATGCAGTTTCTGTTGTTACGAACATCTATCGAGTCGCACAAGGATTGAGAAACAAAATGGAAAGAGAAGTTCTATCGAAACATGGGCTTTCGTGGACTTCATTTTCAATCTTATATGATTTATGGATTTGGAAATCAGTCGAAACGAAGAAGTTAGCAGAGTTGACTGCTGTTTCAAAAGCTACAATAAGTAATATTACAAAGACGTTAGAAAAGAAAGACTTTGTGTTTAGAAGAACAGATACAAGGGACAGAAGAATCACTTATGTAACATTGACGGATAATGGAAAAAAGGTAATGGAAGAGCTATATCCGCAATTTCACAAAGGAGAAGTAGAGATTGTCTCTAGCTTATCGGTTAATGAACAAAAAGACGTTTCTGAATTATTAAGGCGAGTAATAAAAGAAAATCAATTTTAGTAAGAAAATGATAAATAGCAAAAAAAGTGATGATAGGAAAACCAGTAGGAATTACCTCCCTGTTCAAGAGAGTCGATGGTTGCTGTGAATCGATACAAAGGTAATCTGAATTACATTCCTAGAGCTTCCTTGTATTTATTTATTAATACAAAGACGGACGAGCCGTTATTCGTTGAGTGGAAGACCATATTCTTCAAAAAGGGTGGAACCGCGTGGAAATCACGTCCCTTTAGAAAAGAATATGGTTTTACTTATTATTAGGAGGTTATGAAGGTGAAAAACGTGAAAAACGTGAAAAACGTGAAAAACGTGAAAAACGTGTTGGAACAACTGAATGCAGAACAATTAGCCGAAGTCAAAAGACAAATGACAATATACACACAAGGTGTACAAGAAATTATCCCTACTGAGGAATTAAAGTTAAAGGTTGCAAAGTCTATTCTGGAAAACAGACCACTTAAAATTAAATTGGGATTAGACCCATCTGCTCCAGATGTTCATCTTGGGCATACAGTCGTATTAAAGAAAATGAGACAGTTTCAAGAGAACGGACATATAATTCAATTGCTTATAGGGGATTTCACAGGTAAGATTGGCGACCCAACAGGTAAGTCGGTAGCGAGAAAACCTTTAACAGATGAGGAAGTAAAGCATAATGCAAGAACTTACTTCGAGCAATTTGGAAAAGTGATGGATATGGAAAAAATTGAACTTCATTACAATTCGAAGTGGCTATCACAATTAAACTTTGAAGATGTCATTCAATTAGCAGGAAAAATAACGGTAGCAAGGTTAATGGAAAGAGACGATTTTGAAGAAAGAATAGCTCTTGGAAAGCCTATATCACTCCATGAATTTTTCTACCCATTAATGCAAGGTTACGATTCAGTTGTATTAGATTGTGATATTGAACTGGGGGAACCGATCAACACTTTAATATTTTAATGGGAAGACATTTCCAAGAGAAGTTTGGAAAAGAAAAGCAAGTAGCAATGCTGATGCCGTTGTTGGAGGGACTTGATGGCGTTGAAAAAATGTCAAAATCAAAGAAAAACTACATCGGCATTGATGAGAGTCCGCAAGAAATGTACGGGAAAGCGATGTCGATTCCGGATGAATTAATGAATAAATACTTCGAATTAATTACAGACTTCTCGCCTGAACAAGTAGCAAAACTAAAAGCTGATCTAGATTCAGGCGAGCTACATCCTAGAGATGCAAAAATGCTTTTAGGGAAAACAATCGTTAGAATGTACCATGGAACAGAAGCAGCAGAAAAAGCAGAGCAACAATTTATTTCAGTTTTTCAAAAAGGGACAATGCCTGATGAGATACCAGTAGTTGAATGGAAAGGGAATCTGGAAGTACCAATTCTAGATTTTCTAGTAGATCTAAAGTTATTGGGTTCGAAAAGTGAAGCGCGCAGAATGATTGAGAACAATGGAGTAAAAATAAACGGAGAAAAGGTTGAAGATACAAGGCTACGAGTTCCTATTACCGAAGGGTTAGTTGTACAAGTTGGGAAACGGAAGTTTGTAAAGATAAAAATGTAATATATTCTTAAAAGGTGTAACTTTGAGTTGCACCTTTTAATTTTTCCATTCAACCAAACAACTTTAAAACAAGAGCTGTCATTTATTACATGATTTTTACTCCGCAGTACAAAACTACTTGTATTTAAATGATCTTGCAAGGTGATCACTACTTTTAGGGTGGTCTTTTTTCGTATTAGACTAGAAACTGTGCAGCAGCTATCCTATATTGAATGGTTTCAACTAAGCCGACTCCAAAAAACACAAATTTGCTATATAAGAGTTCAGGTGCATTCCAATATTGTAATACAAAAAGCCAAAAATCAATACCTATACCCATTATAAATGAGTTATCAGCCCCAAAACTTCTGGTCTTTTCCGACTTATAAGTGAATTGCAACATATTAAAATGATAGCAATTATGATTTCCCAGCTTCCTACAGTTAGCCCCACATTTTTCGACAGTCCTACCAATAGTGCAACGAAAGGTGAATTCCAAGGTCTGCTAGTATCGTTAAAGAAATACCAAGGGTTAATATTAAGATTCCTAATATATAAAAAACATATCTCATTTTCACTGTACTCGCCCTCTTTTTTTATAGTTTTTTTGTTGCGAATACAACAAAGTTACGTTAAATTAAATATATGTTACTTTTATTGCAATTACAACAAAACTTACACTGGGGAGGGTCATAATGACTGAAATACTTCGTGAAATAGGAATGATAGCTAGGGCATTGGACTCTATAAGTAATATCGAATTTAAAGAATATGACCTGACAAAAGGACAGTATTTGTACCTTGTGCGAATATGTGAAAACGCAGGAATCATTCAAGAAAAGTTAGCAGAAATGATTAAAGTAGACCGAACAACAGCAGCTCGTGCGATAAAGAAACTTGAAATTCATGGCTTTATTGAAAAAAGAGATGATCCCCATAACCAAAAAATAAGAAAACTCTATCCTACTGATAAGGGGAAAACGATTTATCCTTTTATAAAAAGAGAGAATGATTATTCAAATAGTGTCGCATTAGAGGGATTTTCCGAAAGAGAAGCAGATAGCCTTTTCTATCTTCTTCAAAAGGTAAGAAAAAATGTAGAAAAGGACTGGGAATATGTAAAAAGGGGAAACAAGCGAAATTATTAATTGATTAAGGAGCGTGAGTAGTACATGACTGTAAAAATAAAAAAGTGCAACCGTGAAGATTTAAAAATTCTCCAAAAAATAAGTATTGAAACATTCAATGACACATTTAAAGACCAGAATTCACCTGAAAATATGAAAGCCTATTTGGAAAAAGCATTTAACTTAATCCAATTGGATAAGGAATTGTCCAATATCTCATCAGAATTCTTCTTTGTTTATGTTCGTAATGAAGTAGCTGGATATTTAAAGGTCAATATCAATGATGCTCAGTCTGAAGAGATGGGTGATGAAACTCTAGAAATTGAGAGGATTTATATAAAAAACCAATTTCAAAAACATGGCCTTGGTAAATATATGCTAAATCATGCTATGGAAATAGCGAGGGAACGAAATAAAAAGAAAATCTGGCTAGGTGTATGGGAAAAAAATGAAAATGCTATTGCTTTTTATAAGAAAATGGGGTTTGTGCAAACTGCAGCTCATGCCTTTTATATGGGTGATGAAAAACAAACGGATTTTATCATGATGAAAACACTCCTTTAACTATTATTGAAAGGTGGATGATTATGTATATACCAAAACAATTCAAAAATACAGATGAAGCAATGCATTACGAAATTATGAAAGAACACAGTTTTGCGATTCTTTTTTCTGGGCATAATAAAGCGCCATTTGCCACTCATTTGCCGTTAATTTTAAACAAGGAAAATACATATTTATATGGACACTTTGCTCGTCCTAATCCTCAGTGGAAAGATATCGAAAACCAAACTGTTCTAGCTGTTTTCCATGGACCTCACTGTTATATCTCCCCATCTTGGTATGAGACGAATCAAGCAGTACCAACATGGAATTACGTGACTGTTCATGTTTATGGAGAAGTCGAGTTGTTAAAGGATGAAATTGAATTAAAGGAATCCTTACATGAAATGGTATTGAAATATGAAGATCCTGACAGTTCATATAGATTACAAGATGTAGATGCTGGGTTTCTCTCTGGAATGAAAAAAGGGATACAAGGTTTTAAAATTAAAATCAACAAGATAGAAGGAAAAGCTAAGTTGAGTCAAAATCATTCATTACAGCGACAAGAGCTAGTTATTAATCAACTAGAACAATTTTCAAACACGGATGAGCAACAGATTTCTTCATTAATGAAGGCAAATCTAAAAAAGTGATTGTTTAATGTGAACGGTGAGATTATATTGAAGAAGAACAACTAACAATACAAAGCTATTTGCTGCACAGTACAACCATACTATTCAATAGAGAAGATATTCTACAACCAGGCGCTATTGTTAGAAAAACTCCGAAAAGCAGACCTCAGAAAATGGAGGTCCCTTTTTTTTGAACACATATACGGTCCATATGGAGTTTTGCTTATAGTCTATAATTTATAAGGCAAGCAGAAAAGGGGGAGTGATGATAAATGGAAGTACTAATTGTCCTGTTAATTAATAGATATACTCATTCAATTAACTCCTTTATTGAGATAGTTAGTCATTAAGATCCATCCTATCAATCCAAATAAGACAAAACCAAACGCATGCAGTGATCCATAAATAGGAACCATATCCATAATGGTTACGGAAAAGTATCTTTTCGCTACCGGATAGTAAATTGAAAGAACAATAATACTGTAAAAAGCAAGCGACGAAAGGATTAAGAATGAATTTCCACTGTTTTTCTTAGTGCTGTTTTTAATTTTCAAAAGGAGATAGGTACTATAAATGACAATATTACAGGCGAAGATACTTACACCAATTATCTCCAGTGGTTTAGAAAGAACAATTCCAACGGCAATCAAAATCGGGCCAATGATGTCAATAACAACTAACCAGCTATACCAGCTTTTTTTGACCATGATTCGTCCTAGCATTCCAATGAAAATAGGAACAATAGCAGATGAAAAGTGAAAATGAACGGAGCTTAAAGCACTTACTGAAGGATCAACTTGTAGAAAGGTGACTTGAAATTGATAAAAGGTATACCAAATCCCCCCAATAAAAAAATAAATCAACCTGCCCCTATTGCAATTTCCTCTATCTTTCTTTTTTTCTCTAATATTAGAACCAATCCGTATAAAGCAAGTAAGAACGTAAAAAGAAGCCACGCAAGAGATAAAGCGCCTGAAATAGCACTATTTCCTACTTCCCACGTTTTACTGGTCATAAGGGAAGCTAAAGAAAGAAGTGCTGCAGGGAAATGCAGAACTCTTATGATGGAGTAAACCTTCTTTTGAGACTTAGTTTGATCCTTGTCGTCAATCAGCAAAATAACAAGTGATAAGATCACAAAAAACGCAAACATCAAAAACTTCTCTATCAGACTGAATTGGAAATAATCAAATGTAAAGATGATAAAACTAATGATTCCGCCAATAATAGTCGGAAAAAATGGATGTTTCATATTAGTAGATTCCTTTCAGTTTCATGAACTTGTTAATTAGTAGACTCTTAATAGTTATTGATAGTATAAAATAACTATTCAGTTCTATTATAGCAAATTCGGAACGTCAGGAAAGAACGGTAATACAAACCTGGTAATGAACGTTAGTGATCGAGTAGGAACTGTTTCATACTACAAATTTTCTACAGGTATAATATCTGAAATGAGCGGAGAATTTATTGAAAAAAGACAATACAAGTCAGTAACACCATGTTGCAGTTTGTAATTTTGTATAATAAAGCCTTCATACCCATGCTGAATAAGGCTTGTACGAAATTTTTCATTGGCTTCCTCCATATTTAAAAGGGTAGCATTATCTTTCCAGGTGAAATCTCTTTTTCTTGCATGAATATATTCGCAATATTTGTCACGATCATTCATAAACAAATCATAAGAATCGTTGGTATTAGAATCATAAACTTTAAGGTTTGGTTCATCTATAAATATTTTGTAAATAAAGCCAGTTACCGGCTTATCAACTTGGATCACTTTAGGTTTTCCATCTTCCCAAAATTCCGTTTCTGACTTTTGATAAACTGTCTCCGTTCCGATCGCATAAGGCTTAGCCGAATGAATATCAGATGTAAGCCAATATCCAATTGTACCTATAACGTTATCGACGTTTTGGGTCTTTACTTCACTAGTGAAATCTTCCACTTTATTCATAGTACCAAAATAAGCAATCATTTTTTCATACCTCCTAATTCTAAATTGCCCAATTCTGAGGCTTATCATTTATCTATATAATTTAAAAATGTCAAAAAGGGTCTCAACGCACGGCATCGCTGATCACAACCTAATCAATGCGTTTTGCATTTCGCGGAGAGCACGTAGCGTTCGTGGAACAAACTGTTTTAGGAGCTGTTCTCCTTGAGCCTGAACGGATCAAAAATTGAAATTTACAGGTAAAAACATATGATTTTAAAAAAAGGGATAAACTGAAGAAAGAATGAAGAAAGGAGATGTGAAAGATGACCAAAAAATATAATAAAGGCGGCAGCCGTAATCAAAACGCACCAGAATTACACGGCAAAGAGCCTGTTAGCGGTGATAACAATAAAGGGAATAAAAAGAGATAAAGGCTTTTAGTACTTTCTAAAACAGAAACCTGTAGCTTAGAAGAAAGCTACAGGTTTCCTGATCTATTTATTCATACGAACATCACGTACATAGAAGTAACCACTAGGATATTGCCAGAAGTCTTCTACTTCTGAACGGACACTAGAGAGGTTATCTGGGAAGTAAAGGTATGCATAAGGAGATTCATCTGCTAATTTATTTTGTACTTCTTCGTATAAATTAACACGAGTTTTATAGTCACTTTCTTGACGCGCAGCTTCAAGAAGTTCATCTAACTCAGCGTTGACAATACGAGAGCGATTTCCTGGTGCTCCAACATTGTCAGAGTGAAAGACCGGATACAAACCATAGTCAGCGTCAAGTGTAACAGTTCCCCAGCTTCCAAGGAATATCTCAGATTGACCTAAACCAGCTCGTTCAAGGTAAGTTCCATACTCATATGTATCTATACTTACAGTAATTCCTAGTTCACTTAATTGAGCTTGCAAAGCAACAGCTAAATCTTGACGTTCACGGTTATCATCCGTTAATAAAGTGACATCAAAACCATCAGCATAACCAGCTTCGGCAAGGAGTGATTTGGCTTCTTCAAGATCATATTCAATGGAATTAATGTTGTCGCTATAACCGTTAATGCGTGGAGAAATTGGACCATGAGCTGGAATTCCAGCACCATCAATTATTCCTTGTACAAGAGCATCTTTATCAATCGCCATGTGGATAGCTCGGCGAACATTCACATCATCAAACGGCTCAACTTCTGTATTAAAACCAAGATAAGCAAGTCGTGCACTATTAATTTGTTGAACCTTTGTTTCAGTATTGCTTTCAAGTCGAGTGATGTCGCTCGGGAACACCGTTAAGTTAATGTCAATGCCTCCGGTCTCAAGTTCGGCAATTCGAGTTGCACTCTCAGGTATGACTCTAAATGTTAGCTTATCTACGTTAGCTGCATCTTCACCCCAATACTCTTCATTGTTAGAAAGAGAAACAGAGTTTCCTGGGTCTTGGCTTTCAAATTTGAAAGAACCAGTTCCGGATGGGTGTTCGTTAACTGCCGCAAAAGGATTGCCGCCATTAGCTAAGTCTTCATAAGATTGTTCAATCAAAGTCGGACTAATAATACTTCCTGCGGTGTGAGCTAAATGAGAAGGAAGAGGTGCAAATGGAAATTCTGTCTCGATATGCACAGTATATTCATCTACTACGCGTACCTCTGTAACCATTCCAAATAAAAAGGCAACAGGAGAAGCAACTTCAGGATCACGCACTCGATCAAGGCTTAATTTAACAGCCTCTGCATTTAATTCAGACCCGTCATGAAAGTAAACACCTTCACGAATTTTAGCTTCCCAAACAGTATCTTCAATTTGTTCCAAATTTTCAGCTAATCTTAGTTGAATGTTAGAATTTGAATCAAGATACACAAGTCCATCATAAATTGCGGCATTAATGGTATTAGCAACTGCTTCGTTTGCTCCATGTGGATCAAGAGAGACTGGATCAGAAGCGACACCGATCTGAACATCTTCAGCTGTCGTTTGAGAAGTTGGTTCTTCTGTTATCAATTCTGGAGTAGAGTCATTGCTACAAGCTGCTATTACTAGACTCATTGCGACTAATAAAATAACAGCCAAATACTTTGATGATAGGTGTTTCATGTAAATCCTCCTAAGCTTTCTTTTAAATTAGTAAAAACAGATAGGGATTATAGTATATAATTCGAAACTGGTTGTCAATTTATTTGAATTGACATTGGAAGAGTAGGAGCGGTCTTTTGCTTCCTTTGTACATTAAAGTGTAAGGTTCAACACATAATTTCACATTTGAGATCCAAAAGCCCTACTTCCGAGCCTGACAGGAAGTAGGGCTTTTTATTAATTTATCGACAAAATTTAACAATAATTAGTATAATAGTAATAAAGGTATAAAAATAACAGATGCTAGTAAGTTAGGATAGTACTAAATTAAATATGAACTATTAGGAGTGAACAAAAACATGAACAGTTCTTTACATTCTATCATTCTTCCTTCCACAATTAGAGGAAGAGGTATACATACGAATATAATTCCTACAGTATGCAATCTAAAAAATATGCTTAGCAAACTTACTTCAGTGAACGGTGATTATACTCAACTTAAACAATGGGAAAAGAGAAGTTACCAGGCCTACCAGGTAGATAAAATTAAAGGTCTGCTCTTAGAATCAACCGAGTCAGAACAAATTCAAATCATAAGACGCCATATATTAAACGGTCATCCAGCAGAGTTCGGAGCTAGTTGTTTAGATATATACTTAGTCGCATTTGTGGCGGAGAATATTGGTGTGGGTAAGGAAGTCTTCTTTGATTACATCATAAAAGAGGGGATCTCTGAAAAAACAAATAGTGCTCAGGCTATTTGGCAGGTTGGTAAAGGAGATGGAGTGTTTTTAGGTATCCTCAATGAAGATGGATCAGTGAAAGATTGGAATTATATTGCCGCATGGGTGAAAGGAACGACTCTTTAACCTTGTAATAATATGACATATTTAAGTGGATTGGAAAGTTAATTACAAAGTAATTACTAGGTAAAAAGTTATAAAAGTTAGGGATAAAGCAAGTAAATAAACATACAGATGCTATTGAGTATCTGAATCAAGTATTTGAGTATGAAACGCAGTTTAACCTCGCTTTGAATGACTTAATAGAAAGCATTCCACAAAGTGCAACTAAGAAAAATGAGTATCTGTTTAAAGTTTCTCTTTCCGAAAGAGAATTAATTAATTCACTGTCACTGAACCTTCCTGTTGCTTCCTTCCCATAATAAGAGACAGAAGCCCTGTTACTCTTTGACAAGTAACAGGATTTTTTTTAGAAATTAAAATAATACGACAAAAAACGACAACTCCTCTATCGTTCATATGGTATAAAAGTATTGTGAACCAAAGACCTAATTTAATATGACGATTGAAAATAGCAAATTTATCGAAAGGTAAAGACGCAAAGCTACGAGTCTAAAGTCCTGTAGGACAACGATAGTCGGGTTGCCAATTTGTAGTTTTTATTTGGCTATCCTTAACACGTTAGGGATGGTCTTTTTTATAGGGAATAAGTACACAGCTTACAAGAAAAGGGGGATGACTAAGTAATTATAATTACTTACTCAACTATTAAATGTTAAATTCAAAATTAAAGAAAAACTCTCTTGAAACGTTAAAAAAATTAAATAACCAGTATTCAGAACTGGGAGAGATTGTTCAAACAAATTCAATTGAATTACTAGACATACGAAATGATTCTTCCAATTCCATTAAAGAGATTGAAAACTATGTTAATACTTTGGCTAATAAACCAAAAGAATTTGATATCACGTTCGCTGAAGTGAAGATCTATATGGAAAAATTCCAAGCCATATTAGATATTGAGTATGACGAGAAAAAAGCCAATCAAATTAGTGGTGGTATTGCAGGAGCTGGAGTAGCGATGGGTGCAGGTGTTGCTGCATTTGGACCAACGGCTGCTTTAGCAGTAGCAACGACTTTTGGAACAGCCTCAACAGGTACGGCAATTTCTGCTCTATCAGGAGCTGCGGCAACAAAAGCAGCCCTTGCTTGGCTAGGGGGAGGAGCTCTGGCTGCAGGTGGCGGTGGAATGGTCGCTGGAAAAGCGCTTCTAGCTTTGGCAGGCCCAGTTGGTTGGGCGATAGGGGGAAGTGCTTTAGTAGGGGGAGCATTATTTGCAAACAAGAAAAATAAAGATCTTGCAGTTCAAGCTCAAAATGAATCGATAGAAGTTCAGAAACAAATAGCGATTTTGGATGCTGCTAACATTGAAATTCACGAATTAATTGAACTGAATACCTTACATTTAGCTAATATTGAACAACAATTGGCTTTACTTACCGAAACGGGGCCAAGTGATTACGGTGATTTCACTGTAGAACAAAAACAAGAAATAGGAAGTTTGGTTAACAATACGTTGTCCTTATCTAAACTGATCAATAAGAAGGTAGGAAAATAAGGTGACTTCTCATTTTCAATACGCAAAAGATCAGGTGATCGGTTCAACTGTTGACTTATTGAATCAAACGAGAATACAACAGTTAGAAAAGGAACTAACAAGGATTCTAAATGATGAAAGTGTAAAACTTAGTCATCAAGACCAAAGTCTATTGGAAGCTTTAGCTCAATTAGATAAGGTTAAAGACTTCTTAGGGAAGCCAGAAAATATTTTAGGCAGTGATCTAACTAAACATGGTGAGATTGCTGAACAAATAGAAGTTCATATCCGTAATGCAAAAAATCTTATAAACGGGAAAGCTGCTTCTGCTACATTTGATCAGGTAGGCAGAACGGCTCCTGAAGATTACATAATAGATGGTGTGAACGTTCAATCAAAATTTATTAATGGAATTAATAATAACTTAGACCATGTTTTAAAACATATGGACAAGTACGCTGAATTTGGAAGAGATGGTTCGTATTATCAAATTCCTAAAGATACACATCGGGTTATTCAGCAAATTTTAGATGGAAACCCACCGGCAGACCTAAATGAAAGAACAATTAATAAGATACTTGAAAAAGTACAAGAGATTGAAAAGCAATCTGGTAAATCATTCTTAGAAGTTGTCAAACCTTCTATCTCAGATTATGGAGACGTACAACAAGGGAAAGCTCAGGATACGGTTAATAATCATGAAGATGATATTAATAAGATGAATAACGAAAATAAAGAAGAGATTAGTAAAAAGGCAGATAAAGAAAGAGAGCAGGCACAACAAGATGGTAAACCTAGTATGTCAGAAGGATTGAAGGCAGGATTAATCGGGGCTGCAATTGGTGGTAGCTTAAACATCGCCATGTTTATCTATAAAAATCATAAAGCAGGCAAAAGCATCTCTCAGTACAGTGAACAAGATTGGAAAGATTTAGGGATCAACTTCGCAAAAGGAAGTGCGAAGGGTGGGGTAACCGGTTTTTCCATTTATGGTTTAACAAATTTCACGAGCATGGGAGCCCCGATGGCAAGTGCTTTTGTTTCTGCCAGTTTCGGAGTTTCTCAATTAGCCCTCGACTATAAAGCTGGAAAAATAGATTTAAACGAATTCGTTGCACAAGGACAAATTGTCTGCTTAGAGTCAGGAATGGTTGCTTTAGGTGCTGCTGTTGGCCAAGCATTAATCCCAATTCCAATCGCAGGTACGTTAATTGGTAGCTTTGCAACAAGTGCATTAATGAATCTAACGAAAGAGCATTTATCGGAAAGCGAAAAAGAAGTCACCGCTAAACTACAAGAAATATATGACGAAGCCTTAAATAAAATATCCTACGAACACCAAAAGATTGTAAAAGCCATTCTAGAAGAGTACGAAAGACTAGGAACCATTACAGAAATGGCCTTTAATTTTGAATGTAACGCAATGTTTAGGTTTGATTATAGTAAGAAGCTTGCCATTGAATATGGGGTTGCAGACGATAAAATTTTACAATCTCTAGAAGATGTAGATGATCTCTTTCTGAATTAAGGATAACTGGAACAGTGCTGGCTACCAAAAGTAAAATAGGAGAAAAAAGGAGATTGAAAAATATGGGAACTAGATTAGAAAATAATGATAGGAAGAATATTGATAAGACATTAAATGACCTACAATTGATCCTTCAATCACTAGATCAGACTCTACAAAATATTCAATCTCCTAACTTAAGAAGGAAGTTAAGCAATATAAAAAAGCAATTATCAAGTTTTAAATCAGAAGTTGTAGAGGCTGAACTTGACTATCGTCACTCTTTGGATAGAGAAGTCAAAAGGAGAATGAGGCTTGATGATGAAAGATTCCGAACAAATTATAACCATAATACAGATGGACGAATGAAAGGTGTTTATTATTCTGGTCATGGTGATATGGGGAGAAAACGGTGAGAAATCATAATATATCTACCAATAAAAATGATTTAGGTTGGTTTTAACATAATATAAGTTTTTCAGTATATATAGCTACTAGAAAATTATTTACTGTTTAATATGATCTTTACTACATGAAGCAGGAAGGTTATATAAGCTTCTCTGCTTCTATTTATTTAGGCTAATGTAGATCTTTTCCTAATTAAGCAATTAGTGGTGCTATAATTCTCAAATAATTAATTATATATCTAACAATTAAACTCTCTCTAACAAATGACCCAATTAATAAAGGAGAAAGACCTAGCATGAACGGGAAAACATTAATAGATGCAATAATGACAGCTGATTCACAAAGCTTACGGTATTGCTATGTAGCTTTAACAAAGACGTCAATGTTGAAGATGATGTCTTCCAATTTACTACAGACATCGGAAAAATGGTTAAAAAAAGAAGAAACTGACCGATACGACCTTTACCTGAAAGGGGAAGTAGACAAGGTTACTATGCCAGATGACAAATTAAGAATGGAAATTTTACTTGTACTAGCCGAGAAACTTAAGATCAACATGAATTATTGGAACACAACTAAAGGGCTAACTGAGTTTGGTGAGCAAGTGTTGAAGCGGACTTTAGTGGAATACAAAAAAATTGATAAGAAATTTGAAGGCACTTCTTTTGATGAGTTAATACAATACCAGCTTGCTAGAATGTTCGAAGTGGTTGATAAAAAACTTGAAAAAGCATCAGAAGAGCAAAAGGAGAAATTTCTAGAAAATGTTCAATCTTTTATAGACCAATTACCTAAAGATCAGCAAGATAAAATCCGAGAAGAGCTAGGCATCGAAGATTTCTCTAAGAAAGTGATGAATAAAGTTCTAGCGACAGGTGGAGCGAGTGTTCTTTTTTCTTCAATTGTTAATACAATGGGCTTTTCTTTCTATATGGGGGCGTCTTCTTTACTAGCAAGCAGCGCTGGCTTATTTGGTATTACGTTACCCTTTGCTGCTTACACAACGATGTCTTCTGTTATTGCTGTCCTTGCTGCACCACTATTTGTCGCTGGAATGATCGTAGCATCTGGTTTTTATTTGAAATCTCAAAAAAACAAACTAGATAAAATGATGGTCCCCCTTTCTCTTATGCAATTACTATTAGGGCATTTGTCGAAAGGCGACCAAATAAAACCGTCATATGACCCAATTCAACGAGCTTGGACAGAAACTTACCAGACTTATATTAGTTATACACATCTCAATCATCAGTTTACAACAGAACTGACCAATGTACAGATAAATCTCACAGTGCAAAAAGAGGAACGGAGAAAACTGATAACGGAGATAGCTTTGTTACAGCAGGAAGTGAATCGGTCAGTTACTGAGATAGCTGAATATCTCAAATACAATGAGATTCAAACTACGAGTACTGATCCTGAATTAATTCGTGCTTTAACAGAATTACGAAAACTAAAAGTCGAAATAAACCAATTATCGAGAAAGGAAGTAGGCGCCACGGGTTTCCTTGCAAAAATGAAAGAAAGTTGGGTGAATACTAGCCAACAGATCAGTCTCCAAGATAGGTTTAAAAAACGTAACAATCAAAGTGAAATAGTGGCAGAGAGAATCATAGCAAGGAAGCTACCTGTTTTTGAGGAAGAACAGGTCAAGATTAACAGGAATAAAGAAAAGATAGAAAAGTTGGAAAGTAAAGTAAAAGAAATTACCGAAGCTATTAATAAACTAGACAAACAAAGCAAACAGATAAAAGAGAAACAGCAAATGAATCAAAACAAAATGATTCAGATAGAGAAAAAGTATTTTGGGATTGAAAAATTACCTTTGAGGGATGTGATCGAATGAGGTATATAAAAAACAACCGCTTCTACCAGTTATGGGAGGAAAAAAAGTATAAAGAAGCATTAGAACAATCAATTGAAGGCACATCAACAAAAAAAGAGCGAATCTCAGCTTTTTTATTTGGATCAGATAAAGAGCGTAACACAACACTAGTAGTTGGGGGGATTAGTGTTGGAGATTTTTTATATGATTACATTCGAATTGATCCACATGTCGTTGAGGCAATCGATTTTGCACGGAGCGATCAGATTGACTCGATCTTTGCTTTTTCAGAGTTTTCAAAAGGGATTGACCCAAATTCAGTTGGAGATATCTCACAAATGCAAGGATATGTGGCGGAGAAAATGTTGGCAATGGAGTTAACTGCAAAAGGGCACGAGGTTAGTTTTCCGACCGCATCAAACGAACCAGGATGGGACATTCTCGTAGATGGTGAACGATTTCAAGTCAAAAATCTAAGTGATCCGAGCGGGATCTATGACCATTTATCCAAGTACCCGGATATTCCTGTGTATATAAACGCTGATTTAGCTCATCATTTTGAAGGGAATTCAAGTGTCTACATTGCAGAAAATATCCATCATCAGGAAATTGTTCAATTGACAAAAGAACATATGATTCTAGGACAAGAACTACAGGACTTCGAGATCCCACTTATTACGGCACTTGTAAGTACAGTTGTGAATGTAAAAGGTCTTGTTAAAAAAGAGAGTGATATTAAGCATACCATTTCAAATATCGTAACAGATACGGTAACACGATCAGTCGGAGGCTATGTAGGACAATACTCTGGTGCGATTGCGGGTGGTTTATTATTTGGACCAGCAGGCGTAATTGTCATGAGTGGAGCTGGTGCTTTTGTTGGTGTAGCTCAAGGCGGTAAGGTCGCAGGACTAATCAAAAATATGGCAGCAAAGGAAGAAGTCATCCGATTCAGGAAAGATCTAAATCAACTAATTGACGAAGTAATCACAGAAATTCCTGCAAAACTGGAGAGAAGAAATCAGCAATGGTTAACAACTAAACAGCAACTTCTCCTAACAAATGCACCAGGAGAACTAGTTGGTAACTTTGAAGCAATATATCAAGATGAACAAGCGTACCTGAAAAATAAGCGAAGCGAGTTATCCACATTAAAAGCAGGTATCGAAAACATGGCGCATCAAGAAGCTTACTGTGAAACACTTGCGCAAATTTCGAATACAGGAATTCATCCTTCCAAATACCAGAAAGCTTTGAGAAAGGTGAATGAGTCTTTAGAGGCTCTTGTTAAGAAGTTGAAGAAGATGGGGTTGGGGTGAACCGGTAAATATCATTCCAAGCTGTGGTAGTTGAAATAAAAAGAAGAAGGTGAATTATGAACTTAACAACATTTGACAGACCTATCATCATCCTCCCGTCTTTAAATGAAAAGAAGGATAGATCATCGTCTATTTCCAACCAACTTTTTTACTCTTACCAATCACATTGCTCTGTTTTTAAAAAATGTGGAGGAGACACGGATATAGTTTTAGAGCCGAATTATAAGTTTGAATCTCTTAATGACATAGTCGAACAATATGAACGTGAGGGGCATGTTATTCCAGAAACAAGTATTATCCATTTATCTGATTTTCATAATATACATTTCTCTGATCTAAGTCATGTATCTCAATCCATAAAAAAGAACCTTGATCATTTACAAAGTATTAACGCCAGCAGTCCATTTGAACTTTCCTACTATCAAGATCAAACTCTTACCAATCATGTGGATTCACTAGATCAAAAGCTAAAAAACGTGAGCAGACATCAATATAGTGAAATCCCTATCTTTGAGTATTGGAACAAGGATATTTCTTTAAACAATGAGCATATTGAGCAAATGATGAAAAATCCTAAATGGATCATTCAATTAGTTGTTTTCTTTTCTTCTCTCACAAAAAATAAGATGACGGTTTCCATAGAAGATCTAAATTTTGATTCTTTTCTTTACAATCAGAATGGAACAATAGCCGCTTTTATCAGTTATGATCTAGTAAATATTCGGCCTAATTTTTCTCTCACCAAGATCACAGAAACAAATTTACGTGCTTTTTCGAAGTTGTTATGGACTTTCTATGATTACAGTTCGAATGTCGAAACAGATAACTCTCTTTTTACGAATCATAATAGTTTGCTAAACAAACTACTTCTACGCATTAAATCTGAGACTGAGATTGAATTTTATGATTTTCAAGAGATTGCAAGTTTTCTAAAAGGTGAAGAGGTAAGTGGGAAACCCGCAAGATTTGGGGTTTTTCTTGATGTCGCGAATATATATACAGGGTTGCAAACAATGAAGATTGATTTTCATTCACTATTTCTTTCTGTGTTTGGACTAGAGGCAAAAGGCAGAATAAAAGAGGAGAATAAGCACGCAGTTTTGTTTTTACCTGTTTATGAGGATGAAAGAAAAACAATCAAAGTTCAAGGGCAGCAACAGGAGCTGAGAGAAACACTGGAGTTGGAATTTTCTTTTAAAGTACATGAAACAATCAATGGAACACCGAAAGCAAAGAGTATTATCAATGGAGAAGAAATAGATGTAGATGACAAAATGTTAATTAAAAAAATGGAGGAACGTCTTGATTATTTAGATCACATCCTGCTTTTGTCCGGAGATGCGCATTTTGTTGATGTTCTAAAGAAATACGAGCAAGAAGGTAAAAAAGTTTCAGTTATTTCAATCCATGAAGATGACACCTCAAACAAAATACAGACAGAATTTAATCATAAATTTATCCATGAATATGCAGAGTGTATTAGCATTTAAGGAAGGACGTTAAAAAGTGGACTTTATTCAATCAATCATTCTTAACCCAGTTATACTAATAACCATTCTTTTATTGTGTACCATTGGAAGTGTGGCTGTGATTCAAAACATAAAAATCTATGAATTTATTAAAAAGCAAAACAAGGATATGACACTAGACCCAAGTAGTAATGAGCTTGTAAGAGAAATTGAAAGCAAGTATCTCATGAAAAGCAAACAAACGGATAACAAAATTAATATTCAATCATTTATCGAAGAATTTATGGCTGAATATAAAATACCTAAGACGAAGATAAATGTTGTTCAAAAGTTGAAATTAATTCAAATGACCATCTCGCTTTCCATTTTAGTTGGGGTATTAGGAACATTCATTGGCTTAGTTATTGCGTTAAGCGGAATTAACTCAGAGCAAATGGGAGAATCAATCACGAATGTATTGGATGGTGTGCATACAGCGTTTTATACGAGTATTGCTGGTATTCTCGGATCAATCGTGATTAATATTTGGACAAAAACGAAGAATTCAGAGCAACAATTGATTCAACTTATGTTAAAAATTGAAAATGATCTAAGCTTAAAAGAGAGTCGTACCCTTGATCACAAGTTAGTTGATGCAATGGGAGAGGTTAAAGTAGCTATTCAAGAAATGAATCAATCATTTGTGGATATTCAAGATTTCTCAGAGAGTTTTGAAAAGGCAACAAAGAATATGAATGAGTTTAATGTTGTATTTTCTGAAAATACGCAAAGACTGGAAAAAGTCTTTGTGAATATGGATCAATTCACAGAGAGTTACAACAACCATATGGAACAGTTAAATACAAATTTTTCACAAGTGTTAACATTCTTTAAAAAACAAGATGAAATTCAGACATACTCTGTTGACCTGATGCAGCAAACGTCTAAACAAATGGCTCAATATATGCATGATCAAACAGCCATTCAAGTAGAAAGTCAGCTAGCCATTGTTAGTGCGAGTCAGTCAATCACGCATGTTGGTAAAGACATTGAAGAATACTTTACCGTGCATTCGGAGAAACAACTGGATGCCTTTGAAGAAATGTCTAGCTTTTTTATTGATAGTTTAAAGCATCAAGAAAACTTACTAAACTCACAAAGAATGCTAGAAGAGAAAAACACAAGTTTAATCACAAATGTTGAACAGGCTACGGTTACGATGAAGGAAATTCTTGAAAATAGTTCGTTTGAACATTTAGGGACACTAACGGAAACATTCACAGAAAATGTACAAAACATGCATCACCAAATAAAAGATATGGTCCACTACTTCCAAAGTGTAGATACATTACAGAAACAGTATCAAGATTTTTATCTTCAAATCGTCCAGCACATTGAAGGACAAACAACAGCCCAGAAACAACAGCATGGTGAATTTAGTGAATACCTCTCTCAAATGCTTATGCAAAATCAAGAAGTGCAAGGATCATTTACAGAGACGGTCGATTTGTTTAAATCATTTGACCGGAACAATACGGATGTCGTACATGAAGTGAAGAAATTAATAGAGCACACAGAGAACATTGTCACGGACGGAACAGAATTATTTAAAAAACAATCGGAAGAATTACAGCAATCATTAAAACAATTCTCTGATTTATCTAATAAGGAATTAAAACGCCTTCTTGAAAAACTTGATGATAATCTAGGAGAAGGTGTAAAAGACAGTATTAAACAATTTAAGACTTATGTAGATGTTACGAATCGAATTATTAAAGAACAGATGTCAACCATGATTAATCTATATGATTCCCATCTAGGGGCAAATGATATCTCCATTAGGTCATTAGATAAAACGATCTTAGAGTTAGACGGGAGTATCAAAAAGCTAAATACTCAATTGAGCAGCAAAGTTGAAAAAACAGTACAGGATGAGATGTATGAATCAAAAGTATAGACGCCTTTTAAATAACGGTTCAGATGATAATGACTTTTGGCCTTCCTTTACAGACGTTCTCTCAACAATTTTACTCGTAGTGTTGCTGTTTCTTATTGCGATAATTTTAAATCGAGAGGATGTACTTGCCGAAAAGGAAAAAACAATTGATGCACAAGAAGAAGTGATTAATTACTTTATTGGAATTCACGCTGATATTATTGAAGACCTCGAGAAAGAATTTGCTGAAACAGATTTAAAGATTGAAATTGACAAAGAAACGGGAGCGATTAAGTTCCAAAATGACTTGTTATTTGAAACAGGAAAAGATCGGATCCGCCAAGTGTTTAAGGATGATCTAGAAGTATTTATTCCAGCATATTTTTCAGTCTTGTACGGGCAATATGGTGAGCATATTGCTGAGATCGTTGTAGAAGGCCATACAGATGATGTTGGTTCTTTTATGAATAATTTAGAGCTATCTCAACGACGAGCTTTTAGCGTTGTACAATATATTCTAAGTGATGAATTCGGTGATTATCCACATAAAGACCTCGTTAAAAACAATATTACCGCAAATGGACGGTCAAAAAGTCAGTTGAGGTATTTGGAAGATGGAAAAACAGTTGATAGGGAAAACTCAAGAAGGGTCGAGTTTAAATTCCGCTTGAAAAACGCTGAGAATATTGAAGAGGTTATAAGAGATTTAAAAGAAACAAATTGATGTTGCAGGAGTAAGAAAGAAAGAAGCCATGGGGCAGTTCAGACAGTCCCATGGCTTCTGATTATTTTCTGCAAAAATTAACATTTTTTAGTATAATAGTCATAAAGTAGTGATGAAACAGGTGATCATATGGCTACAACTGTACCAGAGTCAATTCGGACTAGTGCTACAGCAGGAGAGCGTATTTTATTTCGAACATTAAAAAACTATTTACCAGATGACTACATCGTTTACTATGAACCTGAAATACAAGGGTTTCGACCAGATTTTGTTGTGATCGGACCAGATTTAGGTTTGATTGTGTTAGAGGTTAAAGATTATACAAGAAATACCTTATATCAATTAAATAAGGACGAATGGACTATTAGAGATACCTCTGGTGATCAACATACAGTGAAAAGTCCTCTGAAACAAGCTAGAGATTATGCATTTAAAATAGCTGATGTATTGAAAAAAGATAAGAGTCTAATACAAACCGAGGGAAAATATCAATTCCAATTAAAATTTCCTTATGGGTATGGCGTTGTATTCACTAGATTGCATCAAAGGCAAGTCATTGAAGATGGTCTTTATACGGTCATTGAACCAGAGTCGATGTTAACAAGAGAACAAATGGACCCTGATCATGAAGACTTTTCAGAAGAAATTTTTGTTGAAAAACTAATAAACATGTTCAAAGTCCCTTTCAGACTTAGAGAATCTCTTACTTATGAAGATATCAATACCATTCGCTATTACTTATTCCCTGAAGTGAGGATAGGTGCCGAGTTTAAAGAGACCGTTCCTTACCAAGATCAATTGCTTTTATCGCTTCATGATATTAAAACAATGGACTTACATCAAGAGAATTTAGCAAAACAAATTGGTGATAAGAACCGATTGATTAGAGGCGTTGCTGGAAGCGGGAAGACGTTAATTCTAGCAAGCCGTGCAAAAATGCTGGCAAAGGACCACCCTGATTGGAAGATCTTAATACTTTGTTACAACATTTCTCTTTCTCAAAACATTGCTCAAATTGTCCAAGCGATGTCGTCAGAACCTGAGAATCTATTCGATTTCCATTTTGGAGAAAACGGTTTAGAAACAGATGTGTCTGTACCTGAAAACATTATCGTACGCAACTTTCATCAATGGTTGAAACTAGATTTAAAAACAAGTGAAAAACGGATGGATCAATTTATTGAACTGCTAGAAAAAGGACAAGCGATCGCCCCTAAATATGATGCTATTTTGATTGATGAGGGCCAAGACTTTGAACCAAACTGGCTACAGCTTGTCAGTCATTGTTTAAATCCAGAGACACGATCTTTGCTTTTAGTTGAGGACCGAGCTCAATCGATTTATTCAAAAAAGAGAAGCTATGTACAGAATACAGGTCTTGATTTTCGTGGGCGTTCAAAAATTCTAAATATCAATTACCGTAATACATCACAAATAGTATCCTTTGCCTGGGAGTTCTTTCAAAAGCATTCGGCCTTGCAAAATAAAGTCGTCCAAGGTGAAACGGAAGGCGTCGAAATCATCTCACCGAAAAGTACAAAACGAAAGGGTCCGAATGCAGCGATTCTTAAGGTCGATCAATTCGCAAAAGAAATGCGCATCATATCAAAACAAATTCAGCAACTACATGAACGGAAAAATGTCCCTTACTCCGAAATATTGATTCTATACCGCGTAAAAAGAACTCATAAAGAAGACATCATCGGAACGATTCAAAGAGCTCTTGATAAAGAATCGATTCCATTTAACTGGATTACAGAAAACGAAGCAAGCAAAAGAAACTTCAATAGCGAAAAAGAAACAGTCAAAATAAGCACAATCGACAGTAGCAAAGGACTCGACTTTCAAGCCGTATTCATCGTCAAAGCGGATATGATGCCTTTTCCATTAGAGCAGGACAAGGAACGAGAAGTGTCTCTCATGTATATTGCGATGACGAGAGCAAAGGAATACTTATGTGTTTCATATTCTGGTAAATCAGAGTTTACCGAGTACTTTGACAAGTGGAAAGAGGAAGAAAACAAGGTGAAGGAAGTTAAGAAGTTAGAGGGCTAACTAGTAGTCATAGAGGTGAGATCTAATGAAAATAGACATAAGCTACCTTCCGAAAAGGGATCAGGACGTATATCAGCAATTAACGGAATTACCTTTAAACGAAAAAAAACTCTTATGGATGTTGATTAAAAATTCAAATAAAGATCATACCTCTATGTACCATATGTTGAATAAGGAGATTCGCTCTTTGATAGAGAAAGAGATGATTACAAAAAACGATTTATATGTAGACAAGAAAAGGAATCGTTATAGTTTCTTTGTCCTTCAAAGTGCTCCTTATTTGATGAGGTATTTGCGGAATTATATGCTTAGGGAAAGTGACAAAAACTAGTATCCCGAAAAGTGGTTGCCTATGCCTCAGCTTCACTCAAACTAAAAGAACGAGAGGTGGAAAGGTGATTTCGAAAGAACTGTTGGTAATATTGATTCTTGTGGTAATGCTCCTTTTCATAACGATAAAGAGGAAAAGAAAGGCGAAATTGACTATCGTTAGAAGCTCAAATTCGCAGAACAAGAAACGAAACCTTTCAAACACATTAGCAAAAAAACGGGTGAATCACCTAAATAAAATGGCAATTGATCAGGAGCATTATCTATTTTTAAAAGGCTTAATAGATGGGCAAATCAGCGAAGAACAATACGACAAGTGGGCACATTCGCGAAAGCACGAAGGTCCAGAAGTGTTTAGACAATTACTAAAGAGACCTTATAAGACACGTAAGCTATAAAAAGCGAAATGGTTGTGAAAACAGTTTGGGAATATGTACTAAAAAGAGGTAAGCATTATGAAAATGTTCATAGAAGCATGGAGTGCTAAATTCCAATCAGAAAAATATCCAATAGAGTTTTATATACATAATATAAAAGGGTTACAGATTGCAAGTAGCCCTGAAAAAGCAGGAGAACACATTATTAATCTTCTTCATTGGAAGGATGGAAAAGTAAGGATAGATTCTAATGGTGATGTATTAGTTGGTAATGAGAATTACACTTTGTTGGCGACAAAACCCAATACATATAATGAAACGAGACATAAAGAGATCTTATCTTCTATAGACTTTTATCATTGGGTGCAAGAGGTAAAGAAACAAAATTCATTTGAGGCGAATAAGGTAAATGACCTTGCGAATAAATTTGATCTTTACGGGAGAGATTCTCTTGTTATTCCAGCTTTTATCCTTCACATCATTTCACCATTAATTTATCCTCTTTATGATCAGCATGTTGAGAGAGCGAAAAGGGCACTACTGGCCGAGAATATTAGCTTTAAAAATCGTGATATTCATATTGTAGCTTATAAAGAGTATCAGAGTTTCCTCCAAGATATTAGCGGAAACAATCCTACCATCTCGTTAGAAGAAGTCAAAAAAACAGATAATGCACTATGGAGTTTTGGTAAATGGTTAAAAGGTCAACACAAAATCAAAGCTCATAATGGAAAGACGAAAAAATTGAATGAAAACCATTTCACACCAAACAATGACTTTAAAAAAGAAGTACTAGATAGGATAAGTCGCGGTAATACTTCGCAAAAAGAAGTCATGAAAAGTGTTGCGGTAAAGTTCGGTGTAACGTTACCAGATAGTTATTATAAATATCCAGGTTCTCACATAAATCGTTGGAGAAAGCAGAGTATATACTAATTTTATGGAGTGGTGGATGAGGGGAATAATCAAAGCTGCTGTGGTTTCTAGATTAAGAGGCTGGCTACTACTTGTTTAACAACGGTCAATGGAATTTTGTAGATTTTAGACCTTCAATATTAGAATAAGGAGTTGTTAATCATGATCTGGATTAACATTGATAAACCAACTAAAACGTATACAGTACATAAGAGAAGTTGCTATTACATTCCTGAGAGAGATACGAATTTTAAAGGTATTGAACGAGAGCTAGGGGATGGTGGATGGTTCAATTGGAAAAGAAAATTAAATGTCTTGAAAATTATGAAGCTTGGAGTCGTCCTACAAAAATAGATTTTGAATCTAAAGTTGGAAGAGACATATGGGAAGAACATTGGGAAAATTGCGAAAGGCTCCATAAAATGATGGTGAGAAGTCAGAGACTATCTGACAAGATTAAGCAAAGCATTACGAATGAAATGGACACAACTAGAATGGTTAACGTTCCTAAATTAGAACAACGGAAAGTAATAACTGTTAAAAGTAACAAAAAAATAGGTGTACTTGTTCAAACGACATTAAAAGAGATACTTGAGAGTAATACAATATCTCCAACTGTCATTGATTTATTACAAACAGAAAAATATTCAAAAGAGACGTTTAATATTAATTTTCCTGTATTAAAAGAAGTGGATCGTTCGAGAAATATGGATGAGCAAAAGAAAGATAGTAGGGGTTACATTCGATATTATAAATCAACGGTTAAAATCCAAGGGAAAACCTATTTTCTAAGCTCGCAATGGTATGATTTTAGTAGAACACATTTAGAAAGATGGATTGCTAAGAATAGTTAGTTTCAAAAGGATAAAAAGACGATGGCTTTGAAGTTAGATGGGGTGGTTACAGGCTGAAAAAAACATCCTAAAATACTAGAAGTGCATCGTTGTAAAGGACTATTGTAACTGAAAAGTGAAAAATAGACTACGATTTCAACTAAACCTTACTATTAAGAACTAATTATGATGGTGAAGAAAAGAATTAATTTAAGAAGCTAAGAGTATCCCATTAAAGGGTTGTCCTTAGCCTTTTTTGTGACTAAATCCTCGATTAAATTACAAAAAATAGCAAAAGCAGTTACGACTAATGTATTATTAAGACAGTAGTATCGTTCATTAAATTTCAACGTTATACGAAGAGGTGGGTTTATGCTTAAACAAGGAATCTATGAAGAAATCATCACCAAGAAACTCAATTCTGAGCTAACGGAATTAAATAGTCATACATATGAGCTAGGAAAAGAAAAGTTAGATGTCGAGGAAGCCAAGAAGCTTCTCTCCAATTATATCTCTCATATAACAAGAAGGGCTCTGGCATTTATAAGAGATAATGAAAAGAATGATGCTAACGCATTATTGGACCAGATTAGAGTGTGCAATGAGATCGTTTCACTGTTAAGTCTGAAACTAGATGATGAGGAGTTTAGGAGTTTACAAATTGAGGAAGAAGGTCAAGTGTTAACATCTATTTATTCCCGTCTAAATTCAGTGAAAAGTTTGAGGAAAGACGAAATTATCAGGCCTGTTACTCCTATTTCGCAAAGTTCTCTTTTTACCGGATCAAATTATGAACCTAACATGCTAAGTGAGATGAAAAAAGAAATTTTAACTTCTGATCATATAGATATGCTTGTTTCATTTATTAAGTGGAGTGGTTTGCGTTGTATTATTGAAGAACTTAAATCCTTTACAGAAAAGGGCGGAAAGCTTAGAGTCATCACAACATCTTATATGGAGGCTACTGATTTTAAAGCAATTGATGAGTTAAGTCAGTTAACTAACACAGAAATCAAAGTTTCCTATGATGTAGAAAGGACCAGGTTACATGCGAAAGCCTATCTTTTCCAAAGAGAAACGGGCTTTAGTACGGCTTATATTGGTTCATCTAATCTCTCTAATCCAGCTTTAACGTCAGGGCTAGAGTGGAATCTTAAAGTAACTGAGAAGGATTCGTTTGATATTGTTAGAAAGTTTGAAGCGACATTTGAAAGCTATTGGAATGACAAAGAATTTAAAACATTTCATTTTGAAAATCCGGAGCATCAAGAGTTATTAAAAAGTGCATTGTCTAAAAACAAGAGGGAAGAATCAAATGAGTTTCATTTCGCTTTTGATATTAGACCTTTTCATTATCAAAAAGAAATTCTGGAAAAGTTACAAGTAGAGCGTAATGTGTTTGGGAGGTATAAAAATTTAGTTGTTGCTGCTACAGGTGTGGGTAAAACGGTAATTTCTGCTTTTGATTATAAGCAGTTCTATCAGTCAAATAGAAAAAAAGCACGTCTACTGTTCGTTGCTCATAGGGAAGAGATCCTTAAGCAGAGTAGGGATACTTTTCGAGCTATATTAAAGGATGCCAACTTTGGGGATTTATTTGTGGGAACTTATCAACCTGCATCAATTGACCATTTATTTGTGAGCATTCAGAGTTTTAATAGTAAGAAGTTATATGAGACAACATCAAGAGATTTTTACGATTTTATCATTGTCGATGAATTCCATCATGCTGCTTCTGAATCCTATCAACGCCTCATTAACCATTATAAGCCTAAAATACTCCTTGGGTTAACAGCGACACCTGAGCGGATGGATGGTAAAGATATTCTTACTTATTTTGATGACACAATAGCTGCTGAAATGAGATTGACAGAGGCTGTTAATCAAAAATTACTTTCTCCTTTTCAATACTTCTGTGTAAGTGATTTAGTTGATCTCTCGATGTTGAAATGGAGTCGTAAAGGCTACGATATCAGAGAATTAGAGAATGTGTATACTTCTAGTGACTTGAGAAGTAATCAAATCATAAAGAGTATACATAAATATGTAACCGCTATAGAGGAAGTAAAAGGTCTCGGTTTCTGTGTATCAATTGAACATGCCAAATACATGGCGAATTATTTTAATAAGAGTGGAATTTCGGCGGTTTGTTTGTACGGAGATGTAAATAAGTCGGAGCGTTATGAAGCGCAGGATAAGTTGGTAAAAGGTGAGGTTAAGTTTATCTTTGTCGTTGATTTATATAACGAAGGTATCGATATCCCGGAAGTAAATACGGTCTTATTTTTACGACCAACTGAGAGCTTAACGGTTTTCTTGCAACAGTTAGGAAGAGGATTACGTCTTTCTGAAGGCAAGGATTGTTTAACGGTATTAGATTTCGTTGGACAAGCGCACAGGAATTATAATTTCGAAGAGAAGTTTAAGGCTTTAGTAGGGAAGACGAAGCATTCTGTGCAGCACTATGTAGAAAATGGCTTCTTTAATCTACCAAAGGGTTGTTTTATTCAATTGGAAAAACAAGCGAAAGAATATATCTTAAGGAATATAAAAGACGGTGCTAATACTAAGGGTAATCTGATTGCCAAAATGAGACATTTCCAAGAAGACACAGGAAAAGAGTTAACGTTAACGAATTTCCTCAATCATTATCATTTGTCAGTGCATGACTTCTATGGTAAGAGCAAGGATCGGAGTTTTGCACGCTTTAAAGTATTGGCGGAAGCGCATGAAGGTTTCCATTGTGAAAATGAAAATCTTATAACCAGTCGCTTACCAAATTTATTTCATATTAACTCTAAGCATCTGCTTAGTTTTTGGATTCGTTATATACAGGAGAACCTAGTTGAAACAGAAGAAGAGAAGCTTATGTTGGCTATGTTCTATTATTCCTTTTATCAACACCATCCGTCAAAAGAGGGGTTCTCTTCACTCGAAGAAGGAATCCAACAAATTATAAGTGTAGAAGAAATCAGGCTAGAATTACTAGAAATTCTCTACAGCAAATATAATTCTATTGAGACAATGGAAATGGAAAATGAATTTGGTTTTCCTTGTCCATTAAGAGTTCATAGCAACTATTCTAGAAATCAAGTGTTGGCTGCTTTAGGTTATTATAATGAAGAAACTAGTCCAACTTTTAGGGAAGGGGTGAAACATTTCCAAGAAAAAGAACTAGATGTGTTTTTTACTACTCTAAATAAATCAGAAAAGGATTTTTCTCCTTCTACTTTGTATGATGATTACGCGATCAATGACAGCTTATTCCATTGGCAATCGCAATCAACTGTAGCAGAAGGTAGCAATACAGCTAAACGTTATATTACACATAAACAGAAAGGCCATAAGCTTGCATTGTTTGTAAGAGAGTACAAACAGGAATATGGGTTAACAGCATCTTTTGTCTTTCTAGGCCTAGTCGATTATGTGAAGCATTCGGGAAGTAAGCCGGTGAGCTTTGTGTGGAAGTTACATGAGGAGATGCCTTCTTATCTAGTGCCGAGGGCGAATAAGGTGATTTTATAGATAGAGGGTTAGAGTATAGATTCTACTATTTTGGTTATGCTCCACATTAATATATAGATTATCTTGAGGGATTTCGGAGTTATTCTGTCCAAAATTCATGATGAAGGGAAACTTAAATATGCCAACATATAATAAACTCGTTCGGGATAAAATCCCTGATATCATTAAAAAGACGGGGAAAAATTTTCAGGTTACTGTACTAGATCCTCTTACATTTGAAAAAGAATTAAAAGTAAAATTAAAGGAAGAAATGGACGAGGTGCTACAAGCTGGAAAGACGGAAGATTTAGTCGAAGAATTGGCAGATTTATTAGAGGTGGTTTATGCGCTCTGTCGTCATCATGGGATTGATCCAAGTGAACTTGAGCTTGTCAGAGAGTGTAAGAAACACGAACGAGGTGGATTTAATGAAAAAATCTATTTACTTGACGTCGAGGATTAGTCGTATTGGGTAAGGAGGATAGAAATGAGTCATAAGCTGAAGGTTGGTGAATTAAGAGAAGCATACTTACTGGAAGAAGATATTTGGAGGGTCTTTACCGTTGTGTTATCTAGTAAATCGGCGAAATCTTCTACATATAAGTATGCGTTAATGAAATCACTAATTGAAAACCTTTACCAGGTCAATGAGCGACACGAGCTATCTTATGATCAACTGGCCTACTCGTTTACAAAGATTTACTGGAACTTAATTGTTCATCATCAACTGATCAATCAAAATAGAGGGAAAATTGCTAGGGTTGTAACAATCATTAAAGAAGTCCAGGATGCTAATTCAATTCCACCTGAATTTGTCTTTGATAAGATTGATGATGCACTTCAACTCAAACTTGTTAGTAAAGTAAAAGCGACGATGAAAGAAAATGTTTATGGAGCACTTTATGGCGATACACGGGGTTCCTTTTATGCATTTGATCATAAAAAAGAAACCTTAACATTAAATCCTAAGGTGCACCAGTTTATGTTAAACTACCAACGGCTAATAGTGAATTTAACTAACTATCATATGGCTGCGATGATCGAACAATTAAATGAAGTGCCAAGTATTAATTACTTGCTTGGAAAGGTAGAGAGTATAGCGAAGCGTTCTTCTTTATCAGCATTTGAGAGAGTCCTTTTAACTTATTCTAAGGCGGATTGTTTTTATTGTCAGAAAACATTAACGGGAGTGAAGAGAGAAACACATGTGGATCATTTTATTCCGTGGTCGTTTGTTCAGTCGGATCATATTTGGAATTTAGTGTTGTCCTGCAACAGGTGTAATACTTCCAAAAGTGATAAGCTGCCTGAGCGTGCTTTTCTTGAGTACATCATAAAGCGAAATCATTCACTGATTGAGAAAAAAGAGGATGAAACTATTACAAATTTAATGAAGAATTATAAGCAAAAGAAAATTGTTATGCTATACGATTATTCAATAAAAAATGGTTTTGATACAATTTGGAGTCCTTAATCTAGCTAATAAAAATTCTTTTGCAATAAATATGATTAATGAACTGTATAGTACTTCAAAATGAAACTTTTCGCTTAATGTTCTTGCAAGAAGGGAGAAAATAAAGCCGGCATAGCTTGTATGCTGGCTTTTTTAAACTAACTTCTCTTAATAATATTAATTATTTCCTCGCCGAAATCTTCAACTTTCTTTGGTCCGAAACCGTCAATCTTTAAAAGTTGCTCAACAGTCACAGGCCTTTTTTCGAGCAACAATTCTAAAGTTGAATTTTTAAATACATAATAGGGTTTCACATTCATGTTCTTTGCGTAGCTTAATCGAAAGGCTGTAAGACGTTCTTTCAAGTTATCTTCTATTTGAACTTGTCTATTTTGAGCATCTATCACTATTAAGTTATTTCGACCTTCTTTTTTTACAGGCCCTGAGTTCTGGAATATTGATACAATCTCCTTACCGTAATCATTCACTCTCTTTATTCCAAACCCCTCAATTTCTAATAGCTGATTAAGTGTTATGGGATGGAGGATGACTAGATCATCCAGCATTTTGTTTGAGAAAATATGATAGGGTTTCACATTCAATGAACTAGATTTGTTAGATCGAAACTTTTTTAATTTTTTTGATAGTTCATTAGTTTCTGGGCTAACTGATTTATCCACAGTTTGCTCTTTTTGAACTTCTTCAGGTGATTTCTCCGACACAGTTGTTAGATAGGGTTCAGGGTTAAATGGTTTTTCCTTGCTGAGTTGCACAAGTGATTCAGCAATTTGGTAGACGTATTTATCTAACATAAAGACGGGAGAACTTTGATTTAATTTTGTTTTCAAGAATGGGACAATCTGGTCATGGCGTACGACATTTTGTTTAATATTATCAGGAGCTTTATCTGAAATGGTGATGATAGTCTTTGGGTTAGCGAAGGTCACGCCGTATCGAATAGGGCAATGAGTAATAACGCCTTTACTCTTTAAGTAGTTTTCTAAAATACCTACATGCCGTTCAACTTGAGTGATGGGGCTATACATTCCTTCTTTATTTATAACTCTGTTATTCTTCATGATAACTCTTTGGAAATCTCCTTTCTCAGTTATATGGATATTTCCATATAACTTTTTAACTTCTAAGATAAGAATAAATTTGTGGGATACTATAATAAAGTCAAATTGAGCTTCGTAATTTTCAGACTTTAGAAATACGTCATGTAAGATTACAATGGGGAGCATGGAGTTCTGTAGTTCAAATAAAACACTTTTTTCTCCTGCGTGTCCGATAGAAAATAACTTGTGGTGATCCTCGACTTTTTTTCTATTCACATTTGGTTGAGAGATATCTAATAAATTTTTGAGATTGTGAAGGATACTTGCTTTATCGTTAAACTTTTTATAAACGACAGGACTTTTAATCTCTCTTTTGTCACTTAATTTTTCCATTATGTTTTTAAGGAAGGACATGCTAAACCTCATTTCTTTATCTATTAGTTCTTTGTATTGTAATATTATGTAATTATACCAAATAAGTAGGTCTTTAGGATGTATTGTTGAAAATATAGTGATGAGAATAATTAAAGGATTATAGCAAAAAATTGCTTATTTAAGAAGAAACTAATCAGGTTAAGTATGATTGTCAAATCTCAACATGTGAAGCGAAGGGATTGTTGCGGTAGTTCCTAAAAATTGGTGGAAAAACTATTAAGTTTAGTAAATGTTACAAAGGGTGTCTGACGTAGGGAGTAACAAGTCACCAGTCACCAGTCACCATAGCAAAGTTGAGATTGTCGCTTAAAGGATCTTAAATACTAGTAGGGTGAGGAAAAATAAGAGTGATAAGTTTGTTAACATATATAGGGAGGCTTCCTTATTTCAGTTGTCTAAATAATCAACAATCATATTCTGAATACTATTGACCAACTCACCTTTTCTTGTGACAATTCAGTTAAACGTTGACCTTGTTGCATACTCGTTTCTGTATTGTTTTTAAAACTATTAGATATTGGTTGTGGAGAAGGAAAGGACTCCGTATTTTTTGCGAGAAATGGATATGATGTTACAGCTTTTGGTATTTCTGATGCTGGGATTGAAGAAACGAAGAGACTATCTGCCGAGGTTGTAGTGGATGTGAAAGTTTTTAGGACGGATCTATCTGATTTTAAATTTACTGAGCAGCTTGACTGTCTTTTTTTAGTGATGTACTGCACTATATTAAACCTGAGTATCGTCGAGAAATCTGTGATAACTATAAGGAATACACGAACAAAAATGGGATGCATTTCTTTAATGTGTTCGTACAAAAGCCTTTTATAGCGCCTCCGCCAGAAATTGAAATGCTCATGGTTGGAAGTCTGGGGAGTTGTTAGCTCATTACCATGATTGGTTCATCGAGAGTAGTTCCGAAGTTATATTTAATTGTGATTCGTCAGGAATTCCACATCAGCATGCAATGAGTTAGGTTATTATGGCAAGAAGAGTTTAACTTTCTTCTATAATAAAGAGCGTTGGCTTTAGTCAATGCTCTTTCTGTTTTTGAGAGTATGGATATAACTGTAAGGTAGTGATTTGTTTTTTAAGAAAAAGTAGGTTTGTTTTCTTCTTAAAAGGGGTATTTTTAACTTAGACGTATTAATTGTCTATTTTTGTTGAAAGTGTTATTGATGTATGGTAAATTAATAAATCTAGTCGTAAAAATTAATTTCAAATTAACCATTGCGCAGAATTATAAAACGTGATATATTATTACTTGTCGCCGTTGACGGCATCTTATTCATAATGATTGTGCGAATAACTTTCCTATAAAAAAGTTGTTGCGCAGAATGAATCGTTATGTTATGATAGTAAATGTCGCTAACGAAGTGACACAAGAGTTCTTTGAAAACTGAACAAAAGCCAAGCGAAAAGAGAAAACATGTTTTTCTCGTCAAAGTAATTTTTTGAATGAAAAATTGCATCATTAAATTATTGAGCTAATCAACTTACCATTTTC
>NZ_BAUV01000004.1 GCF_000513135.1 Halalkalibacter akibai JCM 9157
AGAAAAATATCATTTTTGCTCATCATAATTTAGTGACAGACCACTCTTTTAATGAATTTCAAGTAATTATTTGTAGAAATGTACTAATTTATTTTAATAAACAGTTAACCAACAGAGTATATGATCTGTTTTATGATAGTCTGAGTGACAATGGGTATTTAGGGTTAGGGAGTAAGGAATCAATAAATTTATACAATTCTTCGAATACATATCAAGAAATAGATCTTGTTGAGAGAATTTACAAAAAGATTAAATAAGATAAACTTTATTCTTTCTTTACATGAAGTAGGACAGAACAGATTGAGGGGATTTTGATGAAACAAAAGAATAAGGTGAATATTCTTATCGTTGATGATCGACCAGAGAATATAATGGCTTTGGAGGCTGTTTTAGATTTTAAAGATTATAATCTATTTGCTGCTTACTCTGGAGAAGAAGCGCTTAAGTATGTGTTACAGCATGAATTTGCTGTTATTTTATTGGATGTACAAATGCCAGGATTAAATGGTTTTGAGACAGCAGAGATTATCAAAAAGAGGAAACAGTCGAGCCATACACCAATTATATTTGTAACAGCGTTAAGTAAGGCAACTGAGCATGTTTCTACTGGTTATTCAACAGGAGCAATTGATTATATCTTTAAGCCATACAACCCGATTGTACTAAGAAGTAAAGTTGAGGCGTTTGTACAAATTTATAAAAAGCAAATTGAAATAAATCAAAAAAATCAATTACTAGAGAAACAAGCAACAGAGTTAAAAGAAAAACAAAATAACTTAGAGTTAATTGTGAAAGAAAAAACAGCGGAATTAGTAAAGAAAAATTCAGAACTTCAAATTTCTGAAGAAAGATTCAAAAAGATATTTAGGTATAGTCCAAATTTAATGGCCATTAGAATGCTAAAAGATAAGAAGTACATAGCGGTTAATGAGACTTGGACTTTGCTGACTGGTTACACTAGTCAAGATTTAGAGAACTTACCAGAAGACATTTTACATATAAGAGAAACAAATCATTCAACAAATTTACCCTACACAATCCCATATGATTTGAGGATTGGGGTTTATAATGTAGAAATTACATATGAAACAAAGAATCAAGAAGTTAGATCAGGGTTGATTTCTACTGAAACAGCCAACATTAATGGTGAAGACTGCATTATCAGTACAATTACAGATGTGACTGAACGTGTACAACTAGAAAAAGAAATCACCCGGCTAGATCGTCTAAATCTTGTTGGTGAAATGGCGGCGGGTATTGCTCACGAAATTCGTAATCCGATGACAACTGTACTTGGTTTTCTGCAATTAGCCAAAAATCAGAAAACACCTCAACCTGAAGAGTATATCAATTTAATGATTGATGAATTGCACAGGGCTAATGGAATTATTACAGAGTTTCTGACGTTAGCAAAAGATAAAGCAAATGATAGAAGGCAAAAAGACCTTAATTCAATTATTAACACATTGCATCCTTTACTAAGAGCAGAAGCGCTGTTAGACAGCAAAGAAGTTAAATTACAGTTAGAAGATTGTCCTCTTTTATACTTAGATGAGAAAGAGATCAGACAACTTATATTAAATATTGGGTTAAATGGTCTAGAAGCCATGAATCCTGGTGGAGTTTTACTCATTCGCACTTACGTTAAGGAAGAACGTGTCGTTTTAGACATTAAAGATGAGGGCCCTGGTATTAGCAAAGAAATCATAAATAATATTGGGACTCCTTTCTTTACAACAAAAGAAAAAGGGACTGGATTAGGGTTAGCTATTTGTTATAGTATCGTCGCAAGACATTCTGCCCATATTGACATTGAGACAAGTGAACAAGGAACTTCATTTATCATTCAATTTAAATATTAAAGAAGTTTTAAACCCTCTTATAATTTTGCTGTAAATGTAAATAATAACCGCAGTAAAGGAGGGTTTGTAAATGACAAACAAAAAGACACCAAAAGCAAATGAAGTTGCTGAACAGTCGTATCAGCCAGAGGATTACCAAAGTACCAATGAAGTAGAAAAAGGCCTAGCTACTACACATGAACAAGTGAGTGACGTGTATGTAGAAGGAACAATTGACGGTAAAATTGATGATTATGAGGGAGAAGATGTTGCACTCCCTAGAGGTAATTATGAGAAAGATGTTTTTAAAGAGAAATAAATAGATCGGAAATTAGTTCCTATTGTTAGTTATAAGGCCCCTGAAAAGGTTCTCACCTTTTTCAGGGGCCTTGGTATTAGTAGTAAGAGAGCATCAAATTGTAGGCAGATTTTGTTGCTCTGTTTTTTCTTACTATAAACAATTGTTATGATAATCTCTTGGTTTTAATAGATTTATGGATAAAATGGAGTTCTTCGTTCACACTATAAAAATGATTAAAAGGAGTGAAGACATGAAGAAATTTAGTTTAATGATCATTCTTGTAACAGCTTTTATGTGTTTACCTACTTTTATTTTGGCAGAAGAGACTGAAATTAAGTTAACTGACGAACAAAGACAGGAAATGGCTCAGCTACATATGGAAGTAATGAAGAAAAAGAAAGAGATCATAACAAAGTACGTAGATTACGGAGTATTTACACCTGAAAAGGCAGATAAAATCAACGCAATGATTGATAAGCACTTTGAAAAATTAGAGGAAAACAATTTTATTCCAAAATGGGATGACCAAAAAAAGCACAAACATTAAGAAGGTGAGCTTAAAGGGGAGTTCCTCCTTTAAGCTCACTTCTGTACTTTATTTAAACCATTTCCTAATTGCTTTTCCTGATGTGCGTCCAACAATCCGACGACCGATCCGTTTTCCTGCTCGACCTTTTCTAATAGCATCTATGTCATTCCATATTCTGAGTATTTTATAAATTTTTGATTTTACACTCAAACAAAACCCTCCTTCTACCCACTTCATTAGTATGCATTATTCTCTATATTCTATTTTGTCATTTCATACATAAAATTTGGAAAAGCTTCAAAAGGTATATGATAAATAGGGGGGATTAAATGTTTAAAAATAAATTTATTATAAGCACAGTTATCGGCGGAGTTGTTGGAGCAGCCGGGGTCTATTTTCTAATTTCGGAGCAAGGAATTAAAACACGAGCGGAATTTTTAAGTAAGTTTCAGTCTGTTGAAGGAGCTAAGGTAATGCAACTTCTAGCAGATATAAGTAAGGATTGGACGGAATTCAGCGATGTCCTAAAGATTCAAACAAATTCAACTAAAAATTCAAACGGGTAAATCTGATAAATGGAAGAACCTCAATTAAAGGGGGTTTTTTCTATTATGTTTGTCCTACCTATGGTAAAATATGAAGGTGAAAAGGTGGGATTTACATGGAAATAAATAACTGGAAATGGGATGCATTCGTCCATTCTTTAAGTCGGCTAGAATGGAGTCATATCGGAATTGCAATAGCGATATTCTCTGTCTTTCTTCTCTTCCGAAAAATTTTCACTACATATATCTTTAAAATTGTTCTTGCAATGCTTCGTAAAACACCGACTGAACTATTCACTAATATATTATTATCATTTGAACGTCCGATCCGCACTTTTTGGATAGTACTTGGTACATACTTAGCTCTTGTTTATTTGCCATTTCATTTTACAACGATTTCATTTGTGGATGATCTTTATAGATCAATTATTATTATTTTAATTGGTTGGGGTTTATATAATTACACTTCTGCTCATTCTGTAGCATTTTTTCGATTTATGCGCGATTCAGAAATAGATGCACATAGTATGTTGATTCCGTTTGTGTCGAAAATACTCCGTTTTGTTATTGTGGCATTAACAATTGTCGTGATTGCTAGTGAATGGGGCTATGAAATTAGTGGCTTTATAGCCGGTCTAGGTTTAGGTGGTTTGGCTTTTGCGTTAGCGGCTCAAGATACAATTGGTAATTTCTTTGGTGGTATTATCATCATTACAGAGAAACCTTTTAAAAAGGGTGATTGGATTCAAACTCCATCTGTGGAGGGGACTGTTGAGGATATTAACTTTAGGAGTACACAGATCCGTACATTTGCTGACTCGGTAGTAACTATTCCTAACTCGACATTAGCTAATGAACCGATCACAAATTGGTCTGAGATGGGGAAGCGTCGCGTCTCGTTTTCTATCGGTCTAATGTATTCTACACCACAGGAGAAAGTAGAAAAATGCGCTAGAAGAATTGAAGAAATTTTACGTTCTCATGACGAAATTGATCAAGAACTAATTATGGTCCGTTTCAATGAATTTAATAGTTCAAGTCTTGATATTTTTGTTTATTTCTTTACAAAGACCATCGCATGGACAGAATGGTTCAGAATTAAAGAAGATATAAACTTTAAGGTCATGAAAATACTTGAAGAAGAAAATGTAACAATTGCATTCCCAAGTAGAAGTATTTACTTAGAAAACAAACAGGCTGAGGAACTGAGTCAAGAGTATAATGAAAATAGTAATTCTGCTGCTAATTTTTCAAACAATTAAAACAATCGAGAATGTCTAAAAGGTCGAAAATCTTTTAGACATTCTTTTTTTGTTAGGATAAATAATTAGCTTAGATTTGCTACAACCTATAGAAACAGGGAGGGGCTCAGTGATGAAAAACTTAACAATAACGTTTAAGATATCGGTCATTATGGCTCTTGTATTTGTTTTATGGGGATCTTTTTTTCCTGAACAACTTGGAGCAATAATGACGGTGGCACAAGAATTTTTTCTAAATGCATTCGGTTGGTTTTATAATTTATCAGCCACATTCTTTTTGCTTTTTTCGATATTTTTAATATTTAGCAAGTACGGAAGGATTAAACTTGGAAAAGACACTGATAAGCCAGAGTTTAGTCGTGTAACTTGGTTTGCGATGTTGTTTAGTGCAGGTATGGGCATTGGTCTCTTATTTTATGGTGTTTCTGAACCAGTCTCTCACTATGCTTCCCCACCAGTAGGTGAAGGAGGAACAAGAGAATCAGCTTTGCTTGCTCTTCGTTACACTTATCTTCATTGGGGGTTTCATGCGTGGGCTATATACGCAGTTGTAGCTCTTGCACTTGCTTATTTTAAATTTCGGAAGGGTGCACCTGGTCTAATGAGTTCTACCCTATATCCCATTCTGGGCGAGAAAGTTAAAGGACCTTTGGGCTATACGATAGATATAGTAGCTGTATTTGCAACGATTTTTGGTGTATGTGCGTCCCTAGGGCTTGGATCACAGCAGATAAACGCTGGTCTTAGCTATTTATTTGGTTTACCAGTTAATTTTACGGTCCAGGTTTCAATAATTTTAATTATTACTGTTTTATTTATTTTATCTGCAAGTACTGGAATAAAGCGTGGAATTAAGTATTTAAGTAATACGAATATGATTTTAGCTACTCTATTGTTAGTCTCAATGTTAATTTTAGGTCCAACTTTGTTTTTGTTAAATTTATTTACTCATACACTCGGTGAATATATTCAAAACTTACCTCAAATGGGATTACGAATATTTCCTTTTGATCAAGACCGTGCAGCTTGGACTCGAGGGTGGACAATATTTTATTGGGCTTGGTGGATTTCTTGGTCTCCTTTTGTCGGGATGTTTATTGCGCGAGTTTCTAAAGGTCGTTCGGTCCGAGAATTTACCATTGCTGTTTTAATTGCTCCAACGCTTGTTTGTGCATTCTGGTTCTGTGTATTTGGAGGTACAGGAATTAACTTGGATCTACTTCATGGGATCGACGTAGCTAGTCAAAGTTTAGAAACAGGTTTATTTTATGTTTATGATCATTTACCACTTGGTGGGTTATTATCAGTTATAACCGTTTTACTAATTAGTACATTCTTTATAACTTCAGCCGATTCAGCTACATTTGTGCTTGGAATGCAAACGACAAACGGCGATATCAACCCTTCTAATTTTATAAAAATTACGTGGGGGCTTATTTTATCAGCTTCGGCAATTGTACTAATGGCCTCTGGTGGACTGCATGCACTGCAAACAGCGATAATAGTGAGCGCATTCCCACTTACGATTATTTTAATTATCATGAGTATAGGATTGGTGAAAATATTTAGTAAAGATATTGGTGTCGGTAAGATTAAATCTAAATAATTGTCAAAAGAGGACGAATAAAGGAATATCACCTTTTGTTCGTCCTCTTTATTGGTCCTTCGTAAATTTATAAGCAGGATTATTTTAGTATGATGCGAATAGATAAGAGAGAAAAAGTCAAGATTGGTTATTAGAGAATGGAAAGAGGTGGGAGTAATCTTACATAGGTTTTTAACATTCGTTATGTTTGTTTTTATTTTGTTTGGTTGTGAAGATGTTTCGGTAGAAAAAGATTCCCAAGCTAGAGGAGATTTTGACGTTACTTCGGTTTTTTCACAAGATAACCCATTCCTTTCTTTTAGTTGGATTGAAAAAGGCTATAGTGGGATTTTTGCTCCCATAGATACAGAATTAGGTATAGGTGAAATGGGGATTAGAAACTTGTTAGGTCAGCCAACGAAGGAAGGTTATTACGAGGGAGGGAGATTTTTAGACTATAGTGATCGAACTTTTTTTATTAATCCGGAGACTAATAAAAGTGTTGCTATGGCAATTGATGTCAAGAGCTATCACCTTAAAAAAGATGATTTAAAGCGAACACTCGGCACACCAGATGAAAGTGAATTTAATGAAATGGATGGCCTGTGGATGTTTGTGTATAAGCTCGAAGATTACGAATTAATGTTTGAGGCGGAAACAGAAGATGGTATATTGTCTCATGCATGGTTAAGAAATAAACGGCAGTAAAAGAAAAAGAGTCAAATGCTCAAGCATTTGACTCTTTTTCTTTACTTCTAATAAATTTACCAAAAACATGAAAAAAATGGTTGCAACATCATTTTATCTGTTATATTATAAACTTGTAAAAGTTAAACTGTAATAATACAGACTGGTAAACGGAGGGGAGAGCAGTAACAAAGCGCTTGAATGAATCTATGAAGTTAGCATCTTTGGTGTACAAAGGAGAGAAGTACTACTATCGGTTTAAAAATTTGAATATTGAAAAAGGGGAGAAGAGAGATGACAAAAGAATCTAGGCAAAGACAAGCGAGACAATTAGAGGAACAATGGGCAAACGATGAAAGATGGAACGGAATTGAAAGACCTTATACTGGAGAAGATGTAGTTCGGTTAAGAGGTTCAGTGCAAATTGAGCATACACTTGCTCGCAAGGGAGCAGAAAAATTATGGCGTCTTATTAATCAAGAAGATTACGTAAATGCTTTAGGAGCCTTAACTGGAAATCAAGCTGTTCAGCAAGTGAAAGCTGGTTTAAAGGCCATTTACTTAAGTGGCTGGCAAGTGGCTGCCGATGCGAATTTAGCTGGACAAATGTATCCAGATCAAAGCTTATATCCTGCAAATAGTGTTCCGAGTGTAGTAAAAAGAATCAATCAAGCTCTACAACGTGCTGATCAGATTCAACATATGGAAGGCGAAGGTGATGTTGACTATTTTGCTCCTATAGTTGCTGATGCTGAGGCTGGCTTTGGTGGGCAATTGAATGTATTTGAATTAATGAAAGGTATGATTGAGTCGGGTGCATCGGGAGTACATTTCGAAGATCAATTAGCCTCTGAAAAGAAATGTGGACATTTAGGAGGAAAAGTATTAATCCCAACGCAAACGGCAGTTCGAAATCTAACGGCAGCAAGACTTGCGGCTGATGTGAGTGGAGTACCAACATTAATTATTGCAAGAACAGATGCTGATGCAGCTGACTTAATTACAAGTGACATTGATCCGGTTGATCGTCCTTTTATTACTGGTGAACGAACGCCAGAAGGCTTCTACCGAACAAATGCTGGAATTGATCAAGCTATTGCAAGAGGTCTGGCTTATGCTCCTTATGCTGATCTCATTTGGTGTGAAACGTCAAAACCATCTTTAGAAGAAGCTAAGCAATTTGCTGATGCAATTCATGCAGAATTTCCTGGCAAGATGCTAGCGTATAACTGCTCTCCATCTTTTAATTGGGAAGCTAATCTAGATAAAGATACAATTGAAACATACCAAATTGAATTAGGAAAGATGGGTTATAAATTTCAATTTGTTACTCTTGCAGGGTTCCATGCACTCAATCATAGCATGTTCGAACTTGCTCATGGCTATAAAACGAGAGGAATGGGAGCGTATTCAGAGTTACAACAAGCTGAATTTGATAGTGAATCAAAAGGCTATACTGCAACAAGACATCAACGTGAAGTTGGAACAGGTTATTTTGATGAAATTTCCCAAGTTGTTTCTGGAGGAACATCTTCTACAACCGCACTTAGAGGCTCTACTGAAGAGGCACAGTTTCAAAAACAATAAGATGAAAACAGACTCTACATTTTTTTGTAGAGTCTGTTATATTACAGTTGGACTTTGGTTATTTTGATATATTACATACTATTGTGCCTTAAACGTTGTATTCACTTTCTATTCAACTCTTAGTCAACTAGGCTTAACTAATATACAGAGAAGCTACTTTACAACAGAAGTGCGCTATAGAGTTGTGGACTTATATTATCAACGGCTTTTATGAACGCGGGGAATTACGGAGCTCCCATTATATTGTTTGCATACGGAGAAGAAGCTTTTGCTTACTCTATTATGTTCTTAGTTCTACAATCAGTCATAATGAATTGTTTCGGAGTATATTACGCAGCAAGAGGAGAAACAGGCTTAAAAATGGCTCTTAGAGCTGTAGTGAAGATGCCAGCAACTTGCTGTATAGTAATGAAAGTCTTTTCAATTTCTATGCCTAGTAATTTGATGTTAACAATAGAAGTATTTGCAGAAGCAGCAATCCCAACTGTTCTAATTATTTTGGGAATGCAATTAGCTAAGATTGAGTGGAGGAATTTTGAATGGGGCAAGGTGACGATGCTTCAGGAGTGAGGTTAATTTTATCTCCCGTAATAGCATGATCGTTAACATATGTTCTGCCATTAGACCCTTTAATGGCGAAAGTTTTAATTGTTTCTGCAGCAATGCCGTCAGCAGCAACTATCGTTATGTATGCTGTTCAATTTGATTCACAACCAAGGTTAGTTTCAAGCGTTACCTTAATAACGACTTTGTTTATTGTCCTTACGATAACATTGTTATTGGTCTTGCTTCGTTAAACGATTTTTGTCGAAAAAATCTTTCTTTCTGATTGCATTTTTGTTTTTTAATCTTTATCATAATGAAGGAGATTGTTTTATAAAGTAGGAGGAATAAAAGATGAAAATGATGGATGCAAACGAGATTATTCAATTTATCTCAAAAAGTGAAAAGAAAACACCAGTAAAAGTACATATTAAAGGTGATTTAGAAGGACTAGACTTTGGTTCAGGAACGAAAGCATTTATTACTGGTTCTGTAGGCGTTTTATTTGGAGAATGGAGTGTTATTGAACCAATCTTAACAGAAAACGAAGCGAAGATTGAAGATGTTGTCGTTGAAAACGACCGTCGTAACTCTGCAATCCCACTTCTTGATATGAAAAATATTAAAGCAAGAATTGAGCCAGGCGCAATCATTCGTGATCAAGTTGAAATTGGTGACAACGCAGTTATTATGATGGGAGCTAGTATTAACATTGGTGCAGTCATTGGGGAAGGAACAATGATTGATATGAATGTAGTATTAGGTGGCCGTGCGACAGTAGGAAAGAATTGTCACATTGGTGCTGGTACTGTATTAGCTGGTGTTATTGAGCCACCTTCTGCAAAACCTGTTGTAGTTGAAGATGATGTTGTAATTGGTGCAAATTGTGTTGTACTAGAAGGTGTAACGGTTGGTAAAGGTGCTGTTGTAGCAGCAGGAGCGGTAGTAATTGAAGATGTTCCTGCTAATACGGTAGTAGCTGGTACTCCGGCTCGCGTTATTAAGGAAATTGATGAAAAAACAAAAGGTAAAACAGAAATTAAGCATGAATTAAGACGCTTAAATGAAGATAACTAATAAAGAGCAGGACAAGCAGCTTTGTTGAGAGGGTTTCCCCTTCCGGCAAAGCTCTTTCCTTACATTGAGAGGGGTAGCACTGTGTTAAATTGGATGGAACGAGATCAGGAAGTCATTATGTCCACTTACGGACGTCTCCCAATCGTTATTGAGCGTGGCGAGGGTAACTACTTATACGATGAGGATGGAAAGAAATACTTGGATTTATTTACGGGGTTAGCTGTGAATATTTTAGGACATTCACATCCAGATATTTTAAAAGCATTAACAGATCAGGCATCCAAATTCCTTCATATTTCTAATTATTTTTATAATAAACCAGCTATTGCTCTAGCAGAAAATTTAATCGCAAGTTCGATAAAAGGTAAAGTATTTTTTGCGAATTCAGGTGCAGAAGCTACAGAAGCGGCTTTGAAATTTGTTCATAAATGGGCTAAAGAGCAAAAGGAAAAGAAACAAGGTGTTGTCGTTTTAAAAAATAGTTTTCATGGACGGACTCTTGGAGCGCTAAAACTTACAAGACAAGCTGGAGTGTATCAAGATTTTCCTGTTACTGATGTACCTGTTTATGAAGTTGAACCACATGATGTTGAGGCACTAGAGAATGTGTTTAAACAATTTTCACCTGCTGCAATTGTCGTTGAACCTGTTCTTGGATCTGGGGGAATTGTGACGCTTAAACAAGACTACTTGAGAGATATAGCAAGTCTGTGTAAGACCTATGGTGTGTTATGTTGTATGGACGAAATCCAAACAGGCGTTGGTCGTACAGGTACGTTTTTTGCTTACCAACAAGCTGGTATTGAACCGGATGTCATCTTATTTGCGAAAGGGATCGGGGGAGGACTCCCACTAGGTGGTATTATTGTGGCAGAACGATACGCGCATGTATTTAAGCCTGGTGATCACGGAACAACTTTTGGACCTTCGCCGTTAAGTGCAGCTTTAGGAAACGCTGTGTTTGATGTTTTAATGAAGCAAGGTCAGCTTGAAAAAGGAAAGTTAGTGGCAGATGAATTACATGAACAAATGAATGTTTTAATGGAGAAATACTCAGAAATCATAACTGAAGTACGTGGAATGGGAATGATGCTCGGTCTTGTTATGAATGTTGATGCTGGATCGGTTAAGGAAATTCAACGTCAACTATTAGAAGATGGTATTATGGTTGATGTAACGCAACAAACGATCATTCGCTTATTACCACCGCTAACATTGACAGCAGATGAAGTAAAATGGTTTCATACTAAGCTTGAAGAGAAAATTCAAACTGTGGTGAACAATAATGTTAAAAGCTGAAGAATTAATTAATATCAGACGAGAATTACACCAAATACCAGAACTTGGATATCAAGAGGTAAAGACTCAACGATACTTGCTTGATCAGATTCATCTACTTCCCCAACAATTTTTAACAGTAGAAACTTGGAAAACGGGAATTTTTGTTTTTGTTAAAGGTTTGAATTCTTCTGAAACGATTGGGTATAGAGCAGACATAGACGGATTACCGATTGAAGAACAAACATCATATCAAAATTTCAAGTCGTTACACGCTGGTGCGATGCATGCATGCGGGCATGATTTACATATGACGATTGCGCTAGGAGTCTTATCTTATTTTGCATCCAATCAACCTAAACAAAATTGTTTGTTCATTTTTCAACCTGCAGAAGAAGGTCCTGGTGGAGCAAAGCAGATGTTAGAATCAGAGCAGCTCAAGAAATGGAAACTTGATAAAATCATTGCACTTCACATAGCTCCTGAACTTCCAGTAGGAACGATTGCAACTAAAACAGGTATGCTTTTTGCCAACACATCAGAGTTATTTATAACGCTGAAAGGCAAAGGGGGCCATGCCGCTTATCCACATACAGCCAATGATATGGTTGTCGCTTCAAGTCATCTAGTTACGCAATTACAAACGATTATCGCTAGAAATGTTAATCCTTTAGATGCAGGTGTTATAACAATCGGTGTTATAAAAGGAGGGACAAAGCAAAATATCATTGCAGAAACAGCGACGATTGAAGGGACAATTAGAACTAGGTCGATAGAAACTATGAAGAAAATCAAAGAGCGAATTGAAGCACTTGTGCGAGGGTTAGAGGTTGGATTTGACTGTTCGATATCAATTGATTATGGGGCAAATTATTGCCAGGTTTATAATGATGAAAAAGAAACAACTAGTTTTATTGATTTTGCTACTAACAAAGAGTCCATCAATCTTTTGATTTGTGATGAAGCGATGACAGGAGAAGACTTTGGCTATTTCTTAGAGGAGATTCCTGGTTTTATGTTCTGGCTCGGGGTTGACAGTGCTTACGGATTACACGACGCTCGTTTAGAACCAAATGAACAAGCCATACCTTTTGCTGTTGATACCATAATTGAATATATAAAAGAACTGTAATAACAGGCTACCTGCAAGCGGGTGGCCTTTTTTGGTATTTATCTGAAGGTAACTGTTAAAATTGTTGTTCAGGCAAAAATTCGAGATATGGGGTATTTTCAATCGTAACGTATAATTACCAAATTCTTGGGGATTTTAAAAGTGAAATACATTAACTTTATAATGGAGGTACTAAAAAATGCCAAGAATCGGTGTTGAACAATCATTAACAGATGTACAACAAGGGCTACAATCTATGGGATACGAAGTCGTTCAATTAAAACAAGAGCAAGATGCGCAAGGTTGTGACTGTTGCGTAATTACAGGGCAAGATCAAAATGTGATGGGGATTCAAGATGCGGCAATCAGAGGATCTGTTATAAACGCGCATGGAATGACATCGGAAGAAATTTGCAGACAAGTTGAAGAAAAAGTTGGTCAATAATTAATTTAAAAAGAAGGTGAGTGATTCTCACCTTCTTTTTACGTAACTAATTATTGTTCCTTTTTTTCGATATAAACTTGATGCGGGAACGGGATTTCAATATTGTTAGCGTCCAGCGCTTCTTTTAATACTTTGCGAAGTTTCCGCTCAACTGCCCATTGTTGCATGTTTTCTGTTTTGGCAATCACACGAATAACTACATCAGAGTCACCTAAACTTTGAACTCCTACTACATTTGGACCTTCTTTAATCGCTTCTTCCTCTAAAGCAACCTGATCGCAAGCCGTTTGCAAAACAGCGATAGCCTCATCAATGTTGTCGTTATATGAAATGCTCATATCAACTAACGCTCTCATATTCCCACGTGAGTGATTACTAACATTTCCAATTGCACGGTTAGGTACGAAATGTAATGTTCCATCAAAGCCTCTAATTTGAGTGTTCCGTAAACCAACCTGTTCTACGATTCCGTCTACTCCTCCAGCTGTTACATAATCGTCCACATCTACTTGTTTTTCTAGTAGTAGAAAGAAACCAGTGACGACATCGCTAACAAGACCTTGAGCTCCAAAACCAATAGCTAGGCCAACTACACCTGCACCTGCAATTAAGCCTGTTGCATCCAACCCAAAGATACTAATCAAAATGGTTATAAACACAAATATTAACACATAGGAAAACGCATTAACCGTAAGCTTTTCTAATGTCTTTACTCTGCCTGGAGACATTCCTCTTTGAGACTCCATCTTTTGAAAGCTTCCACTAATAAGTCTTTTCCCAATTGAACGAGCAACTAAGAATGCTATAACTGCAATAACGATTTGTCCGATGCTTGTTGCTATTTCTAAAAAGAAGTTTCCATCAAAATATTGGTTCCACCATTGTTCCATCTAATCACTCCAAGTCATTTTCTCTTTAAGAGCTAAAGGGATGATAATGAAATAACCATACACTTTTTCGGGCTCTCTTTTAAAGTACTATCCTAGCATAAATAAGATACTCTCTCAAATATCTTGACTACTAAAAGAGAATTCTGGGCATTTTTGTCGCTTTCTCTTTTTAATCTTGCTATAATTGGAAAGTAGCTCCGTTTAGAAGATTTATATGTGGATATAATACATATGTAAATTAAAAAAATGTTATTTGTTTTAATTATTACTTAATATTGACTAGCAATAAATCTTCTTTTATAATGACGGCTGTATATTAAAAATTTGTAGGAGGTTATACATATGACAGACAAGCGTATGGTAGCAAAGCAAGCACCACGTTTTGAAATGGATGCGGTTATGCCTAATAAAGAATTTGGAAAGGTGAGTCTTGAGGAGAACATGAAGAACGATAAATGGACAGTTCTTTACTTCTATCCAATGGATTTCACTTTTGTATGTCCGACTGAAATCACTTCTTTAAGTGATCGTTATGACGAATTTGAAGATTTAGATGCTGAGGTAATTGGAGTTTCAACAGATACGGTTCATACACATAAAGCATGGATTAACACTTCTCGCGATGATAATGGTCTTGGTGAGTTAAAGTACCCACTTGCAGCTGATACAAATCACGTTGTGTCACGTGAATATGGTGTTCTTATTGAAGAAGAGGGTATTGCTCTTCGTGGTTTATTCATAATTAGTCCTGAAGGTGAGCTTATGTACTCTGTTGTTAATCACAATAACATTGGACGTGACGTAGAAGAGACACTTCGCGTACTTCAAGCGCTTCAAACTGGTGGTCTTTGCCCAGCGAACTGGAAGCCAGGACAAGCTACACTATAAGTGTAAATTAAAATGCAAATTGAGGTCTAGCAGCAATGTTAGACTTTTTTTATCTAACGTTATGAAAGAGAGGATGGTCAATATGGCACTAAAACTAAGATCTCAAATGCCTGAATTAGAAGGTGCTTCTACTTGGTTAAATGGTGAAGTAACGAAGCAAGAACTAGTAGGTGATAAGCCGACATTGATTCATTTTTGGTCAATTAGTTGTGGATTATGTAAAGAAGCTATGCCAAATGTAAACGAGTTTCGTGATCAGTATAAAGATAAGTTAAACGTGATTGCTGTGCATATGCCTAGATCAGAAAAAGATTTGAATTTGGAAGAAATAAAAAAAGTAGCTGAAGAACATGAAATTAATCAACCTATTTTTGTTGATGATCATCATAAGTTAACGGATGCATTTGAGAATGAGTATGTTCCTGCGTACTATGTTTTTGACGAAGAAGGTCAGTTGCGTCATTTCCAAGCTGGTGGCGGCGGAATGAAAATGTTAACAAAGCGTGTGAATCGCGTCTTAGGTATAAAGGAATAAAAGTGGGAAGGGACTGAGTAAAATCAGTTCCTTTTTTTCAGTTAGAATATCAACAAATGCCTTGATTGCATATATATGTATATTGAGGTGATAGGATGAACATTATTGATAAACGAAATGTCCTTGCATCAAGCAACACGAGATCGTATCGCAGAAGAGCGAGAAGTGCAATTAGAAACATAGCCATACATCATAGTGCAACGACTTCTGGAAGTGCTGAAGCATTTGCTCGTTATCATGTTAACAACCTTGGATGGCCTGGAATTGGTTATCATTATGTTGTTGACAGAGATGGTTCTATAAGTAGATGTCATGATTTAGAAGTAGTTAGCTATCATGTTGGAAACAGTAATAGTTTTGCTGTTGGAATTTGTATGGTTGGAGATTTTAGAACGCAATCATTAACTGATGCTCAAAGGCAAGCTACACTAGATTTAACAAGAAGTTTAATGAGTGAATTAAACATACCCGTAGAAAATGTATGGGGCCATATCGAGTTCCCTGGTTATGCGTGGAAGCCATGTCCATCGATAAGTATGGGGACGTTTAGAAACTGGTTAAGAGAAGAAGGAGCCGAATTAACAGGACGTCCAGCACCTACTGCTACTTACGTTGCTGGAGTTAGGCAGCGATCTATATTAAATCGTGGAGATCAAGGTGACGATGTGAGAGCTCTACAAGAACGCTTGGAAGAACTTGGTTTTCATCCTGGTCCAATAGATGGCATTTATGGCTCTCAAACGGCTGATGCAGTGATGCGCTTTCAACGAACAGCGCGCATTACGGTAGATGGTATAGTTGGACCAGAGACAAGAGCTGCCCTTAGGGATTTTGAACAAGTAGCAGAACAACCCGAGCATGCTTCTCCAACAGATGAACCAGATCACCGAGAGGAGTTGTACCAGAGCGAAACGAGACGAATGCTTAGGTTGCTATCTCCAATGATGCGAGGGTCTGATGTGCAAGAAGTTCAGGAAAAAGTTGGCGCGGTAGCCGATGGAATTTTTGGACCTGAGACAGCGGAGCGAGTAAGAGCATTTCAAAGAAGAGAAGGAATCGCAGTAGACGGGATAGTAGGACCGCAAACTTGGAGAGCGCTCGATCAATCTCAGGTGAACACTGGAGTCGGCTATCAGCGGTTACTATCTGTTCAGTCACCATTTATCAGGGGGGCAGATGTGCAAAGAGTACAGCGGGCGCTGAATGTTCAAGTGGATGGAATGTATGGCCCCCTTACGGAGAGGGCGGTTCGTAATTTCCAACGAAGAGAAGGGATTACAATAGATGGCATAGTTGGACCACAAACATGGCGTCGGTTATTTAATGAATAATTATGGGTTTGAGTGACTGAAGAAGTTATGACAAAACTTCTTCAGTCACTCTTTTTTTGTTTTGCTAAGCTGAGTTACTTTGAATGTTTAATAGCATTTCAAGGAATAGTGCTTGGGCTTTTGTTCATCCTATTCTTATAGGTAAAAGGAGGTTATTAATTTGAGACGCCGCTTTTTGATTGGAGTTGGAGTTGCGATTTTGGGCTTAGCCATTTATAGTGGTTTGTATTTATTCGAGCCAGGCTATGCCGTAAATCCTTCATCCCAACTATCATTAAATCATCCACTTGATCATAAAATGAATGATATTTTGGGTTATGACGTTTGGGGTTTATCTATATCAGATGAAGAAGCATCTGCGAATACCGATTCTGAATTTTTATCGTTGCATAACGGTGCTGTAAAAGTTGATGAAGAGTTTATTGAATTTGGAAGAGATTTGTTTTATGAAGAGACATTCAATAATGAAGAGTATATTACAGATGTACTAGGAATATTGGATGGACCTTTATCTATTATAAATATAGGTAAAGCGGTTCTTCAGGCTAGAAAAGAAGGAACTGATAATTTAAAAGTTGCGTTAGCTGAAGATGCTGTAATTGGTGGTAAAGAATTTAAAAAAGGAGAAATGATTGAAACGGGGTTAGATGTTCCGAAGGGGGCTTTTGCACCTTTAGGAATGCCCATTAAATTAAAAGCTGGACGTTTAAAAGCTGGTATTTCTTGTGCTGCGTGTCATGCGACCGTTGACCGAGATACTGGTCTGGTAATAGAAGGTGCTCCGAACCTTAATTTTGATGCCGGTTTAATGCTAGCTTTAGCATCGAATTCAACAGCTTACTTTACTAATACAGATGTTGATTCGAAGGTCATTAAACAGTTTATTAGCAAACAAGAATGGATGAAGGAAAAAGAAAGTAATGGGGATTATATTGCCATGCCTGACGCTTATGATTTAGAAAATGAAGTTGATCGAAATTTAATGCAGTGGCCAAAAGGAAACTTTGATTCAACGATGGATTTAGTTAATAATCCAAGTCAAATACCAGATTCTTTTACCTTGGGAGATCATCCGTATGGTTGGAATGGTTTTGCTTCAGTTGGTCCGTTTAAAGGGTTAACAGCTTTAAATAATAATGTACATGCGCAAAACTCAGATTTATTAGCTCAAGCAGATCAAAGTAAAGAGTTGTTTGACATTGATAAAGAGCGTTACATTGGCATTCTTTTGCAAAGAGCTCCGAATAAACGTTACAGATATCAAGCTAGTTCCCAAGAGTTACCTTCAACTTTCTTAGAAAAGATTGATCATAATGAAACGGTACCTGGATTTAACGACATGTTTCGTCCTCCGACATATCCATACTTATCATTATTTACGCCAAATGGAACCGTTATTGGGTCGGAGGGGCATCAAGTACTTGAAGAATTGAACGCAATTTCTGCTTATCAAAACGCTTTAAAGCCACCATCGGAAACAAATTCTTATAGTTCAGAGGAATTAGCAGGGAGACAGGTATTTGAAAAAGCGGGTTGTATTTCCTGTCATGCTGGAGAAGCTAGAACAAATAACAGAATTATACCAAATGAAATAGTCCGAGCTGAGGGGTCACGTGCAAAAGCATTTCAAGACACTGAGGATATAAAGATGGAGCCGTGGTTTTATCCACTAGATACACCAATCCCTATACCAGAAGATGCAGAACGAATTAAAATTCCTACTAATCATCTTGAGAAAAGCCAAGTTGAGCTTGCTCTAGCTTATAACTCAAATGGAGGATACAAAGTGAAAGGTTTAGTAGGACTAGCCTTTTCTGCTCCTTATTTACATGATGGAGGAGTGGCAGTAGGACCAGATGATCGTTCTCAATTTGGGTTAGCTGGAACCTTAATGAAAGGAGTAACTCCAGACCCATATAATAGTTTAAAGGCTCTTCTAGACCGAGAATTAAGAGAAAAAGTAATAGCTGCTAACAAAACTACAACCGAATTACAAGATGCGCATGTTACCGGAGAAGGTCATGAAAATTGGGTGGATCGAGCTAGTGGATTTTCAGAACAAGAGCAAGATGCATTAATTAAATATTTGCTGTCCATTGATTTAGAAAAGGAAAAGAGGCAAATGGCAACTCTCAATAATTGATATTTGTTTCAAAACACAATAAAAAGAAAGGTCGCTATATAAAATAGCGACCTTTCTTCGTAAATTAAACTTCCATTATAATAGGTAAAATCATTGGTTTACGCTTTGTTCTTTCATATAAAAATGGTCCAAGTAAATCAGTAATCTCATTTTTAATTTCTGACCACTGAGTAGTTTTGCGTTCCATCACGTGATTTAAATGATTAGCCAATAATTTTTGGGCTTCATGAATTAGATCACTTGATTCTCTCATATAAACAAAACCTCGTGAAATTAAATCTGGTCCTGCAGTAACCTTAAATTCTTTCATATTTAAGCTGACAACAACGACAACAAGACCTTCTTCTGATAAGATACGACGATCTCGTAGTACGATATTACCAATATCACCAATTCCATTTCCGTCCACATATACAGAGCCAGAAGGTACTTTTCCAACGACACCAGCTTCATCAGGGTGGAGTGCTAATACATCACCATTATCCATAATGAAACTGTTCTCCGGTGGAACCCCGCAATCTTCAGCTAGTTTCATATGCATCTTAAGCATACGATATTCTCCATGAATTGGCATGAAATATTGAGGTTTCATAAGACGAAGCATCAGTTTTTGTTCTTCTTGTCCGCCGTGTCCCGAAGTATGAATATCATTTAAGGAACCATGAATGACGTCCGCGCCAGCTCTGTATAGTTGGTTAATCGTCTTACTAACACTCAGGGTATTTCCAGGAATTGGCGATGAAGAAAATACGACAGTGTCTCCTGGAATAATTTGGATTTGACGATGAGTACCATTAGCTATTCTTGACAAAGCAGCCATTGGTTCTCCTTGGCTTCCTGTACAAAGAATGGTTACTTGATTATCAGGTAGTTTATTAATATGAGAAGGTTCAATAAAAGTACTCTTTGGTGCATTAATATAACCTAATTCTTGCCCTATATTCAGTGCATTTTCCATACTGCGACCGAAAACAGCTACTTTCCTATTGTTTTGTACGGCTGCATCAACAACTTGTTGAAGTCTATGAATATTAGACGCAAAGGTTGCAAAAATTACTCGTCCTTCGACTTTACGAAAAATACTACTAATGCTTTCTCCAACTTTTCTTTCAGACATCGTAAATTCAGGGATTTCACTATTGGTACTATCTGAAAGAAGGCAAAGTACGCCTTCGTCACCGATTTTAGCCATTTTAGTTAAGTTTGCAGGTTCACCCACAGGTGTGAAATCAAATTTGAAATCTCCTGTATGCACGATATTCCCTGGTGGAGTTTTTACGACGATTCCAAAAGCTTCAGGAATACTGTGAGTTGTTCTATAAAACGAAACGGACGTTTTGGTGAATTTTACAACCTGATCTTCATGTACTTCATGTAATTTTGTTTTACGTAATAAACCGTGCTCTTCTAATTTGCCTTTTAAAAGACCAAGAGCCAACTTTCCTCCATAAATAGGGACATTAACAGCTCTAAGTAAATAAGGGATCCCACCTATGTGATCTTCGTGTCCATGTGTGATAAAAAGGCCTTTAATTTTATCTTCATTTTTTACTAAATACGTATAATCTGGAATTACATAATCAATACCAAGAAGCTCGTCCTCTGGAAACTTTATTCCGGCATCAATTAAAATAATTTCATCTTGAAACTGCACCGCGTACGTATTTTTACCAATTTCACCTAAACCGCCTAACGCGAAAACAGCAGTTTGGTTATTTTTAACTTGTTTCATGAATTACAATGTCTCCACTTGAAAAGCTTCATTTGATTGTTCATACTCAAGGTACGCTCCAGAGACTTGAGTAACAAATTCAATATTATACTTTCTTGGAGCAAGCTTTTTACGAACATCAGATTCGCTTTCGCCTTCCACATAAATCGTTTCTGTGAACTCTCTCACAGGAACTTGGTCTAAATTCTTTTGAAAAAACACTTTGAAAATCTTCATACTACCTCTCCTTAACATTGGTTATTATTTCATTATAAAGCAAAAGCCACCGGTTTTCATGTTTTTCTTCACATTCTTTTTATGTAAAGAACGTTTTAGGATAATGTAAACGATAATTATTGACCGGTAAGGTAATGCTTAAACCTCAATTAAACGATTTTTAGGAAGAAGATTTCTGCATCCTTTAACAATACGTTTTCTCCATCTACGTAACATCATTTCAACCCCTTTTTTAAAATTGTAATCTAATTATCCAGGTGAGTGTTGTTACGTATAGTATGTGTTGGAAATAAAACGACTGTTCAAGGTAAAAAATGTTAAAAAACCCTCAAATAGATCTTTGCTAGATGAGCTTTTTAAAAAGGGTGGATGAGACCTTTTTCAATACCTTATCTAGCGCTGATTATTAAGGGTTTATTAACTAATTCAATTCTTTTTTTAATTTATCAGTGAAGCCTTCGATGCGATCGTAAAACATAATCCCATTCAGATGATCAAGCTCGTGTTGAAAAACAATTGAGACTAAACCTTTTAATCTTAAGGTAACTTCTTCACCTTCCAAATTAGTTCCTTTTACAGTAATGCGAGAATATCTTGGAACTAGCCCTGGAATATCTCTATCTACAGATAAACATCCTTCCCCGCCGTCAAGGTGTGTTTCTTCTATCGAATGGCTAACCACCTTAGGGTTAAAAAGACCCATGCTGTAAAGTTGACCGTTCTCGTCCTCAACATGTATAGCAAACATTCTTTTGGATATACCAATTTGAGGTGCTGCGACACCTACCCCAGGCCGCAGTTGATATTTTTCAGCGATTTCTGGATCTTGACTATTAATAACAAAATCGAGCATGTCTTGTAACGTTTTTTTATCACTGTCACTAGCAGGAAGAGAAACTTCCTCGGCAACTTTTCGAAGAACAGGATCTCCTTCTCTGACGATATCTTTCATGGTTAGCATATGTATCCACTCCTTTTGCACTTATGTTAACTTTATGAAGAATTAAATAAAATATCAAGTAGTATTCCATAATTCTTCTTTAACATGATTAAAAATTAACGTTTTTTTAGACGGAATGTTGTTAGTCGGGACCGAGTCAGTCCGAGTATTAAAAACAGTTCTAAAGCAACAATCCTTACGAAAATAACAAAATAAAAAGAAGTAAGGCTCGATGCCTTACTTCTTTCGTGTCATCTTAGCAGTGACCAAATTTAGAAGCACCAACAATGATTAACAGGATGAAAAGAACTACGATTAACGCAAAACCTCTTCCTGCACCTGGAGCTGGAGCGTAAGCGCCAGCAACTACTGGAGCACCATAACCATATCCACAAGGATCTGTACAACCGTAACCTGCACCATAACCTGCACCATAACCATATCCAAACATTTTTGCATTCCTCCTTTTGTCTTGGCACCGCAATTGCCTGCGATTCACTAATTACTTTATGCAGAATCTATAGTGGTGTTTGGATGAATGCCCATTTTAGTTTGTTTTTTTTATTTATTTGCTGGGACAGGCTCATATTAGCTTTAATGGCCTCATATACTATTTCAAAGGTATTAATAAATTTCAAAATGATTGTCATTTGGTTTTTTTTGGATTAGTGTAATGGATGTAGTTGGAAAGAAGTTGGGAATGGGGGAAGCAATATTGAGTATCAAAAGATGGGCGATAGCTGTATTTGCTATAGGAATCCTAACAGGTTGTGGAGAGCGACCTGTTGAAACTGTATATCATCATTTAGAAGCAGCAGTGGAATTGGAGATTCCCTTTGAAAAGCAACAGGAACCTATGCAAAAAGCCGAGCTAAAAGAAAATGAGATATTTGATCAGATTATTTCACTTGGATTAAGTGACTTTGAGGAAATTGTTTCTCTCGCTGAAGAAGCCATTATTTCTATAGAATCTAGAGAAGCGATGATTCAAAAAGAAAAACAAAGTATAGATGAAAGCTATAATGAATTTTTAAACATTAAAGAACAAGTAGATAAAATTAATAAGGATGAACTTATAACCATGCTTCAAGAATTGGAAGATAGTATGAATACTAGGTATTCAAATTATAACGAGTTAAACGAGTTATACGTTCAAACGCTAACTGAAGATCGTACTTTGTTTGAATTACTGAAAAAAGAAGAGTTAACGTTGGAGGACTTACAAGATCAAATTAATATAGTAAATGAATTATATGAGAAAGTAGAGAGTAAAAAGGAAGATTTCAACACTTCGACGGATACGTACAATCAACTGAAAAGACAATTTTATGAAATGGCAGAACTTAACGTACAGTATGAATAGTGCGTTAAGTTTTTTTTTGCATTAAAAAAATAAAACTGTACTAATATTGTTTTGGTTTGTGATATAACACAATTACCAATTTATAAAATGAAAAAAATTAAACTTCACATAAAAGAGTTAAGCAAAAGGATTGACGTAATTTAGGCATGTGAGGTAGACTTAGTTTCGTAAGCATTGTTGTATTACTTTGTAGGTTAATTGACTAATACAGATAAAATTAAATTTTTATCGAAGTAAATCTTCAAGTGTGTTTCTTACATAGACGCTTATCTAAATTACTTTACAGTGTTATGGATGAGAATAGTTTGGGTATCCTATTTGTGAGATTTGTCATAATTATTTCATTCATAGTTGTCAATAGCGATTATGTTAAGGTCATTTTTTTATTCGAAAGGAAGAGGTGAAGGTAGTGAGTACAAAAACGTTAGCGCAAGTTGAAGAGCAATTTGAAACTTTCCAAATTCTAAATGAGGAAGGGGAAGTTGTTAACGAAGCTGCAATGCCTGAGTTAAGTGATGAAGAGTTACAAGAATTAATGAGAAGAATGGTTTATACACGTATTTGGGACCAACGTGCGATTTCTTTAAATCGTCAAGGGCGCCTAGGATTCTACGCACCAGTTGCTGGACAAGAAGCTTCAATGCTAGGAAGCCAGTTCGCGTTAGATAAAGATGATTGGATCTTACCTGGTTACCGTGATATTCCTCAAATCGTTTTTCACGGATTACCATTACACCAAGCATTTTTGTGGTCTAGAGGACATTTTGCAGGAAGTCAATTCCCGGATGGATTAAATGTATTATTCCCACAAATCATTATTGGAGCACAAATTATTCAAACTGCCGGAGTAGCTCTTGGCTTAAAACGTAAAAACAAAAATAACATTGCTATTACGTATACAGGTGATGGTGGAGCGTCACAAGGTGATTTCTATGAAGGAATGAACTTTGCGGGTGCTTATAATGCTCCTGCAGTATTTATTGTTCAGAATAACCGATTTGCCATTTCTGTACCGGTTGAAAAGCAATCTGCAGCAAAAACAATTGCTCAAAAAGCAGTTGCTGCTGGTATTGAAGGAATTCAAGTTGACGGAATGGATGTTTTGGCTGTTTATTCAGCAACGAAACAGGCACGTGATCGTGCATTAGCTGGAGATGGGCCAACGTTAATCGAGACAATGACATATCGTTACGGTCCACATACAATGGCTGGTGATGACCCAACACGTTATCGTTCTTCTGATTTAGACGATGAATGGACGAAAAAAGATCCACTTGTTCGTTTCCGTAAGTTTCTAGAAGCTAAGAATTTATGGACTGAAGAAAAAGAAAACGAAGTTGTAGATCAAGCGAAAGAAGATATTAAAGCAGCTATGAAAGAAGCGGACGGTGCACCTAAGCAAAAAGTAACTGATTTAATTAGCTTTATGTTTGAAGATCTACCACGTAATCTTCGTGAACAAATGGAAGAATACACAGCAAAGGAGTCGAAGTAACTCATGGCACAAATGACAATGATTCAAGCGATTACGGATGCAATGCGTAATGAGCTTAAGAATAATGAAGATGTACTTGTGTTTGGTGAAGACGTTGGTCAAAACGGCGGTGTATTCCGTGCGACTGAGGGCTTACAGAAAGAATTTGGTGAAGAGCGTGTATTCGATACACCACTTGCAGAATCTGGTATCGGTGGTTTAGCTATTGGCTTAGGCTTAACAGGCTTCCGTCCAGTAATGGAAATTCAATTCTTTGGTTTCCTTTTTGAAGTATTTGACTCACTTGCTGGTCAAATGAACCGCATGCGTTACCGTACAGGAGGTAAATTAACATCTCCAATCACGGTTCGTTCTCCGTTTGGTGGTGGCGTAAAAACACCTGAAATGCATGCCGATAGTTTAGAAGGGCTCGTTGCACAAACACCTGGTTTAAAGGTAGTAATCCCTTCAACTCCTTATGACGCGAAAGGACTATTAATTTCTGCAATCCGTGATAATGATCCGGTTGTGTTCCTTGAGCATATGAAGTTATACCGTTCATTCCGTGCTGAAGTACCGGAAGAAGAATATACAATCCCACTAGGGAAAGCTGATATTAAGCGCGAAGGGAAAGATTTAACTATTGTTACATATGGTGCAATGGTACATTCTTCACTTAAAGCAGCGGAAGAGTTAGAAAAAGAGGGAATTGATGTTGAAGTCATTGACTTAATGACAATCAGCCCTCTTGATATTGACACAATCATTACATCTATAGAAAAAACAAACCGTGCAATTGTTGTACAAGAAGCACAAAAACAGGCTGGTATTGGTGCGAATGTTGTAGCAGAAATCATGGAGCGCGCTATTCTAAGTCTTGAAGCACCAGTTCTACGAGTTGCTGCTCCAGATACGATTTATCCATTTGCAGCTGCTGAAGACGCTTGGTTACCGGACTACAAAGGTATTATTGAAACAGCAAAGAAAGTAATCAATTTTTAATTAGCTCTGTTTATATAGAAAAGTATGGAAAGGGAAGATAATTATCTTTCCTTTTCAACTAATTAATTGTTATTTAAAAGGAGGCACTTCAAGTGGCATATGAGTTTAAACTGCCTGATATTGGTGAAGGTATTCACGAGGGTGAAATTGTAAAATGGTTTGTTAAACCTGGTGATGAAATTAAAGAAGATGATATTATTCTTGAAGTTCAAAATGATAAAGCGGTTGTTGAGATTCCATCTCCTGTAGATGGTAAAGTACTTGAAATTAAAGTAGAAGAAGGTACTGTTAGCATCGTAGGTGATGTTCTTTTAACAATTGATGCTGGAGATGCAAATCCTGCAGAAGAGGAAAGTGCTCCTGCTGAGGAAGCGCAAGCAGAGCCGGCAAAAGAAGAAGCGATAGCAAAAACTTCTGAACCTGCTCCCGATACAGCTAATGATGAGATTGACAATGATGCTCGTGTTATTGCAATGCCTTCAGTACGTAAATATGCACGTGATAAAGGAGTTGCGATTCAGAAAGTAACTGCTACGGGTAAAAATGGTCGCGTATTAAAAGCAGATATTGATGCATTCCTTAACGGAGGATCTGTTAACGAGGAAACTCCGGCTCCGGCTGAAACTCAACAAGAAACGCCTGCACAAGCTCCAACTAAGAAAGCTGAGCCAGTTGCAATTCCGGTTGGTGAACTTGAAGAGCGCGTTCCACTTAAAGGTGTACGTAAAGCTATTGCAAAAGCGATGGTCAACTCTAAGCACACTGCACCACATGTAACACATATGGATGAGATTGAGGTTTCTAATTTAGTTGCACACCGTAAAGAATACAAAGCGATTGCAGCAGAGCAAGGGACAAAACTAACATACTTACCGTATGTAGTTAAAGCTCTTACGTCTGCATTACGCAAATTCCCAACTTTGAATGCTTCAATTGATGATGCTAATGAAGAAATTGTTTACAAAAAGTACTTTAACATTGGTATTGCTGCTGATACGGAGCATGGTTTATTTGTACCAGTTGTTAAAGATGCAGACCGTAAATCAATTTTTACGCTTGCTGATGAAATTAATGAGTTGGCAGCAAAAGCTCGTGATGGTAAACTTAGTGGTGCAGAAATGAAGGGCGGATCAGCCACCATCTCTAATGTTGGTTCTGCTCGTGGACTTTGGTTTACACCAGTTATCAATCACCCAGAAGTTGCTATTTTAGGTATTGGTCGTATTGAAGAAAAGCCAGTTGTGAAGAATGGTGAGATTGTAGCTGCTCCTGTACTTGCTCTATCTTTAAGTTATGATCACCGTCTCATTGATGGCGTTACAGCTCAGAATGCTTTAAACCACGTGAAACGACTGTTAAACGATCCGCAATTATTATTAATGGAGGGGTAATACATGGTTGTAGGAGATTTCGCACATGAAGTAGATACACTTGTCATTGGTTCAGGTCCTGGAGGATATGTTGCAGCTATTCGTGCAGCGCAACTAGGACAAAAAGTAACGATTGTTGAAAAAGGAGAAATGGGCGGCGTTTGTTTAAACGTTGGTTGTATTCCTTCGAAAGCATTAATTTCGGCTGGCCATCGTTTTCATAATGCTAAGCATTCTGAAGACATGGGAATCATTGCAGAAAAAGTTTCTATTAACTTTGAAAAAGTTCAAGAATGGAAAGCTTCAGTAGTTAAAAAATTAACTGGTGGGGTTGAAGGTTTACTTAAAGGTAACAAAGTAGAAATCGTTCGTGGAGAAGCTTACTTTGCTTCTGAGAACTCTGTTCGTATCATGGATGAAAAGAGCGCACAAACATACAACTTTAAAAATTGTATCATTGCGACTGGATCTCGTCCCATTGAAATTCCTGCATTTAAATATACTGATCGAGTAATCAATTCAACTGGTGCTCTTGCTCTTAAAGAAGTACCGAAGAAAATGGTTGTAATTGGTGGAGGTTATATCGGAATCGAATTAGCTGGAGCTTACTCTAACATGGGAACTGAAGTTGTCGTTCTTGAAGGTAGTAAGCAAATCTTAGGCGGTTTTGAAAAGCAAATGGCTAAAGTGGTTGAGCGCCGTCTAAAGAAAAACGGTGTTGATTTCAAGATGGAGCTCTTGCTAAAGGTGTAGAAGAATCTGATTCTGGCGTGAAAGTAACAGCCGAAGTAAAAGGCAAAGAAGAAGTATTTGAGGCAGATTACTGTTTAGTAACAGTTGGTCGTAAGCCAAATACTGATGAACTTGGTCTTGAACAAATTGGAGTTGAACTTACAGATCGTGGTGTTGTTAAAGTAGATAAGCAATGCCGTACGAATCTTTCTAACATTTATGCAATTGGGGATATCATTGCTGGACCTCCACTAGCTCACAAAGCTTCTTATGAAGGTAAAATAGCAGCGGAAGCAATTGCTGGAGAAAAGTCTGAAGTAGACTACTTAGCTATTCCTGCTGTTGTATTCTCTGAACCAGAACTAGCAAGTGTTGGTTATAATGAGGCTGAAGCAAAAGAAGCTGGTTTTGATGTTATCGCATCTAAGTTCCCGTTTGCTGCAAATGGACGTGCACTATCTCTAAACGAGACAGATGGCTTTATGAAATTAGTTACTCGTAAAGAGGATGGATTAGTAATTGGAGCTCAAATTGCTGGTCCTGGAGCATCTGACATGATTGCAGAATTAGGCTTAGCTATTGAAACTGGTATGACTGCTGAGGATATCGCATTAACAATTCACGCGCATCCTACATTAGGTGAAATAACAATGGAAGCTGCCGAAGTTGCACTTGGTACTCCAATTCATATCGTAAAATAATAAAAAGACAGCCATTTGGCTGTCTTTTTTATATGTTTGGACAGATCTAACAATTAGAAAAGCATATGTAGCAATCACATTAAATAATAGGCAAACATTGAATTTGGTAAAGCTACTTCCTTCTCTGATTTGAAGAGCTCTAATAAATGAGCTAATATTTCGTCTTTTGTGAATGTTCCTTCCATTCTTAAATTCTCTTTTTCGCCAGTTAAAACAATCATTGTAGGGAATTGCTGAATGTTAAAGTATCTAATTGCATCTCTTTCATTTGCGTCAATAATAAGTAATGCAGGAACATTGCCGGGATAATGCTGTTTTAATTCCAATAATGCATCGTAATAAGTTTTTTCATCTTGTATTTTAGAGGAATCAGAAAAGAGAACAGTAATGGTTTCCTCTTCATGTTGTTGCAAAGGGCTTTCTACCGATGAAGTTGTTTGGAAACACGAACTTAATAGTAAAATCGAGCCTATAATCATCAATTCGATATACTTGTCCATTACAATTCACTTCCTTGTTTTTACATATGTTCCTTCATTTTATCACGCATTTTTTCTCATGGAATATGTAAAAGGGAATTGTAATCAAATAGAAATATAAAATAATAATGCGTAGCCCGTTAAAACAGACTACGCATTATCTTGTTAATTTTTTTTCTTAAGTTCATTTTTTTCTTTCTTAAACGCACTTTTTTCTGCTTTTAACTTTTCTCTTTCTTTCTTTAGCTCATAACGTTCCAGGATGATTCTTTCTCTTTCAGATGCTAAAGTTGGCTTCTCGGACTGTAATGATTTCATTAAGGAAAAAATCATCATAATCATGATAATGGTAAACGGCAGGGCCGCAATAATCGCTGCAGTTTGTAAGGCTCCGAGTCCCTTATCCGTTGAAAGTAAAACAGCAGCAGTAGCAGAGATGATAAGCCCCCAAACGAATTTCACTGAATTTGGTGGATTTAGATCTCCATTAGTAGTTTGCATACCTAACACGACTGTAGCTGAATCTGCCGATGTTACAAAGAAAGACGATATTAGAAACACAGCTATAATTGAAAGAAGCAATCCGAGTGGGAATTGTTCTAATACTGCAAATAAAGCAATCTCCATTCCACCTTCAGACATCATTCCCATCACATCCGCAGTTCCTTGGCGTTGCAATTGGATTCCAGTTCCTCCAAATACAGCAAACCAAAATGCACCAAAGATTGAAGGGACAGCGAGAACTCCTATGATGAATTCACGAATCGTCCTTCCTTTTGAGACACGAGCGATAAAAGTACCAACAAATGGTGCCCAAGAAATCCACCAGGCCCAATAGAAAATGGTCCAGCCTTCAACCCAAGTTGTTTCGGGATTGTAAATATCTAATCGAAAGCTCATACCAGCTAAATTCTGTAGGTAACTTCCTACCCCTTGAGTAAAAACACCCATAATGTAGCTTGTCGGACCGAATAATAAAACAAATAGCATTAGTGATATAGCTAAGTAGACGTTTGTTTTACTTAAGATGCGAATTCCTTTGTCTAACCCTGTTTGTGCCGATACCATAAATAAAACAGTTACAACAATAATAACAATGAGTTGAAGTACTTTTTCGTTCATCCCTTGAAGACCAGGTACAAGATTTCCTAACCCGGCCGAGATTTGAGCAGCTCCAAATCCAAGTGATGTTGCAACACCGAAAATAGTTGCAAAAACGACAAGTACATTGATAGCTGTTCCCACTCCACCATTAGAGCGGTCTCCAATAAGAGGATTTAGGACTGCGCTCATTACAGCTGGGGATTCCTTTCTAAATCTAAAATAAGCAAGTGATAAAGCTACAACTGAATAAATAGCCCATGGATGAAGTCCCCAGTGAAAGAAAGCATATCTCATAGCTTCTCCAGCTGCTTGGTTTGTTCCTGACTCTGCTGTGGGAGGATCAAAGAAATGGTAAAGTGGTTCTGCTACTCCCCAGAAGACGAGTCCAATACCCATTCCGGCAGTGAAAAGGAATGCAAACCATGTTAAGTAATTATAATCAGGTTTATCTTCAGGCTTTCCAAGTTTAATTTTTCCATAAGGACTAAATATGAGATAGATACAAAAAATCAAAAAAGCTGTAGCGGCTAATAGATAAAACCAGCCTAATTCATGTGTGATGAAACTCTGAATCTGTGTTGTGACTGTTTCTAAATGTCCTGGAGCAATAAGGCCCCATAAAATAAAAGCTAATGCTATTGCGACTGAAATATAAAACACAGGTGTAACTTTTCTCATAATCAACTACCTCTCTTTAAAAAACAACTTATAGATTACCATATAAATCCGTTATCTTGCAAATGATATGAATATTATCTATGATGATTAATCATAAAGTAGTTGCTTCTTAAATATATAAGTTGGGTATTTCTTTTCTTCCATCGAAAACCTGCGTTCATCAGTCGTAATTTGAGACAACTCCGCCGTCACTTCATGAAGGGAGACTAGTTCATGGCAGATTTGCGCTACAAATGTGTCAGGTTTTTTTTGCTGGTTTCTTACCTGCTTTAGATTTTCCACAGTTATATAGTGATTTGTCGTCATTTGATGATAGGGATCCTGATAAACTTCAGAAAAAGATTCAATCGATTGCTCAATGATTTTTTGTTCATTCTCGGATAAAGCTTGGTTAACTCTTAAGTGACATATTTTTCCTATATGGAACAATATAAGGTGTAAATAATCTAATTTCTTCTGAAGATAACCAAAGGAACGGCGTTCGAACTCACACGAACGTCTATAACGCCATTCATCATGCTGGAATTGTGTCAATTGATAGGCCTTAGTTAACTCTTCATGTAAATGGCGATAATAGATGGTTCGATCGTGAGAATTAGGATCATCATGCAAATAGGACTGTAATATACTTGTTAAATTTCTTGCTGATTTGTTAAATAGTTCATCTACCTTAGTAACAAGGATAGGGCCAAATTTCGGAGGTAAAATTAGAAAATTGACAAAGGTAGAAACAATAATTCCAATTGAAGTACCTGATATCCTCGTACTAAAATCAAATAAAACATGATCAGTTGTTCCAGGTATCATAGCAACAGCGGTCAAAGTTGCAACTAATGTTCCTGTATCTAATTTTAACTTTGAGCAAACAATGATCGTAAGCATGGCAACAAGTGCGTAAGTAAGAGCGCTCTGTCCAATAACAAAATCTACGGCTATGGCAAAACTGGCCCCAAGAGCAGCTGCTGGTAATCTAATCATACCTTTTTTTAAAGAATCGGCAGCAGTTGGTTCAGTTGTTACAATAGCAGTAATCACTGCGTAAGTAGGCGGAAGTTTTAATAAATGGCATATTAATGCTGTAATAAAAACAGCTACACCAGTTTTTATCACTCTAGGGCCAATCCAGCTTTTCATTTTATAATTAGCTCCTTCATTTATAGAGGATTTAACTTTTTTATCATTTAATAGTATTGTGTAAATATAGTCTACATATACACTTCCTTCCATCAGTATATATAGAAAGGATGTCTACAACTTGAGATCATTTATCGTTTTCCTTACTGTGTTTATTTTCTTGACAGGCTGTCAAGTTAAAGAAGATAGTATGAACGAAAATAAGGGACAAGAACAATCATTTGTTTATGAGAACAATCAGTCTAAAGAAGAAAAAATTGAAATTGAGGAGGAAGATTTAAAGGAAACAGAGCGTTTTAGTGAAATAGAAGAAACATTACTAGTAGTTGAAGAGAAATATCAGATCGATTCAGATAATTGGAAAGTAAAGCCATTAAAAGATGGTCAAAATGATAAAATTGTACTTTTGACAATTGATGACGCACCAGACCGTTATAGTGTTGACATGGCTAAAACGTTAAAGGAACTTGAAGCCGGAGCAATCTTTTTTGTAAATGGTCACTTTTTGCAAACGGAAGAAGATAAGCAGAAATTAAAAACATTACATCAATTGGGTTTTGAAATTGGAAACCATACAATGAATCATCCAAATATGAGTCAGATCACAGCAGAAGAACAAAGAAGAGAAATAGTAGAATTAAATGATTTAGTTGAGGAAATTATTGGTGAAAGGCCGAGATTCTATCGGGCGCCATTTGGTGTTAATACAACTACTTCTAAGGAAGTTATTGAAGAAGAAAATATGCTTGCGATGAACTGGACTTATGGTTATGACTGGGAGAAAGAATATCAGGAGGCAAAACAATTAGCTGAAATCATGATTAATACCGAGTTGTTAAGCAATGGAGCAAATATTCTTATGCATGACAGAAGCTGGACTTTACATGCTTTAGAGGATATTGTAACTGGTTTAAGAAAGAAGGGGTATGAACCAGTTGACCCTAAGGAAATAACAATAAAATAAGTAAAAGGAGCTGTACTCCTTTTACTTTCCTTTCTTTTGATCGTTTTCTGAATTTTCAATTTTGTATGTCTTTATGTGAATTGGTCAATAAAGATAAGAAAAGTTGAAAATAGGAAAGAAAGGTATCTGGGGATGAAAAAATATAGTATTTTAATGGGTATTTTATTGTTAGCGATGTTTAGTATTTTTTATCAGCAAGAAGCATCGCAAAAAGACCAAGGTCAATTGACATCAATGAATGAGGAAAATTCAATTATTTTATTGCCGATCAAAGCTATTGAAAAAGAAACGCATTTTTTGCTAGATGATTTTATTAACCTCGTTGGAGGAACTTATGATTATAATTCTGTTCATCGTACACTTGATCTTCGTGTTAATGGAGACACATTTTATTTCGTCGATGGAGTTCCAGTCGTACAAAAAAACGGAGAATACCTCGTAACTGATGCAGTTAAAATGACTATAAATGAACAGGAACATATTTATCTACCAGTTTCATTTATTGAAGTTGCTTTAGGAAGTCCCGTTACATCTCAGGAGAATACCATTTCTTTTCGCCATCAAGAGGAGGCAAAGCAAGTAGCTAGTTATGTCCATTCAATAGACATCGAAAATTGGGATGTCGAAAAAATGGTAGAGTATTTAGCTTTCCTCGAAAAACCAATAAAGGGAGCTGAGGTCAGTAAAATACCGAGTCATCTACCTGGAGCCCCTCGTGCTTATCGTAATGGTTTTCATGAAGGTATTGATTGGTATGACTTTGCTTCAGGTGGAGGAATTTCAACCAATACACCTGTTTATGCAATGGGAGAAGGGGTTGTGGTTAGGGCAGATCAGCAATACGAGGAATACGCTTCAAGTGAGGATAGAAATCAAGATTTAACTTATACAGCGGCAATCGGTGAAACACCAGAATTTATATTTGACCGCTTAAGAGGTAGACAAGTTTGGGTGCAGTATGAAGGAGGAGTAATGAATCGCTTCGCTCACCTTCATGCGATTCCCGAAAATATACAAGTGGGTACAAAGGTAGACTCAGAAACAGTTATTGGCTATGTTGGCAACTCCGGTACAAGTGACGCTGTTGAACAAAATTACAGCGCAGGACTTCACCTGCACCAGGATCTTTTAATATATGGAGAGTTATTTTGGAAGTATTTGAGTCAAGAAGAAGTTTTGGAAGTCCTTGAAAGAATATGGGAGTAAGATAAACACATCGACAATACTTGTCTGAATAAAACAATTTTCGACATAACTTTTTATGGTAAGCTGTAGGTAAGGTTAATCGATTTTGCAGTGATGGAGGTCGCTTCAATGGATAAGTCAAATTTACTTGATGAATTGCGCCTTGAAATTGGACTTGTACGAGATCAAGTTGAAACTTTATCTAGCTTTTATATTGGTATTACACGGAAATTTGCTAATCTAATGCAGGATCGTTGGTCTTCAGTCGCCATTTACGAGACGACAAGTAACGCATTCATAATGAAAGTGTGTGCCGGGCCTTGTTATTTAGAGAGGTTAATCCCTTTTGGTGAAAGTATTCTGAGTACAGTTGCTATTAGAGGAGAGCTATTATTCCAAGAAGAAGCAAATTTACAGAAAGTCTTCTTACCCTTCTACAAAGACCATCATTTATTGGGGATCATTACAGGACATATACCAAAGGAAAGTTATGAGATAACGGAAGAAGATTTTTCTTTTGTTAAAGAGGTAGGTAGATTTATTGAAGTTCAACACGAAATATTTTACCCATCAAACTATAGAGGTTAGCTTTTTGGTTGTTAACAATTAGGTTATACCCAAAGAGGCTTATCCTCTTTTTTTATTGTTATCTTTTTGAAATGTGACACACAATAACGTATTGACTCTTTTATTAGTGTGTTATATTATGGGTTTAAGAAAACTTAAAACGCTTACAAAAATGCATAAAGGGGAGAATAATATGGGAACGATTATTTGTCAACAGTGTAACAAGACGATCAGTGTGTTTGAAGGTGAGAAAGTTACAACACTTTATGCGAAAGGGAATTGTGAGCATTGCAAAAATAACAAAGAGAAATAAAAAAATGTCATAGTTGACAGTTAAAAAGGACTCTAAACGAGTCCTTTTTTCAGTATTACTTGATAGCTCTGTGTTCTTTAATTACGCGGATGGTTTGAAACGATTCATCTTCTGGCCCTTGAACTGGCAAACCGCTTTTCAAGTTTTCTTGTATATAAGAGAGATTATCCTCTGTTATAATTTCTCCTGGTATTAAAATTGGTATTCCAGGAGGATAGACCATAATAAACTCGGCAATTATTCTTCCAGCAGACTCTTCAAAAGGGACCACTTCAGTCTCGGCATAAAATGCATCACGTGGGGAAAGAGCAAGAATCGGAATATCTGGTACATTAACAGAAGATATTTTGTTTTCTCTAATATTATCTGCGTGTTCGTTTCCAAGATGAGTGAGTGCATCTAATAGAATGTCCATTTTTTCTTGGGTGTCACCTAATGTAACAATACAAAGAATGTTATACAAATCAGACATCTCAACTTCGATTGAATAATGTTTACGAAGCCACATTTCAACTTCATGCCCGTTAATTCCTAAATCCTTGACCGTAATAATTAATTTAGTAGGATCAATATCATAAGTAGCCTTCGTACCTAGAATTTCTCTTCCAACACAAGATAAACCAGAAATTTGATTGATTCGGACTCTCGTTTCTTCCGCGAGGCCAATTACATTTGAGATGAGCTCTTTGCCCTTTGTTGCGAGTTGTTTCCTTGCTACGTCAAGTGATGAAAGTAACAAGTAAGAAGTAGAAGTTGTCGTTAACATACTGATAATGGATTGAACACGTTTTGGTGAGACGAAGCCTTCTTTGACATTTAGAATGGAGCTTTGAGTCATAGATCCACCTAATTTATGAACACTTGTCGCAGCCATATCAGCTCCTGCTTGCATGCTGATACTGGTAACTCATCGTGAAAATGAATGTGAACACCATGCGCTTCATCAACTAAGACAGGAATGTCATGAGCATGTGCAAGCTCTACAATTTTTTTTAGATTTCCAGATATTCCAAAGTAAGTAGGATTGATAACCAGAAGACCTTTTGCATCCGGATGTGCTTGAATTGCTTTTTCTACTGAATCAATTGTAATTCCATGTGAAATCCCTAAATTCGGGTCAATTTCTGGATGAATAAAGATTGGAGTTGCTCCCGACAAAATAATGGCTGACATAATAGACTTATGAACATTTCTAGGAACAATGATTTTATCTCCAGGGCCACAGACTGACATGATCATTGTCATGATTGCTCCGCTTGTTCCTTGTACAGAAAAGAACGTATAATCGGCCCCGAAAGCTTCAGCAGCAAGCTCTTGAGCTTCTTTTATAATACCATGTGGATGATGAAGGTCATCTAGTGGTTCTATATTTATAAGGTCAATGGAAAGGGCATTTTCGCCAATGAATTCTCTGAACTCAGGATCCATTCCTTTCCCTTGTTTGTGACCAGGAATATGAAATTGAATGGGTTGTTTTTCAGCGTGCTTACGCACACCAGTGAACAACGGAGTAAGATGTTGTCGTGACAACTGGTTCACCTCTTTTTGAGTATTGACTATTGTGTTTATAAAACAAATTTGAGTATATCAAAAAACAAACGGAAAGCAAAGATTCAAATGAATGTGAATTTTAGTAATTTCCCTAACTTTGTAATTCTATAGTCATGTTACGATAATAAAAAAAGGTTTAGGAGGCAAATGGATGAGAACAAGAATAACTGATTTACTGAATATCGACTTTCCTATTATACAAGGTGGCTTAGCTTACTTGGCTTATTCCAATTTAGCTGTAGCAGTATCGGAAGCAGGAGGTTTAGGTCAAATTACTGCGATGTCTCTATCGTCTCCTGAGGAGCTAAGACATGAAATTAAATTAGTAAAAGAAATGACTTCTAAACCATTTGGCGTAAATTTTGCAATCGGACAACATGGAAGGTCATATGAGGATATGTTAGAGGTAGCGATTGAAGAAAATGTACCTGCGATTTCAATGACGGGTGGCAACCCGAGTCCAATTTTAGAAAGGCTCAAGGACACTTCAATAAAAAAGCTTGTGTTAGTTGCTGCCAAAAGACAAGCTGTGAAAGCAGAGCAGTTAGGAGCTGATGCAGTGATGGTTGTGGGTCACGAAGGAGGAGGTCATTTAGGCCGAGCGGATACGGGGACCATTGTATTAGTCCCTCAAGTAGTTGATGCAGTTTCAATCCCTGTTATTGCCTCTGGTGGTATTGGTGATGGGAGAGGGTTAATGGCAGCGCTCGCGTTAGGAGCTGAGGGAGTAGAAATGGGGACTAGGTTTATTGCCACTAAAGAATGTATACATGCGCACCCTCTTTATAAGGAACAAATTATTGCTGCTTCAGAAGAAGACACAACGGTGATAAAGCGCTCTCTAGGAACGCCCGCTAGAGCTATTAGTAATGAGTGGACAAAAAAAATACTTGAAATTGAAAAAGAAAACCCAACCTATGATTCGCTTAAAACGTATATAAGCGGCAAAGCAAACAAAAATTATATTCATTGCGGAAAGGACTCGGAAGGATTTGGTTGGGCAGGTCAGATTGTAGGAAGAATACAAGAAGAGTTGTCAGTTAATGAATTAATTAATACAATAATGGAGGAAGCTGAGCAAATTCGGATGAGATGGAACAGCTAGAAGGGAAGAGGACAGATGGAGTCTAAATGGCAAATATCACTTGATTGGAGTACGGAAGAGGTTGTATGTGTAATTGAATTCTTTGAAGTAGTTGAAAAAGCCTATAAAGGTGGAGTAGACAGGGAAAAAGTACTTGCGCTCTATCGACGTTTTAAAGAGATTGTTCCAAGCAAAAGTGAGGAAAAACAATTATTTAAGCAATATGATGAAGAATTAGGAATTTCAAGTTACAAGGTCATTAAAAAAGCGCGGGAAGAAACATCTACAAAAATAAAAATGTAACAAAAAATAAAGCCCCAACTGATGGTTCCCCCTAAAGTTAGAGTAGAAAATCTAACTTTAGGGGGGCGATACCGCTTGAAGGGGCTTTTATTTTATTACGACATCGACAATCGGTATAGAGGAAGTAACTGTTCATACGTTTCTCTTGTGAAATTGGCTAAAGCCTGTCCATCTTTCAGAATTGGATCATTTGGTTGAAGATGACGCCCAACTAAAAATTCAGCTTTTTTCACATCTCTTAAGCGTTGTAAGTCAGCCTTAACATCTTCCTTGCTTTTTTCCGCTAAAGGTGTAGCATCCTTTTTCATGTGATCTAACGAAATAACGAAGTTTGCTGGTAAATCCGTTATTAGATTTAAGTTATCTAATAACGAATGGGCAATAGCCGTTTTGTTAGGTGCTTCATAAATTAATGCGAACCATATGAATACATGATCATCAAATAAACCTAATTGAAAATGAGGGTGCTTTTTATAGCCGCGTTTATCATGCAAATTGCCATCCATGTGTCCTTAGGAGGATTGACTGTTCTTCTTGCATGCTTTGCAATATGAAGGTACATTTCATTTCCTAGTAGTATGGAAAGGTCATGCGTTAACTGCTCACCTAAACTCTTGAATGTTGGTTGTATACGTGTTTTTATCGCTTCCATTCTCTCATCTAAACCTTCAATAGTAAAAACATCAAAATCTGATTGTGTGAAACCTTTCAAACTCATGTAAATAACCTCGCTTTTTCATTTATACTCGTATTTTATCATAAATCATCTTTTTTACGCGAATTTACAAACCCGGTATACCGATAAAATAAATAACAAAAAAACCATATGTGGTAAGGATTAAGTTAAAAATAATTAATTATGCGTTTGACGTTTTCTTATTTTAAGTCCTATGCTATAATAAAATTAGTTAAAATAACAGAAAATTTAGTTTTATACCGATTGGTTAGTTATTTGTCAATTACAAAAGAGGAGTGAAGCTATATGGAACAAGTCATGCAAACGTTTATTCGGAAAGACGGAGAAATGAGAATTCCTGTATTACGCCTTGAAATTGACTATGAGCTCGCAACTCTACATGATGCAATGCTAGATGAAGATTTAGTGTTAATGAAGCAAACGAAACATCGTCTTGAAAAGCTTAGACTAGAGTTGATCCAATTAGAGGTATAAGAAGCTTTTGTAAAGTAAAGTGACTCAGGAACCAGGTTACCTGCTGATGTATAATCTGTAGCTAACAGAACTGGTGCTGAGTCTCTTTTTTGTTTTCAGAGTTTGATTGTTGTTTTGGAATGGGAGCTCTTGGTTAGCGTAATGGAACGAACACGGTACAAGACATTTTTAGTTCCTTGTATTTTTCTATTTGGAAAATGTATGTCATAATGGTAAAGGAATTGAAGTTGTAAATTAGGAGGTCGTGTTAATGGCGGAGGACTGGTTAGAGCTTGAGAAAAAAGCAAGAGAATGGACTTATGAAGCAGCTAATTTGGTTAAAGAATCATTAGCGAACCCTATACATATTGAATCTAAGTCTAATCCAAATGATTTAGTAACAGAGGTTGACAGGGCAATTGAGTCTTTTTTCTTTCATAAAATTCAAAATGAATATCCAGAACACTTCTTTTTAGGTGAAGAGGGTATTGCAGACGAGCTTGAATCCCTAGGGGGGACCGTTTGGATTATAGATCCGATTGATGGAACAATGAACTTTGTTCATCAAAAGTATAATTTTTCGATTTCGGTTGCTATTTATCATGAAAGCCAAGGAATGGTCGGACTTGTATATGATGTTATGAATGATGAACTATTCCATGCCGTTCGCGGACACGGAGCTTATTTGAACAACGAAGAATTTTTGCCAGTTAAAGAAAGACCTTTACATGAATCAATTATTGGTTTAAATGCTAAGTGGTTAGTACAAGAGAAAAACGCTTATAGAAATCCATTAAGAGCTCTTGTTCGCGATGTAAGGAGTATTCGCTCTTATGGGTCTGCAGCACTTGAAATTGCTTATGTAGCGGCTGATCGACTTGATGGATATATTAGTGTCAATCTCTCACCTTGGGATTACGCTGCAGGACTTGTTCTTTTAGAGGAAGTGGGATGCAAAGCTTCCACATTTAGAGGTGAGCCATTAGATTTCATGAAACCAAGTACTGTAATAGTGGGAAAACCCCAGCTTCATAAAGAGATGGTTTCCTCATATGTGGGGGAGGAACTTTAAACGATGAAAAAAGTTGGTTTTATTGGATTAGGTACAATGGGATTACCGATGACCAAGCATCTGGTCGAAGCTGGGTTTGAAACTTATGTAGTTAGTCGCAGTAGGGGGCCAATTGAACAAGCTCTATCATTTGGTGCTTTTGAAGCTAAAACACCGAGAGACCTTATGGAGACGGTTGATATAGTAATGACTTGCTTACCTACTCCACAAACTATTATAGATGTGTATGAGGGAGAGGACGGTTTAATAGCAGGAGCAACTGAAGGCAAGATCATAATAGATCATTCAACTGTTAATCGGGAAACAAACCTTCATGTTTCTAGGCTTTTAGCTGCAAAGAAAGCGCACTTTTTAGATGCACCAATTAGTGGTGGGCCAATGGGAGCTCAAGCTGGGGCATTAACCATTATGTGTGGAGGCGAGTCACAGGTATTTGAAATAGCAAAACCCGTGATGCAGGCGTTTGGAGAATACATTGTTTTAGTTGGACCCACAGGAAGTGGAACGGTCGTAAAGTTATTAAACAATATGTTAATTGGAGTTCACCAAGCAGCTTTAGCTGAATGCTATGTAATGGCTGAAAAAGCCGGTGTTGATCCAGCGATTGCCTACGACTTAATTAAAAGAAGCGCAGGTTTTTCCAAAAGTATGGATTGGTCAGTTGATGCGATCCTTGACCGTTCTTTTGAAGCTCGGTTCTCCATTAATTTACTACATAAAGATATCCGATTAGCCTTAGAGCTCGCAGATCAAGTAGAAATGCCTTTAGATCTAGTTGCTTTAGGTGAAAGAAAAGTTGCAGAAGCAAAGGAAAAATTTGGTGATCAAGATGTTTGTGCCATCGTACGTCCTCTTGAAGAAAAAACGCGAACTTTCTTGAAAAGAAAATAAAAAATGCGTACAATGCTTAATCTAATGTTTTTGAGCGAAAAAGAAAGGTACCATAAAGCTTAAAGCCTTTATGGTACCTTTTTTATACTTCGTTTGACTCTCTGACTTTTTTACGTAGTGTAAATCCTAGACCAGTAGCAATGACAACTCCTGCTATAGCAAGGATTGCAATTAAAAGACTTCTCTCGGCTATTGCTACACCAATACTCATAATGCAAATAACACTAATAATGGCAAGTAACAAAAATAATACGTTCTCTTTTTTCATATAAGAGCCCCCTAACGAACTTTCACATTTAATAGTGTAACTCGAATTGAAAAAAAGAAAAACCCTAACAATGTGACAAATAAAGTAAACATCTTGGAAATAGTATAATCTCTAAATGTGATAAAAGGGTTTAGGCAATGCTATTACATATAAAGAAAAATAAAAATATGTTGTTGCTGTCGATATTTGTATCTTTAAAATCATTTTATGATATACTTGTACAGTTAATGAACGAATAAGGAGAGAAAAAAATGAAAACTCGTAACGATATACGTAATATCGCGATTATTGCTCACGTTGACCACGGAAAAACAACTCTTGTAGACCAGTTGCTTAAACAATCTGGTACTTTCCGAGAAAATGAGCAGGTAGCAGAACGCGCAATGGATTCTAATGCATTGGAGAAAGAGCGTGGAATTACAATTTTAGCTAAAAATACGGCAATTAACTATAACGATAAACGAATTAATATTATGGATACACCAGGACATGCCGATTTTGGTGGTGAAGTTGAACGAATCATGAAAATGGTTGACGGTGTATTATTAGTCGTTGATGCTTACGAAGCTGTATGCCTCAAACTCGTTTTGTTCTTAAAAAAGCTTTAGAGCAAAATTTAATCCCAATTGTTGTAGTAAATAAGATTGACCGTGATTTTGCTCGTCCTGCTGAAGTAGTAGATGAGGTTATTGATCTTTTTATTGACTTAGGAGCAAATGAAGATCAATTAGAATTCCCAGTTGTTTACGCTTCTGCTATCAACGGTACTTCTAGTATGAATGCTGATCAACAAGATGAAAACATGAGTTCATTATTTGATACGATTATTGAAACGATTCCAGCTCCTATTGATAATAGTGAAGAGCCACTTCAGTTCCAAGTTACAATGCTTGATTACAACGATTATGTTGGTCGTATTGGAATCGGTCGTGTATTTAGAGGAACAATGAAAGTTGGGCAACAAGTTGCTCTAATGAAACTTGATGGTTCTGTAAAGCAATTCCGTGTTACTAAAATGTTTGGGTTTCTAGGCCTAAAGCGTACAGAGATTCAAGAAGCTCAAGCTGGTGACTTAATCGCTGTTTCAGGAATGGAAGAGATCAACGTAGGGGAAACAGTGTGTCCTGTTGATCATCAAGAAGCATTACCAATTCTACGTATTGATGAGCCTACTCTTCAAATGACTTTCCTTGTTAATAACAGTCCTTTTGCTGGCCGTGAAGGGAAGTTTGTCACAAGTAGAAAGTTAGAAGAGCGTTTGAAATCAGAATTAGAAACAGATGTAAGTCTTCGAGTTGAAAACACGGATTCTCCAGATGTGTGGATTGTTTCAGGTCGTGGAGAGTTACATTTATCTATCTTAATTGAAAATATGCGTCGTCAAGGCTTTGAATTACAAGTTTCTAAACCAGAAGTTATTATTCGAGAAATTGATGGCGTGAAATCCGAACCAATGGAGCGCGTTCAAATTGATGTTCCTGAAGAGTACACTGGATCTGTAATGGAATCAATTGGTGAACGTAAAGGTGAAATGATCAATATGACTAATAACGGTAGTGGACAAGTTCGTCTTGAATTCTTAGTTCCTGCTCGTGGTCTAATTGGTTATACAACTGAATTTTTATCGCAAACACGCGGTTACGGTATTATTAATCACTCCTTTGACAGCTATGCACCTATGGCTCCTGGACAAGTTGGTGGACGTCGTCAAGGTGTTCTTGTTTCAATGGAAACAGGAAAGGCGACTCAGTATGGAATTATGGGAGTCGAAGATCGAGGTACTATTTTTGTTGAACCAGGTACAGAGATCTATGAAGGAATGATTGTTGGTGAACACACTCGTGATAATGATTTATCTGTGAATATTACGAAAATGAAACAACAAACGAATGTTCGTTCTGCAAATAAAGATTTCACTGTAACAATGAAGAAACCTCGTATCATGACACTTGAAGAAGCGCTTGAGTATTTGAATGAAGATGAATACTGTGAGCTTACACCAGAGTCGATTCGATTACGCAAAAAAATTCTTAATAAATCAGAACGGGAACGTGAAGAAAAGCGTAGAAAGTTAGCGGCAAAATAAGAAGGTGATATTAATGAACAACGGGCAGGTAACAGAACAAGAGCTAGAGGGTCTTACATGGCTGATGCGAGCTTCGTTAGAAAATCCTTGGATTGGTTTGTATTCTTTTCTTGCTGTTGTAGTTCTAACTGTTATAGTTTTTAATTTAGGTTTTGCAAGGAAATTACCTGTTTTAAAAAGAGTGGTTATTTATCTTTTGCTTGTAATAGGTAGTTTTGTAATGTGGTTTTTGGAATTTGCTTTTGGAGCCCCGATTATGGCTGTATTGATTATTTCGGGTGTTATCCTTGGTTTATATAGGTTCCGGCTGCATCGTCACAGAAAAGAAAAAGACCAAGCGTCTTAATCTGTTAGACACGGTCTAATAAAGAAGAGAGCAAGTGGGTTATTCCCATTCGCTCTCTTCTTTTTTTTCAAATGCTAAATGAAAAGATTCAGCCTCTTTTCGGGCTTCTGTTCTTTCCTTAATACGTTCGTTACAAGAATCACACATATAAGTATGAATAGGCCGATTGCGTAAGCGCTTAGCCAGCGGAAGGTGATCATCCAATTTATCAATTTTATCGCACAAAACACATTTAACTCTCATAATCTTATCAACACTCCAATCTCTTTATTATTGTAAGCAAAATAGATTGAAAAAGCCATCTCTTTACAAGCAAACTTAAACCTACATTTTAATCAAGAGTTAAAATATGGTATAATATATTAAATTAAGTGCGTCAAGAATGGAGGAATATAATGGCCAATCGAATTGAATCAGGGCTAACTGACGAGATTTTACCACTTCTCCAAAAAGAACAATACGTATTACTTTCTACTATTGATTTTGAATTAGGTACGCCAAATGTCAATGCAATTTCTTGGATTTACGCTCCCGACGCCCAAACGATTCGCTTTACGATTGATAATCGTTCACGCATTATCCAGAACATTAAAGCGAATGAGGGTGTAGTACTCACATTAATTGCAAATGGATCCACTTATTCAATTGCTGGTACTGCCCAAATTATCGTTGAAAAATTAGAAGATGTCCCATTAAAATTAGCTTTGTTAGAATTGGATGTAAAGGAAGTTAGGGATGTAATGTTCTATGGGGCAAAAATGTCTACTCAACCAAAATATGAAAAAACATATGATGCACAAGCTGCTGCGAAACTAGATCATCAGGTTATGCAAGCAATGAAAAGGGGTTAACTCATTATTTGAGTTGTCCTCTTTTTTTCTTATTTAAATTGATTTGTGATTCGTTCGTCTATCTTCAATAACTTAGACATACATTCATATTAAGGAGTTATTGAACAAACTTAGAAAATTTGCATAACTTGTAAGTAAGCAGTTGTTGACAAACGATTCTTAAGTCAGGAGGCGGAATGTTGAAAAAAATCTACGTATTGGACACGAACGTACTCTTACAGGATCCTTACTCTATCAATTCATTTCAGGATAATCAAGTGGTGATACCAGCAGTCGTACTTGAAGAGGTAGATTCTAAGAAAAGAAATATGGACGAGATAGGTAGAAATGCTCGTCAATTTTCAAAAATAATAGATAACCTTAGAGGGTTGGGGAAGCTACATGAGGGTGTTCCAATAGAATCTGGAGGCACATTACGAGTTGAGTTAAATCATAGATCTTTCCTTAGGTTAAAAGATTCTTTTGCAGAAATGACAAATGATAATCGCATTATTGCTGTAGCATTAAATTTGATGCTTGAGGAGCAAGAGAAAATAGATGGGAGACAAGTTATTTTAGTTAGTAAGGATGCTCTTGTAAGGGTAAAGGCAGATGCGTTAGGTTTACCTGCAGAAGACTTTCTTAGTGACAGAGTCGTAGAATTTGATCACGTATATCCAGGTTACGTTGAAATATATGTTGATGCTGATGTGATGAAGAAATTTTATGCAAATGGAGAGATTGCCATTTCAGAGCTTACGAAGCACCCGTTTTATCCTCATCAGTTTATCATTATGAAAGATGCACTAGGAAGTTCTAGTTCAGCACTTGGAAAAGTAGAACCAGATGGAAAAAAGGTAAAAAAATTCGTTAGTGAGCCAGATCATGTATGGGGAATTAGATCTCGTAATGTTCAACAAAGAATGGCTTTTGAGCTTTTATTAAGGGATGATATTAGTTTAGTGACGATGATTGGTAAGGCAGGGACAGGTAAAACTCTTTTATCGTTAGCGGCAGGATTGATGCAAACAGAAGACTTAGGAAAATATAAAAAATTAGTCGTTGCTAGACCAGTTGTTCCATTAGGCAAGGATATTGGCTTTTTACCAGGAGAAAAGGAAGAAAAGCTTAGGCCATGGATGCAACCTATCTATGATAACTTAGAGTTTCTGTTTGATACTAAGAAGCCTGGTGAACTAGATAATATATTGGCTGGAATGGGTTCCATTCAAGTGGAAGCTTTGACGTATATAAGAGGAAGAAGCATTCCAGATCAATTTATTATAATTGATGAAGCTCAAAATCTAACTAAACATGAAGTGAAAACCATTTTAACAAGGGTTGGTGAGCGAAGTAAACTAGTGTTAATGGGAGATCCTCAACAAATAGATCATCCTTATCTAGACGAATACAACAATGGATTAACGTATGTTGTTGAAAAATTCAAAGACCAAACGGTTAGTGGACATGTTAAATTAGTTAAAGGAGAAAGATCCGGATTAGCTCAATTAGCTGCTGATTTGTTATAAAAGAAAGAGGTTATCAATGGTCAAGCTCGTGACCATCTGATAACCTCTTTTTTTTATGAAAGATGAAGAATAAATTTAACGACATTTGTAATGGGTTTGTCTTTATTTGATCCATCACCTAAATAGAAATGAATCGGTCCATTTTCTTTCAATGGCTTTCCTTTAAAAGAAAAACCAGCTATTCCTGCTAGTGCGACTTTATAATCGAAAAAATGACTTTCGCCATTTTTTTGTTTAATTTCAACTTTGGATACGCCTTCAATCGGTTCAGAATTAATTAGGAACGGTTTAAGAGGCATACCGAAAGAGCCTTGCATTAGTTTTTGTTTATCATATTTTATTTTGTTATCATTTGAATCTGGTCTTGGTGGCTCTGACCCTTCTGTAATTTCTTTATCCCATTGAGCAGAAATCGCTTTTTTATACTTTGTTTCTTCGTCCTCGGCTGTGTCTAACTGATCAAAATATGTATCCAAGTCAACCTTTCTTTCATCAAATATCCAGACCGTAGGATCAATGGTTAAAGGATGATTTACATCACCATCTATAAAAAAAACAAACTCTTGCATAAAATTCCCTCCTAAATGCACATTCCTATAAAGTATAAAGGCTTTCAATGTTTTTGTCACTTGTGGTGAGTAGATAAATCTGTTGTTTTTAATGTGTCTTGATTATACTAAACAGGACAACTATTATGGAACGTTAAGAATGATTGGAGTGGTGTAATTGGTTTGTCGTTACGGAGACGATTTGAAAATGATGGTAGAACAGGTTAAACAATATACGAGCGAAGGGAAAGTGGCTGACTACATACCAGCTTTATCGGTGGCTGATCCGTCTAAAGTTGCTGTTGCCATTTATGATGGAAATGATACGTGTTTTAGCGAGGGGAACTTTAATGAAAAATTCACTTTGCAAAGCATTTCAAAAGTTCTTACACTTGCTTTGGCTCTGATGGATCATGGTGAAAAATATGTCTTCAGTAAGGTAGGGATGGAACCAACAGGAGATCCTTTTAATTCTATCTCAAAACTTGAAACGCAAATACCATCTAAACCACTTAATCCTATGATAAATGCAGGCGCTTTAGCTGTAAGCTCTTTGATCAAAGGTTCTTCCAATGAAGAAAAATTAGAAAGGTTATTGCAATTTGTACGAGATTTAAGCGGGAATGATCAAATTAGTTATAATAAGGAAGTGGCTCAGTCTGAGTTTGAAACAGCGGATCTAAACCGAGCACTTTCTTATTTTATGAAGCAACATGGCGTACTCACTGGAGATGTCGATGAGCTACTTGATTTTTATACAAAGCAATGTGCCATTGAAGTGAATTGTGAAGATTTAGCAAAATAGGGTTTGCTTTAGCGAATCAAGGAAAACACCCGCTCCAGAAAAATGATATTATTCCGGCCGAAATTGCTAGATTAGTTAAAACTTTTATGGTAACTTGCGGAATGTATAATGCTTCAGGAGAGTTTGCGATAAGAGTTGGAATTCCTGCTAAGAGTGGGGTATCTGGTGGGATTGTTGGTGCTGTCCCCGGCAATATTGGCATCGGAATTTACGGGCCGGCTCTTGATAAAAAGGGAAATAGTGTTGCTGGCATGAGACTTTTAGAGCTCCTTTCTAGCAAATATCATTTAAGTATTTTTTAATCAGAAAGTTCTTATTTATACTTCATGTGAAAATCGTTGCAATTTTTAGTTGAAACAGCTACTATTAAGACAAGGATATTTCACATGAAGGAGTGGTCAACTTGTCAGCAGAAATGATGACTGGAGATAAAGAAAAAGCCATTGCCCTTCTGAAGTCAGATGCGGATAAAATTCGGCAGCTCATTGAAGTTCAGTTGGAAAACTTAACGATGCCCCAATGTCCTCTTTATGAAGAGGTTCTCGATACACAAATGTTTGGTTTATCAAGAGAAATTGACTTTGCAGTTCGTTTAGGCTTAGTTATTGAAGAAGATGGTAAACAAATATTAGGTGAGTTACAGCGCAAGCTAGATGATTTGCATGAGGCATCTGTTCGAAAATAAAGAACAAGCTATTTAATAATAGCTTGTTCTTTTTTAGTGTTCTTCAATTTATAGGTAACAGTTCTATTTATGTAAAACAATTCGTACGTATAGACAGAGTTGAAATAGGACATAAATGAAAAATGACAGCATAGACTGTCATTTTTTCATTTGAACTATTGTGGCTTTCGCAGTAAAATCATCGCCATGTAACTTAAAACAGAGAATAAAATCGAGATTATTAGAGCATGTGCAAGTCCAACACTAAGTAACTCGTTTTGTGTAAATATAACGGAGATACCAGAAACTGCTTGAAGTATGATGAGAATAAATGCAATAACACTTGTCCAGACAAGAACAATTTCCTGCTTGAAACGAGCAATTGTCCAAATCATCAGAATCAGTAGTAGAATTAATAAGGCAATCCCTGCTAATCGGTGCAGAAAATGAACACCTATTGGGCCAGCAAAGCCTGGGAATATTTGTCCATTACACGTAGGGAAACCAGCGCAAGCTAATGTGGCTTGCATATGTTTTACATAGGCTCCGGTATAAATAACCATGTAACAATAAGTAATTACGAAAAAGAAAAAGGTTTTATACGCTTTAGAAACACGAGCAACAATTTTATATGGTTTGCCGTCTTCAAAAGCTAGAATGGTTAAAAGAACGACCGAGGCCAGTGACATAGCCGATATTCCAAAATGCAGCGCTAAAATGGCTTTTGATTGACCAAATACCACTGCACCCGCACCTAATAAACCTTGAAAAATAATTAATAATACAGCAGCTACAGACATGAACCTTGCTTCTTTTACATGTTTCAATTGTTTCCAAGACCAAATGGCAAGAATGATTACTAATGCTCCAACTAATCCAGATACAATTCGATGACTGTATTCTATAATTGTTTCTATTGCTGGACTAGTCGGAATAACTTCTCCAAAACATAGTGGCCAAGTTGCACCACATCCTTCTCCAGATCCAGTTTTGGTAACAAGGGCTCCTTGTAAAAGGACTATAGTTAACCCAATAGAGGTTAGAATGCCGTAGATTTTTAATCTTTTATGCATTCAATTCACCTTTCCTTCTATAAAATTATGAAGATTTGTGCTAGAGTAAGCAATGGACTACGACTTACTTATATGATCTTAAGAACAAACGATTAAAAAGTCAATTTTACTAGAGTGAATATTTTATGGACATCTCTAAATGTGAAGATAATGTGAAACTCACGAATTTAATGAAACAAAATAGATTTTAAGATATAATGTGACTTGTAGCACATTAGGTGACAGAAAAACACCTAATTTATTTTTTGTGAGATGTGCTTGTTTTGATTGACTCTATAATGGGGGTGAAGAATTGATGAATAAGACTAATACAGCGTTTGAGGCTACAGAGGTAATATCTAGTCATGATTCATCAGTTTCTGCTAATCAGCAGAAATCATGGAAAGATTATCTTGTGCTTGCTAAGCAGGGGATTGTAACGTCAAACTTGATTACCACTTTTGCCGGTATCTATTTAGCTGCCGTTTATACAAGTACTGGTATTGGAGCACATATCGGAACAATGTTTTTTGCTTTAATAGGTGCTGCACTCGTAATGGCCGGTGGATGTACGTTAAATAACTACATTGACCGTGATATTGATCATATTATGGAAAGAACAAAGGAGCGTCCAACCGTAACAGGACGTTTTACTGCTAATCATGTTCTTTTAGTAGGTTTGTTCCAGGCTGCAGCCGGTATAGCATTTCTTGCACTTACTACTGCTACAGCAGCTGTAATAGGACTAATTGGTTTGTTTATTTACGTCGTGCTTTACACAATGTGGACAAAGCGTACTACGACATTAAATACAATTGTAGGTAGTTTCTCTGGAGCAGTTCCTCCACTTATTGGGTGGGCAGCGATTGATGGAGGCTTACACACTTATGCTTGGGTTTTATTCTTTATTATGTTTTTCTGGCAGCCTCCACATTTCCTTGCACTAGCAATGAAACGTGTTGAAGAATATCGTGCTGCTGGAATACCAATGTTACCAGTCGTTGCAGGGTTTGAAGTGACTAAACGTCAAATGGTTGTTTACGTTATTGCTTTATTACCTGTATCACTAATGCTTTATCCTTTTGGATTAGTTTATACGATTGTTGCAGCGGTGTTAGGTTTAGGTTGGGTTGTCCTAGGTTTTGCAGGCTTTAAAATGAAGGATGACATTAAATGGGCAAGGTTAATGTTTGTATACTCGCTCAATTATTTAACTATTTTATTTGTTCTTATGGTTATTGTTCATATATAAACGGTTTTAACCGATATGAACAATGATTGTAGATATATTTATTAGTAGTATAATACTACGTTATGAAAGTGAGGTTGGATTGTCAGATGAAACTTTGGAAAACTGCATGGCGTTTTCTACCTCTTTCATTGCTCTTATTTTTAACGGGCTGTTTGGGAGAGACGAACTTAACTGCCCTTGATCCAAAGGGACCACAATCACAATGGTTATTCGACAACATGCTTTTATCATTGTATGTCATGGCCTTAGTGACAATTGTCGTATTTGCAATCTTTTTCATTATACTTGCTAAATTCCGTCGCGCTCCTGGAGACGATGAAATTCCTAAACAAGTACACGGAAATACGGCATTAGAAATTACTTGGACTGTTATCCCTATTATCTTGTTAACTATTTTAGCTGTTCCAACAATTACTGGACAATTTATGTTAGCTGATACTGAGCCTGATCCTGAGGTTGGAGAAGATACAGTCTATATCAAGGTAATTGGTCATCAATTTTGGTGGCAGTTTGATTACGAAGATGAAGGATTCACTGCTGGTCAAGAAGTTTATATCCCAGTAGGAGAAAAAGTTATTTTTGAATTACACGCACAAGATGTACAGCATTCATTTTGGGTTCCGGCATTAGGTGGTAAGGTAGATACTATACCTGGAATTACCAACCATCTTTGGTTAGAAGCGGATGAACCAGGAGTCTTTAAAGGGAAGTGTGCAGAGCTTTGTGGACCTGCTCATGCTTTAATGGACTTTAAAGTGATCGCGCTTGAGCGTAATGATTATGATGCTTGGGTTGCTGGAATGCAAGCTGAAGTAGAAGAGCCAACTGAAACATTAGCAGCGCAAGGCCGTCAGGTGTTTGAAGCTAATGGATGTATCGGTTGTCATGCTATTGGTGGAATGGGAACTGCTGCAGGTCCTGCTTTATCCGATTATGCAAACCGTACAGTAGTAGCTGGTTATTTAGAAAATACGGATGAAAATTTAGAAGCATGGATTCGTGATCCAGAATCATTAAAGCAAGGTAATAACATGCTTGCTTACCCTGATATGAGCGACGCAGATATGGAAGCTCTTATTGCTTATTTACGTTCTTTAGATGTACAGAATTAATTAATTGATGGAAAAAGGAGGTAAACCCTTTGGCTGCACAAAAACAGGAAAAAAGCGTTGTTTGGGATTGGTTAACAACTGTTGACCATAAAAAGCTTGGAATCATGTATTTGATTGCAGGGACGCTTTTCTTTGTAAAAGCTGGTGTCATGGCGCTATTTATGCGTATCCAACTTATGTATCCAGAGATGAATTTCTTAAGTGGGCAAACATTTAATGAATTTATCACGATGCATGGTACGATTATGTTATTTTTAGCGGCTACACCGTTATTATTTGCATTCATGAACTACGTCATACCTTTGCAAATAGGAGCACGTGACGTTGCGTTTCCATTTGTAAACGCACTCGGATTTTGGATCTTTTTTGCGGGTGGATTATTATTAAGTATGAGTTGGTTCTTTGGCGGAGGTCCAGACGCTGGATGGACAGCATATGTTCCACTTTCAAGTCGTGACTACGCTGGAGTTGGACTTGATTTCTATGTACTAGGTTTACAGGTTTCTGGTATTGGTACATTAATTTCTGCAATTAACTTTCTTGTAACGATTATTAACATGCGCGCACCTGGTATGACAATGATGCGTTTGCCACTATTTGTGTGGACGTCATTCATTTCTTCAACTTTAATTTTATTTGCTTTTACACCACTAGCTGCAGGACTTGCTCTTCTTATGCTAGACCGTATATTTGGAGCTCAATTCTTTATCCCTAGCATGGGTGGTAACACAGTTTTATGGCAACATATTTTCTGGATCTTCGGGCATCCAGAAGTTTATATTCTTGTTTTACCTGCATTTGGTATTATTTCTGAGGTTATTCCAGCATTCTCTAGAAAGCGTCTTTTCGGATACACAGCAATGGTATTTGCGACTATGATTATTGCTTTCTTAGGATTCATGGTTTGGGCTCACCATATGTTTACTGTAGGTATGGGACCAGTAGCTAACTCTATTTTCGCGATTGCGACAATGACGATTGCGGTTCCGACCGGTATCAAGATCTTTAACTGGCTATTTACAATGTGGGGCGGAAAAATTACATTTAATACAGCAATGTTATTTGCTTCCTCATTCGTACCAACATTTGTACTTGGTGGGGTAACTGGGGTTATGCTTGCAATGGCACCTGTTGACTATCTTTACCATGATACGTACTTTGTTGTTGCTCACTTCCACTACATTATTGTTGGTGGTATCGTATTAGGATTATTTGCTGGACTTTTCTATTGGTACCCTAAAATGTTTGGCCATATGTTAAATGAAACGTTAGGTAAGTTATTCTTCTGGGTATTTTATATCGGTTTCCATTTAACATTCTTTGTACAACATTTATTAGGTTTAATGGGGATGCCACGTCGTGTTTACACATATCTTGGCGACCAAGGCTTAGATACTTTTAACTTTATCAGTACAATCGGTACATTCTTTATGTCTGCAGGGGTAATCTTACTTGTAATCAATGTAATTTACTCTGCATTTAAAGGCGAACGTGTAACAGTAGCGGATCCTTGGGATGCTCGTACACTTGAGTGGGCTGTTCCTACTCCAGTTCCAGAGTATAACTTTGCTCAAACTCCTCAAGTACGTTCGTTAGATCCATTGTTCTACGAAAAAATTCATGGTGATGGTACGATGAAACCAGCTGAGCCTGTTGAAGCTATTCACATGCCGAACGGTTCAATTCTTCCGTTAATTATGTCTGTAGGACTTTTCTTTGCAGGTTTTGGGTTTATTATGATGAACATGGAAAATCCTATTATTAACCCTTGGATAGTTGCTATAGGTGGTTTAGTTATTACATTTGGAGCAATGTTTGTTCGTTCAGTTAAAGAAGATCATGGCTATTACGTTCCAGTTGAACAAGTGAAAGCTGATCTTAAGAAAGGAGGAAACTAAGAAATGGCGGGTCATGTAGATACTTCAAAAGGGCTTCCTTCTCATCCGGAGAGAGCTACATTAGAAGGAAAAAACAAATTTCTCGGTTTCTGGTTCTTCCTTGGTGGTGAAACAATTCTATTTGCGACATTCTTTGGTACTTATCTAGGTCTTCGTAATGGAATTGCTGATGGTCCTAGTTCTCAAGAAATGTTCCATCTACCACTTGTTTTTATTATGACAATGATTCTACTAACAAGTAGTTTAACAAGTGTATTAGCAATGTTTGCTATGAAGAAAAATAATTTCCGTACATTCAAAGTTTGGATGTGGATAACGGTTTTACTTGGAGTTTCATTCTTAGGTTTTGAAATTTACGAGTTTTACGAGTATGTTCACCAAGGCTTTGGATTTACAACAAGCGCATTTTCTTCTGCATTCTTTTCACTTGTTGGATTACATGGAGCTCACGTTGCTTTTGGTTTAAGTTGGATTACGGTCTTACTTATTCGTTATAGAAAAAGTGGGATTACTTTAACAAATGCTCCTAAGTTCTATGTTGCTAGTTTATACTGGCACTTCATTGACGTAGTGTGGGTATTTATCTTCACTGTCGTTTATCTTATGGGAGTAGGAGGTCATTAATATGGCAGATAACTTAAGTCAACCATTTGATAAAAGTGCTATGACCGAGGAAGAGAAGCGTCAGGTTAGCAAAGAAATTCGTAAGCAGATTGTTGTATTTGCTTTAATGATCTTTTTAACGATCATGTCTTTCTTAGCTGTTGGTGCTGATATTATTCCGAGATCATTTGCTATTCCGTTTATTTTATTATTAGCGGTCATTCAGTTCGCGCTGCAGTTGATTTTCTTTATGCACTTAAAAGATAAAGATCATGGCTGGGCAACTGCATTTATGATTTCTGGTATTTTCATTACGGTTCCAACAATCGCAGCATTAATGTTGTTAATTGGTGTTGTAAAATACTAGTTATCTGATTGCTTGAAACTCCTTAAGAAGGTAATTGAAGGTCAAATATGACTTTTCGATTACCTTCTTTTTTGTTCATAAGTTTGTAAGAGCTTGTTTGATTAAAGTGTCTCTTTATGTTGTATAATGTAGTAGATTTGAATATGTTGAAAAGGAGTGGAGACATTGAATCAAGATCAAAATGTCTTACAACAAACACATAGAAAACGTAATTATAAACCTGCTATTATAATTATTACGATTATAATTAATGGTTTAGTTGCTTTATTAGCAGGTTTACCTGGAGTAGATAATTTTACTGCTTTTGATGTAAAAATACTTCCTATGTTAAATGCAATATTTAATACTTTTACGTTTTTATTTTTAGTAGGAGCACTTGTAGCGATACTGAAGAAAAATGTTACAGTACATCGTCGCTTTATCTATGCAGCGTTTATTACAACTACGTTATTTCTAGTGACGTACGTGGGCCATCACTTTTTATCGGAATCAACTGCGTATGGAGGTACAGGCTTTATTGCTGGTGTTTATTACTTTATTCTAATAACACATATTATCTTAGCGGCAATCATTGTTCCACTAGCTTTGACGTCTGTTGCTAGAGCTTGGAATATGGAAAATGAAAGACATCGCAAAATTGCACGTTGGACTATGCCGATATGGTTATACGTCAGCTTAACAGGTGTAATTGTTTATATCATGATTTCACCTTATTATTAATTTAAGAGGTTCTTTTTACGGCTATGTTAACTCCGTATGTTGTTCGATTGCGCTCCAGCCAGTCGGTTTGCGCAAAAGTCGAGTGATTTCCGCTCCATTTCACTACGAGGAAAACATCATTATAGCAACAATCTTTACGAAAGCAGTTAAAAAGACTAAATTCAATCCAAGGAGTTTAGTCTTTTGCTTTGAATATTTGTGGATTATTACAAAGAATGAGGTGGACTAATGGTTATAAAAAATAAATGGATACTGAGTGTGTTGGTATCTACCTTGCTATTACTGCATGTGGTAATGAGCCTGAGATACATATAGAAGAGAGTGAAAATGGGGTAATCGCACCTATTGATGTTGAGTTGAATTTACCTGAAACAGCTGAAGTAGGAGAAACAGTAACCTTTGTAAGTGTAGTTACACAAGCTGACGAACAAGTTGATGATGCTAACGAGGTAGTTTATGAAATTTGGCTAGAAGGTCAGAAGGAATTAAGTGAATTAATTGAAATTGAAAATCAAGATGGAAATTCTTATTATCTTGATTATACATTTTCAAAAGAGGGGTTGTATCATGTTCAATCACATGTAACGGCAAGAGGTTTGCATCGAATGCCAACTGGACAAGTTCTAGTAGGTACAGATGCGGAAGCTAGCCATAAGCATGAAGAAGAACATAATGACACGGAGCACGAGCACGACCATGTTCACGACCATCAGCATCAGCATGCTAACGTTCATATTGATTCGAAGCTTGAGTCAAATCGTTTGATTATGGAAATTGAAGTAGATGGAGAACCTTTTACGGGTGGTAGAGTGACACTTGAAATGCGTAATACTACAGAAGAAAATGTACATTGGCTTGATATGGAGGAAATTGGAAATGGTAGTTATGAATTGTCTACAATAACTGAGTACAACGGAACATATTCAACTATAGTCCATATTGAGGACGAAGAAATTCATGAACATATTAAAATGGAGATACAGTTTTAGTTTTAAAGCACAGAGAAAGCACGCTCAAATATGAGCGTGCTTTTTTAGATTTTAAAGTTGAGTTTAATAATACCTGCTTCTTTTGCTGAGGTAAAAGCAATAACTATGAGAGGTCCTATTATGAAACCCATGATCCCAAATAGCATTAAACCTAAATACATTGCTATTAAAGTAGCTAATGGTGACAATCCAATCTGTTGTCCCATTACTTTAGGTTCTACTGTACGACGAATAATTAACAGGACTGCTGCGAGAATTAATAATTGAGTTCCTGTATTAACATTTCCAGCTATTAATTGAAAAATCGCCCATGGCGCTAAAATAGCTATTGAACCGATCAGTGGGATGAAATCAATAAGCCAAATGATAAATGCCATTAATAGGGCATATTCTGGGACAATAAGCAGTAGCCCTATTAAAGAGACAATAAATATGATGATACTAACTAAAAACTGAGCCTTGAAAAATCCCCATATTACGAAGCTTAATCTAGAAGTCATGAAGTTTACTTTCTCTTTTGTACGATCCGAAAGATATGAGAAAGCCTTTTTCTTTAATGAAGGTAGCTCAAGTAGAAAAAGAAATAAAGCAATTAAATAAACGATGAACGTAACTAGATAACCTGGGATACTTGTAATAATGGAAGCTACATCATTAATTAAATTTCGTTCAGCTATCGTTGTTCGAACTGTAACTAGAGTCTGGGAAACATGGTTATTTATTTCTTTTACAAGATCTGGAGGCAACATTTCATACTCTGCTTCAAGATTTCTCTGGAAATTCCACCAAGCACGATTGATATCATTTATATATTGAGGTAAATTTTCAACAATTTGTGTACCTTGTGTTATTACCTGGGTGGTCACGTAATAGCCAGTTAAGCCAATAAAAAAAACAAAAATAGTGAAAACAATCATAACGGCTATATTTCTTTTTATTTTAGCGCGTTTATGTAACGCATTTACAGCTGGTGATAAAACTAAAGCTGTAATAAAAGCTGCAATTAGCGGAAGAGATATAGGTAGTATAAAGTAAGCTAATAAAACTATTGCAATGATAGTTAGTAGAATTATGAATGTTCTTTTTGAAATTAAAGCGGCCAATTTGAGACTCCTCTCATAAAAAAATGCTACATCTATTATAGTACGAACTAAGCATAATGAACAGGCAAATGCCATAATATCCTTCAGACGTTCACACATAACAAGAGAGTTTATGATATAATCATGCGTAGTTTAAAGAAGTTGCATGATAAGGAGCGTTCTAATGAAGCGAATTTTTGTAGTCATTCTTTTTTTTATGCTTGCTGGTTGTGGGGCAGATCCTGATCAATTCACAGTAGTAGAGGGAACTGAAGCTGAAGAGGTAGAAGAATTTGTTAAGAAGTACAAGCAAAAAATGGTAGAGGCCTTTAATACTGGTGATTTTAATGAACTTGAAGCTTATCTAATAACGAATAACAGCTTCTACCATTCATTAAGACGTTATATTAGTGACTCTCATAGTGAAGGTACAACAAAGGTGTTAAATGATTTTATTGTAGAAACCGTTTATAAAGATGAAATAGATGAATATCATGTTGACGTAAAAGAAAGCGTGACTTTAATAGAATACGGTCAAGAAAAGATCGTTGAGAGAGATGTTCGTTTTGAGGTGATACGTGGTGGTACCGGTACATTACGTATTGTGACGATAAGACAAAGAAAATAAGACAGCAGGGCGTAAGCCCAACTGTCTTATTTTTATTTTACTTCTAAGTTCTTTTTCAGTAACTCTAGTTTTTTTGTACATTTATCAACGATTGCTTTAGGGAAATCTTCTCCCTCATACTCGACACCATGAGGATAATAATGTTTTCCGAGCATTGGTGTTAATAATTTTACAATGGTGTCATCTTTAGGAATATCACCTTTAACCGCAGAAGCTGGTACACGAAGGTAATAAATATCCCCTTGATTTACAATTTTGTAATCAAATGTGACTCTAGAATAATCCCATTGTCCTGCATGAATAAAACCGATTGACTCAGCAGCGTAGCGAAGTGTTTCAAATTTAATTTCTTTATTTTCTAATTCAATATGTTCAAATTTCACTGGAAACCTGCCTCCTATATCATGAATATGTACTCTACTTATGATAGTATGAAAAACAATCGGTTGCAATCTATAATAGTGAATCTTTTATGGAAATTGTCTCGTAAGTGTCTTTAACTTACCAGTTATCATTAAAAATAAAATGAATTAACAATAAAAAAGGACATGTTCGACATCATCGCTGTCTTGGCGACAGAACCTTACATAGTTGTCTAAAGGATTTTATGTTGTCTACTTCGAACTTTTTAGTAAGGAGTAAAGAGAGAGGGGTATGTATGAAAAAAACGTTTTTGTTTCTAGTCTGTATTATCATCTTAATTTCCATTGTGGCTTTTGAACAAAAGTATGAAGAGCAAATTTCACAGTGGTTTCAAGAACCAGAGGCAGTTGACTTATATGAGGAAGAAATGCCAGTTGAAGAAGTAACCTCAATCTTGGAGCCAGAGGTAGAAGAAGAGCTGTTTGTATTAGCAGAACATGAAAGATTTATTGGGTTAACGTCTCAACAAATAAAAAATGAATTTGGGGAACCAAGCCGAATAGATTTATCTGCTTATGGCTATGATTGGTGGATTTATCCTATGTCATCGACTTCTTATATGCAAATTGGTATAGCCGATAATGAAGTGGTCACCGTTTTTCTAACAGGTGAGATCAGAGAACAACCCTTTTCACTAGGAACCACATATGAAGAATTAAATGATTTTTTCCACTTTGAGAGAAACGTCGATGTAAGAACAACGAATGGAGGAATTTATCAATTTGAGTTAACAAGTGAGGATGTGTTAATGAGGCCTTTAACACAAGTAGACGGACATTGGGTGCAATTTTATTTTGATACGTACACAAACGAATTATCAAGTATTCGAATGATCAACGACGATATTTTAGTGAAACAACGTCCTTATTCTGTCTCTTATATTGGTGCAGCACCAGAGAGACCTAGTTTTTCTAGTGAGGAGTGGGAGAAGATAGAGGTAGGTAATGCAAGACAAATTTTCGATTTTACAAATGTAATTCGCGCACGGCATCAATTAGATTCATTTTTATGGGAAGAGAATGTTGCAGATGTTGCTTACCTACATAGTAAGGATATGAGTGAAAATAATTACTTCTCTCATACTTCTCCTACGTTCGGGGAAATCTCAGATCGTTTTGAAAGAGGAGAAATCCCTTTTCGACTTGCCGGGGAAAATATAGCAGCAAAATATATTGATGGTTTAGCATCGGTTGAAGGATGGTTAAATAGCGAGGGGCACCGAGTTAACCTGTTACATGAAGACTTTACTCATCTCGGGGTTGGAGTTTTTCAAGATTACTACACTCAAAATTTCCTTACGCCTTGGCAACTATAAAATGAAGAGTAGGCTGTTGAGATGACTCAACAGCCTACTTGTTATGAAGGGCGATTTATAATAAAAAAAGTTCCTGTTGCCATCGCTATAAGTTTATTTTGGTCACTATATACTTTAGCTTCTGTAACACATAGTTGTTTTCCTTGATGGGAAAGGGAAGCAACACAACGTAAAAACTTTCCCACCCCTGGTTTTATATAGTGGACATTCATTTCTGCTGTCACAGCAGCAAGATCCTGCGGTAGTGATTGATTTACCAAAGATCCCATTGCTGTATCAAGTAAGGTGGCAGTCATCCCGCCATGTACCATTTTCAATGGATTTTCAATTAAAGGTTGAATAGGTAACACGACTTCAAAGTCTCCGTTTTCAAGAAAACGTGTTTCAATTTGAGTCATTGCTGCTAAATAAGTTTTAAACTTTCCTGTGCGTTTATTCTCGAAGCCTTCAACTAAATTGAAGAGGATTTTTTTCTCTTCTTCATCAGCATCGTGGATAAAATCTTGTATTTTATGTAGTAGTTCGGTTGCTTCTATCGCCATCTCATTGGGCCTCCATTAGGTAAATTCTATGCTTTCTTATTGTATCAGGGAAGTAAGTTGTTTAGTCAACCTTGAAATCTATAGGAACGTTGGACTGGGCATTTGTGTAGTATAGAAATAAAGAGAATGAAAGGAGGATGAGGTAAGGTGAGTTCAAAACAAAACTTACATCCAACCGTTCAACAATTTAAACAGTTTATAAAAGAACACCCTCTACTTTTACAAGAAGTAAAGGAAGAACGAAAATCCTTACAAGAGCTCTTTGAGGAGTGGAGTATTTTGGGAGCAGAGAACGAACAATGGATACCTTATAAAAAAGCAACATCAAAAGAGGAGATTCCCTTGGAAAATGGCTCTAAAATCGAAAAAGAGTCTGTTAAGCAAGAAGAGACTCAAACTCAAAGTGCAACGGACGCTCTCGGTCAAATAATGGGCATTGTAAAAAGAATGAATGTTCAAGATTTACAAAATCATTTAGCACAATTCAGTTCTGTTTTGGGTAATGTACAGAATGTGATCCAATCATTTCAGAAGCCGAGTAATCCAACAAATCAAAGTCCTCAAGATCATCCATTTTCTTTTCGGCGTGATTAAAGGAGTGATAGGTAATGAGAGCAGACGTTCAGCGATTATTGTATGAACGACCCGATTTACGCTCGTATGTCCGACAACATCCGAATTGGTATCGGAAGCTTAGTAGAGATCCAAGTCAAATTTCTATGTTAGAAAAAGAAGCAAACCAATTTTATGGTAGAACATTGCCACAACGGGTCGAGAAAGTACAGAATTCTCTTGGCTTGGTGATGATGATGATGGAGATGTTGAAGATGGGACAGACAACAGGAGCCGCAGGGCCTAGTCAGTAACTGGCAGGGCCTTTTTTCCAGTTAAGGAGCATAAAGAAGCTAATAATTGGAAGACTAAAGGGAAAGTAAAGGAGGAGTGTTTTGTTGATGAAACTAGTGATCCCCATTATATTACTTGTAATGTGTGTCCCATCTCTGTGTGTTCAAGCTGCAGAATTGGAATCTTTAGAGAATGTTAAGATTGTTCCTTTACAAAGTACAGGAGTGGTGAACATTTCTCCATCTAGAAATATGGAAGTCAATTATGATAAAAAAGAAGATTGGGTTTATGTGGAGTGTTTTGTGGACGGTTTTAAATTTACAGAAAATAAAGTAGGGTCCCTCCACCAAGAAGGGGAAGGACATATTCGACTATATATAAATGATGAGCATGTCGACACGTTATTTCAACCGGCTTTTATAATTGAGAATTTGCCTGAGGGAGAACATGTCGTTAAAGTAGTAGTCGTAAAAAATGATAGATCACCTTATGACTTAGAAGAATCATTTACAGTTAAGATGGAACGATAACTTCTTGCAGGTATTGATAGATCTTTTGTTCAACTGAAACACCAAGCTGTTGAAAGCCTTGATTGCCAAATAAGGTATTAAATTCAAGAAAGTAAAACTTACCACCTGCTGAAATAACATCAAAACCAGCGTGATTGACGCCAAGGTCTCTTGCAGTTTTACGTACAAGCTCGATAGCTTCCTCAGGAATGTTATCAAAAGAAATTTGAGCTCCTTGTGCGACATTATTTCTAAAGGTATTTCGTTCATTAATCCTCCAATAAGCTGCAATAACATCATCACCAACGAAGCATACTCGTAAGTCACGGTCTATTGGTAAATATTCTTGAACATAGAAATAAGGGTTGGTCTCTGTGTATTCATTAAATTGTTTATGATCTTCAATTAAAAAAACACCTTTCCCCATCGAGTTTCGTATTTCTTTGGCTACGAAAGGAAATGGAAATTCAGCAAAAATGCGATTAATATTATCATCGTTTCGACCTAGAATCACAGTTTTAGGGACATGTTCAGGACAAACGCTCCAAAGTCCACGGGTCACTTCAATTTTATTAAAACCCATCTGGATTGATTGGATGCTAGGAAAGATTTGCTTTTTCATTCCGTAAACTAAAGCATTCACTTGCCAATTCTCTGGGAAAAGACAAACATCAGCTTCTGCAATTTTCCTTCTTTCTTCGTCTTCAAACATTCGCTCTGGTTTTACATATTTGATACCAGGCATGCCGATCGTTCGAAAGGGATTAAAAGTAACAATCTTCATTAGCTACACCTTCTTCTTATAAGCATTAAAATGGAACAAGCGTTGCGAAGTGAATGCCGTATATACGCTAGACTAGCGAATACATATTTCTAATGCTCGTACCATCATTAATTTTGATTAGTTAGTTTTTCAATTCGTGTGAATTATAGTCAAAGTTCAGGGGGAAGTCAATATGGAGCAAACATTATCACTTCGCTTAGGATATGTAGCCATGAGCGTTTTACTCTCAAATGCGTCACCTTCACAAACAATGACGGTCAAACAATTCGAACAAATTATAGATAAAGAAGCGGGGATTCGAAAGCTGGAGAGAATTGCAACTTCTAATTTGGAAAATTGCTTGAGAATTTTAAAGCATAACAAAGCTCATGAAATAGAGTTTTTCCGCTTATCATCTAGACTAGTTCCTTTAGCTAACCATCCGTTAACAGAAGGTTGGAAATACGAACGTGCTTTATCTCCATTACTTAAAGAGATCGGTGATTTTGTAAAAAAGGAAAATATGAGAATTGATTTCCACCCAGACCACTTTGTTGTACTTAATGGTCAGTCAAAAGAAATTCTACAACAATCATTACGTACATTAGTTATGCATTATAAGTTGTTAAAAGAAATGGGGATTTCTCCTATACATAGATGTGTTCTTCATGTAGGTGGGAAAAAGCAAGGAAGAGAAGAGGGGTTAGAACAGTTCATCGAAAACTTTTCAATGATTCCGGTTCCTATTCAAAAGATGATCATGATTGAAAATGATGATGTAAACTATCCAATAGAGGACGTTTTATATATAGGTGAGAAATTAAACATACCAGTTGTATTTGATTTACACCATTTTGATGTTTTACATGAGGAAGATCAGCTAAATTCCCTTTGGCAAAGAGTTGTCGCAACGTGGAAAGACAGTCCTTTACCCGTGAAAATGCATATTTCTAGTCCAAAAGAGGGGGAAACTGACCGCAGACACCATGATTACATTAATGCGGATAGATTTACAAGATTTATAACAACGATCACAGGAACTGTGGATCAATTAGATGTTATGATTGAAGCTAAGCAAAAAGACGCTGCATTACTGAGATTGTTGGAGGATCTTAAAACGATGAAGGAAATAACAGTAAAGTCACCATCTTCCATAACCGTTAAAGGTACAGTATTACCTTAATTTCCTTTTACATGTTATACTGTTTTTTAGGAGGTGAGAGTGATGCTCGCAACCATAACTACTATTGAGCTGCTAGATCACGCAAGCGAACTTGGTGAAGCAATCATTCAGTCTGAGACATATTTGGCTTATATAGAGGCAAAAGCTGACTTGAAAGCTGATAAAGAAGCTCAAGAACGAATTAGACAATTCAATATGATGAAAGATCAATATGAAGAAGTACAACGATTTGGGAAGTATCATCCTGATTATGACCAAATCTCAACTAATATACGGAAAAGCAAGAGAGAGGTTGACTTAACAGAGACAGTGGTCGCTTTCAAGAAAGCTGAAAAAGAGCTTGAATCCTTATTAAATGAAATTAGTGGTTTGATTGCTAGGTCTGTGTCTGAAACGATTAAAGTTCCAACTGGTAACCCATTTTTCGATAATATGTCATGTAGTGGTGGGTGTAGTACGGGTGGAGGCTGCGGTTGTGGCTAAAAAGCCGTTAAACGGCTTTTTACTACAAAGCTTCAGGGTTCTCTCAAGAGGTCTTTAAAGACCTTTTGAGAGAACCCTTTATTGTTGTTTTAATCTTACGCAATCTGTACAGCCGTTACCACAACAGAACAATTTCTCTTGTGGTACTTTAAAGCGAGCACGATAAACAAACGTTTGAGATTTCATACGAACGAACGAGAGGTCACATGAAAGTCTTTTACCTTTCATGGATTTAGCTGCAGCATAGCTTAAAAGGTCATTTAGTTTTTGGATTTGTATTGTTTCGCTAACAGGTGTTATATAGATAAAAGGTATACCAGTGAAAACTTGTTTAGTAACAGCCTTGATATTAGGGTCTTCATCAAGTATTGTGAGGAATTTTTCCCAGATTATATTAAGATCCATTACCCACCACCTTAGTTATTGTCCTTCTATTATAAAGCAAATGACATTGTCTAGCTAATGCTCTATTGAAGGATAGGATAGAACATGCTAGACTAAAATAAGATGAAGTAAAAGGAGACCGAAAACATGTTAGGTGCAAAGCGTCAGGGTGTTGCTGTTTGGCTCACATCTTTAAAATTTGCGAGGCAACTTCGTAGATTCGGAAATGTTCATTATGTTTCCAAAAAGATGAAATATGTTGTGTTTTATTGTGACCAAGACAAATTAGAAGAAACGGTAGAAAAGTTACAAAGCTTCACATTTGTTCGTGATGTTAAGCCTTCGATGCGTCCTTATATTGCTACAGAATATCAAAATGCAAAGCCAGATAAAGCGAAAGAATATGACTATAAGATGGGTATTTAAACTCGAATAACGGATACGGTTATTAAACCGTCCATTATTCGGGTTTTTTATTATGAAAAATGGAGGAAATGCCAACAAAGATGAGTAAATAAACCTTTTTACTTTTAAAACAAAGGTTATCACAGTTGGATATTTCGTTAAACGAAATATATAATGTAGGTATATAAAGGAAGTGGTTGTGATGACAAGTTGGAAACGAAATTTATTTATTCTAGTAATTAGTCAATTTTTCGTCATAAGTGCCATGACGATGATCATTCCGTTTTTGCCATTGTTTTTGCAGGAGTTAGGTGTAAATAATCCAGAGACTCTTGGTATTTGGGCCGGAGTAATTTTTGGAGCTAATTTTCTAACTGCTTTTTTGTTTTCTCCGTTTTGGGGACGAATGGGTGACAAATATGGTCGTAAGATGATGATCTTACGTTCAGGATTTGGTATGGCAGTGATAATTAGTTTAACAGCATTTGCTATTGGGCCAATCTCTCTTCTTCTACTAAGATTGTTAAACGGAGTTGTATCAGGTTTTATTCCAGCTTCTATTGGTTTAGTTTCGACAAATACACCGAAAGAAAAAGTAGGATATGCACTAGGAATCTTGCAATCGGGTTCTGTATCAGGAGCTATTTGCGGTCCTTTAATAGGAGGCGTATTAGCTTCGAATTTTGGGTATAGTATGGTTTTTATTATAACAGGTATCTGTATTTTTTTAGCTACCATGGTTGTTTTCTTCTTTGTGAAAGAAGAATTTACACCGATTAAGGTAAGTGAAAAAACGAGTACTCTCGCTGAATTCAAGATGATCACTGAGAAAAAGCCTGTTCTTTCTTTGTTTTTAGTTGTTTTTCTTATTCAGTTTGCCATTATGGGCGTAAACCCTCTCTTATCTTTATTTGTAGAAGAATTAACGACGCCTGAGACAGTAGCTTTTTACGCTGGTGTAGCATTATCTGTCATGGGTTTTGCTAATATGATAACTTCGCCGGTACTTGGAAAGCTTAGCGACAAAAAGGGAGCACAACATGTTCTCATTTTTTCAATGATTGGGGTGGCCGTGTTTTCGATTCCGCAAGCATTTGTAACAGACATTTGGCAATTAATTAGTTTGCGTTTTATGATAGGACTTTGTTTAGGTGGACTTTTGCCAGCTGTTAATACGCTTATTCGTATGCATGCCCCGTCTGGAATGGAAAGTAGAACATATGGGTTTTCGAACAGTGCGATGTATCTTGGAACAATGATTGGACCTATTCTAGGGGGGATCGTTGTATCAAACATTGGAGTAAGAGGATTGTTTTTTGTTTGTGCAATTGTACTTTTTATTAATGTCGGTATATTGAAAACAAAAGTAATGCCTACAGCTAATAAAACGTTTTATAAGCAAAAGCAAAAAAGAAATAAAGAGAAAATATTAACTCAATAAAACGAGCAACCAACTAGGAGGTTACCCTAGTCTCAAAATACTGACATTATGGGATAACCCCACTTTCATATTTACTATTATTGAAGAGGTGGAAGGTAGCGGTTCATTCTTAGAACACCGATTAAATATTGGTAAAAAAGCTCTTTCTCTTCAAATAAATTGGAGGATTTAACTTCTAATCTGTGAATGGGTTTTGAAAGCTCTTCAGATAATTGCTCAAATAATTGATAGCGAGCTGACTTTTTAACATCCGGATTGTGAATGCCTTCTAAGCAAACGTAAAGAGGCATCATTTTCCCAGGTGTTGCTGGTTGTAAAATAACGATAAGAGAGCTTTTTTCTTCATTATTTATTTTCGTATCAAGTCTAACAAGCATATGGACTCGCGTACGATTTGACTTAGCTATTTCAAGTAACTCATATAAGTCATTGTAACCTTCTCCAAGCAATACAAAGCGTTGAACCATTTAGAGACCTACTTTCATTAGTTGTTCGAATGAAATGTAGCATGAAACGACTTGTTTTGTCTAGAAAAAAAATCCTCGCAAGGAATTCCTTGCGAGGTGCCCATACACATACTTTGTATGTAATGAGGCTATGGGAGAGGAGAAACCGGAGGAAGAACTTATGGGGAAACGTAAGCCTTCTCCGCGGTTGTAGCAACACTTTGTGAGTGCTACTAGTTCAAGTATGGCCTCTTGCTTCTTATTTCATACGTAGAAAAAGGAAGAATTTATCAACCATTTTTAAAAAGACCAATATTCTTATTAGAATATGCTTTTTGAATGGTTTTTTGGTAGGATAAAGAAGAACTTGTTAGTAGAGGATAGGTGAAGAATTTGAGAGTCATTTCAGGTGAAAAACGTGGATTGCCGTTGAAAGCTGTACCAGGTACACAAACAAGGCCAACAACAGATAAAGTAAAAGAATCTATATTCAATATTATCGGACCTTATTTTACTGGAGGTTTAGTCCTAGATCTATATGCTGGTAGTGGGGGCTTAGGAATTGAAGCTTTAAGTCGTGGGGCGGAAAAGGCGATATTCGTTGACCAAAATAGGAAAGCTGTAGAAACCGTTAAGGGCAACTTGGAGCAATGTCAGTATACTGAAAAAGCGGAAGTCTATCGCAATGATGCAACCAGGGCTTTAAAAGCCCTTTTAAAAAGAGAGATAACATTTTCTTATATATTTCTCGATCCACCATATGCAAAACAGAATCTCGTCAATGAAATAAGCATAGTGCTCGATCATAACTTGCTTCATTCTGACGGTAAAATTGTTTGTGAACATGCTACATCTGTGTCTTTACCAGATGAAGTCGGTTTAGGCTCAAAAATACGTTCAGATACATATGGAGATACAACGATTACCATTTATACATACAAATAAAGGAGGAGTATGATGGCTAGCATTGCTGTTTGCCCAGGAAGTTTTGATCCAGTTACGTTAGGTCATATAGATATTATCACAAGAGGAGCTGCAGTTTTTGATAAGGTAATTGTTGCTGTTTTACACAATCGGAATAAACAGCCAATGTTCTCAATTGAAGAACGTGTTTCGTTACTGCAGGAAGCTACAAAAGATTTACCTAATGTTGAAATTGATTCTTTCAATGGACTATTAATTGAATACATGAAAGAAAAGAACGCCAATACAATCATTAGAGGGTTAAGAGCTGTTTCAGATTTCGAATATGAGATGCAGGCTGCCTCGATAAATAAGAAACTTGGTCCGAACATAGAAACTTTTTTTATGATGACTAATAATCATTATTCTTATCTGAGCTCGAGTATTGTAAAAGAGGTGGCTAAATATAATGCCGACGTTTCTGATATTGTACCAGAAGTGGTGGCAAAGGCTTTAAAAGAAAAGTTTCAACATACAACTTAAAATTCTTTTGGAACATAGAAGAGGCTGGGACATAATTAAAGTGTTTAAATGAGCATACGAACGATGCAGAGCCTTAGCGGAGGAAAGATACATAGACTCCTGCGAGACAAAAGGAAGGCCACTGAAAAAGGTGAGTTTTTCACCTTTTCTCAGTGGCCTCACCATCAGCGCGGGAAGCGAAGTGTATTTCCGGAGCGCTTGCTAGGCTGTAAACATCTTTTCGTTCGTATTTCTCGTTATTAAAACTCTTTTGTCCCAGCTTCTATTTATTACACCTAACACCTATATTTTTAATCAGAACAATAAGGCCGTTTTAAGTTATTTAAGTTGAAGTAACTTTTTTCTAGCCGTTATCGCGATAAATAAGCTAAGCATTAACAATGTAAATAACGGACCATATAGAATAACTATATCCCAAATAGAAGTAAACCAAGTTTGCGACGTCTCACGAACGAAAACTGGAATGGCCCCCCATTCATTACTTGTTGATTGTTGATTCATGTAAACAGGTTCCCAGAGGAGAACTACTAATGTTGCAGCGAAAAAGCCGTGTATAATCCGGGCAATAAAAAAGGGTTTGAATCGGATATCAGTTTCTGCTAAAAGACTTGCAACCTGTCCTTGGATGGAGAAACCACTAAAAGCTAAAATGAAACTAGCCACAATAACTTGTTCAAGTAACCCTACTTTATTTGTTTCACTAGCCATTTGCGCACCAAGGGTCATTTCAAATAAACCAGAAATAAGTGCTGCATTTAATTCGGTTGGTAGGTGGAAAAAAGCTAGTATAAAAGATAATAGAGCCGCTAACAGGGCAACAATACCGACTAAGCTTAATATTTTATTTAATACCGAAAATAAAATAATAAATCCACCAATCATTAATAGTGTTCTTACTGAAGATTGAACAGCGTCTCCTAATAGTTGACCAATAGGGCGCCCATCTTTTAATCTCTCTTTATGAAGTAATTTAAAGGCATCTGTGATACGAGTTTTTTTAGGTTTTTCTTTAAAGTTAATAGGTCCTTCTTCTTCTCTACCGTAAAACCGCATTAGTAAACCAACAAGAATATTGCCGCCATAATGAGCAAGGGCTAAAAGAATCCCTAAAGAAGCGTTGTGAAAAAAACCTACAGCTATTGCTCCAAAAATAAAGAGAGGGTTTGAGGAACTTGTAAACGACACAAGCCGTTCTGCTTCAATTCTAGTCACTTTATTTTCTTGACGTAAGCGGGCTGTTATTTTAGCTCCAGCAGGGTTCCCAGATGCTAACCCCATTGCCCAAACAAAGCCACCTACACCTGGTACACGGAATAATGGCCGCATAAGCGGTTCAAGTAATGCACCAATAAATGTAACAACCCCAAATCCTATTAGTAGTTCAGATACAATAAAGAAAGGTAGTAGCGAAGGGAATACAACGTTCCACCAGATTTCTAACCCTCGCACAGAACCTTCAAGTGCTTCTTGAGGAAAAGCCATTAGCGAGGCAGCTAATAAAATACTCATAAGAGCAAGGATGAGGGTTTTGGTCATTGATAAGCGCATTAGAAAGCGGCCTCCTTTATGTAACGATCGAGGAACATGTCCATAATATAACTATACGTATACAAGCTCATAATAGACCATATCTTTAAATAGTGACGTTAATAATGTGAGGAGAGGATCGTTATGGGGGGCACTCGTCCGAAGATTGGCTTAGCACTTGGGGCAGGTGGAGCACGTGGTTTCGCCCATATTGGGGTGTTAAAGGTTCTAGAAAAAGAAAATATACCTATTGATTACATTGCAGGAAGTAGTATGGGGGCTTTAGTAGGTAGCTTATATGGCGTTGGTCAAAGTCCAGCTAATTTAGAGAAGTTTGCTACTTTATTTAGAAGAAAATATTTTATGGATTTTATTGTCCCAAAACTTGGATTTGTCGCTGGTCATAAAGCCAAGGAAGTTATTAGGATGTTAGCCAAAGGAATGAAATTAGAAGAATTACCTATACCGGTTTCAATTGTCGCAACAGATATTAAAAGCGGAGAAAGGGTTATTTTAGATCATGGAGATGTCGCAACAGCCGTAAGAGCTAGTATTGCCATTCCAGGTATTTTTGTACCGGAAAAAATAGGAGATCGTCTTTTGGTTGATGGAGGCGTTATTGATCGAGTTCCACTTTCAGTTGTTAGACAAATGGGGGCAGATATAACAATTGGTGTCGATGTGTTTTATTTTCAGACAAAGCCTGAGTTGTATACGATTTATGATGTTATCATGCAGAGTATGGATATTATGGCAAAACAAATGGTAAGAGTGCATGAATTTAGTAATTCTGTTATGATTAGCCCTATCGTCAAACAAAAAAGTTCACTAGATTTCTCGGATGTAGAAAGCCTAATACGTCGAGGAGAAGAAGCAACGATGGAAAAAATAGAAGAGATTAAAAGCTGCATTGCTGATTGGAAGGAGAACAAACATGACATCAAGGATTAAGAAGAGATGGATTTTTCTTGTTATTGCATTTCTTTTTCTTCATTTTTATCAACTACCTTACTATTATTCACAACCTGGTGGTGCAAAAGTTTTGGATGAGGTCATTTCAGTAGAAGGTGGTTCCGACGAGGAAAATGGTACGTTTATGTTGACTACTGTTTCAATGGGAAAGGCTAATCTTTTCTTTTATGCTTGGGCTCATCTTAGTCCGTATCGTATTTTGTATCCTGAAGAGCAAATCCGTTATCAAGGGGAGACGGATGAAGATTATCAACATCGACAATTAATGGCAATGTCTGGATCGCAGGAAGTTGCTTCGATTGTTGCATACGAGAAAGCCGGAAGATCAATACAGTATGATTATAAAGGTGTGTTAGTAACTTCTATTATTGAGGGAATGCCTGCTCATGAATTATTGAAAGTGGGTGATCATATACTTGCGGTAGATGGCGTTGAAGTTCTTACAGCAAATCAGCTAATTGAATTTTTACAAGGAAAGAGTGAAGAGGATACGGTAGAGTTATCTGTTTTAAGAGAGAATAATTTAGAACAGGTTGAAATTGGTTTCTCTGCTTTTCCTGAGGAAATGAACGTCGAAGAAGGAAGAGTTGGGATTGGTATTTCTGCACCAATAACTGATCGTGAGGTTACATTCGACCCTCCCGTTAATATAGATACGAGTCAAATAGGAGGACCGTCAGCAGGATTGATGTTCTCACTAGAAATGTATAATCAGCTAACAGAAAGCGATATAACAAAGGGATATGACATTGCAGGAACCGGGACGATAAACGAAGAGGGAATTGTAGGTAGGATTGGTGGAGCAAGTCAGAAAGTAGTTGCCGCTGATAAGGCTGGAGCAGACTATTTCTTTGCTCCTAATGAGGGTGGTATAGAAGGTTCAAACTACCAAGAAGCTTTAGAAGCAGCGGAAGATATCGGAACTAAAATGAAAGTCATTCCAATAGATCATTTTGATGATGCAATAGCGTTTCTGGAATCACTAGAAAGAAAAAATTAAATAATTCTAGTTAAGTAAGCGAGCTACGAATTAAAGTGTAGCTCGTTTACTTTTTTTATAGGACTAGTGTGTTTTGAATTAGGGACTAGTAGATAATCGGTGACCTTGAGAACTCTTGCCTCATCTCATGTAACTGGTGTTTTTTTTGAAGTGGACTTAAATAAACATTTGTTATCCGTTCCTCGATTTGTGCTTGAATTCCTTCGGCTTTTGCAAATTTGGTGATGAGAGGAGTTTCTCGATGTTGTTTCGTTTTTTTTATGAAAGTTTGTCCGTTTCTCGTCATCCCTAAAAGCCTAATGTAAGAAGGTTTTACAAAGGCACATGCTTCTTCCATCTCGACTTTTGAAGTGTTTGTTAATATATGAGTGGCTAAACGTTGTAGACGAGTCCATGTGTAGCGTTTTGTCTTGAACTCTTGCATCCATTCAGCAAAAGAAGATGCTTTTTTAATCGTTTCATAAACTCGGTATTCAAGTCCTTCTTCACATTCGTAAATCTCCCGTAACTGTTCTCTATTTGTTGAGAGAACTTTGTATTGGAGTAAGTCGAAATAGTGTTCCCAAGTATGTAGGGTTAAATAATTTCTTTTATAGGTAGCTAAAAGATTAAAGGTTTGTTTAGGAACAACATGTTCAATCTGTTGTAAATCTGTTTCTGCTATTGCTTTGCGTATACTTGTAGCACTAGCAATTGGATGAGGCGAGATCGTTGACTCATGGTAATGAGCTTGACGCCGAAGGGTCGTGGTAGCTTGAATGGCAGATCTTTGTTCTTTAATTGCTTTTACGTAATGATAGCCAAGAATGTTGTTTGGTTCTGAGAGTTGTAACACGTTAGAGTCTGTTTGAAGTTTACTGAAAGCTGAACTAGTGGCACGAGGATAACTGTACCCCAATTTAGTAAACTCTTTAACTAGTTTGTTAAATTCAGTTTGATGTTGGTTCATAAACGATACTAATTGTTTAAAAGCCAGTATATCGCCGGATTCACTACCAAAATTCACATAGTCACAACCGATGGCATCTAATATTGCGATTGCTCCGTTCGCAAACGTTTCTGCTTTTTGGGTAGAATAAATATAAGGGAGTTCAAGAACTAAATCAACTCCATTTGCAAGTGCCATTTCTGTACGGGACCATTTAGAAACGATAGCAGGCTCTCCACGTTGTAAAAAAGAAGAGCTCATGACAACAATGACTACATCGGCACCTGTTATTTCTTTAGCTTGTTCTACTTGGTACAAATGCCCATTATGAAAAGGATTGTACTCAACTACAATTCCAACGGCTTTCAACCTTCCTCACCTTCTTTCTTTTTAGTTAATTGTTCTTTTGCTTTACTTTACTCTTCTTTTTTGTCATGCTACAATAAACGTCATGCTTTAAACAAGTATTACCCCGTTTTACAAAAAGTATAGACCATTTAGTGTAAAGAAAAAAGGTTGACATTCATTTGGTGTAGAGCTATACTTAATTTTGTTGTCTTAGAGGTGATCAGAAAATGAAATGGTCATTACAGCAATTATCAGTTGCCAAACATAAACCATTTACATTCGAAGAAACAATTGATTTGTCTAGCGTAATGAAGTTAAACACAGAAATTAGGTCTGTTTCTCCAATTTCAGTAAAAGGAGAAGTCGTGTATACTGGCTCGTTGATAACTTTCAAGCTAGATATCGACGGAGAGTTAATTCTTCCTTGTTCGAGAACTCTTGCGGACGTGAAGTTCCCGATTGATATTCACGAGACGATCTACTTTCATCCAGAAGATGTTTATGTTACTGCTAGTGTAGATCCTGATGACATTCACTTTTTTGAGGGAGATGTAATTGAACTACTTCCTGCGATAGAAGAGTTAGTGTTGTTAGAGATTCCAATTTCGATTTTTGCTGACGAAGATGTCGAGGGACCTGCTCCGAAATCAGGTAAAGATTGGGAATTGTTCAAGAAAGAAGAACAAAATAATAGGATTGATCCAAGACTAGCGGATCTAGCCAAGTTTTTTGAGAAGAAGGAATAGGAAAGTCGAAGCACCGGCAAAACGTTCGGGCCTTCATTTCATATAACCAACTAAATAAAGGTTGGAACGATTAGATTTTTAAGGAGGTGGGAATGATGGCAGTACCTTTTAGAAGAACATCTAAAACTCGCAAAAATAAGCGTCGTACTCACTACAAGTTAGCAGTACCTGGTATGGTTAAATGTCCTGAGTGTGGAGAAATGAAGCTAAGCCACCGTATTTGTAAAGAGTGTGGCTCTTACAAAGGCCAAGATGTGGTTAGCAAGTAATAAATAGGTTAAAAAAGACGAAGAGATTCTTCGTCTTTTTTTTATGCCTTCATTTACCTGTGTGCAAAGGTATTGGGAATGATTGATATTTGCCCCTGTTTATCTGAGAAACAGGAGAGGTGAGAATAAATGTCGAAAAAATATATATAAGGTTATGTCGAAAAGGGGAGCTTACATATGAAAAACGTATTAATTGAACAGGAAAAAAACGGTGCAACATGGATTGTAATTAATAGAGAAAATAAAAGGAATGCCATTAATTTTGAAGTGATTGAAGAGCTAAACATAGCTTTAACGAAAGCGGAGAATGATAATAGTGGGATTGTTATCATAACTGGAGCGGGTGATCGAGCCTTTTGTTCAGGAGGAGATCTAGAGTGTTTTCGTGATTTGAAAACAAAGGAAGAGGCAAGTGGCATGCTTACGCAAATGGGAAATATTTTAGAACGTCTCATGTTTTTTCCTAAAATAACAGTAGCTGCTCTTAATGGTACGGCTGTTGGAGGAGGTTGCGAGCTATCGATGGCTTGTGACTTCAGAGTGGCTGCGCCCCATGTGAAGATGGGATTTGTCCAGGGGAAATTAGGTATTACTACAGGTTGGGGAGGAGGAACCATTCTTCTTCAAAAAATAGCTAAAGTCCGAGCTATGGAAATGTTATTGTCAGCAAATATTTATTCAATCGACACTTTAGTAGAAATAGGTGTAGTGAACAAAATCATTAACGACCCTTTTCATGAAGGGGTTATGGGATGGATTTCTTCTTTCATTGATAATGTTGAGGTACAAAAATCATATAAAGCAAGGCTATTAGACAATGTCGACCGTCAATTAATTTCTCAAAATATGAAAAGAGAAATTGAACAATGTGCAAGTCTATGGGAAAGTGATGCTCATCATGAGGCAGTGGAACGATTTTTAAAGGGACCGAAGTAAATTAGTGAATAGATAGCAAGGTTTTCGGTAATAATTGATTATTAGACTAGTGTCATTAATGAAACAAGATTGAAAAATTTAAAGTCTAGTGATTTAAGCAGATTAATCTGTTTTTGTAAAAATAATAAGTCTTTTAACTCTACTAGATGCATAGTTATAAGCAAATAAAACTTTAAGGAGGGATTCTATGACAACGATTCGCCAGGATGCATGGAGTACAGATGAAGATTTAATACTAGCTGAAGTAGTGCTAAGACATATAAGAGAAGGTAGCACACAGCTCTCAGCATTTGAAGAAGTAGGAGAGCGACTGTCTAGAACAAGTGCTGCTTGTGGTTTTAGGTGGAATTCAGCAATTAGAAAGAAATATGAGTCAGCAATAGCATTAGCGAAAAAACAACGTTCTAAAGGGAAAAAAATACAGCTCGAACAGGATGAATGGACCGTGGAAACGAGTAAAGAGTTGATAGAACCTGTTGCGAATAAGCTGGAAACGGAAGAACCTAAGAAACTTAAAGAAGAACGTAGAGAAGAACCAAAAGAAGTTGTAACAAACAATGATCAATCTTTAACAATGGAAATGGTTCTATCCTTTTTAGAAGAATATCATGAAAATACAAAAACGCACATACCAAGAGAAGAACTAGAATTACTTAGAAATGAAAATGATCAACTACGCCAGGAACTTGAGAAAATAAAACAAGAAAAGAAAGTAATGACAGAAGATTATCGTGCTCTTCTTTCAATTATGGATCGTGCTAGAAAATTATCGATCTATGAGACTGTTCAAGAAACGTAATCCAGATTGAAAAGGTAAAAAGAACCTGCTATCAACTACATAGCAGGTTCTTTTCAATTTTAATCTTCGTCTTTTTCATGTTTAGCTTGCTCAGTTGCTTCCACATTGATTGGCTCTTGTCCTGAACTTTGCTCATGAACTCCAGCTGGGTACCAAACAAACGGACTTTCGCCGCGGTCTCTTGAAGCATCGTAAGTTGCTGCTTCAAAACCCATATGATTCCAGAATTCACTAGATCCTTGCCTAGCATTTGTTTTTATTGGAAGTTCAAATGACTTGGCGAAGTTAACTAATGCTTCTCCATACCCTTGTTTTCGGTAAGGCTCCAGAACTTCTAATTTCCAAAGCTCTAAATAATCTTGAGGTGGATCAAAGTAACGGTCAAATTTTCCGGCGATTCGATATAAGCTCATACGGGCAACAAGTTTTTTACCGTAGTAAATACCGTAAAAAGGTGATTCACTATCATTTTCGATGATATTAGCTTCAAGATCGCCCTTCATTGAAAGTTCGGCAGATCCGAATTCACGAAAATTCTTAAATTCTTCTAATGTTTTATAATTTACAAGTAAACGCTTAACTTTATAGTCGTTCATCATAAAAACCCCTTTCACAATATAATTCACCTACTTATTTTACTACAAATTTGATTGTAAGCGTTTAGTTTCGTCAAAAAAAATAATGAAAGTAAAAAAATAACCTTAATCTTCAGGAAAAAATATTAGTTATTGAAGATAATGTGGTACAATTTTCATAAAAAATTAAGGAGTGTTACTTGTGAGGATTGCTGTGGTAGGGTCTGGTTCAATCGGAATGCTAGTAACATTCTATTTGTCTAAGAGTGGACATGAGGTTATATTACTAACGAATCGTAAGCAACAAGAAAAATCGGTTAATGAAAACAGCCTTAATTTACTCAGAAATGATCAAAAATATAATAGTAGCAAAGTGTATGCCCATACTATCCATAAAATAGAAAATATTGAACCAATTGATCTATTAATTATAACTGTAAAAGCTTATCAGGTAGATGAGGTGTTAGCTCATTTAGAAAATAGACAAGTTCATGTTAAAGCAATACTGTTTATGCAAAATGGAATGTCGCATGTTGAAAACATCTCATATTTAGGTTTTTCAGAGGTTGCTGTGGCTGTTATAGAGCATGGTGCGGTTAGAATAAATGACTTTACCGTTCACCATACAGGGATTGGACAACTTAAATGGTCCTACATTCGAGAAGGAGACCAGGTTATTAAAGATGTTTTTAAAACTGTTTCAAGTGTGCACTTCAACATTTCTTATAGTAGAGAGTGGAGACAAATGTTAGAGGATAAATTAATCGTCAATGCTTGTATTAATCCGTTAACGGCTCTTTTTCTTTTGAAAAATGGAGAGTTACTTAATAATACTCATTATCAACAAATGATGAAAAGGGTATTTCAGGAGGTTTCTACTGTTCTGGAAATTAAAACAGAAAAACAAGCCGATTATTGGGGATATGTTAAAGATATATGTCTCAAAACCGCAGATAATCATTCTTCTATGGTGATGGATATTAAGCATAGAAGAAAAACAGAAATAGATAGTATTATCGGATATTTAATTCGCCGTGCTGAAAAAAAACAAACACAAGTTGCTATCTTACCTTTTTTATTAGAGGGGATACGAGCGAAGGAAGCGCAAATGGGGGTACTAGAAAATGGGTGATATAGTTGCTTGGGTGATTGCCACGATTGTAACCATTCCTTTAATAGGGTGGTATATCATTTACATTACAACGGTAAAGATATCAAAAAATAAATCTAAATCTATTCGATTAGCATCAGATTGGACAACGGTCTTATTTATGGCTGCTGTCTATTTTATTATGGTAGAGTTGTGGGAGAAATCTTTTTTTTGGATCATTTTAGCTTTGTTTTTCTTTATTGCTATTCTGTTTACTTGGATACATTGGAAATTATCTGGGGATATTGAAACGTCAAAATTGTTCAGAGGAATTTGGCGATTTAATTTTCTGTTGTTTTTTGTTGTCTATCTTTTATTATTCAGTTATGGATTATTGTCAAGAATATTCTTTTCATAAGCAAGTCGTAACAGTTGGAACATAACATCATACTTTGCTATGATGAAGAAGAATTTAGTTTTACGAAGGGGACGTCTAAAGATATGGAAGTGAAGGAGATTAACCTAGTAGGTAACAATGGTTTTCTGTATGACTATACAAATGGCATTCAAACATGTAATCAATTTTTTGATTATACATATACCGACGAATTAAAATATAAAGCTAGACTAGACCATCTTAATACACGCATCTTTCATCGAGCTGAATTGGCGGATTATTTTGAACAAATTCATTCCACTCTTACTTATGCGAAAGAAGCTAGCATTCAGATAGAGAAACTTAGACAACTTAATTCTGTTGTAGTAGTGGGGGGGCAACAAGCTGGTTTATTAACTGGGCCACTATATACAGTTTATAAGGCGATGTCCATCATTCTCTTAGCAAAACAACAAGAAGAAGAGTTGAACATACCAGTTGTACCGATCTTCTGGGTTGCAGGAGAAGATCATGATTTAGATGAAATTCGTTATGTGTATATTGAGCGAAATACGAACTGGAAAAAACATATGTACCATGAACCTGCTGTTAGCTCTGCTTCGAATATTAAGTTAAATCATGAAGAAATGAGAAAGTGGCTAAAAGGAGTTTATGCTTCTTTACCTGAGACTTCACATACAAATACATTGATAGATAAAGTAAATGTGATTGTCGAGCAGGCTAAAACGATTACAGACTTTTTTAAACGTATGATGAATTGGTTCTTTGGTTGTGAAGGTTTATTACTGCTAGATGCTCATGATCCTGAGATTAGAAAATTAGAGATACCCTTTTTTAAAGAGTTGATTAATAATGTCGAGCATGTACAAGAATTTCAACAGCAAGGTGCTCGCGCTTTTGCTAATTGTGGATATGGTGAGCCAGTTGTAACGGAGAGAGAAAATGCTCATTTATTTTTGGAAGTTAAAGATGAGCGAAGACGATTAGACTTCCAAGAAGGTCATTTTCTTGTCCGAGGAACTGATATGGTTTACTCGAAAGAACAACTTCTTCAATTACTCGAGGCGCACCCGGAGAGATTTAGTAATAATGTTGTGACTAGACCTTTAATGCAGGAGTGGTTATTGCCTGTACTAGCTTTTGTATCTGGTCCAGGAGAAATTAAGTACTGGGCAACAATTAAAGAAGTGTTTAATCATTTTCATTTTAAAATGCCACCTGTTATCCCTAGAATACAAATGACTGTTGTACCATCACGTGTGAATAAGTGGTTAAAGGAATTAAACTACGATATTTTACCTTTTATGAATGGTGAAATGAAATCGTTAAGGGATTCCTGGCTGGAGGAGATTACTCCTTATCCGATTGAAGACGTGATCAGTAAAGTAAAACAAGATATTGAATATCACCATGCTCCTCTCAGACAACTAGCAGAAGAAATGGATCCTACATTAAGAGAGTTGAGTGAGAAAAATTTAGTTATTTTAAATAATCAGATAGAATTTATGGAAAGAAAAATGAAAAATTTTCATCGACAAAAACATGAACAGACTCTTTCAAAATTTACTGAATCAGGTCGGTGGTTGGCTCCGTTGAATCGACCTCAGGAAAGAGTTTTTCATCCAATATTGTTGATGAATGTCATCGGTGAAGTTGATTTAAAGCGATTATTGTCAACTGAGATGTCGTTAAACGACACACACAAAATTGTTTATTTGTAAATTCGTGTAAAGTCATTCCGTCGAATTGTGGATAAAAAAAACCTGCCTTAGGGCAGGTTTTTTTTGTTGTGGATAAATTGAAAATTTATTGTGGTGTAAAGTGGTGGATTGTGGTAACTTAAGGGTAGTAAGTGGGGGGAGATGGGTAAGCGATGTTTATGGGTGAATATCGCCATAACGCAGATGAGAAAGGTAGAATGATTGTTCCGGCTAAGTTTCGGGATAATTTAGGCTCGTCTTTTGTTGTGACCCGAGGCCTTGACCGCTGTTTATTTGTTTATCCACAGGAAGAGTGGAAGAAGTTAGAGGATCAACTTAAAAATCTCCCTTTTACAAAAAAAGATGCCAGAGCTTTTACTCGTTTCTTCTTTTCGGGTGCTACTGAATGCGAACTTGATAAACAGGGGAGAGTAAATATAGCCTCTCCACTGAGGGAGTATGCTCAAATTGATAAGGAATGTGTTGTTATTGGTGTATCAAACCGTGTGGAGATTTGGAGTAAGGCCATTTGGGAAGAGTACTTTGCAGAATCGGAAGACTCTTTTAGTGAAATAGCTGAAAATATCGTTGATTTTGATTTATAAAGATTAAGCTGTGGATAATTTCCATTCTCTTAAGTTTAAGGTAAGAGAAGCAAAGGTTGGTCGTGAACTAGATAGGATAGTCAATTATCGCTAATTAGTTCTGCAACAAAGATTGTGGAGGGTGTAATTATGTTTCATCATGTAACGGTACTTAAAAAAGAGTCAGTGGAAGGGTTAAACATTAAACCGGACGGTATTTATGTTGATTGTACCTTGGGTGGAGCTGGACATTCATCTCTAATTGCTTCGCTGTTAGGAGAAACAGGGCATTTATATGCTTTTGATCAAGATGATAAAGCTTTAGCTCATGCAAAAGAACGACTCCAACCTTATGAAGATAAAGTAAGTTTTATTCGAAGTAATTTTAGATTTTTAAAAGAGGAACTAGAAAAGGTGGGAGTTACCGAAGTTGATGGGTTCTTATTTGATCTTGGTGTCTCAAGTCCCCAGTTAGATGAAGCGGAGAGAGGATTTAGTTATCATCAAGACGCGGCCCTTGATATGCGAATGGATCAAACAGCCGAGTTAACCGCATATACAGTAGTCAATGACTGGCCTTTTGCTAAGTTAGTTTCTATCATTTCTCGTTATGGGGAAGAAAAGTTCGCTAAACAAATCGCAAGAAAAATTGAGGCGCATCGTGAAAAGAAACGAATCGAGACCACTGGAGAATTGGTAGAAATCATTAAGGAAGCTATCCCTGCTCCGGCCAGAAGAACTGGTGGACATCCAGCAAAACGGACGTTCCAAGCTATAAGAATAGCTGTTAACGATGAATTAGGGGCTTTTGAGGATGCGTTAGAAGATGCGATAACAATGCTTAAAAAAGGCGGTCGTATTTCAGTAATCACTTTTCACTCTTTAGAAGATAGATTATGTAAAGAAGTATTTAAAGAAAAAAGCAAAGGACCTGATTTGCCACCTGGTTTGCCCGTGATACCAGAAGGTTATGAACCGATTCTGAAGTTAATTACAAGAAAACCTATTATCCCTTCTGAATTTGAGTTAGAAGAAAATAATCGTGCTAGGTCAGCGAAACTAAGAGTAGCAGAGAAGAATTAAAGGAGGTATTTACATGAGTATGGTAGCTCAAAGAGTTCAAGAACAAGAACAGCATAATAAACAACAACCTGAAAAACGTATTCGCCAAGTTAGAAACACGATCACCCTTGGAGAAAAAATGATTGGAGGTATGGTCGTTTTATTTTCAATCATATTCTTATGCCTAACAGTTAATAATTATGCTACAATTTATAGTATGAATCGAGAAGTTGTTCAATTACAGGGGACAGTTCATCAACAAACTCAGATAAATGAGGGACTTAATTTACAAGTGGTAGAGTTAAGTGCCCCTGATCGTATATTACATATTGCTTCTGAGAAGCTAGGAATGTCACTTGATGATAATAAGGTGAAGGTTGTTCAAAACTAGTTCATGTTGAGCTAGTTTTTTCAGCTAGTAAGCATAGTTGTCTTGGTTGGCTTACCACCTGCACATACGTAGTAAAGAGGTGAAAGTAAGTGGAGATAAAAAGATCTGTTACAAATAAACGAGCTGTTTTATTATTAGGAATTGTCATCATATTGTTTAGTGTTTTGCTAGGTAGAATTGTTTATATTCAAACAACAAAGGAAGTAAACGGTCAAGATTTACAAGTTTTAGCTCAAGAAAGATGGACAAGGTCTGAGGTTATAGAGGGAATAAGAGGGACCATTTATGACAGATCAGGTAGTGCCTTGGCCCAGGAGTTAAAATCTTACACAGTTTTTGCTGTTCTTGATCAGACTCAGACTAATTTTGTAGACGATGTAGAGGAAACAGCCGTCAAGTTAGCTCCTCTCATTAATATGCCTGAAGAACAGTTAAGAAAAGCCTTACTTACTGGACAAGAAGAAGGGAAATTTCAAATAGAGCTTGGATCTGGAGCGAGAAATTTAACTCATGAACAGGCAACTGATATAAGAAACTTACAGTTAAGGGGCATACATTTCCGTGATGAACCAAGACGTTATTATCCTAAGCAAACATATGCTTCTCATGTTATTGGTTATACAGAGCGAGATATGGGAGAAGCGCGTATGGGGCTTGAACGTAGTTTAAATGATCTGTTAACAGCAGAAAATGGACTTTTGCATTATCAGAGTGATCGAAGAGGAATTCCTTTACCGAATCCAAATCAGCATATCACACCAGCTAAAAATGGACATGATGTCTACTTAACACTAGACTCCAATATTCAAACAGCTTTAGAACAGGTAATGACACAAGTTGAAATGGAATTTGAACCAGAAAAGATGATTGCCATTGTAGCGGACCCTAAAACAGGCGAAATTTTGGCCATGAGCAATCGGCCAAGTTTTAATCCTAATCAATATGAGCAAATTACAAACTACTTGAATTTTGCTATATCTGATCGGTTTGAGCCTGGTTCAACGATGAAAATCTTTACAGTTGCAGCAGCAATAGAAGAAGGCGTTTATAATGGTCAGGAACATTATAGATCTGGTTCGATTGAGATAGCTGACCGAACAATTAGAGACCACAATGATGCAAGAGGCTGGGGAGAGATTACTTATGATGAAGGTTTTTTAAGATCTTCTAATGTAGCGATGTCAAAGCTAGCACTTGAAAAATTAGGTGTAGAGAAACTATATGACTATCTGCATCGTTTTGGGTTTGATAGTGTTACAGGAATTGACCTTCCAAACGAAGCGAATAGTTTACTGGCGCGTAATGGCAGAATAGATGCAGCAACAACTGCATTTGGCCAAGGTTCAGCAGTAACGCCGATTCAGCAAATTCAAGCAGCAACCGCTATTGCGAATGATGGAAAAATGATGAAGCCATACATTGTAGATCGAATTGTAGACAAAGAAACAAATAAAGTAATTTCAAAAAATGAGCCGGAAGTGGTTGGGGAGCCAATTTCGAAACAAACGGCAGAACAAGTTAAGGATTTATTAGAGCAAGTGGTTACTTCTTCAGCAGGAACAGGAACTCCATATTACATTGAAGGATTTGATGTAGCAGGTAAGACAGGTACTGCTCAAATTAGAGATCCAAATGCTCCAGGTTATCTACAGGGGCATGGTAAAAATATATTCTCCTTCTTAGGAATGGCGCCAAAAGAAGATCCGCGATTAGTTGTTTATGTGGCAGTTGAAAGACCTAAAATTGATTTAACCGAAACAGGGTCTATTCCAACGTCAATGATATTCAACACCATTATGAAACATAGCTTGCAATATTTAAATATTTCTCCTAATGCTGAAAACAAAATGACCAATGTGGAAAAACAATTTGAAACAAAAGATTATGCAAAAACAACCATAGCCAAAGTTAAAGATGACCTAAATGGTAAAGAGATTGAATTAGTGCTGTTAGGGGATGGAGATAAAATAGAGGCACAACAACCTCAAGCGGGAAGAGCATTACTTCCAGGCGAGCGTTTGTTTATTAGAACAAATAGTGAATCCTATAAGATGCCTGACCTAACAGGTTGGTCTAACCGTGACGTAAGAAGGTTTGCTCAAGTTTTAGAACTTTCTCCAACATTTTTTGGGAATGGATACGTAAAAACTCAAAGTATTGATCCGGGGACGAAAATAGAAAAAGGAGATTATTTAATAATAGAACTTGAGATGACTGAATCGACGGAAGAAGTAAAAATAGACGAGGAAATAGAACAAACAGTTGAATAGTTGATACCATAGGCTCGCACTTAGTTCTAACCTTTAGCGTACAAGCATACGTTTAAACATGTTGACAAATGTTTGTAGGAGGTATAGACGGTGCGAGTTTCTAATGTAACGGTAAGAAAAAGGCTTATTCTTGTATTGTTTTTTGGACTTGCTATGTTCTTAATCATTGCCCTCAGGTTGGGTTATGTTCAATTTGCGTTAGGAGACTGGTTAACGGATAGAGCAGAGGATTCTTGGAGTCGTGATGTTCCGTTTGAAGCGAAAAGAGGAGAGATTAGAGATCGTAATGACGTGGTTCTAGCTACCAATGTTAGTGCTCCTTCGATTTTAGTCGTTCCCCGTCAAGTGAAAGATCCAGTAGATACTGCAGAAAGATTAGCACAAGTACTAAATATGGACCGAAAAAAAGCATATGAATTCGTCACTAAAAACTCTTCCATTGTTCGAATCAATCCTGAAGGCAGAAAGGTAACGAAAGAGAAAGCAAGTGAAGTTAGAGAGCTACGTTTACCAGGAGTGTATATTGCCGAAGATAGTAAAAGACATTATCCATTTGGAAGTTATTTATCCCATGTACTAGGATTTGCCGGTATAGATAATCAAGGCTTAACGGGCCTTGAGCTCTACTATGATGACCATTTAAAAGGTGAAAGTGGACATGTTTCGTTTTTCTCTACGGCTAAAGGGAATCGAATGCCAAACTTAGCTGATGAATATACTGCTCCGCGAAATGGTTTGGATTTAAGGTTGACGATTGATAGTCGAGTGCAAACGATTATTGAACGTGAACTAGATATCGCTGAAGCTACTTATAATCCTGACGGTGCCATTGCTATTGCTATGAATCCGAATACGGGAGAAGTTCTTGGGATGAGTAGCAGACCACATTACAACCCTGAAAATTTTAGAAATGTTCCACCTGAAATTTATAATCAAAATAAACCAGTATGGATGCAGTATGAACCAGGGTCAACCTTTAAAATTATTACTCTTGCTGCTGCTCTAGAAGAAGGAGAAGTAGATCTTGAAAAAGATACTTTTAATGACCCAGGCTACATTGAGGTAGCTGGTAGAAATTTAAGGTGTTGGAAAAAAGGTGGGCATGGTCATCAAACATTCTTAGAAGTTGTACAAAATTCTTGTAATCCAGGCTTTGTTGTCTTAGGTGAAAGGTTAGGTAAAGATCGTCTTTTTGACTACATCGAAGATTTTGGATTTGGGAAAAAAACGGGAATAGATTTACAAGGTGAGGGGACAGGAATTCTCTTTAATCGAGATAGAGTTGGTCCTCTTGAACAAGCGACAACAGCTTTTGGTCAAGGGGTTGCAGTAACGCCAATTCAGCAGGTAGCGGCTGTTAGTGCAGCGATCAACGGAGGCTATCTGTATCAACCATACTTAGCGAAAGAATGGGTTGATCCTCTTACAGGTGAAGTGGTTGAAAGGCAGTCTTCTATTTTGAAAAGAAGAGTAGTTTCTGAAGAAACGTCTAAAGAAGTTCGCTTTGCGCTTGAACATGTTGTTGCACTCGGATCTGGTAAAGGTGCTTACATTGATGGTTATCGTGTTGGGGGAAAAACAGGGACAGCTCAGAAAGCGAAAGATGGTCGTTATCTTGAAAATAACCATATTGTATCCTTTATTGGCTTTGCACCTGCTGATGATCCTCAGATTGTGGTATATGTGGCGATTGATAACCCGAAAAACACGGTTCAATTTGGTGGTGTAGTTGCTGCTCCGATAGTAGGCAATATTATTGGAGATAGCTTATTGGCGCTCGGTGTTGAAAAAAGAGATGGGCAGATTGAAAAAGAATTAACGTGGTCTGATGAGCCATTAATTGAGGTGCCAGATTTAGTCGGGAGAACGATGCGTGAGATCCACGAATCGTATTATGAACTTAAAGTAGAACTTGATGGCGAAGGTAAACATGTTCTTGCTCAATCTCCTGAACCTGGTGTAAAAGTGACGCAAGGTTCTACAATTCGTCTTTATATGGGTGACAAATCCGATTAGAACGTCTAAAATAATGAATGGCACGATAATCCAATTTGTAATGGATAGATAGAGAGGTTTATATGATGATGACACTACAAGAGCTTATAGAGCCCTTACGATTTCAAACAAATAAAATACATGAAAATCCACAAGTTTCTTCACTTGAGATGGATTCTAGGCAAGTTAAAGAAGGTACCGTCTTTATTTGTATTAAAGGTTATACAGTAGATGGACATGACTTTGCACAGCAGGCAGAAAAACAAGGGGCGGTCGCGATTATCGCTGAACGTCCTCTTGCTGTATCAATTCCTGTGATCATTGTCAGAGATTCTAAAAGGGCAATGGCGAGACTTGCTAGTCACTTTTACAACAATCCAACCAGTCAATTACAATTAATCGGAGTAACAGGAACAAACGGTAAAACAACGGTTACCCACTTGATAGAAGATATTATGCAAGAAGCTGGAAAGAAAACTGGGTTGATTGGGACGATGTATACGAAGGTGGGGCTCGCTGAAAAACAGACAAATAATACGACTCCTGAGTCTCTCCCCCTTCAACAATTGTTTAAAGAAATGGTTGATGAGCAGGTTGAAGTGGCGATGATGGAAGTTTCATCACACGCTCTTCATATGGGTAGAGTTCGTGGTTGTGACTTCAATGTTGCTGTTTTTACTAACTTATCTCAAGATCATTTAGATTATCATCAATCTATGGAAGCATACCTTTATGCAAAAGGCTTATTATTTGCTCAGATGGGTAATACTTTTTCCGATAAGACAGCAGTCTTTAACGCAGATGACCAAGCTTCAGTGGAATTAGCTCGTTTAACAACTGTAGATGTTATTACATATGGAATTGAAAAAGAAGCGGATGTTAAAGCAAGCAATATTAAAATTACACCGACAGGTACTAGTTTCGAATTAGATATCTTGGGAGAGAAAATAATCATTTCAATGAACTTAATTGGAATGTTCAGTGTATATAACGCTTTAGCAGCAACAGCGGCTGCTTATGTTTCAGGGATTTCACTACCGATAATTAAAGCGAGCCTTGAGAAGATTGAAGGTGTATCAGGACGATTTGAGCCTGTAGATGCTGGTCAAGACTTCACTGTAATTGTTGACTATGCCCATACAAGCGATAGCTTAGAAAATGTATTAAAAACAGTAAAAGATTTTGCGGAACAAGACATAATCGCCATTGTCGGATGTGGTGGTGATCGTGACAAAACAAAGCGACCTATTATGGCTAAGGTAGCCGTTAAATATGCTGATCGTTCGATCTTTACTTCCGATAACCCTCGATCAGAGGATCCAAAAGAGATTATAAAAGATATGGTCGTTGGTTTGAAGGAAGAGAACTATGGTGTGATTGTCGATAGGCAACAAGCGATTAGGCAGGCAATTAATGAGGCAAAGAAAGACGATATTATCGTCATTGCAGGAAAAGGCCATGAGACGTATCAAGAAATTAATGGCGTCAGAACACACTTTGATGATCGTGAAGTAGCACGTCAAGCAATTACTGACCGCTTAAATAGAAATTAACACTAGGTAAATTTGTTTTTTGGGAGAAAGAGACATATAAAAAGCGGACGAACGATAACAATAGTAGAGGCAATGTTAAAATTCGTTCGCTTATCAAATGACTGGGAAAGTTTAATAGAAAGGGGGAATGATCAGTAATGTTAGAACGCGTATTACTTCTTACCTTGCTGCTTTCATTTCTAATTGCAGTCCTCCTCTCGCCGATCTTTATTCCTTTTTTAAGAAGGTTAAAATTTGGGCAAAGTATTCGTGAAGAAGGACCTAAATCACATCAAAAGAAAACAGGTACTCCAACTATGGGTGGTATTGTCATTGTCTTATCTATTTTAGTGACAACACTCTTTATATCTAATCGGTTTTTATCATTTAGTCCAGAAATCTTATTATTACTTTTAGTAACTGTCGGATTTGGTTTGGTTGGCTTTTTAGACGATTACATCAAAGTCGTACTAAAAAGAAACTTAGGTTTAACTTCAAAACAAAAATTAGCTGGGCAATTATTAATATCAATCCTTTTTTATTTTGGACTTATTCAAATGGATATTTCTACTGCGATAAACATACCAGCTACGACTATATCAATTGATTTAGGTTGGTTATACTTACCTTTAGTGATTATCATGTTAGTAGGGGCTTCAAATGCTGTAAATTTAACAGATGGTTTAGATGGTTTACTTGCAGGGACTGGTGCGATTGCTTTTGGAGCATTTGCCATTCTAGCTTGGCATTTGGGTTATATTGATGTATCTATTTTTAGTGCTGCTATAGTTGGTGCTGTGTTAGGGTTCTTAGTTTTTAATGCACATCCAGCTAAGGTGTTTATGGGAGATACTGGTTCGCTTGCTCTTGGAGGGGCCATTGCTGCCATTGCAATTATGACGAAGCTTGAGATTCTTCTTGTCATCATAGGTGGAGTGTTTGTTATTGAAACATTGTCAGTCATTATTCAAGTGATCTCCTTTAAGACAAGAGGGAAACGTATATTTAAGATGAGCCCGTTACATCATCATTATGAATTATCTGGTTGGTCAGAGTGGCGAGTTGTTGTAACATTTTGGTTTGTTGGTATGATATTCTCTGTTATTGGAATCTATTTAGAGGTGTGGTTGTAGATGACTAAACAACAATACAACGGAAAGAACGTATTAGTCCTAGGGTTAGCGAAAAGTGGAGAAGCGGCTGCAAAGTTACTACATAGATTAGGAGCATCTGTAACCATTAATGACGCAAAGCCTTATGGGGATAACAGTCAGGCGCAAAAGTTAGAGGCATTAGGGATGACTGTCATTTGTGGTCATCATCCTCTTGAACTGCTAGATCAAGACCTAGACTTCATTGTCAAAAATCCTGGTATCCCTTATCATAATCCAATTGTAAATGAAGCAATAACCAGAGGGATACCGGTTGTAACAGAAATTGAACTTGCAGCTGCGATTACTCAAGCTGAAATTGTTGCTATTACAGGTTCTAATGGTAAAACGACGACAACTACATTAATTTTTGAGATGTTAAAAAATAGTAAACGCGAGCCTTTAGTAGCTGGGAATATAGGAACAGTTGCTTGTGAGGTGGCTGAGAAAGCTACAGAAAATAATGTAATTGTTCTTGAAGTATCTAGTTTCCAACTACTTGGAACAGAGAAATTCGCACCTAAAGTGAGTGTGTTTTTAAATTTATTTGATGCGCATCTTGATTACCACGGGACACGGAGTGACTACCAGGATGCTAAAGCTCGGGTTACGGTTAACCAAACGGATTCCGAATATCTCGTCTATAATGCTGATGACACAGATGTTTCGAATGTTGCGAAAGTGAGCAAGGCAAACCTAATACCTTTTTCAACCAGAAAGAAAGTAGACAAGGGTTTATATGTAGAAAATAACGTAATCTTTTTCGATGGACAACCAATAATTGGGCTAGAAAAAATTGTTTTACCAGGTAAACACAATATTGAAAATGTGTTAGCAGCCATAGGTGCTTCTTTGATAATGGGAGCTGAAATCGCTCAAATTCAACACGTACTTCAGACTTTTACGGGAGTAGAGCATAGATTACAGTTTGTTAAAGAGTTAGATGGAAGGCGTTTTTACAACGATTCAAAAGCGACAAACATTCTTGCTTCTCAAAAAGCGTTAGAAGCGTTTAATCAACCAACGATTTTATTAGCTGGAGGATTAGATCGTGGTAACGAATTTGATGAACTAAAAGCTTCTTTATCTCATGTTAAAGTTTTAATAACGTTTGGGGAAACAAAAGATAAATTAACTAGAGTTGCCACAGAAGCTGGTGTTAAAACAATTATTCCCGTGGAAAATATGGAGGAAGCGGTATCGCTTGCCTATGAACAATCATTACCGGGTGACGTTGTATTATTATCTCCAGCTTGTGCGAGTTGGGACCAATACAAAACGTTTGAGGAACGTGGTAAGCGATTTGTTGAAGCTGTAGAAAGTTTATCGGTTTAAAATCAAGAAAGGAGAATCATTAGGGAAATGAGCACCCTAAATGATTCTTTTTTTTCTTTTTGCTAATGAACGAATAGAGGGACATGTTTCTCTCATCTCGTGCATACGATTAGGTTGAGGGGTTGTACAGTGTACCTTTTTTCTTAATTCGTGGTGGATGAGGTGTTATTATGCCAAAGATGAAAACAGCGCCCGATTATGTTCTATTGGTTGCTACGATTGCTCTTCTCGCGATCGGGCTAATCATGGTATATAGTGCGAGTGCTGCCTGGGCCAATTATAGGTTCGATGATTCGTTTTTCTTTGCTAAGCGTCAGTTGTTTTTTGCGGGCGTTGGTGTAATCGCGATGCTGTTTATGATGCGGGTTGATTATTGGACATGGAGAACATGGTCTAAAGTTATTGTGATCGTTTGTTTTATTTTACTTGTAATTGTGTTAATACCTGGAGTTGGACTAGTTCGTGGTGGGGCAAGAAGTTGGCTTGGGGTTGGAGCTTTTTCAATTCAACCTTCAGAGTTTATGAAAATGGCTATGATTGCTTTTTTAGCAAAATACCTATCTGAAAATCAAAAGAAAATTGTTTCGTTTAAACAGGGTCTCGTTCCATCTCTTTCATTAGTAATGGTAGCTTTTGGAATGATTATGCTTCAACCAGATTTGGGTACAGGTGCGGTAATGGTTGGAACATGTGTAATCATGATTTTTGTTGCTGGAGCCAGAATAAGTCATTTCGCTTGGTTAGGAGTTGTAGGTTTACTCGGTTTTGTTGCCTTAATTGCTTCTGCTCCTTACCGAATAAAGCGAATTACCTCGTTCCTAGATCCGTGGTCTGATCCGCTAGGGAGCGGTTTTCAGATCATTCAATCTTTGTATGCTATTGGACCAGGTGGGCTAATGGGCATGGGACTAGGAGAAAGTAGACAGAAATATTTTTATTTGCCAGAACCACAAACAGATTTCATTTTTGCGATATTGTCAGAGGAATTGGGTTTTATCGGGGGATTTGTTGTCTTGTTTTTATTTGGAATCCTTTTATGGAGAGGAATTCGAATTGCTCTTGGGGCTCCAGACTTATTTGGTAGTTTCCTAGCTGTAGGTATTATTTCAATGGTTGCCATTCAAGTTATGATTAACATTGGCGTTGTAACTGGACTTATGCCAGTTACAGGCATCACTTTGCCTTTATTAAGTTATGGAGGTTCCTCGTTAACTCTTATGTTAGTATCGCTAGGAGTACTTTTGAATATTAGTAGGTATGTAAGGTAAGTAGGATGAAAACTGAGTGAAAGGCTAATCGCCATACTCAGTTTTTTTACTTTTATAATGACTAAACAAGAACCCTAGCTTCAGTGTAAAATTATGAAAGAAAATAGAATAACAAAAAACAAATAGGAATCGTGTATAATACAAGTTCTGTTCATGATAAAATGATAATAATCAATTTTTTCTGGGAGGAAACAAATGAGAGTAATAGTAAGTGGAGGCGGTACGGGAGGGCATATTTACCCTGCTTTATCTCTTATTAATGAAATTAAAAGAAAACATAAAAATGCTGAAATCTTATATATCGGTACAGAAAAGGGGCTTGAAGCTGATATTGTTCCAAGAGCAGGAATTCCATTTGAAACTATACATATCTCTGGATTTCAACGAAAACTTTCTGTAGAGAATGTGAAAACCATTGCTCGTTTTATAACGGGAACACAAAAAGCAAAAAAAATAATAAAAAACTTCAAACCAGATGTAGTGATAGGTACTGGGGGATATGTGTGTGGTCCTGTTGTTTATGCAGCCTCCAAGTTAAAAATCCCTACAGTAATACATGAGCAAAATAGCGTACCAGGTTTAACAAATAAGTTTCTGAGTAAATATGTTGATAAGGTTGCTATTTGTTTTGAGGAAGCAAGGTCTTTTTTTCCAAATAAAAAAGTTGTGTTTACTGGAAATCCGAGAGCATCCGATGTTATGCATGTTGACCCTGTAGCTGGTCGTACATCGCTAGGGTTAGATGCTAGCAAGAGAACGGTTTTAATTGTAGGTGGAAGTAGAGGGGCACGTCCAATAAATGATGCTTTTACTTCTGTTATTGATGAATGGACTCATAAGAATTACCAGGTTGTTTATGTAACGGGTGCTGTTCACTATGATACTGTAATGGAAAAAGTAAAATTGGCTGCTCAATCTAAAAATGTTATTATAAAACCGTTTATTCATAATATGCCCGATGTTCTTGGGGCGGTTGATTTAATCGTGGCGCGTGCTGGAGCAACGACACTAGCTGAAATAACGGCGCTAGGATTGCCTAGCATATTAATTCCAAGTCCATATGTGACAAACAATCATCAAGAAAAAAATGCCCTCTCCTTGAAAAATACTGGAGCCGCCATCGTATATAACGAAAAAGAAATGAATGGTCAATTATTATTAAAAGATATTGATCAAATCTTTAATGAACAAGGTAAATGGGATAAGATGCATACGGCAGCTGAAAAGCTCGGTGTGCCGGATGCCGCGGAAAATGTATATCAACTTCTAGTAGAAGTATCAACTGTATAATGTTATAAAAATAAACAATAACTGAACGAATTGTTAGGTGTGCAACATGAATGCACATATTATGGGCTCATGCATAGTTTAACAATAGTTAGTTACTTCTTAGAGCATGAAATGAGGGAACTATTATGGAACAATTTCTAAATCAATTGAAAAAAGAGAATATTGGTGTTGTAAAAGAACAGGAATCTCTAGCTAATCACACAACTTGGAGAATAGGTGGTCCTGCTGATGTGCTTGTGGAGCCTGATGGCTTAGAAAACCTTAAACGTCTAATGGAGCTTGTTAATGAGCACCAAGTTGAGTGGCGGGTTATTGGGCGCGGCTCTAATCTATTGGTTGCTGATGGTGGTATTGAAGGTGTTGTGATCAAGCTAGGTAAAGGAATGGATCATCTTAAGATTGATGAAGATGTAATTAAAGTCGGTGGTGGATATCCGTTAATTAAATTAGCAACTTTAATTAGTCGTGAAGGTCTTTCTGGACTAGAGTTTGCAGGAGGGATACCTGGTTCTGTTGGTGGAGCTGTTTTCATGAATGCAGGTGCGCATGGATCTGACATTTCGAAGATTTTAAAGGAAGCACTTATTCTTTTTCCTGATGGACGACTAGAGTGGATTAAAGCTGAAGAGATGGGGTTCTCATATCGCACATCAAGACTTCAAAAAGAAAAAGGAATTTGTGTAGAAGCTATTTTTCAATTAGAAAAAGGTGAAAAAGAAGAGATCGTAAAACATATGCAAGCCAATAAGGATTATCGTCGTGATTCACAGCCTTGGAAGCATCCAACTTGTGGAAGTGTGTTTAGAAACCCATTACCTAACTATGCTGGACAATTAATAGAAGAAGCTGGGTTAAAAGGGTTCCAAATTGGTGGAGCGCAAATTTCACCTATGCATGCTAATTTTATTGTGAATGTTGAAGATGCAAAAGCACAAGATGTTTTAGATCTGATTACACATGTAAAAGAGACAATAAAGACTAAACATAATATTGAGATTGAAACAGAAGTAGAAATGATTGGGCGCTCAAAAGAAAACGAAAAATAGCTTAAATTTATCCAAATATATGGTACAATTGATCGTATCATTATACTCCTTCCACAAAATCACAAAAGGGTGGAAGGAGTCATTTATGTTAGTCTGTAAGTTAGTCGGGGGAATCAAAGATGAGCAAGGAAAAGGTAATTACCATAAATGAGAGAATTCCATCGCTGAAAGAGCAGCGAAAACAGCGTGCTAACAGGCGTTTGCTGTTTTTTTTATCTTTCTTTTTCCTACTTTTGTTATTAATGGTTTATTTTCAATCTCCTTTAAGCCATGTAAGAAATGTTATTGTTGAAGAAAACTATTTTGTTACAGATGATGAGATCATTAGGCTTAGTAACATAGATAGTGGGACAAGTATGTGGTCGATTGAAAAACAAGAGATTGAAAATAGACTTGTTAATCATAGAGAAATTGCCTCAGCGAGCGTTGAACAGCGCTTTCCTAATACAATCAGAATTCAAATTAAGGAATACGCTAGAATTGGATATCTATATCAAGAGGATAAGTACTTTCCAATACTAGAAACAGGCCTTTATTTAGATGAACTTCCTAGACATGTTTTTCCTTCAGATGCACCATTGTTAATTGGTTTTGAGCAAGGAGATGAATTGAAAGAACTTTCTGCTGAACTACAAAAAGTTCCTAGTGAATTAATTGAGCGTATTTCTGAGATCTTCTATCGGCCTACAGATCATGATGCTTTCGCTATTGTGTTATTGATGACAGATGGGATTGAAGTTCATACTTCAATAAGAGATTTCTCAGGAAATTTATCTTCATATGCTGCGATTGTTAAGGAGTTAGATACCAATAAAAAAGGAATTCTTCATTTAAGAATGAGTCCATATTTTGAAGAATTTGAGTCAGAAGAGGAGGAGTTAAAAAGTGAGAGTGAGGGGTAAACATGTTATCTTATCCTTTGTCTTACTTGTGACTGGCTTTATCTTAGCACTTAGTTATGATACGACGAGTGAACGTAATATGTCTCTTATACCTGGGTATGAACGTCAGTGGGATCTTGAAGATGAGCTTAGAAATCAAGTGATTATGGAACAAACGGCGAATCGTAACTTGCAAGAAGAGCTTCGTTTATATCAAGCACAGGTTAGAGAACTCGAAAATAACTTAGCTTCCATGGATGAGGAGCAAGAAGTAAAAGCTCAGAATTTATTAGAAGATATTGAGAGGTTAAGAAAGCTAGTTGGTCAAGTAAAGGTACAAGGGCCTGGAATTGAAATATCTTTAGAAGACGCAGAATATGTACCAGATGGTGAAAACCCAAATAATTATATTGTTCATGAATTTCATATTCAACGGGTGGTCCACGAATTATTTGTAGCTGGAGCAGAAGCTATCGCGATAAATGGGTTTAGACTTTCTCACCAATCTTATATTCAATGTACGGGTCCGGTTATTCGAGTAGATGGAAATACATCTTCAGCTCCTTTCGTTATAACCGCAATAGGAGACGCAGATCATTTAGAATCAGCGATTACGCTAACAGGTGGGGTGCAACAGCAACTATTAAATGATGAGATTAGCGTTAGGCTTCAAAAGAAAAACTCAATAACACTAGATCCTCATTTGGTAGAAAGAGGGTGAGCATCTATGAATAAAAAATATACCTTTACGATTGTTACATTTATCATTGGTTTTATGCTTGCCATCCAATTTCAATCCACTCAAGAACCAGTCGTGCGAGACACAAGGGACATTCGAGAAATAAGGAGAGAACTTTTAGCAGAACAAGAAAAGAGACAAGCACTGAACTTAGAAGTTGAAAAGGTGCAATCTCTCCTTGCTCAGTATGAGAGTGCTTCGCTAGACCGAGAACAAGATATAACAGAAGTGTTGTTACAACAAGTAGAAGAGCTAAGAAAAGAAGCCGGCTTGCTAGCTGTCAATGGAGAAGGTGTGGTTATTACGATTGATACGGCATATAACGACCAATTTTTTGGTCAAGCTCGTAGAACACCTCCGCCAGATGTTTTTCGGTTTCTTATCAACGAATTAAATATTTATGGGGCTCAGGAAATTGCTGTAGGAAACGAAAGAATCATTGCAAACTCAGCTTTTCGAAGTGTGAACGGTATAACCTACTTAAACAACCGGAGACTCCCCCCTCTTCCTATAGAGATTAAGATCGTGTCGGACAAAGCCGAGAAACTTCAAAATCAAATGATTGTCTCCGCTTCTGTAGAAGAGTTTGAAATTGAAGGATATACGTTAACGATTGAGAAAATGGATGAAGTGGAAGTTCCGGCATACGATCAAACTAGACGTGTCCGATTTATGGAAGAAGTAAAGGAGGGGTAATTTATGTGGGTTCCGATTATTGGTTTGATCATCGGGGTTATTTTAGGATTAATGACAGACTTTCGTGTGCCTGCTGAATACTCAAGTTATTTATCAATTGCAGTCTTAGCAGCTTTAGATACATTGTTCGGGGGCATAAGAGCTTATTTACAAGATACGTTTGATTCAAATGTGTTTTTGACAGGATTTTTCTTTAATATACTTTTAGCTGCAGGTTTAGCTTTTCTAGGTGTCCATCTTGGTGTAGACTTATACTTAGCAGCAATATTTGCCTTTGGTGTTCGTTTATTTAATAACATAGCTGTAATTCGAAGGTTATTGCTCTCAAATTGGCAATCTAAGCCTTCGAAATGGTGAATTGATACTAGACGAGTGTAAGGCATTGTGAAAAAATATAAAAATTTTAGAAATCAGCGTTTATAAAAAGGATAACTGTATTTAATGTTGAATTAGTCTATAATCTATCAATTATGCAAAATGAAACTTAATTTAATAGAGAATATAGTTATCTTATTAGACGCATGAATTACAAGGAGGTGCCACAGATTGAACAACAACGAGATTTACGTAAGTTTAGACATCGGTACATCCAATGTCAGAGTGATAATTGGAGAAATGTCAAATGGTTCAATGAATATTATTGGAGTTGGAAAGTCAAACTCAGAAGGAATAAAAAAAGGTTCAATTGTTGATATTGACGAAACAGTGCAATCTATTCGAAGAGCGGTTGAACAAGCTGAACGAATGGTTGGACTTTCGATAAAACAAGTGGTAGTTGGAGTAAATGGAAATCATGTCCAACTTCAGCCATGTCATGGAGTAGTGGCTGTCTCTAGTTCCGATAGAGAAATTGGAGATGATGACATCACTCGAGTGATTGATGCAGCTCAAGTGGTCTCTATTCCTCCAGAAAGAGAAATTATTGATGTAATTCCAAAACAATTTGTAGTTGATGGATTGGATGAAATTAATGATCCTCGTGGTATGATAGGTGTTAGATTGGAAATGGAAGGTATGATTATCACAGGGTCGAAAACGGTCTTACATAACCTCCTTCGCTGTGTAGAACGAGCTGGACTCCAAGTTGCCGATATTTGCTTGCAACCATTAGCCACTAGTTCTGTCGCGATTTCTAAAGACGAAAAAAGCTTAGGTGTTTGTTTAGTAGATATTGGTGGCGGTTCTACCACGATCTCTATCTTTGAACAAGGAACTTTGCAACAAACATCTGTTTTGCCAATTGGTGGAGATCATATTACAAATGATATTGCTATTGGTTTACGCACTTCTACAGATGAAGCAGAACGCCTTAAAACAAAACACGGTCATTCATTTATTGAAGATGCTTCACAAGATGAAAGATTTGATGTTACGACAATTGGACGTTCAGAAACAGAAGAATGTACACAATATGATCTTGCTCATATTATAGAACCTAGAGTTGAAGAAATCTTCGAACTAGTTTACCGTGAAGTAAACAGATTTGGGTATCGTGATTTCCCTAGTGGTTATGTGTTAACTGGAGGGACAGTCATGATTCCAGGCGTTCTTGATTTAGCGAGTGAGCTGTTACAAGGGAATGTGAGAATTGCCGTTCCTGATTATTTAGGTGTTAGAGAACCACAGTATACTGCTGGGGTTGGGTTAATTCAATTTGCTTATAAAAACGTGAAGGTTCAAGGAAAAGAAGTCGCAGCTGCTGTGAGTGTAGCCGAAACTTATCAAGAATCTAAGCCAAAGCGTGAAAGTAACGAAACTGCTTCAAAATCAAAAAATAATGAAAAATCAAATTCAAAAGGCAAAATGAAAAACTGGTTTAAAGTCTTTTTTGAATAGAAACAATCGGGATTTAGTCTGATTAGGGGGACCTTACATGTTAGAGTTTGAAATGGATATGGATCAATTAGCACAAATAAAAGTTATCGGAGTTGGCGGTGGCGGAAGCAACGCTGTTAATCGTATGATCGAAAATGGGTTACAAGGTGTAGATTTTATTGCCGTTAATACGGATGCACAGGCCCTTCATCTATCGAAAGCTGAAGCGAAATTACAACTTGGCGGTAAACTTACTAGAGGTTTAGGAGCAGGTGCTAATCCTGATATTGGTAAAAAGGCGGCTGAAGAAAGTCGCGAGCAACTTGAAGAAGTATTGCAAGGTGCTGATATGGTCTTCATAACAGCTGGAATGGGTGGAGGAACTGGTACAGGTGCTGCCCCAGTAATTGCTGAAGTCGCAAAAGAATTAGGCGCGTTAACGGTTGGAGTTGTTACACGTCCGTTTACATTTGAAGGCCGCAAACGCTCTACGCACGCTGCTGCGGGTATTCAAGCGTTAAAAGAAAAAGTTGATACGCTGATTGTCATTCCAAATGATCGTTTACTTGAAATTGTTGACAAGAATACGCCTATGTTAGAAGCTTTTAGAGAAGCGGATAACGTCTTACGTCAAGGTGTACAAGGTATTTCTGATTTGATTGCCGTTCCTGGACTAATTAACCTTGATTTTGCAGATGTTAAAACAATCATGAGTGAAAAAGGATCTGCATTAATGGGGATTGGAATTGCAACTGGTGAGAACCGTGCTAGTGAAGCAGCTAAAAAAGCTATTTCAAGTCCGCTATTAGAAACGTCAGTGGATGGTGCACAAGGTGTTCTTATGAACATTACAGGTGGTTCTAACTTATCGCTTTACGAAGTACATGAGGCAGCAGAGATTGTTTCAGCAGCTTCTGATACGGAAGTAAATATGATTTTTGGATCAGTTATTAATGAAAATTTAAAAGATGAAATTGTCGTTACGGTTATCGCAACAGGCTTTGATGATGTGCCGGGCCCTGTTAACAATCACAATCAACGACCAGTTGTCTCTAAAGTAAATAAGGGACAAGCTAGTCAACCGCAAGCACAAGAAGAACCAAAAGAAAGCCGTTTTGCCCAACCAAGTCCTTCAACTCCAGAGCCAACAGATACACTAGATATTCCTACATTTTTACGTAATCGTAGAAACCGAAATCGTTAAAAACAAGGCTGAACTTGTTTGTCTTTATAAAAAAGGCAAATTGGTTTAGCTTTTTCTTTTCTCATTACTTCGTTCACACCACAATCTAGCTTTTATTATTTCCCAGTTATCCAGCTGACAATATCTCTTAAAATTTCTCAAAATAACCCCCACTTGCTTGTCATGAAGCGACAGACTTCTTAATAGAATGTGTAATATACTTGTTTCAAATCAATGGATGTGGAGATTGATATGACCTTATATCTTGATGTGATCTGGTTTCTAAATCTTTTAATTGATTATCTACTCATTTCTTTAACAGCTCTAGTTTTAAAACGTCGTTTTCAACACATTCGTATGATCCTAGCAGCACTTTTTGCATCTTTAATTGTGTTTCTTATGTTTAGTCCTATTTCAGATTTGTTTTATCAACCGTGGATGAAATTTCTTTATTCAGCAGGAATCGTATTTATTGCTTTTGGTTATAAACGATTTCGATATTTCATTCAAGGATTACTTATGTTCTACTTTGTCGCTTTTATGACTGGTGGTGGATTGTTTGCCCTTCATTTTTTTTGGCAGACTGAGATCACTGTATTAGATGGAATGGTTCAAGCGAATTCAGGATACTTTGGAAGTGGAATTAGTTGGGTCTTTGTATTAATTGGTTTTCCGTTAATTTGGTTTTTCTCAAAACATCGATTTGAAGACATTGAAATCAAACAAGTTCAATATGAATCGCTTGTGGATGTTTTTATTACAATTTCTGGTTACACGATTAGTGTTAGAGGGTTAGTTGATAGTGGAAATCAGTTATCTGACCCATTGACAAAAAAGCCTGTCATGATCATTGAGGCATCCTTACTTTACCCGCATTTTGGGAAGGAGGTTATTGATCATCTGATAACTTTTCATGAGCATCCAGAAATTGAAATAAATTCCGAGCACAAGTTAATTGAAAGAGCTAGCATCATTCCTTATCGGGTTATCGGACAATCTTCACCATTTATTACAGGACTAAAACCAGATCATGTTAAAATTCATTATCAAAATCAAGTATTTGAAACAAAAAATGTTTTGCTAGGATTACACGATAAGGAATTATCTCCGGATGGGGCATTTACATGTATTGTTCATCCAAAGTTAGTACTCGGTGTTTCCACTGATAAGCTAGCATAATCCAGTATTTAGGGGGCACACAGCATGTTAAAGCTAAAACTAACCTTACTATGGTACAAATTAATGTACCGACTCGGAATGAAGGCAGATGAGATTTACTACATAGGAGGAAGCGAGGCCTTACCACCACCGCTTTCCAAAGAAGAAGAAGCAGTTTTACTGAAAAAATTACCTTCAGGTGATAAAGCTGTTAGATCGATGTTGATTGAAAGAAACTTACGATTAGTCGTTTACATTGCTAGAAAATTTGAAAATACAGGAATAAATATTGAAGATTTAATTAGTATTGGTACAATTGGTCTAATTAAAGCAGTTAATACGTTTAATCCTGAAAAGAAAATTAAGCTAGCAACTTATGCCTCTAGGTGTATTGAAAATGAAATATTGATGTATTTGAGACGTAATAATAAAACGAGGTCTGAAGTCTCTTTCGATGAACCTTTAAATATTGACTGGGATGGCAATGAGCTACTTCTCTCCGATGTTTTAGGGACAGAAGAAGATATCATTACAAGAGGGATTGAAGAAAAGGTTGATAGAAGATTATTAGTAAAAGCACTGCATACATTAAATGATCGAGAGAAACAAATTATGGAATTAAGGTTCGGACTAGCTGGAGATGAAGAAAAAACGCAAAAAGATGTTGCAGATATGTTAGGTATATCTCAATCCTACATTTCTAGGCTCGAAAAAAGAATTATAAAAAGACTACAAAAAGAATTTAATAAGATGGTATAACGTTAATATACTAATACTCTCTTGTAAGTAATATTCATGATGTACACCTTCTATGAGCAAATATACTTACAGAAGGTGTACAGTGAGAGAATGCGAACTTACATGGAAAAGATTTTTTTACGATAAGAGTTGTTTGTGAACCCCTTTATGGTTTTCTATTCATAAAGGGGTTCTTTTTTATGAATATTTAATGATATCTGAAAACAATTTAATAGGTCGGGATTTATTCAATAATAAAAAAAATTTTTTAGTCATTTTCGTTGTCATGACGTGGATGAGCTAATTCTGTAATTTGATACCGACAAAGCTCGTGCATATTTTTTCCTGCAGAGGAGATACTTTTCTTAGACATCATCTCCCGCGATAGGAGGGAAAGAATTGACACGAAATAAAGTTGAGATTTGCGGTGTAGATACCTCAAAGTTACCTGTTCTTAAGAACACTGAAATGCGAGAGTTATTTCAGCGATTGCAAAGTGGTGAAACAAGTGCACGTGAAACGTTAGTGAATGGGAATTTACGTCTGGTGCTAAGTGTTATCCAACGTTTTAACAATCGCGGAGAATACGTTGACGATCTATTTCAAGTAGGTTGTATTGGGTTGATGAAGTCAATTGATAATTTTGATTTAAGTCAGAACGTTAAATTCTCTACATACGCGGTTCCTATGATTATAGGTGAAATCAGGCGTTATTTAAGAGACAATAATCCGATTCGAGTATCTCGGTCTTTACGAGATATTGCTTACAAGGCTCTTCAAGTTCGAGATCAGATTATGTCAGAAAAAAAGCGTGAGAAAGAGCCTACTGTCCAAGAGATTGCCAAGGTGTTAGATGTACCGAAAGAGGACGTTGTATTTGCGTTAGACGCGATACAAGATCCTGTATCTCTATTTGAGCCAATCTATAATGATGGCGGGGATCCGATTTTCGTCATGGATCAGATCAGTGACGAGCGGAATAAAGATGTCAATTGGGTAGAAGAAATCGCTTTAAAAGAGGCGATGGTAAGATTGAATGATCGTGAAAAAATGATTTTGAATATGCGATTCTTTCAAGGGAAAACACAAATGGAAGTAGCCGATGAAATTGGGATTTCGCAAGCTCAAGTATCTCGATTAGAGAAAGCAGCTATTCAACAAATGAATAAACACGCTCAAATTTAAAACAGGGCAAGAGGATGACTCAGGACGGGTTTTCTACGAGTTAAAGTATCGTAGAAACTGTTAGAGCATCCTCTTTTTTGGGCTTTGTTTCATAAACCTAACACGATCCCGCATATAGTAGAACAGGTAGTATTAATTGGGGTGAGGTGTTAAATATGATGAAAATATCTGATCTACAAGTTAAAGACATTGTTAACATGGAAAATGGGAAAAGACTAGGTCAATTAACAGATTTAGATATCAACTTATCAACAGGCACAATAGAGGCATTAGTGATAAATGCCTCCGGTAAAATGATGGGGCTGTTTGGTAAAGAATCAGAAGAAATTGTTATACCTTGGAAGAATATTATTAGAATCGGCTCTGATGTTATTTTAGTAGAGGTTCCTTCAGCATACGAACGAAAACCGATTAATTTCGCGCCACCTTCGACACCTAGAAAGCGATGATTGCAAAAGAAAGTCGTTTCTTGTATCTATATACCTGTGTTAAAATAGAAGTTGAGTAATTTAATTTACCAACATTCTCCAACCAAACATTAAAGATTGCTGATAAAGTGATCTGTAATCAGTTTATAAGTTTTAAATTTTTTGATAATCATTGAGATCGAAAGTGGATTGAAGCGGAAGCCACTTGACTCCTGCGGGGATAGAGGAAAAGGCAAGTCACCACGGACAAAACGACGTGGGGGCTTGGCAACACCCCTCGGAAAGCAAGTGGTTGAAGCTCAATGTAATGGGCCTACTAAGGTGAATATGATTAAACATATAACGAAGTATCGAACAGTCTTTAATAGAACGCCGTAACAAGCAAAGGGGGAATGTGAGGATGGATCCGTTTGTTGAAACGAATGAAAGGTATTTGTCTATCCATCAATGGGAAAAGCTGAACCCTGATTTAGTCACTGGGTTCACAACTAGAAATGGTGGACAAAGTACCTTTCCATATCATAGTTTAAATATGGGCTTTCATGTTGGAGACAATGAGAAAGACGTATGGGAGAACAGAAAAAGATTAGCCAAGGATATAAAGGTTCCACTATCCAATTGGATAGGTTCTGAGCAGGTTCATGAGGCTACCATTCAAAGAGTAACTAGAACGGATGCCGGAAAAGGAAGCGCAGATTTAAATACTGCTATAAGCGAAACCGATGGTCTTTATACATTTGATACAAACTTGCTACTTACAAGTTTGTATGCAGATTGTGTCCCATTATACTTTTTTGCACCAGATGCTGGAGCCGTTGGACTTGCACATGCTGGTTGGCGCGGAACGGTTAAAGGTATAGCTACAAAAATGGTTCATCAGTGGATTAAAGAAGGCATTTCTCAAGAAGAAATTGAAGTTGCGATTGGTCCTTCAATCAGTAAAAAGATGTACGAGGTAGATAAAAAAGTAATTAAAGAAATTCAATCCTGCTTACCGAAAAATGTGGATCGCTTGCCCTATCAGGAATTGTCAAATGAGAAATATTTACTTGATTTACGTGAGGTTAACAAGATATTGCTAATTCAAGAGGGAATTAAACCTTCTAATATTCTTGTATCTAACATTTGTACGTCTCTCGATGAGCAAATGTTTTCACACAGAGCGGAAAATGGTAAAACGGGGAGAATGATGAGTTTTATTGGTTTGAGATCGGGTGGTGCGTTAGAATGACAATTAAACAAAGGCTTGAGCTAATACAAGCTGAAATTAAACATGCTTGTAACAAAGTGGACAGGGACGCTTCTGAAGTTAAAATTATTGCTGTGACAAAATACGTTAGTAGTGAAACTACAAAAGCAACTCTAGATTGTGGGTTAATACATATAGGAGAAAATCGAGTCGAGGGTGCGATTGAAAAGTGGGAAGCCTTTAATGAAAGAGGGATCTGGCATTTCATCGGCTCATTACAAACACGTAAAGCCAAAAAAATTATTAATAAATATGAGTATTTGCATTCTCTTGACCGACTTTCTTTAGCTGAGGAAGTGGACAAGCGTTTAGAACAAGGTGTGATGAAATGCTTTGTGCAAGTTAATGTATCAGGAGAGGAATCAAAAGCGGGTGTTGATCCAGAAGACCTACTTCCATTTATTAACGAACTTGCTCAATATAAGAAAATACAAGTAATTGGTTTAATGACGATGGCTCCTTTCTATGAAGACCCAGAGATGACGCGGCCAGTTTTTAGGAAGTTGAGAGAACTGAGAACGGAAATTCAAGATTTAAAACTTGAACATGCTCCTTGTACAGAATTATCAATGGGAATGTCAAATGATTACATCGTTGCTGTTGAAGAAGGAGCAACTTTTATTAGGCTAGGGTCAGCATTAGTAGGAAGAGAATAAAAGTAAGAGAGGAGAATAAATATGGGGATGAAGTCTAAATTAAAGCGTTTTTTTGAGTTAGAGGATGAATTTGAGGAAGTTGAAGAATATGATGAACGGTTTGTTAATGAGGAGATTGAACCAAAGCGAAGATCGCGTAGTCAACAAACTAAACCACAAGCGGCTCCTCAAAATGTGGTCAGCTTACAAAGCGTCCAAAAAGGAACGAAGGTTATTCTCCTTGAGCCAACCACGTATGATGAGGCTCAAGAAATTGCAGATCATCTAAAAAATAGAAAAGCGGTCATTATTAATTTACAGCGTATTTCTTATGATCAAGCTAAGCGAATAGTCGATTTTTTAAGTGGAACAGTGTATGCTATTGGGGGAGACATTCAAAAAGTTGGTTCGAATATTTTTCTTTGTACACCTGATAATGTTGATGTATCAGGAACGATAACTGAAATGATTCAGGAATTTGAAGCATAGTATTTGAAGGTGGTGAATGGAAAGTGCAAACTATTGGTTTATTAATTTATAATGCGTTATATATTTATTCATTTTTTATAATTGGGTATATTTTGATGTCTTGGTTTCCTAATGCTCGTGAGTCCTCAGTGGGACAGTTTATTGGTAGAATTGTCGAGCCGTACCTCGAGCCATTTAGAAAATTTGTTCCCCCACTTGGAATGATTGACTTATCTCCGATTGTGGCTATTATCGTTTTGAGATTAGCAAGCACGGGAGTTCGATCCCTTTTCGGTATTTAATAGTTAGGAGTGAACGGCGATTAGTATTTACCAGCACTTTCGCGAGGAAGAGCGTACTTTCGTTGACCAAGTTCTTGAATGGCTCGATGCTGTAAAGGTTCGCCATGATGATCGACTAAGTGACTTCTTAGATCCTAGGCAGCAAGAGATCGTTCGAACAATAATAGGACATGATGATGATTTGAGCCTCTCATTTGCGGGAGGCTCTCATTATGCAGAGCGAAGTCGGATGCGTTTAACTCCTCAGTATTTAGAAACAACTATAGATGATTTTCAACTAACATTATTTTCGGTTGAGTATCCAACTAAATTTATTACGATCGAGCATCGAGATGTACTTGGGGCTCTAATGAATCTCGGATTAAAACGTGAGAAATTTGGTGACATTTTTATAAGTGATGATGTTGTACAAATTGTTGTGGCAACGGAAATCGCTGATTATGTAGAAATGAATGTTCAGACAATCGGAAAAGCAACCGTTCGTTTGAATCGAATCCCATTATCTGAGCACATTAAGCCTAAAGATGATTGGGAAGAAGGAAAAGCAACCGTTTCTTCGATGCGCCTTGACGTTGTAATCGCCCAAATGTACAAGCTTTCACGCACAAAAGTCTCTCCTTTAATTGAAAAAGGTTTAGTAAAAGTCAACTGGAAGACTGTAGATAGACCTGATTTTATTATCGCTGATGGTGATTACATATCAGTTCGACAATTTGGTCGTGCCAAGGTTATTGGCATAGAAGGAATTACTAAGAAAGATAAATATCGTATACGTTATGGACGAAAACGATAAGAAAATCAGAAAAATGAGCAGGAATTTAGTTGTTCTTGTCGAATGGTATATAAATAACAGTGATTTTAGGACTCATGAAATCCAAACATAATAACAAATACAACCATATGGAGGTGGCGACCATGCCTTTAACCCCTTTAGATATTCACAACAAGGAATTTACAAGAGGATTTCGCGGTTATGACGAAGACGAAGTCAATGAATTTTTAGATCAAGTTATAAAAGACTATGAAGCCGTACTTCGAGAGAAAAAAGAACTCTTCGAACAAGTACAAGATTTAGATGAAAAATTAGGTCACTTTAAGAATATTGAAGAGACATTAAATAAATCTATTCTAATTGCTCAAGAGGCAGCTGAAGAAGTAAGAAGTAATGCTCAGAAAGAAGCTCAGCTTATAGTAAAGGAAGCAGAAAAAAATGCTGATCGTATTATAAATGATGCTCTTTCTAAATCTAGAAAAGTTATGATGGATATGGAAGAATTGAAAAAACAAGCCTCCGTTTATAAAATGCGTTTCAAGATGTTAATTGAAGCACAACTCGAAATGCTTCAAACAGATGATTGGAATGATGTAACTGAAAAAGAAGAGGTATATGAAGAACGCTAAAACGTTTTTTGTTTTCAGCTTGCACTTCTGAACCGGCTGTCATATAATGATATTCATTAAAATATGTTGATAAAGACGATGATCAGGGAAGAGTACAATGTATTCAACGTGTTAAGCGATTCAGGGGCGGTGGAAGCCTGAAGACGTTCACATTGGAAAATCACCCTTTAGTTTTGCGCTGAAACAAAGTAAGCGGCAACGTTTCATTCACGTTACGAATTTCAAGTGGAAAGGATTAGTCCTTTTCAACAGGGTGGTACCACGGGTAAGCTTCTCGTCCCTATTTGGGAGAGGAGTTTTTTTGTGTTCTCTGCAATGACCTTTTAAGGAACATGGTTTACATAGTTATCAGCTGAAAGTAAATAGGAGGAAGAAAAAATGGATTATAAAGACACGTTATTAATGCCTAAAACAGATTTTCCGATGAGAGGAAATTTACCTAATCGAGAACCTGAAAGACAAAAACAATGGGCTGAGCTTGACATTTATAAAAAAGTTCAAGAGCGTACAGCAAGTCGCCCGATGTTTATTTTACATGATGGCCCGCCTTATGCGAATGGTGACATTCACATGGGGCACGCACTAAATAAAATCTTAAAAGATTTTATTGTTCGATATAAGTCAATGAGTGGGTATAATGCTCCTTATGTTCCAGGTTGGGACACACATGGACTTCCAATTGAGACGGCTTTAACGAAAAGTGGGAAAGTTGATCGTAAGAAGATGAGTGTCGCTGATTTTCGTAAACTTTGTGAAGAGTATGCTAGAGAACAAATTAATCGTCAACGTGAGCAATTTTTACGTCTTGGGGTAAGAGGTGACTGGTGGAATCCATATGTAACATTAGATAAATCTTATGAAGCTCAACAAATCAAGGTTTTTGGAGAAATGGCAAAAAAAGGTTATATCTATAAAGGGAAAAAACCGGTTTATTGGTCTCCTTCTTCTGAGTCTGCTCTTGCAGAGGCTGAGATTGAGTATCAAGATAAGCGCTCACCATCTATTTATGTAGCTTTTAAAGTTGGGGATGGAAATGGTGTTTTAGATGGGGATGAACATATCATTATCTGGACAACAACTCCTTGGACGATTCCAGCAAACTTAGGTATTGCCGTTCATCCAGAATTAGATTATAACGTTGTTCTAGTCGAAGACAAGAAGTATGTAGTGGCTGCTGGACTATTAGAAACACTTGAGAAAGAATTCGAATGGGAAAACACGAAGATAGTAAAGACTGTTAAAGGCTCAGATTTAGAGTATGTAAAAGCCATTCATCCTATTTATGGACGAGAATCATTAGTAATGTGTGGAGATCATGTGACATTAGATGCAGGTACAGGCTGTGTTCATACAGCTCCTGGGCATGGTGAGGAAGACTTTATTGTCGGACAAAAATATGGATTAGATGTTTTATGTCCAGTCGATGATAAAGGGCATATGACTGAAGAAGCACCAGGATTTGAAGGGCTATTTTACGACGCTGCTAATAAACCAATTTCTGAAAAATTAAAAGAAGTTGGAGCATTGATGAAATTAACATTTATCACTCACTCATATGCGCATGATTGGCGTACTAAAAAACCAGTTATCTATCGTGCTACTGCTCAGTGGTTTGCTTCAATTGAGAATTTCCGTGATCAATTACTGAAAGCCATTGAAGAAGTAGAATGGATTCCTAAATGGGGAGAAACTAGGTTATTTAATATGGTACGTGACAGAGGAGATTGGTGTATTTCTCGTCAAAGAGCATGGGGTGTTCCAATTCCTGTTTTTTATGGTGAAAATGGTGAACCGATCATCACTGATGAAACGATTGATCATGTATCAAATTTATTTAGACAACATGGATCAAATATTTGGTTTGAATGGGAAACAGCCCAACTTCTGCCTGAAGGTTTTAAATCAGAACATAGTCCAAATGGAACCTTTACACGTGAAATGGATATTATGGATGTTTGGTTTGACTCAGGCTCTTCTCATCAAGCTGTTCTGGAAGAACGTGAAGATTTAGTACGTCCTGCTGACCTTTATTTAGAAGGATCTGATCAATATCGTGGTTGGTTTAATTCTTCTTTATCTACAGGGGTTGCTGTAACGGGTAAATCACCATACAAAGGTGTTTTAAGTCACGGATTTGCTCTTGATGGTGAAGGACGTAAAATGAGTAAATCAATTGGAAATGTGGTTATTCCAAATGATGTTATGAAGCAATTAGGTGCTGATATTTTAAGACTTTGGGTTGCCTCAGTTGATTATCAAGCTGATGTTCGTGTATCAGATAAAATTTTAAAGCAAGTATCTGAGTCGTACCGGAAAATTCGTAATACATTCAGGTTTTTACTTGGAAATCTACATGATTTTGATCCTAAGACGAATTATATAAAGGATTTAGACGGTGTTGATCTTTTCATGGTTGTTAAATTAAATGAAGTAGTGGAGAAAGCTAAACAAGGTTATGAACAGTATCAATTTTCAAATGTGTATCATACAATCCACAATTTTTGTACGATTGATCTAAGCTCTTTTTACATGGATTTGGCAAAAGATACATTGTATATTGAGCATGCTGACCACCCTGCAAGGCGTGCTATTCAAACGGTCATGTATGAGGTACTTGTTGCTTTAACTAAATTAGTATCTCCAATTTTGACTCATACGGCTGACGAAGTGTGGGAACATATTCCTGGCGTAAGCGAAGAAAGTGTACAGCTTACTGATATGCCAGAAGTAAAAACTTTTGGTGAAGTTGAGGAGCTAAAAGCTAAGTGGAGCCATTTTATGAATGTACGAGATGATGTTCTAAAAGCTCTTGAACAAGCTAGAAACGATAAGAAAATCGGTAAATCATTAACAGCTGCTATTACGTTATATTCAAGTGGAGATGTTCGTCAATTATTAACTGCCATTCCAGCTCTTGAGAAATTATTTATTGTATCTCATGTTGAATTAGCTGGGGAAGTAAGTGAAGCTCCTGAGGATGCAGTGAGATTCGACCAATTGGCTATCGTTGTAGAACAAGCTCAAGGAGAAACTTGTGAACGTTGCTGGGTTGTTTCAACAACTGTTGGGGCGAATCAAGACCATCCAAGTTTATGTACTTCTTGTGCAGAGACTGTTTCAAATTATTATGTGTAATGATGAAAACCACTGTTATTATAACAGTGGTTTTTGCCTGTTGTTAAATGTTGTGTTGGCTATATCTCCTTATCATGGTCACAATATTAAATGAACGTTCTAATAACGTTAGTTGTTTAATGGGGGAGATGACATGATAAATTACAACGAGATAAAACAAGCCTTACAAGATCGAAAACAAACAGTTGAAGATCATATTAATTATCACTTTAAAGAAGAACAAAATCGTACGTTATCTTTTTCTACAGGAGAGTTGTCGCAATATGATAACCATCCAGCTGATGCGGCGACTGATTTATATGAACGTGAAAAAGATTTTGCTTTACTCGAACAAGCTGAAAGAGAGCTTGAAGAAATAAAACATGCTCTAGCCAAATTTGAAGAAGGAACGTTTGGGATTTGTGAGGTGACAGGACAAACAATCCCATATGAACGATTAGAGGCTAATCCTGCTGCTAGAACCGTTGTAGAAGCAGTAGATAATCGGATCACTGATGAACGTCCTTCGGAAGAAGCTGTGTTAGGTGGTTTCAGAAAGTATCAATTTGACGGTGATGATGATGGAACTGAATTTGATGCAGAAGATGCTTATCAGTCAGTTGCAGAATTCAATGAATTGCCGATGGTCTTTGAAGATTCATCTTTAGAAGAAACAGGTGAGTTAATCGGTTATGTGGAACAAATCGAAGGATTTTTATCAACTGGAATTGAAGGTTACACAGGTGATGAGGATGTTGTTTTTCAGCGTAATGTTCATTATGACCAATACTTGAATGGAAAGTAGGGGCTCTTGCCCTCTTTTTATGCTATAATGCTTATCGTATGGAAGTTGGACAGGATCGGGGGAAATGACGATGAAGTATTATTTATTGGCACTAATCATTATAGTTTTGGATCAAATTACTAAATGGGTCGTTGTAACAGAAATGGCTCTAGGTGAGAAAATTACGTTAATTGAGAATGTTTTATATTTCACATCACATCGTAATCAAGGTGCTGCTTTTGGAATTCTGCAAGGTCAAATGTGGTTTTTCTATATTATAACAGTCATAGTTATTGTCGGAATTGTTTATTATATGCAAAAAGAAGGCAGGCATAGTCCCTTGTTAGGAATTTCCTTAGGTCTTGTTCTTGGTGGGGCTATTGGAAACTTTATTGATAGACTTTTCCGTGGAGAAGTCGTTGATTTTGTGGATACATACATTTTTACGTACAATTTCCCCATTTTCAACGTAGCAGATGCAGCATTATGTGTTGGGGTAGGTCTTTTATTTATAAAAATGATTCAAGACGAACGTCAACAAAAGAAGGAGCAAAAGTAAATGGAAAGTTTTGATTGGAAAGTAACAGAACAACAAAAATCAAATCGTATTGACAAGTTGCTTACAACTTTAAATGAAGACTGGTCTAGAACACAAATCCAATTATGGATTAAAGACGAGCATTTAAAAGTTAATAACAACAAAGTTAAAAGCAATTATAAAGTTGAAGAGGGAGATCACATTACCCTTGTGATACCAGAACCTGAAGAGTTGGAAATAACAGCAGAGAATATAAAGTTAGACATTGTTTTTGAGGATGAAGATGTCATTGTTATAAATAAGCCTAGAGGGATGGTTGTTCATCCTGCCCCAGGCCACTATTCGGGAACACTTGTTAATGCATTAATGTACCACTGCAAAGATTTATCTGGTATTAATGGGGTGATTAGGCCCGGTATTGTCCATAGAATTGATAAAGACACATCTGGCCTCATTATGGTTGCTAAAAACGATATGGCTCATGAGTCGTTAGTAGATCAATTAAAAGCTAAAACGACGAGAAGGCTATACAAAGCGGTTGTTCATGGTATCATTCCACATGAGCATGGAACAATTGATGCTCCAATTGGTCGGGATAAAAAAGATAGACAGAGTATGACTGTGACAGAAGACAACAGTCGGGACGCAGTCACTCATTTTACTGTTCTAGAACGATTTGATAATTACACGTATGTTCAATGTGAATTAGAAACTGGTAGAACACACCAAATACGTGTTCATATGAAATACATTGGATACCCATTAGTAGGTGATCCGAAATACGGTCCGAAAAAGAATTCATTTGATATCGAGGGCCAAGCACTTCATGCGGCTGTTCTTGGGTTCATTCACCCACGCACCAAGGAAGAATTAACATTTGAGGTTCCAAATCCAACTGATCTAGAGGATCTTTTGCATTTACTACGTACAAAATAATGATTGACATGACGAAAAATGTCGGGCATACTAAATAAGAATTAAATAGTCCTTTAACTACAGTCCCGTGAGGCTGAGAAGGAAACGGTTTGAAAACAGAGGCAAAATCTGTCTGTTTTCACTTGTGTTTTAACCTCTCAGTTCATTTTGGACAGAGAGGTTTTTTCGTTTTCATAAATATGGAGGTGTGAAAATTGACTAGAGTGATTTTAGATGAACAAGCTATTAGAAGAGCTACTACACGAATTGCTCATGAAATAATTGAGCACAATAAAGGTATTGAAAATTGTATCTTAATTGGAATTAAGACTAGAGGAATTTATTTAGCAAAGCGTTTAGCTGAACGAATTGAACAAATTGAAGGAACAAAAATTCCAGTTGGAGAAATTGATATTACCCTCTATCGTGATGACTTAACGGTGAAGTCGAATAATGAAGAACCAATTATTCAAGGGACTGATATTCCAGTTGATATAAGAGATCGAAAGGTAATATTAGTTGATGATGTGCTTTACACAGGTCGTACAGTAAGAGCTGGATTAGACGCTTTAATTGATATCGGTAGGCCGGAACAAATTCAACTAGCTGTGCTCATAGACCGAGGACATCGTGAATTGCCGATAAGGCCTGATTATGTTGGTAAAAATGTTCCTACTTCTAAAAGTGAAAAGATTGTAGCAAAGCTTTCTGAAGTAGATTTAACAGATGAAGTAACAATTGAGCAAAACAATAAAATACCTCTTTAATCTAGTCCTGAGAGACTAAAAAGAGGTTTACACTCCTTATAAACTAAGGTGATGTACTCCTCTTTGCTTAAGCAGAGAGGTTTTTTTATAAGCATTGGAGGAAAAGTGAATGGCATCAGAGACAAAAGAAATTGGAGTTAGAGAAATACCGAGATATGATAAATGGCTTGTTTTTAGTTTGCAGCACTTATTTGCGATGTTTGGAGCAACCATTTTAGTTCCATATCTAGTCGGGTTAAGCCCCGCAGTAGCATTACTTTCAAGTGGACTAGGAACAATAGCTTACCTACTAATTACAAGAGGACAAATCCCAGCTTATCTAGGTTCATCTTTCGCATTTATTGCTCCGATCTTGGCTGCATCAGCTATGAGTGGACCAGAAGGAGCTATGGTAGGGTCTTTCTTAGCAGGTATTGTTTATGGGCTCGTAGCACTTTTAATTAAAACAAGTGGTGTTGGTTGGGTACTTAGAATCTTACCACCGATTGTTGTAGGTCCTGTTATAATTGTCATCGGATTAGGATTAGCAGGAGTTGCGATTGATATGGCAATGAATGACCCAGCTGCTGGGACATATAGTACAACTCATTTTCTAGTTGCTCTCATTACCTTAACTATTACGATTTTAGCGACAATGTTCTTTAAAGGATTTTTCAGCTTAGTTCCGATCATGTTTGGAATTATCGGGGGCTATATCACTGCTTTTCTATTTGGACTTGTAGATTATTCTCCTGTTCAAGAAGCTAAATGGTTTGCTTTACCAGATGTCCTTGTTCCTTTTGTAACTTATACTCCAGTATTTTCTAAGGAGATTGTCTTCATTATGGTTCCTATAGCAGTAGTAACAATAGCGGAACATATTGGAGATCAGATGGTACTTAGTAAAGTAGTTGGAAAGAACTTTATCAAAACTCCTGGCTTACATCGCTCATTATTAGGTGATGGTGCAGCTACTATTATAGCTTCACTAATCGGTGGGCCACCAAATACAACTTATGGTGAGAATATCGGTGTACTTGCTATTACTCGTGTCTTTAGTGTATTTGTTATAGCTGGTGCAGCTGTACTTGCGATTACATTTGCTTTCATTGGCAAATTCGCTGCACTGATAACGACAATTCCAACTGCGGTTATGGGTGGAGTGTCCATCCTACTTTTCGGGGTTATTGCTTCTTCGGGATTACGAATGCTAATAGATAATGAAATTAACATAGGTTTAAAAAGGAATCTAATTATATCATCAGTTATATTAGTCATCGGGATCGGCGGTGCGTTTATTCAAGTGACTGAGCAAGTGCAAATTGCAGGTATGGCTCTTGCAACCATTATCGGTATGATTCTTCATCAAATCTTACCTGAAAAAGAAGTTAGTTACGGTAAAAAAGCAATGTTTGAAGCTGAATAAAATATCATCCCTTTTAAAAGGAGTACAGAGAGACTTCAAAGGGGGTAAGGTCTTTAACTAGAGGGTTTTTTACCTTTCTAGTTCCTTATGCCCTGAGAGTAGGTTACTCTCAGGGTTTTTTCTATAAAAAAGATTAAAAGTACATAAAACTGAGGAGGCTGGATTTGAATGGTGACAATGACAGAAGTACAGGCAATCAAAGGTGAATTATTAACATTAGAAACAATGTCAACCGTCGAAATTTCAACTATCTTACAAGAAGCTGAGCAATTTGCAAACGGAAAGCAATGGAGCCCTAATACAAATTTAGTGGTTGCTAATTTGTTCTTTGAGCCAAGTACTAGAACACGGTATAGCTTTGAAGTTGCTGAGAAATTGCTTGGAATTCATGTTCTGTCCTTTTCAGAAGAAAGCTCAAGTGTTCAAAAAGGTGAATCGCTACTTGATACAGTAAAAACGTTTGAAGCCATAGGAGCTAATGCACTTGTCATTAGACATCCAGAGAATGAATATTACAAACACATTCGCGAAGAACTAAATATACCTATCATTAACGGAGGAGATGGAAGTGGACATCACCCTACACAATCGCTTCTTGACCTCCTGACTATTAAACAAGAATTCACAAGTTTTAAAGGACTTAATGTGGTTATAGTTGGTGATTTAAGACATAGTCGTGTTGCCCGTTCAAATGCAGATGTTCTTAAAAGGTTGGGAGCTAAAGTGAAAATTGCTGGACCAAAACCATGGATGGCTGGATTTGATTCACAGTATGAACATATTGACATGGATCAAGCTGTTGCAGAATCGGATGTTGTTATGTTACTCAGAATTCAACATGAACGTCATGAAGGAACGATGCAATTTACAAAAGAAGAGTACCATCAACAATTTGGTTTAACGATAGAGCGTGAAAAGCATATGAAAAATGAGGCAATTATTCTTCATCCAGCACCTGTTAATCGTGATGTTGAGCTAGCTAGTGAACTAGTTGAATGCGAACGTTCGCGAATATTTAAACAAATGAAAAACGGTGTTTCAGTTCGAAAAGCAGTAATAAAAAGAGCTCTATCAAATTAAGGGGGAAGCAAGATGACAGTTAAACTCGAAGGTGGATTTATTTTAGATAATGATGGATCAATGGTTGAAAAAGATGTTTATATTGTTGATGGAAAAGTTAGTTTTAAGAAACCTAATGTAACTGAAGATATCAAAGTGGTAGAAGTTCAAGGGAAGTTAGTAACAGCAGGATTAGTTGATGTTCATGTTCATTTACGCGAGCCAGGAGGCGAACAGAAAGAAACGATCGAAACAGGAACTAAAGCAGCTGCAGCTGGTGGCTTCACGACAATTTGCTCAATGCCTAATACTAGACCAGTGCCAGACACTAAAGAGCAAATGGAATGGTTACAGGAGCGAATAAAAACGACTGGACATGTGCGGGTTTTACCATATGCGGCCATTACAACAAGACAGCTTGGAAAGGAACTTACCGATTTTGAGGCTCTAAAAGCAGCTGGTGCATTTGCATTTACTGATGATGGTGTCGGAGTACAATCTGCGGATATGATGCTTCAGGCAATGAAGAAAGCGGCCGAAGTCAACATGGCAGTTGTTGCACATTGTGAAGAGGATACACTCATTCATGGAGGCTGTGTTCATGAAGGTAAATTCTCTGCCGAACATAATTTACCTGGAATCCCTTCTGTATGTGAATCCGTACACATTGCACGTGACGTATTATTAGCAGAAGCAGCAGGAGCACATTATCATGTCTGTCATGTAAGTACGAAGGAGTCGGTACGAGTCATTCGTGATGCAAAAAAAGCAGGGATAAAAGTGACGGCTGAAGTTTCCCCTCATCATTTATTGTTGTGTGAAGATGATATTCCCGGACTTGATTCTAATTACAAAATGAATCCGCCTCTTCGAGCGAAAGAAGATCAAATCGCTCTTTGGGAAGGTTTAGTTGATGGAACGATTGACTTTATTGCAACAGACCATGCCCCGCATACGGAAGAAGAAAAAGCACAAGGGATGGACAGAGCACCGCTCGGGATTGTCGGACTTGAAACTGCTTTTCCTCTACTGTACACGCATTTAGTTAAAACGGAGAGAGCGTCTTTAAAACAGCTTGTTGATTGGCTGACAGTTAAGCCAGCTAAAACATTCAACTTACCATCAGGTGTGTTAGAAGAAGGAGTTTTAGCGGATATCACAGTCATTGATTTAGAAGAAGAAAGAGCAATTGATAAAGAAAAGTTTTTATCTAAAGGAAAAAATACACCGTTTAACGGTTGGGTTTGCCAAGGGTGGCCATTATATACTTTTGTAGACGGAAAGCTTGTATGGGAGAAAGGGCAGGTGTCAATATGAAACGTCAATTAATTTTAGAAGACGGTAATATTTTTGTAGGAGAAGGTTTCGGTGCTGAAAAAGAAATGAGCGGTGAAGTGGTATTTATTACTGGGATGACTGGCTACCAAGAAACACTTTCAGATCCTTCTTATTGTGGTCAGATTGTAACGATGACTTATCCACTGATTGGAAACTATGGAATTAATCGCGATGATTTTGAATCAATTACACCAGCCATTAACGGTTTTATCGTGAAAGAATATGAGCCTGAGCCAAGTCACTGGCGTAAGGAAGAGTCACTAGATACGTTGTTAAAAGCAAAAGATATTCCTGGGCTTGCAGGTATTGATACCAGAAAATTAACGCGATTAATTCGTGAGCACGGTACGAGACGTGGAAGAATTTGCTCAATGGATGTGGATTCGAATGCAGTAATAGAGGAGTTAAAACAAACAACATTCGTCCGTGATCAAGTTCATCGTGTATCAACGAAAGATCCTTATCATGCTCCTGGGCGTGGTAATCGTGTGGTATTGATTGACTATGGCATGAAACATAACATTTTACAGGAATTAATCTCAAGACAATGTGATGTAGTGGTTGTTCCTTACAATACGAGTGCGGAGGAAATTCTTCGTCTAAACCCAGATGGAATTATGTTAAGTAATGGACCTGGGGACCCTGTAGACGTGCAAGGAGCAATAGAGACAATTAAAGCATTAATAGGGAAAGTACCTATTTTTGGTATTTGTTTAGGTCATCAGCTTATTGCCTTAGCATGTGGGGCAACTACTAGCAAACTACAATTTGGTCATCGTGGATCTAATCATCCAGTTCGTGAAATCTCAACTGGTAAAATCGCAATAACAGCTCAAAACCATGGCTATACCGTAGATCGTGAATCACTAGAAGGCACTGGGTTAGAATTAACTCATGTTGCAATCAATGATGGTACAGTTGAAGGGTTAAGACATCTTGAACATCCAGTTTTTTGTGTACAGTATCATCCAGAAGCATCACCAGGTCCTCATGATGCAAATGACTTATTTGACGCATTTGTAACATTAATGGAATCAGAAAAAAAAGCAATTGTAAAAGCATAAGCTGAGGGGAGAGAATTTCATGGGTAGACGTAATGATATAAATAAAATATTAGTAATTGGGTCAGGTCCTATCATAATTGGACAAGCTGCTGAGTTTGATTACGCAGGAACACAAGCATGTCAAGCTCTTAAAGAAGAAGGATACGAGGTTATTTTAATTAACTCAAATCCTGCAACAATTATGACAGATACAACGATGGCTGATCGTGTTTACATTGAACCAATCACGCTTGATTTCGTAAGCCGTATTATCCGCAAAGAACGTCCAGATGGAATTGTCGCAACATTAGGTGGACAAACTGGACTAAATATGGCTATGGAACTTGAAGAAGCTGGGATTTTAGAAAGATATAATATTGAATTATTAGGTACAAATCTAGAAGCTATTAAGAAAGCGGAAGATCGTGATTTATTCCGTTCATTAATGAGAGATTTAGATCAGCCAGTCCCTGAAAGTGAAATTGTTCATACACTTCAAGAAGCGTATGATTTTGTACAAGTTATTGGTTATCCCATCATTGTTCGTCCTGCATATACGCTTGGAGGAACGGGTGGAGGAATTGTTCATAATGATGAACAGTTACGAGAAATCGTTACAAGCGGACTTAAGTATAGTCCGGTTACACAATGTTTAATTGAGAAAAGCATCGCCGGCTTTAAGGAAGTAGAATATGAAGTAATGCGTGATGCAAAAGATCAGGCAATTGTAGTATGTAACATGGAGAACTTTGATCCAGTAGGTGTTCATACGGGGGATTCAATTGTTGTTGCACCGAGTCAAACACTCACAGATCGTGACTATCAACGTTTAAGAAACGCATCATTAACGATCATTCGTGCATTAGGAATTGAAGGTGGTTGTAATGTTCAATTTGCTCACGATGCAAATAGTGATCAGTATTACATTATTGAAGTTAATCCACGTGTAAGTCGCTCTTCAGCGCTTGCTTCTAAAGCTACGGGCTATCCAATTGCGAAGATGGCTGCGAAGATTGCTGTAGGATACAGTCTAGATGAACTGATGAATCCAATCACAGGTAAAACATACGCAAGCTTTGAACCAGCGTTAGATTATGTTGTTTCAAAAATTCCACGTTGGCCGTTTGATAAGTTTGATGCAGCAAATCGTTCTCTTGGAACACAAATGAAAGCAACCGGTGAAGTTATGGCGATTGGTCGTAACTTAGAAGAATCATTACTAAAGGCAGTTCGTTCTTTAGAGGCTGGTTATGATCATATTTATGATGCGAAAATAGCTAAGCAAGAAACAGAGGTCCTTTTAGAAAGAATTCAAAAGGCTGATGACGAACGATTGTTTGAATTAGCGGAATTAATTCGACGTGGTGAATCCATTCAAACACTTTGTGATTTAACAAAAATTGATCGCTTTTTCATGCAGAAATTAGCTCGTATTGTTGCAATCGAAAATGAATTAATTAATGCACCAAATGATCTTGAGCTTCTTCAAAAAGCAAAAGAACGTGGATTTTCAGATATTGCGATTGCAAGATTTTGGAATCAAGAAGAACGTCAAGTTTGGGATCTTCGTAAAGAAAATGAAATTCGACCTGTTTATAAAATGGTTGATACATGTGCAGCAGAGTTTGAATCAGAAACACCTTACTTCTATGGAACTTATGAAGATGAGAATGAAGCCATTCAAACAGAAAAGAAAAGTATATTAGTTCTAGGGTCTGGTCCAATTCGTATCGGGCAAGGGATTGAATTTGATTATGCAACGGTGCATACCGTTTGGGCGATTAAAGAAGCCGGATATGAAGCCATTATCATTAATAACAATCCAGAAACTGTGTCTACAGACTTTAGTACTTCAGACAAACTATACTTCGAACCTTTAACGGTTGAGGATGTTATGCATGTCTATGAACAAGAGAAGCCAGAAGGTGTAATCGTACAATTTGGTGGACAAACAGCGATCAACCTTGCTGCTGACCTTGAATCGCGAGGTGTTCCTATAATTGGTACTTCATTAGAAAGTATGGACCTTGCAGAGGATCGTGATAAGTTTGAACAAAAACTTATTTCACTTGACATTCCTCAACCACTAGGTCGTACAGCTACTTCAGTAGAGGGAGCCATCGCGATCGCTAATGATATTGGTTATCCAGTACTTGTTCGTCCGTCTTATGTGCTAGGTGGCCGAGCAATGGAAATTGTATATAAAGAAGAAGAACTTTTAAATTATATGACAAATGCCGTTAATGTAAATCCAAAGCATCCAGTTTTAGTAGATCGTTACTTAACAGGTAAAGAGCTAGAAGTTGATGCAATATCAGATGGAGAGAATGTCTTTATCCCAGGTATTATGGAGCATATTGAACGTGCAGGAGTTCACTCAGGTGATTCAATTGCTGTTTATCCTCCGCAAACTGTTCCAGAAGATTTAAAACAAAAGTTAATTGATCGCACCATCTCAATTGCAAGAGGGTTAAAAATTATTGGATTACTTAACATTCAATTTGTTTGGCACAAAGATGAGGTGTATGTCCTAGAAGTAAATCCTCGTTCAAGCCGAACCGTACCTTTCTTAAGTAAAATTACAGGTGTTCCTATGGCAAATTTGGCTACAAAAGTCATGCTCGGTCAAACATTACCGCAGCTAGGATATGAAACAGGATATCAACCAGAAGCGAAAGAAGTATCTGTTAAAGTACCAGTATTCTCATTTGCTAAACTTCGCCGTGTCGATATCACGCTTGGGCCAGAGATGAAATCAACAGGAGAAGTGATGGGACGAGACACAACACTTGAGAAAGCACTTTATAAAGGCTTAATTGCATCTGGTATGAGTATTCCAACTCATGGTTCTGTGTTGTTTACTGTGGCTGATAAAGATAAGGAAGAGGCGTTAAGCTTAGTAGAACGTTTCCACGCACTTGGCTTTGATATTTTAGCAACGGCAGGTACAGCCAGCTTTATAAAAGATAAGAATATTCCAGTAACAGTTGTAAATAAAATTGGTGAGGAAAAACCACATTTACTTGATGTCATTCAACAAGGACAAGCTCAATTTGTTATAAACACATTAACACGTGGAAAGCAACCAGCTCGTGATGGATTCCGTATTCGTCGTGAAGCAGTAGAAAATGGCGTTGTATGCTTAACATCTATTGATACAGCAGAGGCTTTGTTAAGAGTACTTGAATCAATTACATTTTCTTCTGAGAGCATGCCACAAATGCAAATGTAGAGAGGCGGAGGGACTATGATTAAAAAAGATTGGCTAAAGATAAACCACCATGAAACCATTGCGGCGAATATTATGGAATTGAAATGTTCGGGACCCCTTGTAAAGCAAATGACACAACCTGGGCAGTTCTTACATTTACGAGTAGATACGTCAGATGATCTTTTGCTTAGAAGACCAATTAGTATTTGTGACGTTGATTTAGAGGAAGAAACTGTTACAATGCTCTACCGTGTCGAAGGAAAAGGAACTAAACGTCTTTCTTCAAAGCAAATCGGAGAGAAAATTGACGTTCTTGGCCCGTTAGGCAATGGGTTTCCATTAGAAGCTACTGAGCGAGGAGAAACAGCTCTCCTCGTTGGTGGTGGAATCGGTGTCCCTCCTCTCTACAATTTATCAAAGCAATTAAAAAAGCGCGGAGTTCATGTCATTCACGTGTTAGGGTTCCAAAGTAAAGAGAATGTTTTTTATGAAAAAGAATTCTTGGAACTCGGTGAGACATATGTAGTTACAGTAGATGGGACATACGGAGAAAAAGGATTTGTGACGGATGTCATAAAGGAAAAGCATCTTTCTTTTGACACGATGTATACATGTGGTCCTACTCCGATGCTCTCAGCGCTACAAAATGCTTATAGTGATAGACGTTTGTTTTTATCTCTTGAAGAACGAATGGGATGTGGAGTTGGAGCGTGCTTTGCCTGTGTCTGCCACGTAGTGGGAGATGAAACAGGAACGAAATACCGTAAAGTCTGTACGGATGGTCCAGTCTTTCCGGTTGGGGAGGTTGTACTATGAGTAGGTTAAATGTTGAATTACCAGGACTTTCAATGAGAAACCCGATTATGCCTGCATCCGGATGTTTTGGGTTTGGTAAAGAGTACGCAAATTATTATGATCTTGAATTACTTGGAGCAATTGCGATTAAAGCAACGACGGCAGAAGCGCGTTTTGGCAATCCTACGCCTCGAGTAGCAGAAACTACAGCTGGAATGTTAAATGCAATTGGTTTGCAAAACCCAGGGCTTGAAGGGGTTATGACAAATGAATTACCTTGGTTAGAAAAATTTGATGTACCTATCGTTGCGAATGTAGCTGGAACAGAAATTGCAGATTATGTTGAGACAACTGCTAAACTCTCTAAAATAAAAAATGTTCATGCGATTGAGTTAAACATTTCATGTCCTAACGTGAAGAAAGGTGGAATTACGTTTGGGACGGTACCTGAGATAGCTGCGGAGTTAACAAAAGAAGTAAAAAATGTTTCTGCTGTACCAGTCTATGTAAAGCTTTCACCAAACGTAGCAGATATCGTAGAGATCGCAAAAGCAGTTGAGAGAGCTGGAGCGGACGGACTATCTATGATCAATACCTTACTGGGGATGAAGATAGATTTACGCAGAAGGAAGCCGATTCTATCTAACGGTTATGGTGGTTTATCGGGTCCTGCTATCAAACCTGTAGCGATACGTATGATTCATCAAGTTAGCCAGGTAGTAGATATCCCAATCATTGGAATGGGTGGGATTCAAACGGCTGAAGATGTAGTCGAATTTATGCTTGCAGGGGCAAGTGCTGTTGCAGTAGGTACGGCCAACTTTACTGATCCTTATGTGTGCCCAACCATTATTGAAGAATTACCGAGCCTCCTAGATGAACTTGGGGTTGAGCATATAACTGATCTTATTGGAGGGAGCTATAAAACATGCAACGTCCATTCATAATTGCTCTTGATTTAGATAATAAAGAAAAGCGCTTGGAGTTATTAACTCAATTCAAGAATGAATCGTTATTTGTTAAAGTAGGGATGGAATTATTCTATCGTGAAGGAAGACAAGTTATTGAAGAGCTTAAAGCAGAAGGTCATCAAATTTTTCTAGACTTAAAGTTACATGATATTCCCAATACAGTTGGGCGATCCATGAAAGAGTTAGCTAGCTTAAATATAGATATTGTAAATGTTCATGCTGCTGGCGGAAAACGAATGATGACAGCAGCCAGAGAAGGACTTGAGCAAGGAACAGCCGCTGGGCAAAAGCGCCCATTATTAATTGCAGTAACGCAATTAACGAGTACAGATGAGGAAACGATGCGTAGTGAATTACTGATTGAACGACCGCTAAATGAAGTGGTCCAATCTTATGCTTCATTTGCACTGGACAGTGGAGTAGACGGGGTTGTTTGCTCTGCCAAAGAAGTTCCGCTTATCCACGAGGCGTGCGGTACTCACTTTTACACAGTATGTCCTGGAATTCGCAGACCTGAAGATGAGGTAGGAGATCAGAAACGAATTGTAACACCAGGGCAAGCAAGAGAACTAGGATGTTATGGAATCGTTGTTGGAAGAAGCATTACAAATGCTGACCAACCTGTTGAAGTTTATCAAGCAATGAAACAAGAGTGGGAGGGTTTAAAATGAAACAAGAAATTGCAAATCATTTATTAGATATTGGTGCTGTGCATTTAAGACCAACCGAGCCGTTTACATGGACTTCTGGTATTAAATCACCCATTTATTGTGATAATCGCTTAACTCTATCATATCCTCATGTGAGAAAAGATATAATTGCTGGATTTGTTGAGCTAGTTAAAGATATGGAAGTAGATGTGATTGCAGGAACAGCTACAGCTGGAATTCCTCATGCCGCGCTACTAGCAGATGCCCTAGATTTACCAATGAGCTATGTAAGAGGTAGTGCAAAAGGTCATGGGAAACAAAATCAAATTGAAGGTAAAATTGAAAAAGGTCAAAAAGTTGTCTTAGTTGAAGACCTAATATCGACAGGTGGAAGTGTTATTCAAGCTGCAGAGGCTCTTAGAGCTGTTGGCGCTGAAGTGGTTGCTGTCGTTGCTATCTTTACATACGAATTTCCAAAAGCGTATGATGCATTTAATGAGGCTAACTTAAAAGCTCATGTTTTAACATCTTATTCTACACTTCTTGAAGTTGCCAATAATAAAGGGACAATTACAGAAGAACAAGCAGAACGTTTAAACCAATGGCGTAAAAACCCATCAAATGAAGCATGGATGACGGAACAAGTGTAATTCCGATGAGGAGGGTTGTCGGATGAGGAAAATGAGTGGGACCGATTTTGATGATCTTGTTGATTTCTTTGATAGAATGGCACAGACCAAGTGGCTAGGTGCTATCCATGATCAGTTAAAAGCTTTATCAGGACAATGGCAAGATAAAATCATACTTGATATTGGTTGTGGAACGGGGCGTTTATTAGAGAGAGGATTGGATGAAGCTCAAGAACTCATCGGTATTGATCTTTCTGCTGAAATGGTGGAAAAAAGTCGTACTGTAGTCTCAAATGGAAAATCGACTACGAAAAGCCAATTTCAAACAGGCGATGCTTACTCATTACCTATTGGAAATCAAACGGTTGATGTTGCTCTATCGACCTGCGTGATGTTCTTACTACCGGAGCCAGCAAAGGGTCTCGCTGAAATGACGAGAGTTCTGAAGAATGGTGGGACTGTTGCCATGCTAAACCCATCAACTAAAATGAATCCTAAGGCAGCGGAACAGTATGCTGAACAGAATAACATGACAGGGTTTGAACGTGAATCATTATTGATGTGGTCAAATGTCTCTACTAAGAGACACCGTTACTCTAACAAAGAGCTGACGGAGTTGCTAACTGGACTAAAAATGATTCGAGTAATCCATACACCTGTATTAAATCAAATGGCAACAATTACAGTTGCAAAGAAGATTTAATTTAAAATATTAAAAATAGGGATAGGCAAAGGGAATTCCCCTTCCTATCCCTAAATACGTTCTATTGACGTAATGTACGGACAAGCTCTTCATCGGGAGTGACAAAAACGGTTGTTTGTTGTTCGTAAATCACGAAGCCTGGTTTAGCACCATTAGGTTTTTTTACGTGTCTAATTTTCGTATAATCAACAGGAACTGAACTAGATTGTTTGGCCTTACTGAAAAATGCAGCTACAGTTGCAGCTTCAATGATCGTTTGGTCATCTGGATCTGTACTGCGAATGACAACATGAGAACCAGGAATGTCCTTTGTATGTAGCCAAATTTCATCTTGCCTTGCGAATTTGTTTGTTACATATTCATTTTGCTTATTATTTTTGCCGACAAAAAAGTCTGTTCCGGTTGTTGAACGGTATTGTTCGATTTGCGGTTTTACCTCTTTCTTTTTCTTTTGTTGTTTTTGCCTTCTTCTTATATAACCTTCTTCAATTAATTCTTCTCTAATTTCTTCGATATCTTTCGGGGCTGCACTTTCCATTTGTTGAATAAGCTGATCAAAGTATAGGACTTCTTGCTCTGTTTTGGCAATTTGATCCTCAACAACTGCAACTGAGTTTTTAGCTTTCGTATACCTTTTAAAGTAAGCTTGAGCATTATCGGAAGGTGTTTTTTGTGGATCAAGTTCAATCGTAATCATGGCTCCATTTTCATCGTAATAGTCAATGACTTCTACATGTTTATCTCCACGTTTAACGGTATGTAGATTGGCTGTTAACAGCTCACCGAGTTTTTGATATTCCTTAGCTTGTTCAGCTTGGACTAATGTTCGTTCTAGTTTTTTAATCTTTTTTTTATTTTTCTGCCACTCGTTACGCAGAAAACGTTCTAGGTCATGTGCTTGTTGTTTTACCCGGTCACGTTCAGCTTTACCATAATAGAACCGGTCGAGAAGAGAACTAACAGAATCAAATAATTTCCGTTCGCCATTGAGATGCTGTAAATGAAAAATAGAGAAAGATTCTTTTCCGTTTATCACAAGTTCAGGTTCGTACTGATGATTTTTCAATTGAGTGATTACGGCTAAGAAACTTTCGGGTAAGGTTGAACGGTTAACAATCGTTCCAGCTCTATACATGATTTCTTTGGCAACTAAAGGAGAAAGACCTGCAACTTGCTCAACCAATTGTTTATCTATTTTGCCTGCATTAAAGTCAATTCTCTTTAACAATCCTTCTGCATCTAAATCAAATGGATTAGCTTTATGTTGCTCTGGTGGTAGTTTATAAGGGTGTCCTGGTAAAACGGTTCTGTAGCTGCTTTGTGCGACACTCACATGTTTAATACTGTCTAAAATCACGCCTGTTTCTCTATCAACTAACGTGATATTACTATGTCTACCCATTATCTCTACATAAAGTAATTTAAATGTCTCGTCACCGAGTTCGTCTTTATTTTTTACGTGAAAGATGATTACGCGCTCCATATTTAATTGCTCAATTTTTTCGATAATACTTCCTTCTAAATGTTTGCGAAGTAGCATACAAAACATTGGTGGTACGGAAGGATTGTCATATTTCTCGTTTGTTAAATGAATTCGTGCAAAGTTAGCATTTGCCGAGAGAAGTAATTGATGATTCTTTCCTTGGGATCGAACCGTAAAAATAAGTTCAGTTTTATATGGTTGATATATTTTAGAAATTCGTCCTGACGTTAACAACGTTGCAAGTTCGTGTGTCATCGCCCTTGTCATAAATCCATCAAATGACATGGCATATTCATCCCTTTCATTTTGAGGTGGATTTAAATTTAAACGTTAACACCACCTCTAAATAATTGCTCTCTAGAGTATAGCATGTTTTTCTACTTCACTGAATATGATGGCTTGTATAAAGGAGAGGATAAGCCTTCTCATTAAAACATTGAAGATCATGTGGGGTGTGTCGAGATGAATTGGTATAAATTAAAGGAAGAAGAAGTAACTTCATCCGTCGGTACAAGTATAGAAAGGGGTCTTTCGGAAAAAGAAGTAGAGAAGCGCTTAAAACGTTATGGGTATAACAAGCTCGATGAAGGAAAAAAACCATCTGCTTTATTTGTCTTTCTTGGACAATTTAAAGATTTTATGGTGCTTGTACTATTAGCGGCTACCTTTATCTCGGGGGTACTCGGCGATACATAGATGCCATTACGATTATGATTATTGTTCTTTTAAACGGAATACTCGGTTTTGTTCAAGAAAGAAAAGCAGAGAAATCACTAGATGCATTAAAAGAACTATCTGCCCCACAAATGCAAGTACTTCGAAATGGCACGTGGAAAAAAGTCTTATCTGCTCAAATTGTTCCAGGTGACATTGTGAAAGTTCAAAGTGGGGATCGAATTGGGGCTGATATTAGACTATTAAACACGAGTGGACTTCAGATTGATGAATCTTCTTTAACGGGAGAATCTGTTCCTGTTCAAAAAAAGCATCAATCTATTATAGGTGTTGAAGTAGAGTTAGGAGATCAATCCAATATGGCTTTTATGGGGACTCTCGTTACTCAAGGAAACGCTATAGGGGTTGTCATTGGTACAGGGATGAAAACAGAGATGGGGAAAATTGCACACCTTCTTCAATCTACAACTTCTTTAGTTACCCCACTTCAACGTCGACTTGAGCAGTTAGGAAAAATTTTGATTACGGTTGCTTTATTGCTTACTGCCCTTGTTGTTGTTATCGGTGTGTTACAAGGTCATGATGTGTATACAATGATTTTATCTGGGGTTTCACTTGCTGTAGCTGCGATACCAGAAGGGCTACCTGCCATTGTAACAGTTGCCCTAGCTCTCGGTGTTCAACGGATGATCAAGCGAAAGGCCATTGTGAGAAAGCTCCCGGCCGTTGAAACGCTAGGGTGTGCTTCTGTTATTTGTTCAGATAAAACAGGAACACTTACTCAAAATAAAATGACAGTTACACATGCGTGGAGTGGTGGTGAACAGTGGAATATTACTGGTGATGGATATACACCTACAGGCACATTTCTAAAGAATGGCAAGGAAATAGATCCTACGAACGAACGGAAGCTTCAGCAACTATTAAGTTTTGGATGGCTTTGTAACAATGCATCCTTACTAGAGAAAACAGTGAAGCAAGGAATGCTGCGTAAACAGGTTAAAGACTATGTAATGGACGGAGACCCGACTGAAGGTGCTCTTGTTGTAGCAGCAATGAAGGCTGGTTACTCTAAAAAAGGCTTAGATCAACATTATAAAAGAGTGGTTGAATTCCCTTTTGATTCGGCGAGAAAGATGATGTCAGTTATCGTCAAAGATCAAAAAGGACGCTCTTTTGTTATTACAAAAGGAGCACCCGATGTTGTGTTAGGCCAATGTACAAAAATTGTATATGGTGACAACGAAGAAGTGTTAACTTCAAAAAGAAAATCAGAAGTAGAAACAGTAATCGAAAATTTAGCTAGTGGTGCGTTGCGAACAATAGCTATTGCATACCGCCAGATTGGTACCAATGAAACTTGCAAACAGTCTTTTGAAGCAGAACGTGGTCTTACTCTAATAGGATTAGAAGGTATGATTGACCCACCAAGACCTGAAGTGAAAGATTCCATTAATGAATGCCGTCAAGCTGGTATTAAAACAGTTATGATTACCGGGGATCACAAAATTACCGCAGCTGCCATTGCCAGCCAATTAGGAATCTTGTCGGCAAAAGGCAAAGTACTAGATGGTCAGGCTTTGTCCAAAATGAGTGTAGCTGATTTAGAAGAAGTAGTTGATGATGTTGATGTTTATGCTCGTGTTTCTCCTGAACACAAATTAAAAATTGTAAAAGCGCTTCAGGCAAAAGGACATATTGTTGCAATGACAGGTGATGGTGTGAATGATGCACCAGCCATTAAAGCGGCGAATATTGGTATCGCAATGGGGATAACTGGAACAGATGTGGCCAAAGAAGCTTCATCCCTTATTTTAAGTGACGATAACTTTTCAACGATTAAAGCAGCTATTAAAGAAGGTAGAAACATTTATGAAAATATTCGTAAGTTCATCCGCTACATGATGGCTTCAAATGTGGGAGAGATTTTAGTCATGTTATTTGCGATGATGCTTGGCATGCCGCTTCCGTTAGTTGCTATTCAGATTTTATGGATCAACTTGGTGACAGATGGTTTACCAGCAATGGCACTTGGAATGGATCAGGCAGAAGGCGATGTGATGAAAAGGGCTCCGCGAAATCCGAATGAAGGGGTTTTTGCTAGGGGATTAACATGGAAAATCTTAAGCCGTGGCTTTATGATTGGGGTCGTTACATTAGTTGCATTTTGGATGACATTACAAGTGAATCCAGACGATTTAACAAGAGCACAGACAGTAGCTTTTGTCACTCTTGTCATGGCACAATTAATTCATGTGTTTGATTGTCGAAGTGAGTATTCTGTATATCACAGAAATCCATTTGAAAATAAATATTTAGTCGGAGCAGTAGCACTTTCAACGTTGTTAATGATTGCAGTCATCTATTACCCTCCTCTACAAACTGTATTTCATACAGTCGCTCTAACAGGCCGTGAGTGGTTACTTGTTCTTGCCATGGCTTCGATTCCAACTGTGGTTTTAGGAGGTTTTCAATTAATAAAAAGAAAATAAAAAAAGTGAAGGTCAATTAAAAGCTTATCCATCAAATCTGGTTTCGTGGGAAAACAAATTTGGGCGATTTCTTTATAATTGATCTTTTTTTAAGACTTTTCTGTGAGTTTGAGTATTACTTGTTGTAGCTGTCGCTTTTCGGTAAAATAATGGTTGGATGTGATAAAAATGAAAAGTATGACAGGCTATGGAGTTACGATTGTTAAGGGAATCTTTGGAGAATTGACGATAGAAATGAAAGCTGTTAATCATCGTTTTTTTGACAGCTATTTTAAATTACCTCATTCTCTTTTAACAATTGAGGACCGACTAAGGCAAGAAATGAAAAAGCATATTTCACGTGGGAAAATTGATGTTAGCTTTCATTTTAATGACGAAGCCGATAAGAAGAAAGTTTTGCAGTTAGATGAAAATTTACTTGATCAATACATATCTGCAGCAAAAGTGATTGAATCAAAATTAAAACAGGAAACAAAGGTAGATCTCACTCGTTTACTTACAGATCAAAAAATTGTCTCTGTTGAAGAAGTAAATGAGGAATTTCAAATTGACGAGGAAGAAATTTTAGCAGGTTTCAATCAAGCTCTTCAATCATTTAATCAAATGAGAGAAAACGAAGGCCGTTTTTTGTTATTAGATATGAGAAAACGGTTAGACCAACTTTTGCAGTGTTGCAAGGAGGTTGAAAAATTAGCTCCAGGCCTAGTTGAGCGTTATCGAGAAAGAATGGAGACACGTATTCAAGCTTTTTTGACAGGTGAGTTAGAGATTGATGAGGCTAGACTTCTAACTGAAATTGCTATTTTTGCTGAGAAAGTTGATATAAGTGAGGAGCTTGTTCGGTTACAAGCACACATAAGTCAATATGAACTTTATTTAAAGATGGCTGAGCCAATAGGAAGACGTTTAGACTTTTTAATTCAAGAAATGAATCGTGAAGTTAACACAATAGGTTCGAAAGCAGCTGATACATCTGTCCGGCAACATGTTGTTGAAATGAAAGGAATGTTAGAAAAATTAAAAGAACAAGTACAAAATGTTGAATAGTAACTAGAAATCGAACGGAGTTTCGTATATAGTTAGATTAGTTTGGATAACAATGTTGAGAGTGTTGCTGCTCTCCTAATGTGGGGGTAAAGGATATGAACATTAAATTGATTAACATCGGATTTGGAAATATTGTATCAGCTAACCGAATTATTTCCATTGTAAGTCCAGAGTCAGCACCTATTAAACGAATTATTCAAGATGCTCGTGATCGTAACATGTTAATTGATGCTACGTACGGTAGAAGAACGCGCGCGGTTATTATTGCAGATAGCGATCATGTTATACTAAGTGCAGTTCAACCAGAAACGGTAGCGCAACGTTTAACTAGTAAAGATGAAAATGGAGAAGACTAGTATAAAACGTGTACATAGTAAGAATGGATGAGTGTGTAGGAGGTTTCCATGAAGAAAGAAAAAGGTCTACTTATTGTTTTATCGGGGCCAGCAGGGGTTGGAAAAGGAACAGTTTGTGCAGCATTACGAGAAGAGAATACTTCCGTACAATACTCGGTTTCTGCCACGACTCGTTCTCCTAGAGCAGGAGAACAAAACGGTGTGAATTATTTCTTTAAAACGAGAGAACAATTTGAAAAAATGATCGAACAAGATCAATTATTAGAATGGGCAGAGTATGTAGGGAATTATTACGGAACTCCCATTGAATATGTAAGAGAGACGCTAGAAAGCGGGCAAGATATTATACTAGAAATTGAAGTGCAAGGGGCCTTGAAGGTAAGAGAGAGATTCCCTGAAGGGGTATTTATTTTCTTAATGCCTCCAAGTTTGGCTGAACTTAGAAGCCGTATTGTTGGACGAGGAACGGAAACGGAAGATATCATTAATAAAAGAATGACTGTTGCTCGTGAAGAAATTGAAATGATGAAAAAGTATGACTATGTTGTTGAGAATGATGAAGTTCATTTGGCGGTAAATCGTATCAAGGCGATTGTAACAGCTGAACATTGTAAACGTGAACGCTTAATTGAAAAATACAAACAACTTGTGGAGGTTGAATAATGTTATATCCTTCTATTGACTCGCTTTTAACCAAATTAGATTCTAAATACACACTAGTAACCGTTTCTGCAAAAAGGGCTCGTGAAATTAAAGAAGACCTTTCACGCGGACCAATGATATCTCGTCCGGTATCATATAAGCCTGTTGGGGTTGCTTTAGAAGAAATTATTGATGATCACTTGCATTTTAAGCGTATTAACCCACTAGACGACGAAGAATAAAAATAGGATCTGGTCTATAAGTAACTCTAGCGTTAAAAGGCAATAAGCAACGAGGGTCTGATGTTCGAGTCAGCCCTTTTTCTTTTATCATTTTTTGCGTTACATAAAGTATGTTGGAGGTGGAGTATGTTAAAAGGAAGAAATGTTGTACTAGCTGTTTGTGGGGGAATTGCAGCTTTTAAAGCGGCAGCGTTGGCTAGTAAGCTCATTCAAGCGGAAGCAAATGTAAAAGTAGTGATGACGAATTCAGCAAAGGAATTTGTTACCCCCTTAACGTTTCAAGCGCTTACCCGTCAACCTGTATACGATAACACCTTTGTTGAGCCAGATCCAGAAAAGATTGCTCATATTGATGTAGCTGATTGGGCAGATGTCATTCTTGTAGCGCCTGCTACCGCGAATGTAATTGCTAAATTGGCCAATGGAGTAGCAGACGATATGCTTACAACGACATTGTTGGCAACGAAAGCTCCTATATACTTGGCTCCAGCTATGAATGTCAACATGTACAACCATCCTGCTGTTATGCGTAATGTCGAAACGCTGAAAAAGGATGGTTTCCTTGTCGTGGATGGAGAAGAAGGTTTTCTTGCTTGTGGATGGACTGGAAAAGGAAGAATGGCAGAGCCAGAATTATTACTTTCTATTTTAAAAGAACATTTCGCACGCAAAACCGGTTGCCTTGCAGGAAAAAAAGTTCTCATAACAGCAGGACCTACTCAGGAAAAAATAGATCCAGTTCGTTATTTCACAAACCATTCTTCAGGTAAAATGGGATATGCTATAGCCGAAGCAGCAAAAGCGGAGGGAGCAGAAGTCGTGCTGGTCTCAGGACCAACATCGCTTCAAGTCCCAAATGGGGTTCACGTTGAAAAAGTAATTTCGGCCCAAGATATGTATGAAAAAGCGATTGAACACTTTCAAAAGGCAGATATTGTCATTAAAGCAGCAGCTGTTGCAGACTATCGACCGAGTGAGGTTTATACACAAAAAAGGAAAAAACAACCTGGTGATTGGTCTATAAAAATGGAAAGAACGATTGATATTTTAAAAACAATGGGTGAAAACAAAGGAAAACAATTGTTAGTAGGGTTTGCAGCTGAATCAGAATCAGTTGAGGAATACGCTAAGAAAAAACTTCAGTCAAAAAACTTGGATCTCATTGTCGCTAATAATATTACAGCAGAAGGCGCAGGCTTCAAAGGTGATACCAATATTATTATGACCATCACAAAAGATGGAGAGCAAAAAGAATACCCAATTCTGAGTAAAAGAGAAGCTGCGAACTGTATCCTTCAAGACATCGTTTCTTATATGAAAAGGCACGGAAAATTATGATTGCAAAAGTAATAGTAGATGTACCTAGTTCACAAACGGATCGTTCGTTTGACTACGCTATACCTGAACAATGGGTGGACATCATTCAAGAGGGGACCCGAGTTATTGTTCCATTCGGACCAAGAAAAATTCAAGGTTTTATAGTGGAGATCACTGAAGAGTCTGAATTTAAACAAGTTAAACCAATCTTAGAAGTATTAGACGTAATTCCAGTATTAACCGCAGAGTTAATAAGGCTCGGAGATTGGTTATCTAAGCAAACTCTCTCTTTTAAGTTATCTGCTTATCAGTTAATGATTCCAGCAGCTTTAAGGGCAAAAGTAACGAAGGAAATTCACTTGTTAACAGATTCAGTTCATTTACCCAAGATCATTCAACCATTATTCAAAATGGAAAACAGGATCACTTGGGGTGCATTAAACGAAAATAAATTAGTCTTAAAGGCTATACAAGAAGCAGCAAGAGAAGGTTTTCTCGAGATCGCTTATCTTGTTGAAGAAAAAGGCAAGAAAAAAACCGAGCGCTTTGTCCGAGTTTCAGGTAATAGACATCAGCTAGATGACATACCTGCTAGAGCTGGAAAACAAAAAGAACTATTAACTTACATAGAAGAAACTAAGCAACCATTAAAAGTAACTTCTTTGTTAGAAGAGACTCAGATGACTAGAGCTACTTTAACCACATTAATTAAAAAAGGCTATGTTGAAGAGTTTGAAAAAGAAGTATATCGTGATCCTCTTGGTGGAGTGGAATATGAGAAAACTGAACCGCTACAATTAACAGAGAAGCAATCAGAAGCAATTGCCCCGATTCTCGATTCTCTTAATCAAAACATGCACGATACTTTTTTATTACATGGTGTCACGGGTAGTGGAAAAACTGAAGTTTATTTACAAGCGATAGCAAAAGCTCTTTCTCAAGGGCGAGAAGCCATCGTATTAGTTCCTGAAATTTCTTTAACACCACAGATGGTACAGCGCTTTAAAGGGCGGTTCGGATCACAAGTTGCTGTTTTTCATTCAGGTTTATCTATGGGCGAAAAATATGACGAATGGCGAAAGATTAGAAGAAACGAAGTAAGGGTTGTTGTAGGGGCAAGATCAGCCATCTTTGCTCCATTTACAAATGTAGGAATTATAATTATTGATGAAGAACATGAGACAAGCTACAAGCAAGAAGAAAATCCACGGTATCATGCTAGGGACGTTGCGATTTGGCGTGGCAAGGAGCACCAATGTCCAGTTATTTTAGGTAGTGCAACACCTTCATTAGAATCATATGCGAGGGCTATTAAGGGAGTTTATCATCTATTACCATTAACGGAGCGAGTAAATAATAGAGCTATGCCAACGGTTAATGTTGTTGATATGCGTGAGGAATTGCGTCAAGGTAACAGATCAATGTTCTCAAATGTGTTACTCGAACAATTAAAAGACCGATTAACAAAAGGAGAACAAGCAGTCCTTTTTTTGAACAGAAGAGGGTATTCAACGTTTGTAATGTGTCGAGACTGCGGATATGTAGCAACCTGTGATCATTGTGATATCTCTCTCACTTACCACAGGACACAACATGCTTTAAAATGTCATTACTGCGGGCATGAAGAAAAAATGCCAGAAACATGTTCATCTTGTGGCAGCGACCACATTCGTTTCTTTGGTTCAGGGACACAAAAGGTTGAAGAAGAATTAACTAAAGTGTTACCTGAAGCTAGAGTAATTAGAATGGATATTGATACAACAAGACGAAAAGGATCGCATGAAAAACTTTTATCTGCTTTTGGTCGAGGGGAAGCTGACATATTACTTGGAACGCAAATGATTGCTAAAGGACTTGACTTTCCTAAAATTACATTAGTCGGTGTATTAGCAGCAGATTCTATGTTACACATCCCAGATTTTAGATCAGCTGAGCGTACGTTTCAATTGATGGAGCAAGTAAGTGGTCGAGCAGGGAGACATGATTTGGCAGGAGAGGTTATTATTCAATCTTACACCCCAGATCACTATAGCATCGAGCTTGTAAAAGCACATGATTATGAACGATTTTTTCAGATGGAAATGTCCCAACGAAAAGTAGGAGTCTACCCACCTTATGTATATATGGTACTATTAAACATTTCACATCCAGAATTAACACAAGTTATTCATGTATCAGAAAAAATAGTAACTTTTCTAAAACGAGAACTTTCTGAACAAACCGTAGTATTAGGCCCGGTTGCCTCACCACTCGCAAGGATAAAAGATAGATATCGCTATCAATGCATGATAAAATACAGAAACGAGTCGGGCCTAAGAAAAACCTTGTTAGAAATACAGCAACACTACATAAGAGAAATTAACCAAGGCCAACTCCAAATATCAATAGACATGCAACCTTATATGTTTACATAGCTTTTAAGTGAAAAAGGTTGAACTTTACCTTTTTCACTTAAAAGCGAGCGATGAGCGGAGCCGCTGCAAGCTCTTAAGTCTTCTCTGAGCGAACTTCTCAGAGAAGACGAGCAGCGAGAGAAGCCATCGCCTCCGCGTAAGCTCAAAACAAAATAAAAGGTTGAACTTTACCTTTTTCACTTAAAAGCGAGCGATGAGCGGAGCCGCTGCAAGCTCTTAAGTATTCTCTGAGCGAACTTCTTGAGAGAATACGAGCAGCGAGAGAAGCCATCGCCTCCGCGTAAGCTCAAAACAAAATAAAAGGTATAACTTTACCTTTTTCACTTAAAAGCGAGCGATGAGCGGAGCCGCTGCAAGGATTGTTGCTATTCAATCCCTTTAAAACTTCTGAAGCGCAATGTAACGGAGCTGTTAAGGAAACATAATTGAAAAACAACTAATTGATTATAGCTATGAATTAAAAGCGATAGAACGTGCTCATATAATGAGCAACCAAAGGTGGTTAGAAAATGAGAATTGTTTTTATGGGAACCCCAGATTTTTCTGTTCCTGTGTTAAGTAGTTTAATAACAGAAGGGTATGAAGTAGTTGCGGTCGTCACACAACCGGATCGACCTGTAGGAAGAAAAAAAGTATTAACACCCCCACCTGTAAAAGTAGAAGCAGTTAAGCATCAAATAGATGTCTTGCAACCGGAGAAAATTAGAGAGTCGACTGAGGTAGAAAAAGTACTGGCTTATAAACCAGATTTAATTATTACGGCTGCTTTTGGGCAAATTTTACCCAAAGAATTATTAGAATTCCCTACACATGGTTGTATAAATGTGCATGCTTCCCTTCTTCCCAAATACCGTGGCGGTGCACCTATTCATCAAGCTATTATTGATGGTGAGGAGAACGCAGGAGTGACAATCATGTATATGGTGGAGAAATTAGATGCTGGAGACATGCTTTCTCGGGTAAGCGTGCCAATTGAGGAAGATGATCATGTTGGAACGATGCATGATAAATTAAGCATTGCTGGTGCTCAATTATTAATTGAGACAATTCCTCAGCTTATAAGTGGTCAAATTAAACCTGAAGTGCAAAAAGAAGAAGAGGTTTCGTTTGCGAGAAATATTACCAGAGAAATGGAACGTCTTGATTGGAGTCGTCCAGGAGAAGAATTATATAACCAAATTCGCGGGTTACATCCATGGCCTGTTGCTTATACATCTCTAGAAGGAAAGCCACTAAAAGTTTGGTGGGGAGAAAAAGTACCTTCAACAAGTTCGTTGGAACCTGGAGTTATAGAGAGAGTTGAATCAAACGGAATTATTGTGTCAACTGGTAGTAATAGCGCCATTAAGATAACACAATTACAGCCATCAGGTAAAAAGAAAATGGATGCAGAGTCGTTTATACGAGGAGCTGGATCCCATTTAAAATCCGGAATCAAGCTAGGAGAAGCAGATGAGTAAACCAGTAAGAGAAGTAGCCCTTGAAATCCTGCTACAAATAGAAAAAAATCAAGCATACAGTAACTTACTTTTAAATCAAACCGTTAATAGAACAAAACTTGATCCAAGAGATGTAGGTTTATTAACTGAACTAGTTTATGGAACGATTCAAAGAAGAGACACACTTGATTTCTATTTACAATCCTTTGTAAAGAAGGGAGTGAATTCACTTCAAGATTGGGTTAAAGTTTTGTTGCGATTGTCAGTCTATCAGTTAGCTTACCTTGATCGTATACCAGATCGTGCGGTGGTTCATGAGGCAGTAACGATAGCTAAAAAAAGAGGGCATAAGGGAATCAGTGGAATGGTAAATGGAGTGTTAAGGTCAATTCTTCGTGAAGGGTTACCAACTTTTGATAAGATTGAAGATGATCTTGAAAGATTAGCTCTTGAGACAAGCTTTCCAATTTGGCTAGTAAAACGTTGGTCAGATCAGTTCGGTTATGAACAAACAAAAGCGATGTGTGAATCCAGCCTTGTACCGCCTTCTGTAACTGTTCGTGTGAATAAAATAAAGGCGACGGTAGAAGACGCTATTTCACTCCTCGAAGAAGAGGGTTTAGAAGTCAGAAAAGGTGTATTATCTGAGGATGCCATCATCATTGAAAAGGGAAATGTTTTTAAAACGAATGCATATCGAGACGGTTATATCACGGCTCAAGATGAAAGTTCAATGTTAGTAGCAAGAGCTGTTGGAACTGAACCTAATATGACAGTGATAGATGCATGTGCAGCACCAGGCGGGAAATCAACACATATGGCTGAATTAATGGAAGGTCAAGGGAAGGTACTTTCTTTTGATTTACATGAACATAAAGTGAAGTTGATCCGGGAACAAGCATCTCGGTTAGGATTAGATAATATAACTGCAACTGCACTTGATGCTAGAACATTAACATCTCAATACGATAAAAATCAATTTGATCGGGTACTCGTTGATGCACCATGTAGTGGCTTTGGTGTCATTCGTCGTAAGCCAGATATAAAATGGTCGAAAGAATTAAAAGATATACAGGCAATTCAACGAATTCAACTGGACATTTTAACTGAAGCCGCTCAATTAGTGAAAAATGGGGGAAAACTAATCTATAGTACTTGTACTGTAGATAAAGAAGAAAATGAATTGGTCATTGAAAAATTCTTAAATGAGCATCCTCATTTTACGTTAGATGAAACATTATCTGAAAGACTGCCTTTAAAAGCGAGGCAGTCAACAACATTTGAAAATGGCATGATTACCATTTTACCTCAGGACTTTGAAACAGATGGTTTCTTTATTGCAAGTCTTGTGAAACAATAAGGATGAACGGAAGGTGACAACATGGAACAATTAAAAACAACTAGTGAAAAGCCAAATACAGATCAAAAGCGTTCAATTTATTCCATTCAATTCACAGAAATGCAAGATTGGTTACAGGAACAAAATGAACCTAAATTTCGTGCAACTCAAATCTTTGAATGGCTGTATCAAAAACGCGTATCAAGTTTCGAGGAGATGACAAATCTCTCGAAGGAATTAAGAGAAAAGCTTGAAACATCGTTTGTATTGACAACCTTAAAAATAGTGACGAGACAAGTTTCTTCTGATGGCACTGTGAAATTTTTATTTGAATTACATGATGGGTATTCGATTGAAACAGTTGTGATGCGTCATGAATATGGAAATAGTGTTTGTGTAACTACTCAAGTAGGGTGCCGCCTAGGCTGTACGTTTTGTGCCTCAACACTAGGGGGCTTAAAACGCAACTTAGAATCTGGTGAAATTGTTGCTCAAGTATTAGAGTCTCAACGGGCGATGGATGAAGTAGAAGAACGAGTAAGTTCTGTTGTAGTAATGGGGATTGGCGAGCTTTTGATAACTATGATGAACTAGTACCATTTCTAAAAACAATTAATCATGAAAAGGGCTTAAACATTGGTGCTCGACATATTACCGTTTCTACAAGTGGTGTAGTCCCTAAAATATATAAATTTGCGGACGAAAAAATGCAAATTAATTTTGCTATTTCACTACATGCTCCGACAACGGAAATCAGAAGCAAACTAATGCCTGTTAACCGTGCATGGCCACTTCCTAAACTGATGGAATCAATTAAGTATTATATTGAAACAACTGGTCGCAGAGTAACCTTTGAGTACGGTTTATTTGGCGGAGTGAATGATCAAGAAGAACATGCGGAGCAATTAGCTGATTTAATTAAAGATATTAAATGCCATGTGAATTTAATACCCGTTAACTATGTACTTGAGAGAGATTATGTGAGAACACCTAAAAATCAAATTTTTGCATTTGAAAAGGTTCTAAAAAATCGTAAAATTAATGTGACGATCCGTCGTGAACAAGGTCACGATATTGATGCTGCATGTGGTCAGCTTCGTGCGAAGGAGCGAAAAGAAGAAACGAGGTGATTTTTAAGAGATGGAGTTTACATTTCAAACAGATGTAGGAAAAGTCAGAGCTCATAATGAAGACAGTGGTGGGGTATTTGAGAATAAATTTGGCATTCTAGCTGTTGTGGCTGATGGTATGGGTGGACATCGGGCTGGTGATGTAGCTAGTGCGATGGCAACTGATTATTTGCGGGATTTATGGGCAAAAGAGCAAGAAATCATTTCAGTTAAAGAAGCAGAAAAGTGGTTAGTAGAGCAGTTTGAATTGTTGAACAAAAAACTTTATACTCATGCAAAAAATCATGAGGAATGTTACGGGATGGGGACTACGTTAGTTGTAGCTCTTTGCACGAAGGAGTTTATTAGTATTGCTCATATTGGGGATAGTCGAGCTTATCTTTTTAACGAATTTGGTTTCCAACAAAAAACAAATGATCATTCTCTCGTGCAAGAATTAGTTCGCAATGGTCAAATTACGGAAGAAGAAGCAGAACACCACCCACGAAGAAATGTGTTATTGAGAGCACTAGGAACGGAAACTGAGATTAAAATTGACGTAACGACTTTACAAACAGAAGAAGATCAACTGGTATTATTGTGTTCTGACGGATTAACCAATAAATTATCATCAGATGATCTAAAAGGGCACCTTGAAAAACAAGTACCGATTCATGAAAAAGCAAAAGAGTTGATTCATCTCGCAAATGAGCGCGGCGGAGAAGACAACATAACGGTAGCTATCGTTCAATATAGGGGTTTTGAGTAATGATAGGTGAACGAATTAGTGGTCGTTATCAAGTTCTTGAAACCATCGGTGGCGGTGGAATGGCTAATGTATACAAAGCGCTCGATGTCATTCTCGACCGACATGTAGCTGTAAAAGTACTTCAACCACAGTTTTCAGATGATCCTCAGTTTATTAAGCGATTTAGAAGAGAGGCTCAAGCAGCAACAAGTTTAGCTCATCCAAACATTGTTAATATTTATGATGTTGGAGAAGAAGGAAATACCTACTACATAGTCATGGAATATGTTGAGGGTCAAACGTTAAAAGAGTTAATACAATCTCACGGTCCGTTACCGGTAGAAGATTGTGTGGATTACATGGAACAAATGCTTGCTGCACTTGAACACTCGCATGCAAACCATATCATTCACAGAGATATCAAGCCTCACAATATCCTAATTAGTCGAGAAGGTGTTGTCAAGGTTACAGATTTCGGTATTGCACGTGCAATTTCAGCAGCTACCATTACCCATACAAACTCAGTAATGGGTTCGGTACACTACTTATCACCTGAGCAAGCCCGTGGTGGGCATGTTACGTATAAGTCGGATATATATTCATTGGGAATTGTTTTATATGAAATGGTTACAGGAGTACTTCCTTTTTCTGGTGATACAGCTGTTTCTATTGCGATCAAACATTTACAAAATGATGTTCCGTCGGCTCGAGCCAAAATTCCTACTTTGCCTCAAAGCATTGAAAATATTATTGGAAAAGCAACAGTAAAGGACCCAACAAAAAGATATGCAACTGTTAGGGAAATGGAAGAAGATATTGTAACTGCCTTAAACCCAGATCGAATTAATGAAGCACCTTTACAGCTTGGGATGGATGAAGAAGCAACAAAAGCCATCCCAATTATCCGTGAACATGAACAAGACCATACCGATTTAGACAAAACGGTGGAAATGCCCCCTGTGAAGAATGTCGCTGTGTCCCAAGCTCCAGTTGAAGAAAAGGACTTACAAGAAAAAACGAAGCCGGCTAAAAAACAAAAAAAGAAAAGAAGAGGCCTAACGATAGTCCTTGTTCTGCTTTTTGTATTAATTGGTTCGGTCGTAGCAGCTTTTGTTTTATTGCCTAATTTATTTAGAGTAGGTGAAGTAGTTATTCCTGATGTGACGGGGATGCCTTTTGAGGAGGCAGAACTTACTTTAGTAGAAAATGGCTTAACTGTTGAACGTGAAGATGTGAATGAAGATGATACTGTGCCAAAAGACTATGTCATTAGACAAAATCCTGCTCCTAACTCAACTGTAAAAGAAAATGCTACTGTTCGCTTATTTGTAAGCTTGGGTAAGGAAGAAATAGAACTGGATGATTATGTAGGTATGCCTATTGAAGAAGCTTTAAATATGCTAGAAAGATTAGGTGTTGAAGCTGAAACTACAGAACGACCAACTGATAATCAATCTCCAGGTATCGTGCTTTTTCAAGATCCTAGAGCAGGAACAAGCATTATTGTCGAGGAGACAACGGTTTACTTAACTTATAGTATTGCCGAGCAAATTAGATTAAGAGACCTTGTTAATAATGAAGAAGCGAGTGCCAGAAGTTATTTAAATGAGGTTGGACTAATACCTAAATTTGAAACAGCGTATTCTAACTCAGTAGCAGCAGGACTAGTTATCCGTCAAAATCCAGCTCCATATACAATGTTGGATAAAGGAGACGAGGTCAGGTTAGTACTATCACAAGGGCCAGAACCACAGCCTGAGCCAGAGCCTGATCCGATTCGTGTTATTCAAGTCAATCAACCTATTGGTGTTTCAGATGAAGATAGAGAAGCAGGAAATGAATTCCGCATTCGGATTGTGTACCGGGATGCTTCAACGGGTGGACAGGACCAGGTATTTGTAGAGGAGACGATTACTGAAACAACAGAGTATCCAGTCGAGCTACAAGTTAGTCCTTCTCAAAGTGGTTCTTTTGATGTGTTTGTAAATGGTGAATTAATCAAAAGCTCGGAAACGTATAGATACAATTAAAACGACAACATGGATGCTTTTGTTTAAAGTGTCTGTGTTGTTTCTAAATCAAGTAGGAGGTTTCGAATGGCAACAGGGATGATTGTTAAAGCTCTAAGTGGTTTTTATTATGTTCAAACAGAAGATGGCATCTTTCAATGTCGTGGCAGAGGAAACTTTAGAAAAAGACAAATTAAACCCCTTGTTGGAGATGAAGTGGAATTTGAAGCCGAAAATAGAACGGACGGTTACATTCTAGATGTGTTTGAACGTAAGAACGAACTAATTCGACCACCGATAGCCAACGTTGATCAAGCGCTACTTGTTTTCTCAGCTCTAGAACCGGACTTTAGTCCTTTGCTTCTTGATCGTTTTCTTGTACATATTGAAGCAAACGGCTTAGAGGCAATTATCATCATTAGTAAAGTCGACTTGCTTGGATCATCCATTCCAATCGATATTTTGAAATATAAAGAACAATATGAAAAAATTGGTTATACGGTATTATTAACCTCAACTTTGCAAAAAGATGGAATCGATCAAATTATTCCATATTTAGATGGGAAAGTAAGTGTAGTAGCTGGCCAGTCTGGGGTTGGTAAATCTTCATTACTAAATAGTTTGAAACCAGAGCTTAACATTGAAACTAATGAGATTTCTTCTCATTTAGGAAGAGGGAAACATACGACAAGGCATGTGGAGCTTTTAAGAATAGGAAATGGACTTGTCGCAGACACTCCAGGGTTTAGTTCTTTAGATTTTATAGATCTTGAAACAGAGGATCTTTCAGGATGCTTTCCTGAAATGGAGAGACTGTCTGCTGACTGTAAGTTTAGGGGATGTACTCATACGTCAGAACCAAAATGTGCGGTAAAAGCAGCGCTAGAGAAAGAGGAGATAGGTGAATCAAGAATGAAGCATTATCTCCAATTTTTAGAGGAAATCAAAAATCAAAAAAGGAGGTATGATTGATGATCAAAATTGCCCCTTCTATCCTATCAGCTGATTTTTCCAAGTTAGGTGAAGATATTAAAGAAGTAGAGCTTGGGGGAGCTGATTACATCCATGTTGATGTTATGGATGGTCATTTTGTACCAAACATTACAATTGGTCCCCTAGTTGTCGAAGCGATTCGTCCTATTACAAATCTGCCATTAGATGTTCACCTGATGATTGAAAATCCAGATCAATTTATTCCGCAGTTTGCGAAAGCCGGTGCAGATATTCTTTCTGTGCACGTGGAAGCTTGCACTCATTTACATCGTACGGTTCATTTAATTAAAGATTACGGGGTGAGGGCAGGAATTGTTTTAAATCCAGCGACGCCTGTAGAAGTAATTGAACCAATTATTGAAGATGTCGATCTTGTTTTATTAATGACTGTCAATCCCGGTTTTGGAGGACAGAGATTTATTGAATCAGTTTTAACCAAAATAAAGAAAGTTTCAGAGCTTGCAAAAAGTAGAAACTTAACGATTGATATTGAGGTTGATGGTGGTGTGAATTTCACTACCGCAAAAAAATGCGTAGAAGCAGGAGCGAATGTTCTTGTTGCGGGATCAGCCATCTACAATGAAATAGATCGAGCAAAAGCAATTGCCGAAATTAGAGGGGACTTTAATAAAGAAACAAATCGTTAAGAAACTTTATTTATTTTATTTATGACGTTAAAACCTTAATATAATGGGCTTTGTCACAAAAGAAATTCTTTTGACAAGCTCTTTTTTTTATATTCAAATGAACATTCTTTGTAATCAGACATATATTGAGGTATAGGGCATATGCATAATGATAGAGAGACGAGGATAAGTTGCTCAAAGTGGTAAATTGATATGACAATAAAAAAATAGGTATAGTTTGTCGTATCTGCATATATTAGTTTAAGAGCAATTATTTTATCCTTATCATAATTCTTGTCTGAGCAAATGGCTTGAAGGATAGGGGCGACTTCGCTTCACGTCCTATGGTCGTGAGTTAAGTTTCTTGAATAATATCCCCGTGGGCTATTCACGTTGAGGAGGAGGAGCTATGAAATTCTACACGATCAAGCTACCTAAATTCTTAGGTGGGTTTGTCAAGGCAGTACTGAACTCATTCAAAAAAGGGTAAACAAAAAAGCACCGAATTACGGTGCTTTTTTGCAAGTTATTAGAAACTTAAACGCGTTCTACTTTACCAGACTTAAGTGCGCGAGTTGAAACGTATACACGTTTAGGCTTGCCGTCTACTAAAATACGAACCTTTTGTACGTTAGCACCCCAACGGCGCTTCGTTTTATTTAGTGCGTGAGAGCGCTTGTTTCCAGTACGCGCTGTTTTTCCAGTAATATAACATTTACGTGCCATGATATGCACCTCCTTATTCCCAATACAGACCTTAAATCATACTTGAATATAGTAGCATAGCGCTTTATATAATGCAATAGCTTCCTCGAAAGTTTATCAAGTAAAGTTGCTTGACAGAGCTTAATAAAGGTGGAAAAAACGAATACACTTTTAAATTCATTGATATTATAGTAAAATGACGATATTGAATCAAGTTTTGTCTTCAGAGGAGGAATGGGAATGTCAATTGAAATGAAAACTCAGTTAGGTACAGTAGATGTTTCAAAAGATGTTGTAGCTACGATTGCTGGTGGAGCAGCTATTGATTGTTATGGAATTGTCGGAATGGCATCTCAAAAGCAGTTAAAAGACGGAATTACAGATCTGCTCGGAAAAGAAAATTTCCGACGTGGCGTGGTCATTCGTGAAGACGAAGAGCAAATTCATATTGATATGTACATCATTGTTAGCTATGGCACGAAAATTTCTGAGGTGGCTTACAACGTGCAAACAAAAGTGAAATATCAACTAGAACAAATGTTAGGGCTTGATGTTGATTCTGTGAACATTTTTGTTCAAGGTGTCCGCGTCACGAACCCGTAAGTGCTAGTTTTAGGAGGAAAATGTTTGTGGCAAACCATATTGAAGGTAAGAAGCTCGCTTACATGTTTATTGAGGGAGCAGAGAATTTATCAAAGAATGTAAAAGTAGTTGACGCATTAAATGTTTTTCCGGTTCCAGATGGTGATACGGGAACAAATATGAATCTCTCTATTACTTCAGGCGTAAAGGAAGTTAAACAAAACATCCAAGACGATGCTTCTAAGGTCGCTGGCTCTTTTGCAAAAGGCTTATTGATGGGGGCAAGAGGTAATTCGGGTGTTATTTTATCTCAGCTATTTAGAGGATTTTCAAAGCAGGTCGAAGGTAAAAGTCAGATTACAGCCGCTGATTTAGCTCAGGCTTTTGAGCGTGGCGTTGAAACAGCTTATAAGGCAGTAATGAAACCTGTTGAAGGAACGATTCTAACAGTTGCCAAAGACGCAGCAAAGCATTCATTAAAAGTTTCAAAAAAACATAATGACGTTATTTATGTGATGGAAGAAACTTTAAAAGAGGCGAAAGCTTCATTAAAAAGAACCCCTGATTTATTACCAGTGTTAAAAGAAGTAGGAGTAGTGGACTCTGGGGGCCAAGGACTTGTTTATATTTATGAAGGATTCTTGGCGGCTTTAAAAGGAGAAGCATTACCTGAAGCTATTTCTTCAGAATACGTATCAATGGACAATCTGGTCAAGATTGAACACCATAATGCACAAAGCCATATGGCTACAGAAGATATCGAATTTGGCTTCTGTACGGAAGTGATGGTTCGAATCCAAGAAGAAAAGCTAATTACTAATCCTTATGATGAACAGAAATTCAGACAAGAATTAAGTGAAATAGGTGATTCTCTCTTAGTCGTTTCAGATGAAGATCTTATAAAAGTACATATTCATGCTGAACAACCAGGAGAAGTTCTTACGAAGGCGCAAAGGTATGGAGAATTAATTAATATTAAAATAGAGAACATGCGAGAGCAACATACACACCTTCTTGATGAAACGAAAGAAGCTTACGGACAAAAATCAAAACCTGATTTAACTAGCAAAGAAAAGAGTGAATTCGGAATTGTAACGGTCGCAATGGGAGAGGGAATTGCTAAGTTGTTTAAAGGATTAGGGGCTGGGGTAGTCATTGAGGGTGGACAAACAATGAACCCAAGCACAGAGGATATTGTTAACGCAATTGAAGAAGTTCATGCAGAAAAGGTCATTATCCTACCTAATAATGGCAACATTATCATGGCCGCTGAACAAGCTGCACAAGTGGTCGGTGAAAAAGCGATGGTTGTTCCTTCTAAAACAGTACCTCAAGGACTTGCTGCATTGTTATCTTTTAACCCAACCCAAGGGCTTGAAGTAAATGCAGGTATGATGAAGGATGCATTAACGACAGTGAAATCAGGTCAAGTTACGTTTGCTGTTCGTGACACAAATATTGATGGTATTGACATTAAGAAAAATGACTTCATGGGGATAGCGGAAAAGAAAATTGTTAGCTCAGGTGTGGATGTTTTAGAAGTAACAAAAGATCTTCTTCAACAAATGCTAGATGAAGACAGTGAGATTGTGACGCTAATTCAGGGTGAGGATGCAACAACTGAGCAAACAGAGCAACTTGCTTCCTTTTTAGAAGTAGAATTTCCTGAGGTAGAAGTGGATGTCCAATTAGGAAATCAACCACTTTACTCGTATATTATCTCAGTTGAGTAAAGGCGAACGGGTAAAGGAGCGATAAATTTGTCGAATATAAAAGTTGTAACAGATAGTACAGCCGATATTCCTGTTGAATTAATTGAAGAATTAGGAATAACAGTTGTTCCTTTAAATGTTATATTTTCTGATGATGAAATGTATGAAGATGGTGTGACGTTGACTTCAAATCAGTTTTACCAAAAAGTTAAGGAGAAAAACGTTATACCTTCAACATCACAGCCGACGCCTTATCAATTTGAAGAAGTCTATCGTTCGCTACTTGAAGAAGATGACACCCATATTTTATCGATACACTTATCGTCAAAGTTAAGTGGTACGTATCAAGCAGCTTCAATAGCTAAACAAACGATGGATGATATTGATTCAATACATGTTGTTGACTCTAAGCGTGCTTCCTATGCAATTGGAATTATTGTGGTCGAAATGGCTAGAATGGTTAAGGCGGGAAAATCGCTTGTCGAATGTAAGGCAAGACTTGAACATTTACTTAAAGAAACGACCGTCTTTTTTATGGTTGATACGCTTGAGTATTTACAAAAAAATGGGCGTATTGGAACGGCTTCTGCAGTATTAGGGTCTATGTTGAAAATTAAACCAATCTTGTCTTTATCCGAGCAAGGAGAGGTTATTCCCTTCGAAAAAGCTAGAGGGCAAAAAAAGGCTTTGAACCGAATTGTTGAGTTGCTAAAAGAACAGTATGGTTCACAACCTATACACGTAGGAATCTCACATGCAGTAAATGAATCATTAGCAGTTGAAATGATTGACCGGATAAAAGCGGAATTTAACGTTGAAAGTGATGTCATTACTTCAATTGGTGCTGTTATCGGTGCTCACGTTGGTCCTGGTACCGTAGCGATCTCAATGACAAAAGCTTAGAATGAATATGTGAGGGTGACTTACAGTGAAGAGTCAAACCTTTCTAGTATGCGGTATACAAGTAAAAGCATTGCTTTTCCTTATTTATATTGTATGACTAGTGGAGGTTGGTTCTACTGGGTCACTCTCTTTTTTTAGCGCATACAACGAGGCAATAAAAAAGGGAAAAGCCACCCTTTTCAGGGGCCTCCATACAACCTGAACGGAGGATAAGATTATGAAGTATCGTACGGTTTTCGATATTATTGGTCCTGTTATGATAGGACCATCTAGCTCTCATACAGCTGGGGCTGCGAGAATTGGTCGAGTAGCAAGAACTTTATTTGGGAAAAGTCCTGATTCAGCCCAAATCTATTTTTATGGATCTTTCGCCAAAACATATAAAGGTCATGGGACAGATGTAGCAATTGTAGGCGGTATATTAGATTTTGATACATCTGATAAACGAATTACAGAATCCATTGAGTTGGCAGAGCAAGCTAAAATAAAAATTGCCTTCCATGAAGAAGAAGCTGTTACGGACCATCCTAATACGGCTAAAGTAGTCCTAGAAAAAGGAACTGAGCGACTAGAGCTTGTTGGCATTTCAATTGGCGGTGGGAAGATAGAGATCATTGAATTGAATGGCTTTCAACTTCGTTTGTCCGGTAACCATCCAGCAATTTTAGTTGTTCATAATGATCGTTATGGTGTGATTGCGGGTGTGTCTAATGTCCTTGCAAAATATGAAATTAACATTGGCCACATGGAGGTTTCTAGAAAAGAAAAAGGAAAAGAAGCCTTAATGGTTATTGAAGTAGATCAAAATGTTGAAACTCCATTGCTGATCGAATTAGAAAATCTAGAGAATATTGTTAAAGTAACTAAAATTCATGATTAAGAGGAGGGAAAATCTTGTTTAAAAATGTAGCAGAACTAGTTGAGTTAGCAGAATCAGAAGGAAAAAAGATCTCTGAAGTGATGATTGAGCAAGAAATTGAAGTGACTGGACGTTCTAAAGAAGAGATCACAGGACAAATGCAAAGAAATCTACATGTGATGAAAGAAGCGGTGGAACGCGGGATAAAAGAAAAGGTGCGCTCAGTTTCTGGCTTAACAGGTGGGGACGCTGTTTTATTGCAAGAATATATAAAAAAAGGTCAGTTTCTATCAAGCGAGACCGTATTGGATGCAGTAAGTAAAGCTGTTGCTACTAATGAGGTAAATGCGGCTATGGGTACCATCTGTGCTACTCCAACTGCGGGGTCAGCAGGTGTTGTGCCAGGAGTTTTATTTGGATTGGAACAGAAGTTAAATCCATCTGAAGAACAAATGGTTCAATATTTATTTGCAGCGGGTGCTTTTGGGTTTGTAGTCGCTAATAATGCTTCGATATCTGGTGCAGCAGGTGGTTGTCAGGCTGAAGTTGGTTCTGCAACTGGAATGGCAGCTGCTGCCTTAGTAGAACTAGCGGGTGGAACTCCGAGTCAGTCTGCAGAGGCCATGGCAATCGCACTTAAGAATATGCTAGGTCTTGTTTGTGACCCTGTTGCAGGACTTGTGGAAGTTCCTTGTGTGAAGCGCAACGCCATTGGGGCTTCCATTGCAATTGTTGCTGCTGATATGGCACTAGCTGGTATTACGAGTCGAATTCCGTGTGATGAAGTTATTGATGCCATGTATAAGATAGGTCAAACAATGCCAGAAGCATTGCGCGAAACAGCTCAAGGAGGGTTAGCGGCGACGCCAACAGGCCGAGAACTAGAAGCAAAGATCTTTGGTTTGTCGCTAGATAAGAAATGAGTGTAATGGATCAAGCAGTAACAGAGGTAACAGGTGTTGGGGAAGAAACCGCTAAATTGTTGCAGGGGCTACGAATATATACGGTTGGCGATTTACTTGAACATTTTCCTTATCGTTATGAGGATTATCAGTTAAAAGATTTACATGAAGTGAAGCATGAAGAAAGAGTTACCGTTGTTGGCATTGTTCAAAGTGAGGTTAGCATTCGATATTTTGGTAAAAAGAAAAATAGACTTTCTTTTAGATTGCTTGTAAATCAAATTTTGGTGACAGTAACTTTTTTTAACCGTGCCTTTTTAAAAAGTCAAATTAAGCTTGGAGCCGAATTAACGATTACGGGAAAATGGGATCAACACCGGATGACGATTACTGGGAGTGAATGTAAGCAAGGAAGAGAAGAAAGAGAACAAACAATAGCGCCAATTTACTCTGTTAGTGGCAAACTCACAACTAAAGCAATCCGAAAATTTATTTATCAGGCTATGAATCAATTTAGCACGCAAATTCCTGATTTAATTCCTGAACAGTTGCGGGAATCTTATAAGTTACCTTCAAAAAGAGAGGCACTTTCTAGATTGCATTTCCCGCCGAATCCTGAATCAATGAAGCATGCCAGAAGAAGAATGGTTTACGAAGAATTCTTGCTTTTTCAACTAAAGATGCAGGCATTTTAGAAAAGCAAATAGAGACAAATCTAACGGTAGAGCTCTTGATATCCCAGAAAAAGAGATTCAGGATTTTATTAAACAACTACCTTTTCCTTTAACTAACGCACAGCAACGGGTTGTCAATGAAGTTATACAAGATATTAAATCTCCTTATCGGATGAACCGATTACTTCAGGGTGATGTAGGTTCAGGCAAAACAATTGTTGCGGCTATTTGTATGTATGCGGTTATTAAAGCTGGATACCAAGCGGCATTAATGGTTCCAACAGAAATCTTAGCTGAACAACATGTGCATTCTTTAAAAGGTATCTTGGAACCATTAGGTGTGACTGTAGAATTGTTATCAGGATCTGTGAAAGGCAAAAAACGTGCTGAAAAATTAAAAGCACTAGAAAATGGTGAGTTACAGTTATTAGTAGGTACGCATGCTTTAATTCAAGATGATGTACTGTTTAAAAATCTAGGCTTAGTCATAACGGATGAACAACATCGTTTTGGTGTAGAGCAACGACGCGTCCTCCGTGATAAAGGCGAAAACCCCGATGTCCTTTTTATGACTGCAACTCCTATTCCGAGAACATTAGCTATTTCTGTTTTTGGTGATATGGATGTGTCTATTATTGATGAAATGCCTGCTGGAAGAAAAACTATTGAAACGTATTGGGCAAAGCCAGATATGTTAGAGCGAGTTCTTGATTTTATAGAAAAGGAATTACAACAAGGTCGCCAAGCGTATGTCATTTGCCCATTAATAGAAGAATCAGAAAAACTGGATGTGCAAAATGCTATTGATGTACATATGATTCTAAAGCAACATTATAAAGATCAGTGGGGTGTTGGTTTGATGCATGGGCGTCTGCATCCTTCTGAGAAAGAGCAAGTTATGGATGCTTTTAGTAAAAATGAAACACAAATCCTCGTTTCAACAACTGTTGTTGAGGTAGGTGTGAATGTTCCTAATGCAACCGTTATGGTCATTTATGATGCAGAACGATTTGGATTAGCTCAACTGCATCAGCTCAGGGGCAGGGTAGGAAGAGGACAGGCACAGTCGTATTGTATTCTACTAGCAGATCCTAAATCTGAAGTAGGAAAAGAAAGAATGAGAATCATGACAGAAACAAACGATGGTTTTGTCCTTTCGGAAAGAGATTTAGAATTAAGGGGACCTGGTGACTTTTTTGGTTCAAAACAAAGTGGATTACCTGATTTTAAAATTGCAGATGTGGTTCATGATTACCGGGCCCTTGAAGTGGCTAGACAGGACGCCGTTGCCTTAATTCAATCAAGTGACTTTTGGACAAAGGAAGAGTACGAAGGATTACGGAAATACATTGAATATCAAGGAGTTTTAAATGGGCAAAAGATCGATTAGCTATTGAAATAAGAGTGAAGCAATTATATACTACTCTTAGTACCTAGTCATAATCTGATGAAGAGGAAAAGCGGACGGTGGAATGTAATGAAACGAAAAAAACAAGAACGGCAGGCCCTCCTTAAAGAAACATTAGAGTTAAATCCATTTATGACGGATGAGGCTTTAGCCGAACAGTTTTCTGTCAGCATTCAAACAATTCGTCTCGATCGCTTAGAGTTAGCTATTCCAGAATTAAGAGAACGAATTAAAGGTGTAGCGAAACAACAGCTAGATGATGTAAAGGCACTATCACCAGAAGAAGTAATTGGTGAGATTGTTGATCTACAGCTTGATGAGAGGGCAATTTCAATTTTAGATGTTGGATATGAGCATGTCTTCTCAAGAAGTGGGATTGCAAGGGGACATCATTTATTTGCGCAAGCGAACTCACTAGCGGTTGCGATCATTAATGACGAATTAGCTTTAACGGCGAAGGCGACCATTCGTTTTACAAGACAAGTGCAAGCAGGTGAACGAGTGATAGCTAAGGCAAATGTTCAAGGCATTGAAAAAGAAAGAACAACTGTTCATGTAAATAGTTATGTTGATCAAGAGTTAGTCTTTTCGGGTGAATTTATTATGTTCCGATCAAATGAAAGAGAGAGAAAAAGGAGAGAGTTCGAATGAACATTGCAATAGATGCTATGGGGGGAGATCATGCTCCAAGAGCCCAGGTAGAAGCTGCTCAGCAAGCGATACAAACTTTTCCTGAAATGTACATAACGCTAGTTGGCAATGAAGAAGACATTAAAAAACATTTAACTAACGATAAACAAATTACCATTTTACATACAACTGAAAAGATTGAAGATACAGATCAACCGACAACAGCTGTTCGTAGAAAGAAAAATTCGTCAATGGTTCTTGCTGCTCGTGAAGTAAAAGAAGGAAGAGCGGATGCTTGTATATCAGCAGGGAACACAGGTGCGTTAATGACAGCGGGCTTATTACATATAGGCCGCATTAAAGGGATTGATCGTCCTGCGCTATCTCCAATGCTCCCTACCCTTGATGGAAGAGGCTTTTTATTATTAGATGTAGGAGCTAATATGGACGCAAAGCCTGAGCACATTCAGCAATATGCTATTATTGGAAATACTTATATGGAAATGGTCAAAAAAGTTAGAAAACCTCGTGTGGCCCTTCTTAATGTTGGAACAGAGAATGGAAAAGGAAACGATCTGACTAAGGCAGCTTTTCCATTACTAGAGGCAAGTGATATTCACTTCATCGGAAATGTAGAAGCACGCGATTTATTGTCTGGTGTAGCGGATGTTGTCGTCTGTGATGGTTTTTCTGGGAATCTTGTCTTAAAAACGATTGAAGGAACAGCAGGAACTTTATTTTCTTTGTTGAAGAAAGAACTGACAAGCTCTTTTGTAAACAAACTAGCTGCAGGTGTCCTAAAATCAAGCTTTAAAGGAATCAAGGAACAGATGAGCTACTCTCAATATGGTGGTGCTGGTTTATTTGGGTTAAAAGCACCAGTTATTAAAGCACACGGTTCTTCGGATGCAACAGCTATGTTTCATGCTATTCGTCAAAGCAGAGATATGGTTGAACAACAAGTAGTAACCATTATTAAGAATGAAGTGGCCAAAACAGAAGAAAAAAGCTAGGAGGAATGTTTGTGGGGAAAGTTGCTTTTTTATTCCCAGGACAAGGATCACAAGTTGTTGGAATGGGAAAAGAGTTAGTAGAACAAGAGCAAATAGCTAGGGCTATTTTCGAACGTGCAGATCAGACTTTACAATTTTCTTTGTCAGAAGTCATGCTACAAGGTCCGGAAGATACGTTAAAAAGAACGGAAAATACTCAACCAGCATTAGTGACGATGAGTACAGCTGTATTGCAACTCTTTAACGAAGAAGGTATTCAACCGGATTATGTTGCTGGTCACAGTCTAGGAGAATACACTGCACTAGTTGCTGCTGGAGCAATGTCATTTGAGGACGCGGTTGTCGCTGTTAGAAACCGTGGGTTATTTATGGAAGAGGCGGTTCCGTTTGGAGAAGGGGCAATGTCAGCTGTTTTAGGGTTAGAAAGAGATGTTTTAGAGAAAGCTTGCTCTTTTGCTAGTCAGGAAAATGAAACAGCCGAGTTAGCTAATCTAAATTGCCCAGGGCAAATTGTCATCTCAGGTTCAGCAAAAGGAGTTGAATTAGCAGGGGTAAAAGCAAAAGAGGCTGGTGCCAAAAGAGTTATTCCATTACAAGTGAGTGGACCCTTCCATTCAAGCTTAATGAAACCAGCGGCAGAAAAATTAGAACAAGTTCTTAGTCAACTAACAATTACTAATGCAAAAATACCAGTTGTTGCTAATGTCTCTGCGACTGTTGTTCAAGATGCAGAAGAGATACAAGCGAATCTAATTAAACAAGTGTTTTCCCCAGTCCTATGAGGATACAATTCGAGCACTTTTAGATGCCGGAGTAGATACTTTTATAGAGGTTGGATCTGGAAATGTTTTAACAGGGCTCGTTCGGAAAGTTGATAGACGTGCTACAGCTTTAGCCGTAAGCAACCGAGAAGGTGTTCTAAAAGTAAAAGAGTTGTTAGAAGGAGTGACTGAATAATGTTACAAGGTAAAGTGGCAATTGTTACTGGAGCTTCACGTGGAATTGGTAGAGCAACCGCAATCGAGCTTGCTCGTAACGGTGCCAATGTTGTCGTGAACTACGCAGGTAGTCAAGAACGGGCAGAACAGGTTGTTGCTGAAATAAAAGCGTTAGGTGCAGATGCTATTGCTGTTAGGGCGGATGTTGCCGATAGTGAACAAGTACAAGCTATGGTGAAAGAAACTATTGGAACTTTTGAGCGTGTTGACATCTTGGTCAATAATGCTGGAATTACTAAAGATAATTTAATTATGAGAATGAAAGAAGATGAATGGGATGCCGTTATTAATACGAACTTAAAGGGCGTATTTAATTGCGGGAAAGCTGTTACACGTCAAATGATGAAGCAACGTTATGGCCGAATTATTAATGTTGCTTCTGTAGTTGGTGTCTTAGGCAATGCGGGACAAGCTAATTATGTCGCAGCCAAAGCTGGTGTAATTGGTCTTACGAAAACGATGGCAAGAGAGCTCGCTAACCGTAATATTCATGTGAATGCAGTTGCCCCTGGATTTATTGAAACTGATATGACAGATGAACTTGGCGATGACATGAAGGCGCAATTGTTAGGTCAAATTCCGTTAGCTAGTTTAGGGAAACCAGAAAACATTGCGAATGTCATTCGTTTTTTAGCTAGTTCTGATGCTGATTATATGACAGGACAGACCATTCATGTAGATGGCGGGATGGTCATGCCATAAATTAAGAAATGATGGCTTGACAGAAGGGGTTAATCATCGGTAAACTTTTCCTAGCCTTCCATCCACTCATTTTTTAGATTAACCATTAGAATTTGAAATTAGAGATAGAAGTAACTTCGTTTTTTCTTGAGAGGAGGTGAATGAACATGGCAGATACATTATCACGTGTTACTAAGATCGTTGTAGATCGTCTTGGTGTTGAAGAAGCAGAGGTTAAACCAGAAGCTTCTTTCAAGGATGATTTAGGCGCAGATTCATTAGATGTGGTTGAGCTTGTGATGGAACTTGAAGATGAGTTCGATCTTGAAATTTCTGATGAAGAAGCTGAAAAAATCTCAACTGTAGCTGATGTAGTTGATTACATAAACAGCCGTCAGTAAGTATAAGTTGGTCCCATGTGGTTTTTTCCATGTGGGGCTTGCTATTAAATTGAATATAAGAGTCATAAAAAAAGGTTGTTTAATTTATGACGTTGGAGGTTACTATGCCACAATCTTCGAAGTACCAACGAAAGTCACGGCCCCATTCAAATGATCGAAGACGGGGAAATAGGAAAATGATCCTTACTGAAGAACAGAAAAAGAAGTTTGATGAATTAATGGAACAAACGAAGTTGACTTTTGAAAACAAAAAGCTATTAATCCAAGCTTTCACCCATTCATCATATGTGAATGAGCACCGAATTTATTCATTTCAAGATAATGAGCGTTTAGAATTTCTAGGTGACGCAGTACTCGAATTAGCTGTATCTCAGTTCTTATTCAAGAAGTTTAAAGCAATGAGTGAGGGAGATATGACTAAATTACGTGCGTCCATCGTCTGTGAACCATCTTTAGCTCTTTTTGCCGAGGAATTAGGATTCGGGAGTATTGTCCTTCTTGGAAAAGGAGAAGAGATGACAGGAGGTCGTGCTAGACCAGCGTTACTAGCAGATGTATTTGAAGCATTTATTGGTGCGCTCTATCTTGATCAAGGATTAGATGCTGTGTTTCAATTTTTAAGTGAAACGATCTATCCTAAAATTAACGAAGGTGCTTTTTCTCATATGATGGATTTCAAAAGTCAGCTTCAAGAGTTCATTCAACGAGATAATCTAGGTCAAATTCAATATATTATTGTACAAGAACGCGGACCTGCTCATAACCGCGAGTTTGTTTCTGAAGTCCAATTAAATGATTCAGCTCTTGGGATCGGAACAGGCCGTTCAAAAAAGGAAGCTGAGCAACATGCTGCGCAACAAGCTTTAATGAAGCTTAGTGAACAAGAAAAGCTCAAATGAAAAAATGTCCTCTCATAGGAAACGAGAGGACATTTTTATTTCGTTATTTACGAAGCTTTCCGAGTTCGGTCACAATGGCATCTAATTCACTAACTGAAAAGGAAGATTTACGTTCGATCATTTCGTAAATATCACGTAAATCTTCGTATTGATCTGTGTCGAAGCTCTTTGAGTTTAGAGCAGCGGCATTAACAATTTGCAGTTTAGTTTTAATCGCTTCTAACATATATTCAATGTTGTCGCGTGTATTAGCTTCAAGATTCATCTTTTTCACTCCTAAAGTAAGATGAATTTATCGTATCATACAGTTGTCCATTTGTCCTCTCAATCTGTAATTAGAAAAAGTCTTATGGTAAAATAGGTTAGTTGTTAATAATGTTAGGGGGAAGGAATTATGTTCCTCAAGCGACTTGAAGTCGTGGGGTTCAAATCATTCGCTGAACAAATAAATATTGATTTTGTTCAGGGAGTGACAGCAGTAGTTGGACCAAACGGGAGTGGAAAAAGTAATATATCAGATAGTATACGCTGGGTTCTAGGTGAACAGTCAGCTAAGTCATTACGGGGAACAAAAATGGAAGACATCATATTCGCCGGTAGTGATGGTAGGAAAGCTTTAAATTATGCAGAAGTTAGTTTGATATTGGACAATGAAGATCAGCATCTTTCAATAGATTACAGTGAGGTAAGTGTCACACGGAGAGTATATCGCTCTGGTGAGAGCGAATATATGATAAACAAACAAGCGTGTCGACTGAAGGACATTGTCGATTTGTTTTTAGATTCTGGTTTAGGTAGAGAAGCATACTCGATTATCGGACAAGGTAAAGTAGAGGAAATTTTAAGTAATAAAGCGGAAGATCGTCGTGTGATTTTTGAAGAAGCAGCTGGCGTACTTAAATATAAAAATCGAAAAATGCAAGCGGAAAAGAGGTTGTTAGAAACTCAAGACAACCTTTACCGGGTCGAAGATATTTTGCATGAGTTAGAAGGACAAGTAGAGCCTTTGGGTATTCAAGCTTCAATTGCAAAGGATTACCTTCATAAAAGGGAAGAATTAAAAGAGGTTGATATCGCGTTACTTGTCTATGAAATTGATGAACTTCATGAAACGTGGACATCCCAGAAGGAAAGCTTGCAATTACTTATGAAGTCGTATGAAGAAAAACAGCAAGCGCAAGAAGAAATGGAGCAATTGAGAATTCGATTACGAGACCAAACGAACGTTTTGTCAAGTCAGTTTACGAAATTGCAAGAAGAGTTATTAATGGCAAGTGAGGAACTGGAAAAGAGCGAAGGGAAAAAGCAAGTTCTAAAAGAACGTCGTAAAAACGCAAATCAAAACAAAGATCAACTTGATCGCACTATTAAGGATAAATCCAATCAGCTCATAACGATTAAAGAAGAATGGCAAGAAGAACAATCAAAGTTAAAAGTAGCTAGCGAAAAGTTAAAAGAATTAGAAAGAACTGTGCAACAAAAGCAAGAAATCGTTGAACGTTCAGAAACGGATGTAGAAGAAGAGATTGAGCGTTTAAAGGCCGATTATATTGAAGGCTTAAATGAACAAGCAAGTATTCGAAATGAACGACGTTATCTTGAAGAACAACTGCGACAACAGGAACTAAAACAAGAAAAGCTTCTAAATGAAAATAAAGATATTTTGAAAAATCGACATGGATTATCTGATGATTTAGAGCGCGCAAAAGAAGCAGCAAATAAATTACAGCTAGAACTTGAAAAAAAAGGAGAAGAATTTCGCGAGCAACAAAAAAAACTCGAGCAAACAAAGGATCGTTATCATAAAAAAGAAGCTCAACTATATGAAACATATCAAATTGCTCAACGGATCCAATCTAGAGCGGATTTGTTAGAAGAGATGCAAGCGGATTTCTCCGGTTTTTTTCAAGGAGTAAAAGAAATATTAAAGGAACGAAGTGGGAAGTTAACCGGAATTTTAGGTGCCGTAGCAGAGATAATTCAGGTTCCTAAAGACTATGAAACAGCTTTAGAAATTGCTTTAGGTGGATCATCACAACATGTTGTGACGGAGTCAGAAGCGGATGCAAGAAGAGCTATTCAATTTTTAAAACAAAATAGAATAGGGCGAGCAACCTTTTTGCCTTTGCCTGTTATGAAACCGAAAACGATCCCCGATTTCCAGCTAAATCAATTGAAACAACATGAGGCTTTTGTTGGAGTTGCGTCCTCCCTCCTTACGTACGAGAAGAAATATAAAGATGTCATAGCTAGTCTTCTAGGTAATGTAGTAATCGCTCATACTCTTCAAGGGGCAAATGAGCTTGCGAAGCTTACAGGCCATAGATTTCGAATTGTTACTCTTGAAGGAGATGTTGTGAATCCGGGAGGCTCAATGACAGGTGGTTCTGTTAAACAAAAACAAACTCCTCTTTTGGGACGGAAGCGAGAATTAGAAGATTTAAAAGAGAAATTAACCAAATTGAAATCTGTCACAAAGCAATATGAGGCAGAAGTTAAAACATTAAAACAAGAACGCTCCGATCTTGAAAATCTGGTGGAACAACTTAGGACAGATGGTGAGATCATTCGGCAATCTTTATTGGATGCTAAATCAAAGATTAAAGATTTTGAACGTGAAGTTGAGAAATCTCAAGACGAATTTTCTAGATTTGACCGTGACAAAGAGGGATTTGCAGAAGAAATCAAACGTCTAAAAGATAGGTTACACAAACTTGAAGACAACTATCAAGTGACCTCTAAGGAAGCTGAGCGTTTAGAGCAGCGAGTGAAGTTACTTGAACAACAACGACAGAAACAACGTCAATCACATCATATTCTCCAGCAAGAATTAGTTAATGACAAAATTGAATTGGCGGCTGCAAAGGAAAGGTTTGTTTCACTAGAAGGACAAGCTAAACGTCTAGGATCATCGAAGAAACAGCTTGAGGAAGAGCTGCTTGAACTTAAAGACCATTTTGAGTTACTAGTAGGTGAAATGTCTGATCGTACGAATGGTGAATTCAGTATCGAAGAGCGAATTGAACAGGCTAGACAACAAAAAGCAATATTAACTAGAAAAATTGGCAATATGAAATCAGAACGCGAACAAGTAAATCAATCTTACGTTGAGCTTGAACATAAATTGAAGGAAGAGCAAGGGACTCTTCAATATTTGTCTGAACAATGTAGGAAGATTGAAGTTAATGTAAATCGTATGGATGTAGAACTCGACAATCGACTTACTCATTTACAAGAAGAGTATGAACTTTCTTTCCAAGCTGCAAAAGAAAACCATCATTTAGCAATGGAGCCTGACGAAGCACGTGCAAAAGTGAAATTAATTAAATTAGCAATTGAAGAATTAGGAACAGTTAATATTGGAGCTATTGAAGAGTACGAGCGGGTAAAAGAAAGATTTGACTTTTTAAGTGAGCAACAAAAAGATTTACAAACAGCTAAATCAACTTTGCATGATGTGATTACTGAAATGGATGAGGAAATGACCAAGAGATTTTATGATTCCTATATTCAAATAAGATCCCATTTTCAAACGGTATTTAGAGAGTTGTTTGGAGGAGGTCAGGCAGACCTTGTATTAACCAATCCAGATGATTTACTTATGACCGGAGTTGAAATTGTTGCCAAACCTCCCGGTAAGAAAATGCAAAACCTTGCACTCCTTTCTGGTGGAGAGCGTTCGTTAACAGCTATCGCACTACTATTTGCCATTTTAAAAGTAAGACCTGTTCCGTTTTGTGTGTTAGATGAAGTGGAGGCTGCCCTAGATGAAGCTAATGTAAGTCGTTTTGCTCACTTCCTTAAAGATTTTAGTAAAGCTACACAGTTTATTGTTATTACACACAGAAAGGGTACAATGGAAGAAGCTGATGTTCTCTATGGAATTACCATGCAAGAATCCGGGGTTTCAAGACTTGTATCAGTAAAGTTTGAAGAAACAAAAGAACTTTTAGAAAGTTAGGTGCCAAATCATGAGTTTTTTTAAGAAATTAAAAGAAAAAATTACGAATCAAACAACAGAAGTAACGGATAAGTTTAAGGAAGGCTTAGAAAAAACACGTGATTCCTTTGTTGGAAAAATGAATGAGTTAGTTTATAAGTATCGTAAGGTTGACGAGGACTTTTTTGAGGAATTAGAAGAGTTATTGATAAGTTCAGACGTTGGGGTCACAACGGTTATGGAATTAATTGATCAATTGAAAGATGAAGTCCGCTTGCGCAATATTAAAGATACGAAGGAAATCCAACCTGTAATCTCGGAAAAACTAGCTGAATTACTTGAAAAAGAAGGAGATGACATCGGACTTAATCTACAAGAAGACGGCATGACTGTTATCTTAGTAGTCGGTGTTAATGGTGTAGGAAAAACAACTTCAATTGGAAAACTCGCTTATCATCTCAAACAACAAGGTAAATCAGTCATGTTAGCAGCTGGCGATACATTTAGAGCAGGGGCGATTGAACAGCTCGAAGTTTGGGGAGATCGTGTAGGTGTAGATGTAATTAAACAACAAGAAGGTTCAGATCCTGCAGCTGTTATGTATGATGCGTTAAAAGCTGCTAAATCACGTTCCATTGATGTGTTGTTATGTGATACAGCAGGAAGATTGCAAAATAAAGTAAATTTAATGAATGAGCTAGAAAAAGTAAAGCGAGTGATTGAGCGAGAGGTACCAGGTGCTCCTCATGAAGTTTTGCTTGTGCTTGACGCTACAACAGGGCAAAATGCTATGTCTCAAGCGAAAACTTTTGGGCAATCAACAGATGTCTCTGGAATTGTTTTGACGAAACTTGATGGTACAGCAAAAGGAGGAATCGTCTTGGCGATTCGTCATGAATTAGATATACCAGTTAAGTTTGTTGGCCTTGGCGAAAAGATGGACGATCTTCAAGAATTTGATGCAGAACAATTCGTTTACGGTCTGTTCCGAGAACTTGTTGAAGCTGAAGTTGAAGAGGCGTAATTAGATGTTAAGAAAAAAACTTGACACATAGTGTTTGATGTTGTAACATGATATCTCGTAAAGGAAAATCACTTAACAAGGAGTTGGTTGTGTGTTAGATAAGACACTTAGGATGAATTATTTATTTGATTTCTATCAGTCCTTGCTAACACAGAAGCAGCGCAAATATATGTCATTATATTATCTTGATGATTTTTCGTTAGGTGAAATTGCTGAAGAATTTGAAGTGAGTCGCCAAGCCGTCTATGATAACATTAAACGTACAGAAACGATGCTTGAAGACTATGAAGACAAGTTGATGCTTCTTATGAAATTTGAAAGACGCACTGAACTTGTTGCTGAGATGAAATTAGCAATGGAAAATAATGCGACTCCTGAAGAGATCATGTCACTGATTGACACTCTTGAGAAATTGGATTAGGAGGCGACAACATGGCATTTGAAGGTTTGGCGGAACGACTGCAAGACACATTAACAAAAATTCGTGGTAAAGGTAAAGTTAGTGAACAAGACATCAAGGATATGATGCGCGAGGTTCGCCTAGCATTACTTGAAGCGGATGTTAACTTTAAAGTTGTCAAACAATTTATTGCAAGTGTGAAAGAAAAAGCACTTGGGCAAGAAGTAATGAAAAGCTTAACGCCAGGGCAACAAGTCATTAAAGTGGTTAATGAAGAATTAACAGCTTTAATGGGTGGAGAGCAAAGCAAAATTGCGGTCGCTCCTAAAGCTCCAACTGTTGTAATGATGGTCGGGCTCCAAGGGGCAGGTAAAACAACGACCACAGCAAAACTTGCAAACCACTTAAGAAAGAAACACAATCGAAGTCCTCTTCTAGTAGCGGCTGATATCTACCGCCCAGCTGCGATTAAGCAGTTAGAAACGCTAGGGAAACAGTTGAATATGCCTGTGTTTTCGCTTGGGGATCAAGTTAGTCCAGTGGAAATTGCTAGGCAAGCTATTGCCAAGGCTAAAGAGGAACATCATGATTATGTATTAATTGATACAGCTGGTCGATTGCATATCGACGAAACGTTAATGGGTGAACTACAAGAAGTAAAAGAAGTAGCTAAACCGCACGAAATTTTACTTGTTGTTGATGCCATGACTGGTCAAGATGCTGTAAATGTTGCTGAAAGTTTTAATGAACAACTAGATGTTACAGGGGTTGTTTTGACAAAACTTGATGGTGATACGCGTGGTGGTGCGGCTTTGTCTGTTAAAGCTGTTACAAACACACCAATTAAATTTGCTGGTATGGGTGAGAAAGTTGATCAACTTGAACCATTTCATCCAGATCGAATGGCATCTAGAATTTTAGGTATGGGTGATGTACTCTCCCTTATTGAGAAAGCTCAAGTTAATGTGGATGAAGAAAAAGCTCGTGAACTTGAAAAGAAAATGAGAACGATGGATTTTACGTTTGATGATTTCTTAGAACAACTTGACCAAGTTCGTAACATGGGCCCATTAGATGAGTTACTCGGAATGATGCCAGGCTTTAATAAAGCAAAAGGTATGAAGGATTTGCAAGTCGATGACAAGCAAATTAGTAAAGTGGAAGCGATCGTTCGCTCCATGACTAAAAAAGAAAAACAAGACCCCAGCCTTATGAATGCGAGCAGACGTCGCCGGATTGCTAAAGGAAGCGGAACAACGATTCAAGATGTAAACCGTCTTTTGAAACAATTTGAAGATATGAAGAAAATGATGAAACAAATGACTAGTATGACGTCTGGTAAAGGCAAGAAAAAAGGAAAAGGTCTCGGAGGCTTTAAGCTTCCATTTTAAGCAGAAGTCGTTTTTTCTAGTTGTAAACTAGGGAAATTGATGATAATATATTCTATTGTGTAAATATTTTTGGAGGTGTCCCACGAATGGCAGTAAAAATTCGTTTAAAGCGTATGGGTTCTAAGAAAGCCCCATTTTATCGTGTAGTAGTAGCAGATTCACGCGCACCGCGTGATGGTCGTTTCATCGAAGAGATTGGAACGTACAATCCATTAACTCAACCAGCTAAGGTTGAGATTGCTGAAGAGAAAGCTCTTGACTGGATGCTAAAAGGTGCTAAGCCTTCTGATACAGTTCGTAACCTTTTCTCTAAAGAAGGTTTAATGGAAAAGCTTCACAACGCAAAGAACCAAAAGTAAGAGATTTATTCCAAAAAGCCAATTGGGCTTTTTGAAATAAATCAAAGCGATGAGCATAGCCACTGTAAGTTTTCAAGTCTTTTCTGAGTAGTTTTTCAGAAAAGACGAGCAGTGAGCGAAGCCATCGCACTCTCTTTTTATTAAGACGTGTTTAAAAGGAGAATGTAAATGAAAGCGTTAGTAGAGCACATTGTTAAAGCACTTGTTGACCAAAAAGACTATGTTCGAGTAGAAGAGATACAAGAGGGCCAAACTCTTAGTATTAAACTAACTGTTCATCCAGATGATATGGGGAAGGTCATAGGTAAGCAAGGGCGAACAGCAAAAGCAATTCGTTCTGTTTTATATGCCGCAACGCCCGAACAGCGTGTTCGGTTAGACATCGTCGATTAATAACGTCAAAAAGGGTGAGGGATAACCTCTCCCTTTTTGTAATTTCAGGAATGTTAAGAATAAATGTTGTATTTAACAAGTGTGGTTTTTCAGGCTCTGAAGCTAATATATGTCTAAGACCTTTAATCTTTGAACAACCTAGTAATAGTAAAAGAGGTGGATGATGAAGGTAATACGATCAATCACGGTTAAGTATATTGTGACTGAGCAAAAGAAAGCCGAGATCATTGCTCAATTTGAACAAAACCTCTTGCAGACGAAACGAGAAATTGAACAATTAACGTTTCAATTACATAAAGCTTTACATGATGCGGCTGAACACCAGCATTATAGAATTAAGGAAAGATTCCAAAAAGATCTTACTATTCGTGAGGATAAGCTTAAAAACATTGCTTTTCAAATTAATCAAGCAGAAAGTTTAACAATAGGTATGGAAATTGAGGGAGAAAAGGTTGACAGCATTTTGGAAGTCGAAATAGGACAACCTTGGTCTAATTTGAATCAACCAGCAGAGATTATTGTAAAAGACGGCATTATTCAAGAAATTCGAGAAGGTAGGTAGAAGCATGAGCGAATGGTATAAAGTTGGTAAAATTGTAAATACACATGGTGTAAGAGGAGAAATACGCGTTATCTCATCAACCGATTTTGCTGAAGAAAGATACGCTGTAGGGACAGAGCTAATGATTAGACATGAGGGTAAAAAGGAAGAAGTAAAAGTTGTAGTTCGACACCATCGAAAACATAAAAATTTTGATTTACTTCAATTTGAAAACTATCATTCCATTAATGAAGTTGAACTATTTAAAGGTGCCACTCTTTATGTGTCTGAGGAAGAATTATCTGAATTAGGCGAAGGTGAATTTTACTATCATGAGATAATTGGATGTTCAGTTGTTACGGAACAAGATGAAGAACTTGGGAAAGTAAAAGAAATTATAGAAACAGGGGCAAATGATGTTTGGGTAATTCAACGTTCAGGTCCTGGAAAGGATATCTTAATTCCTTATATTGAAGAGTGTGTCAAGGAAATTGATGTCGAACAGAAGTTAGTCCGTATCCATTTGATGGAAGGATTGATTGAATGAGAATAGATGTGTTGTCGCTTTTTCCAGAAATGTTTTCGGGCGTTTTTGGTTCTTCTATTTTAAAGCATGCAAGTGAGTCAGGGCACGTTGCTTTTCACGTTACAGACTTTCGAGAATATACGGATAACAAACATAAAAAAGTAGATGATTATCCATATGGCGGGGGAGCAGGGATGGTTTTAAAGGCTCAACCTATTTTTGATGCAGTTGAGGCCTTGTCTAAAAAGTCTAATCAACAGCCGCGAATAGTCATGCTTTGTCCACAGGGAGAGCGCTATAATCAAAAGAAAGCTGAAGAGTTTGCTAAAGAGAAACATATTATTCTATTGTGTGGTCATTATGAAGGCTATGATGAGCGTGTAAGACAGTTTCTAGTTACAGATGAAGTATCAATTGGGGACTATGTCCTAACAGGAGGTGAGCTTGGCGCAATGGTCATTGCTGACAGTGTGACTCGTTTGCTTCCAGGCGTGTTAGGAAACGACGAATCAGCCGTTACTGATTCGTATTCTACTGGTTTACTAGAGCATCCTCATTATACTAGACCTGCTGATTTTCGAGGAATGGTTGTACCAGACACCCTGCTTTCGGGACATCATGCCAATATTGAGGAATGGAGACATTTTGAGTCTCTTAAGCGAACGTGGGAAAGACGACCTGATTTGTTAGAAGGAAGAACTTTAACAGCTAAAGAAAAACAATGGATTGAGAGTTTCGGTAAAGAATGAAATAGCCTTGCTAATAGAAACAAGAGAAGTGGACAATGACTCTGCTCATTGCACGGAGTTTTAAAAAGAGATGATAGGTGACTTTTTTTAAAACTCTCTTGTTCTTATTGGTTGAATGTGCTATTATAGTTTTTGTGGCTTATGGCCTGTTATTACGATGTTCCGCTGTAGTTTATGCTATCATGAGCATCTGTATGGAAGGAGTGGAATTATATGAACAACATTATCCGTGAAATTACTAGTGAGCAACTACGTAGTGATCTTCCAGCGTTTCGTCCTGGTGACACTTTAGTTATCCATGTTAAAGTTGTTGAGGGAACTCGTGAGCGTATTCAGTTATTCGAAGGCGTTGTTATTAAGCAACGTGGTACTGGTATCAGCGAAACTTTCACAGCGCGTAAGATTTCGTACGGTGTAGGAGTTGAACGTACATTCCCATTACATTCACCAAAGATCGCTAAGATCGAAGTGAAGCGTCGCGGTAAAGTACGTCGTGCTAAACTTTACTACCTACGTAGCCTACGTGGTAAAAAAGCTCGTATTAAAGAAATTCGATAAAGAGCAAGGAAAAGAGCTTAGGAAACTAGGCTCTTTTTTTCTTCCAATCACATTACATCAATTAATAGAAATTAGTGAGCTTTTGAAAAGAATATGGTAAACTAATCCTTGTGATTGTTACATAGATAGATGGAGGGCGCTAACATGAGTAAGGGGAAGAAAGAATCGTGGGAGTGGCTGAAAGCGGTCGTTATAGCACTTGTCCTTGCATTTGTTATCCGCCATTTTTTGTTTGCTCCAGTAATTGTTGATGGTGAATCAATGATGCCTACACTTGAACATACCGATAGGATGATTGTAAATAAGATTAGTTATACTTTTGGAACGCCTGAGCGCTTTGATATTATTGTTTTTCATGCTCCTGCGGGTAAAGACTATATAAAGCGCGTAATAGGCTTGCCAGGAGATGTTATTGAGTTTCAAGATGATGTACTATATGTAAATGGTCAAGCTGTAGAAGAGCCATATTTAGACGAATTAAAGCAGGTTTACAATGGAGATGTATTAACAAGAGATTTCCATGCAGTAACAGTGCCAGAAAATGAATTATTTGTTTTAGGCGATAATCGTGGTAGAAGCAAGGACAGTAGAGATATCGGAACGATTCATATTGATGAAGTAATCGGGAAAGCTAATGTTGTATTCTGGCCTGTTTCAAATATCCGTATTGCCAAATAGGAAGGTGGAAGGTTTTGACAATTCAATGGTTTCCTGGTCATATGGCAAAAGCGCGTCGAGAGGTTACTGAAAAGCTTAAATTTATAGATGTAGTGATAGAGCTTTTAGACGCAAGAGTGCCACTGGCTTCCCGTAATCCAATGATAGATGATTTAGTCTCACATAAACCTAGATTGATTTTACTTAATAAAGCCGATCTAGCAGATCCGGCTGTGACCTCAAGTTGGAAGTCGTATTTCGAAAAATTAGGAGCTACGGTACTCTCAATTAATGCACAAAATGGTAAAGGAACTGAAAAAATTCCTAATGCTTGTAAGGAGCTAGCCAAGCCAATTACTGAAAAAATGATCGCAAAAGGTATGAAGCCGAGAGCGATCAGAGCAATGATACTTGGAATTCCAAACGTTGGTAAATCAACTTTAATTAACCGTTTAGCTTCAAAGCGAACAGCTCAAGTTGGTGACCGTCCAGGAGTCACGAAAAAGCAGCAATGGATAAAAGTAGGGACTGAATTAGAATTATTAGACACACCTGGGATTTTGTGGCCAAAGTTTGAAGATCAAATTATTGGTTATCGCCTTGCAGCAACAGGAGCAATTAAAGATGAACTACTTGATTTCCAAGACATTGCACTATTTTTATTGAATTATCTAAAAGATCAATATCCAACTCTTATTCAAGAGAGATATAAGTTAGACAGTGTCCCTGAAGATGGTTTGGCGCTATTTGATGAAATCGGAAAAAAACGTGGTTGTCTTCTCGGTGGTGGTTATGTGGACTACGATAAGGCAGCTGAAATTATTTTGAGAGAGATGAGATCAGGAACACTTGGTCGAATATCATTAGAACGTCCTAATTAATTAGCCGGTGAAGAAGCCTAAGTGCTTTTTTAGCGGTTTTTCCTTTTTTAAAGCAGTATACGGAAGAACTTCGCTAAAAAAATCTAACATTTCCATACCACTGACCGATAAATAAAGTAAGGAGTTGAGTTTTAAGGTGAACCTTTCAATTAAAGAGCTAGAAGATAAATTATTACATACAAACGAAATGGATGAGACATTTTATGTCTCATTAAAGAGTGATCGTAGAAAAGGGGTCCAAAAGTTATTACAACGTTATGAAGCTCATAGAGAAAAAATGAAGATGCTTGAAGAGATGCATGTGGAAATGACGAAATATGAACTCAAACTAAGGAGTCAAGGTTTTCATCTTATTGCAGGTATTGATGAAGTAGGTCGCGGACCTCTTGCTGGTCCTGTTGTTGCAGCAGCGGTAATCTTACCAAATGATTTTAAATTGCTAGGGTTAACTGATTCAAAGAAATTATCAAAGGAAAAGCGAGAAGCGTTTGCCAAAATCATTAAAGAACAAGCAACTGCTTACTCGATTCAAATGATACATGCCGATAAAATCGATGAAATAAATATCTATGAATCTACTAAATTAGCAATGACTAAAGCTGTTCATGAACTAAACAAGGTTGATCATTTATTACTGGATGCTATAAATCTTGATTTAGATATTCCTCAAACGTCATTAATTAAAGGTGATCAAAAAAGCATAACGATTGCAGCCGCTTCAGTCTTAGCAAAAGTAACACGAGATCAATATATGACAGAAATAGAATTGGAATTCCCTGGATATGGCTTTCATCAACATGTAGGGTATGGCACAAAGGAGCATTTACAAGCTGTTTCTAGACTTGGCATCACAAGAGAACACCGTAAAAGCTTTCGACCAATAAAAGAAATGCAGTAAAAAAGGAGGGATACTATGTACGTCGGTCATAACGAACTAAGGACGATTCCGCTGAAACAAACGAGAGTAATTTCTTTATCTACAGGCCAGCTATTTCAAGGTAAAATCACAAAAATTTTATCCTAATAATGTTGCTGGACTTTCATTAAATGGAATGCAAATAACAGCTCGACTTGAGGCTGCTCTAACTACAGGGAAAAGCTATTGGTTTGAAGTGAAAGATGGAACTGGTCTCCCGCAATTAAAAGTATTGGATGATAACCGGTTAAGAAGAGAGGTAGCAACAAATAGTGCAACCGAAAGATTGTTGCAGCAACTTGGACTGTCTTCTTCAAAGTCTTTGGAACAACTTGTGCAATTACTTTCATCGTTAAGAATTCCTTTTAGTCGTGAAACTCTCATAGGAGGGTATCAAATTTTACAAGAGCTACATTCACTTAATGATAGAGGCTATCAAACGATTGCGCATATGATTCAGAAACAATTGCCACTTACTAAAGAAACGTTTGCGGCTGTTAAGACAGGAAACGAACAGCCTTCTCTTATCGGACAGTTACGTCAGTTATCAGATTCACTTCGCCCTTTTGACGATGGAATTAGTGCAAAGGTGAAAGACCATATTTCGCTTCTGACACAATCAAGTGTTTTTCAGACGAAAAACCCAATTGTTCAATTATTATCTCTTCAATCTACCGACTCCCCGCATGTTGATCAACTTTTAAATCACCTAGGATTACGTTCTGGCGATTCGAGGTTAGTAGTAGATGAACAGCTAATAAAAGCCGTTTTAGAACCTATTAATAAACAAATTGTCCAAAAGCTTTGGCCAGAGTTGAGAATCGAAGCCAATCAAGTGTTAAAAGTAGATCAGTTGCTTTCAGAGTTGCAAATACCTTCAGGAAAAGCGGGATTAACTCAATTAGGGCATTTATTTCAACTGTTAAATATTTCAGATAGACCTGAAGATGTTTATACTAAATGGCTTCAATTGCCAACAAATTCCCTTGCCACTGGTGAAAGACAAATTTTGCAGAGTGTCCTTGAATCTACAGTGAAATTACAAAATGAACAACAAACATCAGGCACTCACTTAAAACAGATCTTAACGATGTTAGGAATGCAATACGAGCATGATGTTGCTCGGTTCTTACATGGTGAAGGGATGCGCGACTCTCTTCATACAGACCGACTAAAAGCAATGCTCTTAATGTTACAACAACAAGAATTACCGAATTCAATTAGAGAACAGGTCACTCAGATTTTATCTAAACTTACTGGACAGCAATTATTAATGAATGAACAGAATGCTACTCATCATCAAATCTTATTTACTCTTCCTTTATCTCTTGGATCTTATCAAACAGAACTTACGATGCAGTGGGAAGGAAAAAAAGATGAAGAAGGACAGCTCGATCCAACCTATTGTCGAGTGCTGTTTTACTTGACGTTAGAGCATTTACAAGAAACGGTCATCGACTTACAAATTCAAAATCGTATCATAAGTGTTACCGTGTTTAATGAACAAGATAAACCAAGTGGGTGGATTGAATTATCGTTACCTTCTTTGAAAAAAGCATTAGGAAAACAAGACTATCAACTTACTTCATTTATTTGGAAAAAAATTAGTGGACGAACCGAAACGAAAACACAACCAAACTTTAGACAAAATAACCAATATCAAGGATTGGATATAAGAATATGAACGAGGAAAAAAAACAAGGAATAAAACAAGCTATAGCACTTAGGTATCAAGTGGACAAAGATGCTGCTCCAAAAGTAGTAGGAACAGGAAAAGGTCTTTTAGCAGAGGATATAATCTCTTTAGCTAAGCAACACAATATTCCTATTCAAGAAGACCCCTCACTTGTTGCCATGCTTAGTCAATTACAAGTAAATCAATCCATCCCACCTGAGCTCTATGAGGTAGTTGCAGAAGTGTTCGCTTTTATATATCGAATCGACCAAAATGGGGAAAAAGCTAACTAGTAGCCTGGTGCAATGGACATGCTAACTATGTTAGTTTTTTTAATAGGACGGAGGAATGAATGATGAGTGAAAAAAATAATAACCAAAATGAGGAGTATGCTCACGAGTTTGGTGTGTATCATTCTGTACAAGAGTCTGATGCAAAGATTGATTTAACAAAATTTCTTCTAAGTAAGAAAAAAGAAAGCAAACCAGCTGAAAAATCGAAATCAAAAAAAGAAGAAAACGACCATTTAGACATTTAATATTGACAGGTTCCTTCATACGGAAAGATATTCCAACCTACAACAGCTGATTTAAAAAGTTTTTTAGCTAAATTAGCCTGGGAGGGAATTTTCCCTCCCCATTTTATAAAAATAATGGTAGAATAAAGAAGGATTCAGTCATTCGATACCAAAATGGACTGGGTGGTCTGAAATTACATGCAATTGATAGGAGGCTGGACAGAGAATGAATATCCACGAGTATCAAGGGAAAGAGCTACTTCGTAAATATGGTGTTGCTGTTCCTAACGGGAAAGTAGCGTTCTCGGTTGACGAAGCAGTTGAAGCAGCAAAGGAATTAGGTTCTAGTGTAAGTGTTGTGAAAGCACAAATCCATGCAGGTGGCCGCGGGAAAGCTGGCGGTGTTAAAGTTGCTAAGAATTTGGATGAAGTTCGTACATATGCAAATGAGATACTTGGTAAAACATTAGTAACTCATCAAACAGGTCCAGAAGGTAAAGAAGTAAAGCGCTTACTTGTTGAAGAAGGATGCGACATTAAAAATGAGTATTACATTGGTTTAGTATTAGACCGTGCTACTTCAAGTGTTGTATTAATGGCTTCTGAAGAAGGCGGTACTGAAATCGAAGAGGTTGCTGAAGCAACTCCTGAAAAGATTTTTAAAGAAGTAATCGACCCAGCGGTTGGCCTACAAGGCTTCCAATCTCGTCGTCTAGCTTTTAATATTAATATTCCAAAAGAATTAGTTGGTCAAGCGGTTAAGTTCATGATGGGTCTTTATAAAGTTTTTGTTGATAAGGATTGCTCAATTGCAGAAATTAACCCACTTGTAACAACAGGTGATGGTAAGGTAATGGCACTTGATGCAAAACTAAACTTTGATTCAAATGCATTATACCGTCAAAAGGATATTCTTGCTTACCGTGATCTTGAAGAAGAAGATGTGAAGGAAATTGAAGCATCTAAATATGACTTAAGCTATATTTCTTTAGATGGAAATATTGGTTGTATGGTAAACGGAGCAGGACTTGCGATGGCTACTATGGATATCATTAAGCATTATAATGGTGACCCAGCTAACTTCCTTGACGTTGGAGGCGGTGCAACTGCTGAAAAAGTTACGGAAGCTTTCAAAATTATTTTATCTGATGAAAATGTTAAAGGAATCTTCGTTAACATTTTTGGTGGAATTATGAAATGTGACATCATTGCTGAAGGTGTAGTTGAAGCTACAAAGCAAGTTGGTCTTGAAATTCCATTAGTTGTTCGTTTAGAAGGTACAAATGTGGATCTTGGAAAACAAATCCTTAAAGACTCAGGATTAAATATTACAGCTGCTGATTCAATGGCTGACGGCGCACAAAAAATCGTTTCATTAGTGAAATAGAAAGGCGGGACGTGGAGTATGAGTATCCTAATTAATAAAGATACAAAAGTTATTGTACAAGGTATTACAGGAGCTACAGGTTTGTTCCATACAAAGCAAGCGGTTGAATATGGTACAAATATCGTTGGTGGTGTAACACCTGGTAAAGGTGGTACAGAGGTTGAAGGAATCCCGGTATTTGATACAGTAGAGCAAGCGGTAAAAGCAACTGGTGCAAACGCATCTGTTATTTACGTACCACCTGCATTTGCTGCAGATGCTATTATGGAAGCAACTGATGCTGGTCTTGACTTAGCTATTTGTATAACAGAGGGAATTCCTGTAATGGATATGGTTAATGTTAAACGCTATATGCAAGGTAAGAAAACTCGTTTAATTGGACCAAACTGCCCTGGTGTTATTACACCTGAAGAATGTAAAATTGGGATCATGCCTGGTTACATTCACAAAAAAGGTCATGTAGGTGTTGTATCACGTTCTGGTACACTTACGTATGAGGCTGTTCATCAATTATCAACAAATGGTATTGGTCAATCTTCTGCTGTTGGTATCGGTGGAGACCCAGTTAATGGAACAGACTTCATTGATGTTCTAAATCTTTTCAATGAAGATCCGGATACGTATGCTGTTATTATGATTGGTGAAATTGGTGGTACGGCTGAGGAAGAGGCTGCTGAGTGGGTTAAAGCTAATATGACTAAACCTGTAGTAGGATTCATCGGTGGTCAAACTGCACCTCCAGGAAAGCGTATGGGCCATGCTGGTGCGATTATTTCTGGTGGTAAAGGTACAGCTGCTGAGAAGATTAAAACAATGGAAAGTTGCGGAATTAAAGTGGCTGAAACTCCATCTGTTATGGGAGAAACGCTTATTTCTGTCTTGAAAGAAAAAGGTTTACTTGAAAAGTGTACTACACATAAAGTAACTAATTAATAAAAAAATAGGGAAAGTCCTCAGTTTATGTGGGCTTTCTTTCTCCTATTTAGAAAAGGAGTTTATATGTCAAATCAAAGGCAAAGATTAATCCATCTTCATTTGTGCAAGGAACTCTCTTGGAAAGAATTAAATCGTATTTTAACCTATGATCAACAGTTAAGTTCAATCTACGATTATAGTACTAGCGACTGGCAACAAATCTTTCATCTTACCCCCCGCAAAGCACAACTTCTTTTTCATCACTTACATTCCTCACGTTTCATAGACTTTTCTAGTTATTTCCAGAGTCAACAGATACACGTTATGACTGTTTTTGATTCAGATTATCCCATGCTTCTTAAGCAAATTTTTGATCCGCCATTTGTACTATATGGGTTGGGAAATCTAAAAGTTTTAAAAACAGAACAAAGATTAGCTGTAATTGGGACAAGATACCCAAGTCAAGCTGGAATGGAAGCTGTTAAAATGTTAATCCCACCAGTAGCTCAAAATGGGTGGACCATCGTTAGTGGAATGGCAAAAGGAATTGACTCTATGGCACATTGGCAAACGCTTCATGCTAACGGTCAGACAATAGCTGTACTTGGTTCAGGGTTTAATTACATTTATCCAAAAGAAAATAAAAAATTATTTTCTAAATTGTCACAAGAAAATTTATTGCTATCAGAATATCCTCCTACTACCCCTCCTCAAAAATGGCATTTTCCAGCTAGAAATAGAATCATTAGTGGACTTACTCAAGCTGTTCTAGTTATAGAGGCAAAAGAAAAAAGTGGCTCTCTTATTACTGCAGACCAAGCTCTTGAGCATGGTAGAGACGTTTTTGCTGTCCCTGGGTCGATTTATACAGAACAATCGAGAGGAACAAATTACTTAATCCAGCAAGGAGCAAAATTGATTACACATGCAGACGATATATTAATAGAATTAAAAGGATAATCTACAAAAAACGACATAAACCCTCACGATCTTTTTTCCTGAATTACCAAGTCCTGTTTGACAAATACCAAAAGTGTGTTTAATAATAGGGAAGATTTTAATTATATCTTCGAGAGAGGGAGTTGCTATATGGCCGATTATTTAGTAATCGTTGAATCTCCCGCCAAAGCAAAGACCATTGGAAAATATTTAGGGAAAAAATATATTGTAAAAGCTTCAATGGGACATGTTAGAGACTTACCAAAAAGTCAAATGGGAGTAGACGTCGAAAAAAGTTTTGAACCCAAGTATATTACGATTCGTGGGAAAGGTCCCGTATTGAAAGATTTGAAAACAGCTGCTAAAAAGGTAAAGAAAATCTATCTCGCAGCTGACCCCGATAGAGAAGGTGAAGCGATTGCCTGGCATTTAGCTCACAGTCTCGATATCGACGAAAATTCTGATTGTAGAGTAGTTTTTAATGAGATCACAAAACAAGCAATTAAAGATGCCTTCAAAACACCACGTCCGATTAATATGGATTTAGTCGATGCACAACAAGCGAGGCGTATTTTAGACCGTCTTGTTGGTTATAACATCAGTCCATTACTATGGAAGAAAGTAAAAAAGGGCTTAAGTGCAGGTCGAGTTCAATCAGTCGCAGTCAAAATGATTATTGAGCGAGAAAAAGAAATTCAAAGCTTTGTACCGGAAGAATATTGGAGCATTCCAGCGCAGTTTTCTTTGGAGGAAGAATCATTTGAAGCTAGGTTTTATGGCGTCGACGGAAAGAAACAAGAGCTAACATCGGAGAGTGACGTGAAGCAGGTTCTTGCTAGACTAAAAGAAGATCTATTCTCAGTTACATCCGTGAAAAAGAAAGAACGGAAAAGAAATCCCGTTACTCCTTTTACAACATCTTCTTTACAACAAGAGGCTGCTCGTAAATTAAATTTCAGAGCAAAGAAAACGATGATGATTGCTCAACAGCTTTATGAGGGAATTGAGTTGGATAAAAAAGAAGGAGCAGTTGGTCTAATTACTTATATGCGTACCGACTCAACAAGAATTTCTGAAACGGCACAAGAAGAAGCCAAGCAGTACATTGAGCAAACTTATGGTGAAGACTATACAAGAAAAGAAAAGCGCGCTGTAAAAAAAGACAAAAAAGCACAAGATGCCCACGAAGCTATAAGACCAACTTCAGTGTTTAAAGATCCTAAAACGGTCAAAAGTTTTCTAGCTCGTGATCAGTTCAGGTTATACAAATTGATTTGGGAGCGAATGGTCGCTAGTGAAATGGCACCTGCTATTATGGATACGATGACAGTCGATATTGAACAAAATGGTGTTCAATTTAGGGCTACAGGTTCTAAAGTGAAATTTGCTGGTTTTATGAAAGTGTATATTGAAGGAAATGATGATGGCAAAAAAGAAGAGGACCGTTTGCTTCCGAATTTGGAAGAAGGTCAAGTGGTGAAAAAAGTAGAAATTGAACCCAACCAACATTTCACTCAACCGCCTCCGAGATATTCTGAAGCGCGACTCGTTAAAACAATGGAAGAGTTAGGTATAGGAAGACCTTCAACTTATGCTCCAACTTTAGACACTATTCAACGACGTGGGTATGTGGCTCTAGAAGATAAACGGTTTGTCCCAACTGAATTAGGGCAAATTGTATTAGAGCTGATTGTCGAGTTTTTCCCGGAAATACTAGACGTTGAATTTACAGCCAAAATGGAAAATGATCTAGATTCGATTGAAGATGGACAGCAAGAGTGGATTCGAATCATTGACGGATTCTACGGTGAGTTTGAGAAGAGATTGTCTGTTGCTGAGGAAGAGATGAAGGAAGTAGAAATAAAAGACGAACCTGCTGGTGAGGATTGCGATAAGTGCGGGAACGAAATGGTTTATAAGATGGGGCGTTATGGTAAATTCATGGCTTGCTCCAACTTTCCAGATTGTCGAAACACAAAAGCAATTGTTAAAGACATTGGGGTTAAGTGTCCTAGTTGTCACGAAGGAAATATTGTAGAAAGAAAAAGCAAGAAGCGTCGGATTTTTTACGGTTGTGACCGTTATCCTGAATGTGAATTTCTTTCTTGGGATAAGCCGATCGCAAGACCGTGCCCTAAGTGTAACAGCATGTTAGTCGAGAAAAAGTCCAAGAAGGGTGTTCATGTTGAATGTTCATCTTGTGATTATAAAGAAGAATCAAATTAACGATAAACTCTTATATAGAACTTCACCTCGCAAAACGAGTTAAGGCTTCCTTTTTTAACATTTAAAAAGGGATAATGAAAGAAATTTGAAGTTTGAATAAGTATTATGATAATATAAGAAAAAGCCTTCGCCTAACTTGGTGAAGGCATTTCTACTGTTTACAAAGGAAGTACTTGGAGGGATTTATGTTGTCACAGACACATGTTAACGTAATTGGTGCAGGTTTAGCTGGAAGTGAAGCAGCTTGGCAACTTGCTAAAAGAGGCGTTACTGTACATTTATATGAAATGCGCCCGGTTAAACAGACACCTGCGCATCACACAGATAAATTTGCTGAATTAGTTTGTAGTAATTCATTAAGAGGGAATGCATTAACGAATGCTGTAGGAGTCTTAAAAGAAGAAATGCGAATGCTAGATTCCGTCATTATCCGATCTGCTGACGATGCAGCCGTTCCGGCAGGTGGAGCACTAGCTGTAGACCGTCATGATTTTGCAGATAAAGTAACTGAGAGAGTGAAAAACCACCCGAATGTAACGGTGTTTAATGAAGAAATTACCAAAATACCAGAAGGACCAACCATTATTGCGACAGGTCCTTTAACTTCCGAGCATTTATCACAACAATTGAGAGAATTAACTGGTGAGGAGTATTTATATTTTTATGATGCTGCTGCTCCAATTATTGAGACTGAATCTATTGATATGAATAAAGTTTATCTTAAATCTCGTTATGACAAAGGTGAAGCTGCTTACTTGAATTGTCCGATGACTGAAGATGAATTCAATCGTTTTTATGACGCTTTAGTTGAAGCTGAAACAGTTCCTTTAAAAGAGTTTGAGAAGGAAATTTTCTTTGAAGGCTGTATGCCTATTGAAGTAATGGCAAAACGTGGCCGTAAAACGATGCTGTTTGGACCGATGAAACCTGTAGGGTTAGAGCATCCTGAAACGGGTAAAAGACCTTATGCGGTTGTTCAATTAAGACAAGACAACACCTCGGGAACACTTTATAATATAGTTGGTTTTCAAACTCATTTAAAATGGGGCCCTCAAAAAGAAGTGTTAAAGCTTATACCTGGTTTAGAAAATGCTGAAATTGTTCGATATGGCGTTATGCACCGAAATACGTTTATTAACTCTCCGAATTTACTGAAGTCAACTTATCAGTATAAAGACCGTGAAGATTTATTTTTTGCAGGTCAAATAACAGGGGTAGAAGGATATGTTGAATCTGCAGCGGCTGGATTAGTCGCAGGTTTGAATGCAGCTAATTACGTACTCGGTAAAGACTTAATTACGTTTCCAGATACAACAGTTATCGGTAGTATGGCTTCTTATATTACGACGGCTAACTCGAAAAATTTTCAGCCGATGAATGCTAATTTTGGCTTGCTACCACCTTTAGAAGAACGTATTCGTGATAAAAAAGAGCGCTATGAACAGTTAGCTAACCGAGCAATCGGCGCAATTCAGAATTTTGTGAAAAAAGTGTAAATTTTGTTGCAGGGGCTACTAAATCATGTTAGAATTTAGTAGCTCTGTGAGTATTAGGGGTGTTTATCATGAAAGAACAGTCCTGGATTGATCAGTTTCTATCATATATGCAATTAGAGAAAAATAGTTCTATACATACGACTAAAAATTACTTGCGTGATATATTAGATTTCCAAGAGTTTATGAAAGCACATGAAATAAACGACTTTTCTGAAGTAACCATGCAATTGGTAAAAGCGTATTTAACTTTTCTTTTCAAAAAAGAATATGCTAGAAAAACGGTCTCAAGAAAAATTTCTGCTTTAAGAAGCTTTTATATGTTTCATTTGAGAGAAAAAAGGGTCAGTGAAAATCTTTTTGCGTCAGTTGTTTTACCCAAAAATGAAACGAGGCTCCCTAATTTTCTTTACGAAGATGAAATGAAAGATTTATTTGATTCTTTAGTTGGAGAAGAACCTCTTGATCAACGGGATAGAGCTATCATTGAGTTATTATATGCAACTGGAATGCGTGTAAGTGAGTGTAGTGCTTTGTGTTTGGATGATCTTGATCTAATTATTGGAACCGTTTTAGTGTTAGGTAAAGGTAGAAAAGAACGATACATACCAATTGGAGCTTTTGCATGTGACGCATTACAGCAATATCTGAGTGACGGAAGACATAAGCTAAGTATGAAGGCTAAAGAACCATCAAAAAGTTTGTTTTTAAATTATCGTGGTGGGTCTTTGTCTGATAGAAGCGTTCGTAAGATTGTATTAAAAAGAATGGAACAAGCATCTTCTAATAAACAATTACGTCCGCATGATATTAGACATTCTTTTGCAACGCATTTGTTAAATAATGGGGCTGATTTAAGGGTAGTTCAGGAGCTATTAGGGCATGAACATCTATCTACAACTCAAATGTACACTCATGTGACTAAAGATCGTTTACGTGATGTTTATAAGCATGCTCACCCTAGAGCCAAGTAAATAAGGGAGGATTATAATGAGTCATTCTTTTCATGCTACAACGATATTTGCCATACAGCATAATGGAAAATGTGCGATGGCTGGTGATGGTCAAGTAACTTTCGGTAATGCGGTTGTAATGAAGCATACCGCTCGAAAAGTACGTAAAATTTATCAAGGAAAAGTTATAGCTGGTTTTGCTGGTTCAGTTGCAGATGCTTTTACACTTTTTGAGAAGTTTGAATCCAGGCTGGAAGAATACAATGGCAACCTTCAACGAGCTGCAGTTGAATTGGCGAAAGAATGGCGTAGTGATAAAGTGTTGAAAAGGTTAGAAGCAATGTTAATAGTTATGAACGAAGAGCACTTATTATTAGTTTCTGGAACAGGGGAAGTAATTGAACCGGATGATGGGATTTTAGCTATTGGATCTGGTGGTAATTACGCTCTTTCAGCTGGTCGAGCGTTGAAAAAACATGCGGCAAACCTTTCGGCAAAGGAAATTGCACAAGCAGCTTTAGAAACGGCAGGAGAAATTTGTGTATACACAAACTTGAACATTGTTGTTGAGGAACTTAACTAGTAAACGATTCGGAATGGAGAGTGAACATAGTGAGAACTGACTTAACCCCTCGGGAAATTGTTGATCGTTTAGATCAATTTATAGTAGGGCAAGAAGATGCCAAAAAATCTGTTGCTATTGCGTTACGAAATCGTTATAGAAGAAGTCTATTAGAAGAGAAATTAAGAGAAGAAATTACACCGAAGAACATTTTAATGATTGGACCAACTGGTGTTGGGAAAACAGAGATTGCTCGTAGGCTTGCTAAGCTTGTCGGAGCACCTTTTGTAAAAGTAGAAGCAACAAAGTTTACAGAAGTCGGTTATGTTGGTAGAGATGTGGAATCCATGGTCCGCGATTTAGTTGAGACGAGTGTTCGAATGATTAAAGAAGAGAAGATGATTTTTGTTAAAAAGCAAGCGGAAGAAAATGCGAATCAAAGGATTGTAGAATTACTAGTCCCGTCCGCTAAAAAGCAAACAAATTATAAAAATCCTTTCGAAATGATATTTGGACAGCAAAGTACTCAAGAAGTGGATAATGACACTGTTGAAGAAACAAATATTTCCCAGCGACGAAGACAAACGGCTCATAAATTGGCTTTAGGGGAATTAGAAGATCATCTTGTCACGATTGAAGTCGATGAGCAATCGCAGAATTTTATGGATATGTTTCAAGGCCAAGGTATGGAGCAAATGGGGATGAATATGCAAGAAATGCTTGGTGGCCTTATGCCGAAGAAGAGAAAAAAGAGAAGGCTACCAGTATCCGATGCTAGAAAGGTATTAACGGAAGAAGAAGCTCAGAAGTTGATTGACATGGATGAAGTTACACAAGAAGCTGTTACAAGAGCCGAGCAGTTAGGTATTATTTTTATTGATGAAATTGATAAAGTTGCAAGTAAAGGTCAACAATCTGCTGATGTCTCACGAGAAGGTGTACAGCGTGATATTTTGCCTATCGTCGAAGGGTCAACCGTAGTCACGAAGCATGGTCCTGTAAAAACGGATCATATTCTTTTTATCGGTGCTGGGGCTTTTCACATGGCAAAACCTTCTGACTTGATTCCGGAACTACAAGGTCGTTTCCCAATTAGGGTAGAGTTATCTAATTTAACGGTAGACGACTTTGTAAGAATCTTAATAGAGCCAAATAATGCATTAATTAAACAATATGTTGCCCTTCTTGAAACAGAAGGTATAAAAGTTTCTTTTTCAGACAATGCTGTTCATAAGATTGCGACAATTGCAACGGAAGTCAATCAAGAAACTGAAAATATTGGCGCGAGAAGGTTGCACACTATACTTGAACGGTTACTCGAAGATCTTTCTTTCGAAGCACCTGATATTAATCTAGAAGAGATTATTATAACGCCAGAATATGTAGAAGAGAAATTAGCTTCTATTGCAAAAAATCGAGATCTAAGTCAATATATTCTGTGATGTTATTAGGAGGAGAATAAAAATGGATTTACTATCAAGAACGAGAAAAATTAATGAAATGTTACAAAAAACGGGGGGCAGCATGTAAACTTTAAAGACATGGCAGAAACGCTAAGAGATACTATTAGTGCTAATATCTTTGTGGTAAGCCGCCGTGGTAAACTTCTTGGGTTCGCCATTAAACAAGAAATTGAAAATGAGCGTATGAAGAAAATGCTTGAAGATCGACGTTTTCCTGAAGAGTACACAGATGGACTTTTTAAAATTGAAGAAACATCAGCTAACTTAGATATTGAAAGTGAATATACAGCTTTCCCTGTTGAAAACAAAGATTTATTTAGTAGCGGACTTACAACGATTGTCCCGATCCAAGGAGGAGGACAACGTCTAGGTACTTTAATTTTAGCTCGATTAAATGAATCTTTTAATGATGATGATTTGATCTTAGCTGAATATGGTGCTACTGTTGTCGGAATGGAAATTCTCCATGAGAAAACGCAAGAGATTGAGGAAGAGGCTCGTAGTAAGGCAGTCGTTCAAATGGCTATTAGTTCATTATCATATAGTGAACTTGAGGCAGTAGAACATATTTTCCATGAATTAGATGGAAAAGAAGGATTGCTAGTTGCAAGTAAGATTGCGGATCGAGTAGGGATTACACGGTCAGTTATTGTAAATGCCCTTCGCAAACTTGAAAGCGCTGGTGTAATCGAGTCGCGTTCCCTAGGAATGGAAGGAACATACATTAAAGTTTTAAATGACAAATTCTTATTAGAGTTGGATAAATTAAAAGCAAAATAATGTTTAAACCGTATTAGAGGAGAATCCTTTAATACGGTT
>NZ_BAUV01000003.1 GCF_000513135.1 Halalkalibacter akibai JCM 9157
TGCCTGAGGGGTCTCGGCCTTACCTCTTAAGCAATGAGCGTAACCGTTGCAATCTTTTAAAGCTTGCTATGAGTGGGTTTCTCATAGCAGGCGCGCAACGTGTGGAGCCATTGCCGCTCCATTTCACTAAGAGGATCACCTATTATGTAACAACAATTTTTGCAAGAACAGCCTACAATGAAAATTTTAGAGTGCACTGAAAGAAGTTAAAATGAACTTTTTCAATGCACTCTATGGGTTTTTTGAAAATTTGTTTAAGTCTTAACCTTTTACTCCACCTAGTGTTAACCCTTTAACAAAGTATTTTTGTAAGAATGGATATACACAAATGATTGGAACAGATACGATAATTGTCATTGCTGCACGAACTGATTGTGGTGTAACTGTTTCAACAACACCACTCTGAGCGTTTGAAAAAGCACTCTGAGCGTTACCACCTGTCATAGAGTTAGAGTTTTGTAAAATTTTCATTAACTCGTATTGAAGCGTACTTAACTCTGGTTTATGAGAGTTATATAGGAAAACGTCAAACCATTGGTTCCACTGACCTACTGCAACGAATAGAGAAACAGTTGCAATTACCGGTAAACACAATGGCAATGCAATTCTAAAGAACTGAGTGAATTCTCCTGCTCCGTCAATACGAGCAGATTCAAAAATAGTATCAGGCAATCCTTCGATAAAGGAACGAACAACGATTAAGTTGAAAACTCCAATTAAACCAGGAATGATATAGATCCAGAACGTACCAATTAAAGAAAGCTCTCTCATTAAAAGGTAAGTTGGAATTAATCCACCGTTTAAATACATCGTTAATACGAACGCAATCGTTACGAATTTCTTAAGAACAAAGTCTTTACGACTAATCGTGTAAGCGACCATTGCCGTACAGAATACAGATATAGCCGTTCCAAGAACAGTTCTTAATACAGAGATGACTCCAGCTTGCATCAATTGTGATTCACCAAAAATATGAGTGTAGTTATACCAAGTGAAAGCTCTTGGTAAAAGGTAAATTCCTCCTCGAACCGTATCTGATGCTTCATTTAACGATACCGCTAATGTGTTTAGCATCGGGTATAACATTACGATACAAAGGAAGATCATAAATGTAACATTTAATGTATCGAAAATCAGATCATCTAAGCCTCGTCGCTTACCTGCCATTTTGGCTAATAGCTTGTTATTCATGATGCCCCTCCTCTAGAATAATCTTGCTTCACCCATTTTCTTAGCAATGGAGTTTGCAGAGAAAAGGAAAATAAAGCTTACTACTGTTTTAAAGATCCCAGCTGCTGTAGCTAAGGAGAAGTTCCCCATATTGATACCATAACGGAGTACAAATATATCTAAGTTTTCCGCATAATCCATATTCATGGAGTTCATTAATAAATATTGTGCTTCAAATCCAGACTCTAAAATATATCCTAAGTTCATAATTAATAAAATGATAATAACTGGCTTCATCCCTGGAAGGGTAATATACCAAATACGTTGTAAGCGCGAAGCCCCGTCAATTTCTGCAGCTTCAAATTGCTCTGTGTCAATCATCGTAATTGCAGCTAAGTAGATAATTGTGTTCCACCCTACGTTTTTCCAGACATCAGCAGCCCCGATAATTCCCCAGAAATACTCTCCAACACCTAACCACATGATGTTTTCTCTTATAATACCTAGGTTGTTTAAGATGATGTTCACAATCCCTGTTTCCACTGATAGAACTGCGGACACGAGACCTGCAGCAACTACCCATGATAGGAAGTGAGGCATATAACTTATTGTTTGTACAACTCGTTTAAAAGCAATGTTACGAAGCTCATTTAAAAGGATTGCTAGTCCAATAGCCGTAACAAAGCCAAGAACTAAGTTAATTAAACTCATAGCTAATGTGTTTCGTAATACCTCGAAAAACCTAGGATCTGTGAATAAGAATACGAAGTGTTTCATTCCTGCCCATTCTTGTTCAAGAAGCGGTCTTGCCGGACGAAAATCTTGGAAAGCGATTGCCCATCCTGCTAATGGCACATATCGAAAAATGATTAGCCAAATGAGAAAAGGAAGGCTCATTAATAGCAATGCTCTTTGTTCTATACATTTGTGTATGAATAATTTTATTCCAATAGGTTTCTTTGCAGGCTCCTTTGGAATTGGGTTGATTGGTGATGTTTGTAAAGACACTTGTTCTCCCTCCCTGTTGTCAAACCTAATAAATCTAAAAAGGGGAGCGAAGACAACTCCAGATATTCGGTTGTCTTCGCTCCTTTTTTAACAAATTACCATTCGCCATTTACACGTTTTTTAACTACGTCTGTAAAGAATTGCTCATATCCTTCTACATCAAGCGCTCTATATGCAGTAGTGAAATCTTCCCACTCTTTTTCAAAGTTAGCAGGATCAGCTAATACAATTCGAGCATAATGTCTTTTAATTATTTCCTCAGAACGCTCTGAGAAGATATGTTGTGGTGAACCTTGCTCAACGTTTGCACTCCATGTAGGATACCAAGGACGCTCTTCGGGAGCAGAGAATAACTCAGCAAATGTGCTAATACCATAAGCGTCTAAATACTCGCGATCACCGTCTCTGTATGTCGCTAGAGCTACTTCTGGCTGTCTACGTGGTTCTACCGCATTCCCATCAGAGAACGAACCATTAATACGAGGCCAGCTCCACTCAAAAGTTGTCATACCAAAGTCTTCTCTAAATTGTTGGTTTTCAACAAGTGCAATTTGCTCATCTGTTTGATAGTAACGTCCATCTTCATTAACTGTATAGTGCTCGCCTTCATTACCCCAGAAAACTAATTTTTGGTTTTCTTCTTTGATCAAGTTATCCCAGTATTGAATGATTCGCTCAGGATTTTTTGCAGATACGGTAATACCAACTCCGCGGTTTCCAGTGAATGTTGGCGGCTCAAGATATTGATCTGTAATAGATTCATCAAAAACAACTGGTAGGGCCATATATTCTTTGTCAGGGTCACCTGCATCTCGTAGTGCATTTGTTGCATTACCAAACTGCCAACCGTAATCGAAGAATCCTAGAACACGTCCAGAAGTTAACTTCGCTAAATATTCATCGTAGTTCATAACAAACATTTCTTGGTCTAAGTTACCTTCAGCATTAAGTGTATTTAATGTTTCTAACCAACGTTTAGCATAGTCAGAATCTGCATAAACTTTAGCTTCGTGAGTATCCATATCAACCATAACGGCACCATCGTTTGGATAACCCGCTAAATGATTTGGAATGTTAGAAAAAGCAAAGAATCTCCAGTCATAAGTTAAACCAGTAAACGGAATTGTTTTCATACCGTCAATTTCAGGATTTTCTGCTGCGTAACGAGTAATTACATCTAAATATTCATCTAATGTTTTAATTTCAGGGAAACCATATTCTTTAAGAACTCCGCGTTGAATCCAGAAAGCACCTTGGTCAATATTTGGATTCGGTTGAAACTCATTTACTGTAGCTCCGAAAGGATGATATAGATGTTGCCATCATCACTTGTAAACATAGGAAGATACTCTTCATAAGCTTTAAGAATGTTTTGTCCATGCTCTTCAAGTAAATCATTTAGAGGAATGAATGCTCCTGCATCTAGTAATGTGTCAATACCAGCATCTGGAACGATAACATCTGGATAGTTACCACCCGCAACCATAACACCGATCTTTTGGTTAAGGTCTCCAACTAAATGTTCAAGTCTGAAATTAACTCCTGTTTCTTCTTCAAACTTTTTACCAAGTGTTGTTTCATTTGTGTTTAAATCTTTTCCTGCTGCACCTGCGTTAAACAAGTGATACGTAACTGGTTCTTTTGATGTTTCTGTTGAATCAGAGTCAGCATCAGGCTTAGACTCAGAGTTAGTCTCACTGTTGTTCGAACATGCTGCAAAAACTAATAGTAATGATAAAACAAGGACTATGAATAAATAACTTTTCTTAAACATTTGACATCCCCTTCCGGATATTTATCTAGCGCTTTCTAAATATGAAAGCACTTTCATTATAGCGTTTACAATGGTTTGCGGTGACCATCTAAACTATAGTTCTAACTTTGAGAAGTATAGTTTTTTCATAATTTTAAATATTTGACTCTGTAAAACTCGTTTATTCTATTAACACGATAGCTACATTTTGTTGATAACCTCAATACTCTAATTTGTGAAGTTGTTTTTAATGGGTAGGAAGGTGGGAGGAGCTAAGTCTCGGCTAAACCCGTGAGTTTTTGTCCTTACCATTAATTCCCGCAGAGGCAGAATGACTTTCGCACCATTTCATATGAGGAATAGCCCTATTCCAAGGCAACGATTTTACTGAAACCAACAGATTGTGCGAACATAACCAATGTAAAAAGTGAAAAAGGTGTTCTAAAAAGGAATGATCCTTTTCAGAACACCTCACGTAAATTCACTAGTTTTTTACCTATCGGCTGGTAGTCTAATTTCTACCTTTGTACCTGTATCTGAATTACTAGTAATTGAAAAATCAAAGTCATTTTTATAATAAAGTTTTAACCTGTAATAAACATTTTTTATTCCAACACTGTCACCCATGGACTCTCCATTTTCTAAACTTTGCATTAGTTTAGTTAGTTGTTCCTTTTCCATTCCAAGTCCATTATCTGTAATGGTAAAATACAGGTTTTTGTTTCTATTTTTAATGCTAATATGAATTTTTCCATTCTCTTTAATAGACTCAACACCATGAATACTAGCATTTTCGACAAAAGGTAGGAAGACCATATTAGGGATAATACAGTCATAAGCCTCATCATCTATTTGAAACTCAAAATCAATTTTATCACCAAACCTATACTTTTGAATTTCAAGGAAACACGTAATCAAAATAAGTTCTTCTCTAACGGTTTGAAAATCTTTACCCCATGTGAGAGAATTCCTAAAGATCTTGGCCATGTTTTGAATAATTTTAGCGGTTTCTTTTTCTCCTTTTATAACACTTCTCATTCTTATGGTTTCAAGAGCATTAAATAAGAAATGAGGATTAATTTGGCTTTGTAATGCGCTAAGTTGAGCTTGTTTTTCCCTTATTTCTAGATCTTTTTTCTCAATATTGGCAATATAAACCTCGTTGATTAGCTTATTAATTGTGCGAGACATATTGTTAAACTCATTCGTTAACTCTCCAATTTCATCTTTATCTCCTGCAAACTCAATCAGTTCAAAGTTCTGTTTCTTCATCTTCTTTATATATCTAAGAACACGTAATAATCTCGCGTGAATAGATTTTGAAATCAAAATAATTAGTAAAGTTGGGAGAATAAAAGTGATGGTTGCTAAAATAACAATAAATTGTCTAGAGTTATAAAGTTCTTCTAGAAGCACGTCCTCTTTAACTGTTCCAACAATTTGCATTCCTTCCGAATAGCTTTGAGGGAGAACTTGATTCTCAACGATAATTGTCCCATCAGGAATTTCCAACTGTTCGAAAGTCAAATTATTGCTTCGCCAATCAATGGAGTTATTGGAGGTGTATTCAATGCTACCATTTCCATTTAATAAGTAAACATCACCTTGAAAAGCAATATTATTGAAAATATGCCTTAACGTTAAGGGATTTAGATCTATTCTGACAATTTTTTGGTATTCACTTCTGTTTTTGTAATAATCAAGTTCCCTAATAATACTAAAAAGCTCACTATTCAAATTTGGATTTGTCCTTATTAAAATCGGATGCTTTACCTCTGTTAATCTTGCATACCAATCATGCTCCATAGTAAATTCATTTATCGGTCTAACTCCTCCAGCAAAAATAATTGAAGGATTATCGGTGTAAAAGGAAACCGATTGTATCGAATAATAGAGTGGGCTATATCTGTTGTATTCAAGTAAATAAAAATCATAAGCCTCTACATAATCAATTGCTGAATCATATTCTGTATCAAAGAAATCGTAAATTCTTGTATCTGTATAGAAGCTTGAAGATATACCTACTGCCTGGTCAACTACATTAACAAATTCATTGGATATTTGGTCTAAAAGTAGCTGCACATCATGCATTTTTTTGTTTTTTTATGTTGTTTGATGTGACTTGGTAAAACACAATATTTGTAAAAATGATAGGTATAAACACACAAAATATATATAAGATGAGCAACTTATTTCTAAGCTTTATATTATTCAATTTGAAAGGAAGCATAATCTATTCCTACTTTTATCATTTTTTTAGTAATTGATTTCGATATTCTGTTGGAGTCATTTTACTTACCTTCTCAAACTGTGTTACGAAATAATCAGTGCTACCAAAACCAACCTTTTCCGCTATTTCATAAACTCGAAGATCCGTCTTTCGAAGAAGGTTTTTCGCTTCATCTATACGGAGCGTTAGTAAATACTCTTTAAAGTATACCCCAAATGTCTTTTTAAATAATTGACCTAAGTAAACAGGGTTCATATAAAATTTACTGGCAATGCTTTTAAGACTAATATTTTCATGATAGTTTTTCTCAACGTATGCCTTTAATTTATAAATGTCACCCTTCATGTTTTCCTTTCGGAGTTCTTGGATGACAACTGCACCTTCGAGGAGGTAATTAGTGAATAGTCTTTTTAATTCATCCAATGTTAAATTATATTTCTCCCAATTTGTCATTGCAGGAAGAGATATAATTCTTTTTTCTTCGCCATCCATGTCATTTATCGTTTGAATCACTTTATGAACACAGCGATTAATAGACGTTTTGATTGCGCTAGGATCAAAACTATGGGTTTCGAATTCCGAGAAGATCTTATTGATAACATGATGAATCTCGGAAGGATTGTTTTCTTCTAATTGTTCCATAAGTGAGATATACAATTTGTTATTTAGCTCAGTATAGCTTGTTTTCAAATCCTTCACTTCATCATAGATAATGACGTTTGTATTTTTCAAAACATATTTGTAGTTTCTAATACTATTAGCTGTATCATATGATTCTTTAACGTCTGATAAATCAGAGACTTTAGTGCCGATGTAGATCATAACAGGTGTGTTAAGAGTGAGTTCGATTTCAGTTCTTATTTTTTCTGCTAATTGATCTATCGTTCCTTTAAACTTTAGAAGGTGGTTGCTTGTAATTAGAAAACCAGTTGATTCATCGGGTTGTTCATAAATTGCTAAATAACTAGGATCTTTACATAGTTTTTCTACTGCTTCACTAAGAATATCTTTTATTAAACTATTTTTCCCCTGTATAGCATCTTGTTCTGTTTGGGTTAAATTATTTAATTCTACATTTACATAATAATAATTTCCACCCTTGTAGAAATCTCCCAACAATGACGCCAATAAATCAACCTTTTTCTTATCCACTTCTGCCCAAGTATGGGTAAATATTTGATTAAGAAGCAACTTCTCTTTCTCTGTATGATTTGCTTTTTCAGCTTCTAATTTATCTCTAAGCTTTAACAATGTAGCTTGTAGATCTTCTTGATCAATAGGTTTTAAGACAAAATCAATAACTCCCCATCTAACAGCCTTTTGTGCATAGGAGAAGTCATTATAGCCACTAACAATAATAAACTTGGAATTGACCTTTAACTTTTCTTTTGTTTGTTCTATTAACTCTAGTCCATTGAGAACAGGCATTCTAATATCTGTAATAACTAAGTCTGGTTTTATATCTTTAATAATTTTTAGGGCATCTTCGCCATTTGCCGCTTCGGCTACAACTTCAAACCCGCATTCTTCCCAATCAATTAAACTTTTTAAACCTTGTCTTACGAAAACCTCATCATCGACCAAAACAGTTCTAAACATTTATTCAACTCCCTTGTAAATCGTGTTGAGTTCTAATTTTAAAAATTGATGTAATCTCGACACCTTTCTACAATAATTATTTTTATTATAAGCCATCACACTTCAATTTGAAAACGCTATCACTTATAACAAAAAAGCCAGTATACACTTTATGATCTGGTTGCATACTGGCTATGATTATTTAATTATAATCTCATTTTTTACTGGGCTGTAGCAAGTCTTTCCTTTTTCATTTCAATTCTGTTAAACGAAAGGTGAGCACTCCACATAATAATGAATCCGATTAAACTCACACCAAAAAACGGAATAAGTCCAGGTACTAAGTAGAATAGATAGGCTAATAATCCAAAACTAATCAATAGGGTAACAAATGCTAGCGGATTTACAATGCCGATAATAAGAGCTACTTTTAAATATTGAAACAACTTCATATCGTAATGTATATATGCAGGTATCACATAGCATAAAGTAATAAAATAGAAGAGGATAGATGCATACCATCCTAGTGCTAAAATCGTGTGCATGAAACCATTAACTGTACCTAAATACAAATAATTAAAATAAATTAAATAAGCACCAGCTAAGAAGGCTATTCCTAATATGTTTATCTTAATAAACTCTTTTTTATAGGTCATTACAAACGGAACAAAAATATCAGCGTCACCATTTCCCATCAGCCATTTCCTCATGATGGTAAACATTGCTACAGTTGCAGGTAAAAAACCAAATATACCTAAACCTAAAATGGTAAAAACGATCCACAGTAAGTTAATATAAGCTAATTTCCAAATCCAGTTACAGATACGATAAAAACCGCTAGACATCCAACTAGGTTCCATCAGTTTCTCCCCCTAACTATTGGTTGTTTCTAAGGTGAACTAAATCTATTCTATCTCATATAACGCCTTAAGGATATGAGTAGCTTTTTCCTTATGAGGACTGCCCTTTGTGACTACTCCTATTAAGGGTGACTGAAGGGTTAAACCCAAATCTCTTAATAGTCTTGAATCGTTAGTTAATGATACGCCAAAGAGGCTTGTTTTTCCTGTTTCTTCATCTTCAAAATACAAGTCAGGATTAGCCTTAAGCTCTGGTGATGAAACTAAGATAGAATCTAATTCAAGAAGGCCAAAAGGATCCATTAATATCAATTTAAGTGACTCATCGACAATGAAGACATCTACTTGTTTTGCTAAAATTTCAATGGTCAACTTGTCATGAGAGGGAGGATAAAGTTGAACGTTAATTTCTAAATCCTCAACTTCGAAGCCACCTTCGACCAGAATGTCTCTTAAATAAGAATCAAATTTCCAATTTATATTCGACGGAATGTTCGAGAGAAACATCACATCTAAAGTGCTTTTGTTCATTTCTTCGTTCTTACCACAAGAGCTAACTGTAAGAAGCAGAAGAAACATAACTGCCACTATACCAAGCTTTCTCATGTCGTTTCCTCTTTTCACTATTTTAGTGATGTTATATTTAAGCGCTTTCACACTTCTTGAAATAAAAAAAACAAAATAGATTGACTCGTATATAATACGATAGTTACATGTATTTTGATAGGGAATAAACTATAGAATATGTTTAAATTAGTTAATATCTTTGTTTTAACAAGCTTGCATTCTAGTAGTAAGATGGAGTGCATTGGAACGAAAAAATGAAGAAAGACATTCTTACTATTTCAAGCAGAATCATTAAAGGAAGGTTCTGTTTTCCCCTTTATAACTATATTTTTTAAAGTAAGTTCTTTATTTCCCCTAATCCTACTAAATGGTTGATTTGATATAATTTTAACAGAAACGTTAGCTTCATTGTTGTAAGCGCTTTATTTGATGACATTAGGAGGGATGATGTAAATGAATAGTGGAGCTTTTTATACAGGAACATATCGTAATTTATTTAAAGAATATGGCTATTCGGAAACAGTGATTGATGCAAGAATACAAGAGACGTGGAATACGATGTTTTTCGGTGATGAAGATGAGCGTATTTATTTTGAAGTAGATGATAGTCTAGGCTATATGTTAGACACTGGTAATATAGATGTACGTACAGAAGGAATGTCGTACGGAATGATGATGGCAGTACAGATGAATAATCAAGATGTATTTAATCGACTTTGGAACTGGACAATGAAATATATGTTTTTAACAGAGGGAGAAAACGCTGGGTATTTCGCGTGGTCCTGCAGTCCTGATGGAACAAAAAATTCTTACGGTCCAGCTCCTGATGGAGAGGAGTATTTTGCCTTAGCCTTGTTCTTTGCATCCCACCGCTGGGAGATGGAGAAGGAATTCTCAACTACAGTGAACAAGCAAGAAACCTACTACATACATGTATACATAAAGGAGAAGATGGAGTTGGCCACCCGATGTGGAATCCGGAAAATAAGCTAATTAAGTTTATTCCTAACTGTGAGTATTCCGACCCGTCCTACCATTTACCGCATTTCTATGAGTTATTTAGTCTTTGGGCAAATGAAGAAGACCGCTCATTTTGGAAAGAAGCGGCAGAAGCAAGTCGAGAGTATCTAACTCTTGCTTGTCATCCAGAAACGGGGCTTGCTCCGGAGTATGCTCATTATGACGGAACTCCAAATAACGAGCGTGGCTTCGGTCATTTTTATAGTGATTCTTACCGGGTTGCTGCAAATGTGGGTCTTGATACTGAATGGTTCGGGGGCAATGAGTGGGAGACAGAACAAGCTAATAAGATCCAAGCCTTTTTCGCTGACAAGGATCCAGTAGACTACCGCCGTTATACGATTAGTGGAGAAGCATTTGAGGAAAAATCACTTCATCCTGTCGGCTTAGTTGCAACAAATGCTATGGCATCTTTAGCAACCGTTGAAGGTCCTTATGCTAAGTCTAGTGTCGATTTATTTTGGAATACAAAGCTTCGTTCTGGCGAAAGACGATATTACGATAATTGCTTGTTCTTATTTGCCTTGTTGGCGCTGAGCGGCAACTTTAAAATATGGTTACCTAAGCAAGAGGGGTAACTACATGAGAATGGGCTATTCTACACACAGTAGAATAGCCCATTATTTTATTAAATAAATTTTGAATACATAATATTTAAGTTTTAGGTATTCACGTTACTTTCGTTTTTTCCCACTTAGTGAAATGGAGCAGAATGGAACGAATCTGGCCTTTCCTCTAGACTGGATTCTTTTACGCAAAGAAAGGAACAACATACCAGAAAATAAGAGTAAGGAAAATAATTATGGCAATAATTAATGCAGCATTGGCCTGTGTTTTTTTATGCTTGCTTGATAGATGTTTATATCGATTCAATAAGACACCAAAAATCGTGCTACCTAATAAGAAATGAATAATCGACCGTTCTTCTTCAAATATATACAAACGTAAAACGATAACCCAAAAAATAATAAAAAGAATCATTAATCCTCGATTTTGGTACATTTCCAGCTTCCTTTCTATGATGTCTATATGTCTCCTAAACAACACTTGCGAATTTAAAAAATAAGAACCTGCAGTGTTGTCTCAAATTATACTAGACTCTTCGTGTTGTTTCATTAGTAGAACTATAGGTGAACCTGAAAAAAATAAAGAATTCTACTGTAAGAAGTATACAATCTATTTAAAAAAATCAAGAGCTTTGATTCATAGGAATATAAGCTTGATGTGCGAAAAGACAACATAACTCACATTAAGACTAAATGGGTAGGTACTAATAAAACTATTTGTAGGTTATTATTATACATGGTCGTTTTTATAAGGCAGTTTTCCTAAAGATGTTGCAATAGATTTTCCTCGAAGTGAATTCGAGTGATTTAGAGCAATAGAACGAACATCTGAAGAACGGTAACCAAAAAACGATAAGTCATACAAAAACAGCTTTAAATCAAGTGCATAAGGAGATAATATGTTTATTCATAATAATGTACATTCATCTTGGGAAGATTTTCTAACTACAGAAATTATAGAGGAGATAGACTTAATAGAAAGTAAAGTGGGCAAGGAATTAAACCCTACAAAACCTGAAATGGTATTAAGGTTTTTAAGTGTCGATTTAAACAAAATTAAAATCATTTGGCTTGGACAAGATGTGTATCCATCAAAAGGAGTTGCAACTGGAAGAGCCTTTGAAGTAGGGGATCTTGCTAGTTGGAATGAACCTTTTAGACAAAGCTCATTAAAAAACATTGTTAGACTTATACATAAAGAATACAACAACATAAATGAATACCGGGACATTAAAAAGTACTCTGAAATAAAGGAAGAAATTGTTAGGGGTACTTTTAAAATGAAGTCTCCAGCAAATTGGTTTCAATCCCTTGAAGATCAAGGTGTTTTATTCTTAAATACTTCATTCACTTGTAAGATAGGAGAGCCGAATTCACACAAAGATTTATGGGAACCTTTTTCGAAAAAAGTATTGGAATTTATATCGTCTAAGAAACCAGATGCGATCTGGTTCTTGTGGGGTAAAGAAGCAAAGTCTAACAAGGTGCATTTAACTAACGGCTCCATTTATGAAAGTAGGCATCCTTCTAGAGTAAGTGAAAGTTATCAAGATGATTTCTTGAGGTTTGAAGGCTTTAGAAAAACGATGGATGAAGTAAACTGGTTGGGGTGAATTCAAATCAAATATTAATTATTCACTGATTTCATAGCTATTATGTAATTAATGTTAGGAAGCTTTATCTGTTTCGATCTGAAAGTGAGATTTGAAACTGAATATAAAGCTTCTTTTTGTTTTTCTTATAAAGGTGAATTGCATCAGGGGCAACATAGTAAGCCTTTTCACTAAAATAGGATGTTCAAAAAGCGTGTAAGGATATCTGACAACAGAGTAGATTCAGAATATTTTGTACGTATAATTAGAACTAACAAGAGATGTTAGCTTCTCTAACGCTAGCATGTTCACAATCTGAGAGGAGAGGTTAAGAAATGACTGAATTAGCTCTTATGGATAACTTATGGGTCATGATTTGTGCGGTATTAGTTTTATTTATGCAAGGTGGATTTATTCTTTTAGAAGCAGGTTCAACAAGAATGAAGAATGCAGGACATATCGCTGGTAAAACAATCTTCACAGTCGGTATTGCATCCCTTGTTTATTGGGCAGTAGGTTGGGGTTTTGCATACGGTGAAGGAAATGCATTTATTGGAATGTCAGATTTCTTCTTTGGAGACTTTTCAACAGCTGACGAAGGGTTAGTTGGTTCGGTTGATTTCTTCTTCCAAGTAATGTTCGCAGCAATCGCCTTAACGATTGCATTTGGTGGATTTGCAGAACGTGCGAAATTATCAGCTTATATCGTGTTTGCCGTTTTGTTCTCAGCTTTCGTTTATCCGATCGTAGCACACTGGATTTGGGGTGGCGGTTGGTTAGCAGACTTAGGAAAACAAGATTTTGCAGGTTCTACAGTAGTTCACTTAACTGGTGCAATGGCAGCTCTTGCAGCTACGATTTTATTAAAACCACGTCTTGGTAAATATAATAAAGATGGTTCATCTAATGATCTAGCGGGCCACAACCAAGTTTATACGGCTTTAGGAGTATTAATTCTTTGGGTAGGTTGGTTCGGTTTCAATGCAGGTAGTACTTTGGGAGTAGCTGACGCATTTTTTGGATATGTTGCTTTAAATACTCAACTTGCAGCAGCAGCTGGTGCGGTAGCAGCGTTATTCATAGCTTGGGCAATGACTGGAAAATCAGATGTACCTACAATGTTAAATGGTGCTTTAGCAGGTCTTGTAGCCATTACAGCTTCTTGTGCATTCGTAGCACCTTGGGCAGCAGTTGTGATTGGTATCATTGGTGGTTTAATTGTATTCTTCAGTATGAAATTCTTTGACAAAGCTCGTATTGATGATCCGATCTTCGCTTTATCTGTTCATGGTGTTGCAGGGGTTTGGGGTACAGTATCAACTGGTTTCTTTGCAACTCCTGAACTTGCAGCAATGAATGGTGGTAATGCTGGATTATTCTATGGTGGTGGTTTGTCACAGCTTGGTGTTCAAGTACTATCAGTAGTAGCGTGTGGTGCTTTCGCTTTCATCGCATCTTACATTCTATTATTAGTAACCAAAGCAGTTTGTGGTGGTTTACGTGTAACTGAAGAAGAAGAAATTGTTGGTCTTGACCTTAGTGAGCATGGAAGCTACGGTTATCCTGAAAGTATGCCTGGTAACGAAAGAACTGGTGCATAAGGATGACAGAGGCGAAGGTTTATCCTGAATATGAAGGACAGGAATGGGATAAACATTATCAATTCTTGTATGAGGACCGACTTAAAACGATTCATAAACAAGAACATACTTCAGCCTCACTTCAAGAATGTCATGAAGCTATCATACAGAAAGCGCTTTGTCTCGCTATAAAAAAGACAGAAAGTGAGTGGGGTCAGCCTCCTACTCACTTTGCTTTCTTTTTGATGGGAAGCGGTGGCAGAAGGGAACAGTCATTTTGGAGTGATCAGGATCATGGTCTTGTTTTTGATAGTGATGAAGAACAAGATGAACATTATTTTCTTCAATTAGGCAAAGAAATAGTCTTTGCTTTAGATAAGGTAGGTTACAAGCTTTGTGAAGGAAAGGTTATGGCTTCAAGCCCCAAATGGTGTAAGTCGCTTCAGGATTGGAAGCAACAAATTAACAAATGGTTAAAAGACGATACGTGGGAATCTCTAAGATTTACGTTAACTTTTGTTGATTCCCGTTCTGTTTATGGGAAAGAAGAATTGTTAGATGATCTTAAAAAAACCTTTTTTCAAGCTGTGGAAGCGAATCCGTCCTTATTGGGACGACTCACCGAAAATACAGGTCGGTTGAAAAAGGGAATTGGCTTGTTTAATCAACTGCTTGTTGAAACAAAAGGGAAGCATAAAGGCCAATTTGATTTCAAACAAATTGTTCTTTTTCCTTATGTGAATGCTTTAAGATTGCTGGCGATTGAGCAACAAATATATGAATCTTCAACACTTAGCAGGTTTCAATTATTACCTGAGAAATACAATGAAGTGAAAAGAGTCCAAAGGTTATTTGAGGAAATGTTAGAAATGCGACTCATTTGGCATCGTAACACAAAAAATTACGAGGATATTCATCACTTGAACGTAAAGGAACTAAGCCAACTTGAACGAAGGCAAATTAAGCAATGGGTTAGAGAAGGCCATAAGCTATATCAACTTATTGAAGGCAATTTGAAAAAGGGTGGATCAGCATGATTAATAATATGGTGCAGCTCGTAAAACAGCTATCGAATAGATTAAGCCCGAACGTCTATACATCAGTTCAACAGCAATCTGATGCGGCAAGACTGTCGCATTTACGTCAGATTCAGCGTGAATTGAAACAAGAAGACGTTCTTGATCGCCCTCTTTCTGAGCTTTCGTTCATCATCTTTGACTTAGAAACTAGTGGTTTTTATCCAGATAAAGGAGATCAAATTCTTTCTATCGGTGCTATAAAGATGAAAGGTTTTGATATTCTTGATGAAGAGATTTTTTACTCCACGGTTAAGTGTGACAAAAAGCCATCTGATGAGATTTTAACGCTGACAGGTTTAACAACAGCTGAACTTATGGATGCACCTGTATTAGTAGATGTGCTGTCTGACTTTTACAAGTTTATAGGTCATTCCACCTTAGTAGCTCACCATGCACATCATGAAAAAAAGTTTATGTCACATGCTACTTGGCAAACGTTACGAACAACGTTTCAACATCGCATCCTAGACACTTCATTTCTTACTAAAATTGTAACCCCAACAAAAAATTTAGTGACGTTAGATGAATGTTGCGCTTATTACGATATACCTGTCCAAATGCGTCATCATGCTTTGGAAGATGCCAGAGTGACAGCACAGTTGTGGCAAAAAAACATTCGTCTTGCGAAGGAAAAAGGCTTCGAAACATTAAGAGACGTATATGCTTACTTAGCAAAAGGTCGAACCGCTCATTCTTAGATTGATAACGAGGGAGGAGGGAGCGAGTGAAGTCAAATATTCCTAGAAGGCAAGCATGTTTTCCAATTCGGGTTGTAATGGAAATGACGAGCTTGACTGCCCGGCAAATTCGTTATTATGAAGAGCAAGGGCTTATCAAGCCATCCAGAAACGATGGCAACCAAAGAATGTTCTCCTTAGATGATATTGAACGTTTCATTGAAATAAAAACACTGATTCAGCAAGGTGTAAACATAGCCGGTGTAAAAGCCATTTTTGCATCTAGATCAAAAGGTGAAGGGACTAACCATAATGGTTAGTCTTTTTTTATGTGATTATTGGACGATTAAATTCGCTGGTGTCCGGGTACAAGTGCACGAGTCAGGGTGGAGGTGGTGTTGAGGACAGAGAGGCTTTTATATGCCGGAAAACTCATTAATTTGGGGAGTGAGGGGACAGGAGGTTCGCTATTTACTCAAAAGGTAGCGATTTTATGAGTGATATTAGTGGATAAGGAACCTGCTGTCCTTTTAGAGCTGAAAAACAGTGATTATTAATTGAATAAGGTCGCTGGTGTCCGGGTACAAGTGCACGAGTCAGGGTGGGGGTGGTGTGAGGACAGAGGGGCTCTTATATCCCTCGAAATTTATCAATCCGTAGAGTGAAAATGAAGAAATAGCCTTTTGTCATAACAATTAGATGGAGTAACAATATATGACTAAGTAGGATGATGGTTTGGAATATGCTAAAATAGAATGGATGAAAGTGAGGGATACATAATGGAAATACCAGCAAAAAAGATCTGCGATCAGCTAGAGTTACAAGTGAAAAAGTTACAAAATGCGGTTCAAGGTCAAGACCAGCAATCTATGATCGAAAGTGTAGCTGCGATTGAAGCTTATTGTCAGTTGCTAAAATCTCCAACAGTTGCCTCAAGGCCATCTATGCCTACGTATACAGAAGTTACTCAAAAAGAGTATTCCATGCCAACAACTCAGACCATAACATCTGCTGAACCAGAGGTTAAAGGTAGAAACATTCTTGAATTTTAATTATTGTTGATTAGAAAGAGGTAGTTAAATTGGCTAAGTTATTCATTTTTATTGGAAGTATTGTCATGGCATTATCGGTTGTTATTGGTGCGTTTGGTGCACATGGGTTAGAACCAAAGTTAACTGAAAGAATGATGAAGAATTATCAAACTGGAGTTCAGTACCACATGATTCATGGACTCGCCATTTTGGCTGTTGGGATTATTGCTTTAAAAATTCCTATTTCAGGGCTATTAAATGGAGCAGGCTGGACGTTTCTTATTGGAATCATACTGTTTTCAGGTAGTTTATATGCAATGGCTTTAACGGGTGTAACGAAACTAGGAGCAATTACGCCTATCGGTGGATTAGCGTTTATCGTTGGGTGGGTGCTATTAGGTTTAGCGGTATTAAGAGGACTTTAATAAAAAAGGGCTGTTTCCGAAGGGCAAAACCTTTGGAAACAGCCTCTTATCTTATTATGAGTTATTATTAGGTCTTGGCGAGTAAGTAGCTAAAGGCGTCGGGGCTGCAGTTGGAGCTGCTGCACCGTATGGATAATCGTATTCAATCGGCTCATCAAACTCTACATAATCTAAGTTAACCATTAAGAGTAAGTAATGTGTTTGGTCTTCAAAATCACCTACAATAATATGATCACGTCCTGCTTCTTCAACAATTCCTCTGAAAACTCTGGCATTCCATTCAGGATTATTTTCAAAAGTCATGTAGAATGTGGCAGCTTTTCCGCGGTTTAATCTAAGAATGTTTTCAATATAAGACTGCTCAAGTGGGAGCATGCCTTGTTGCTGTGCCCATGCCTGTTGAGGTGTCATTCCTCCTGGGAATGGTTGTTGTTGCTGAGTGAACCCAGGTGCATGTGTGTACTGGTAGCCTTGTGATGACACATAAGGCATTTGTCCAGGTGCTTGTTGAGTGGTTGGTTGTTGTTGTGGAAAGCCTTGTTGTTGCTGTCCATATCCTGCTCCGCCTTGTGATTGTGGATACCATGGTTGTTGATACAAATTGATCGCCCCTTTGATGTAAATTTAATATGTGCTATAAACTTCAGAACAATCTGCTTGAGTTGGAGAGAAGAAACAGTGTAGCTTATATCGTCCTGTATTCCACTGTCCCCACCATTGAGCCGGACAAGCGCCCTCAGGCCGGAAAAACCATAATGAATTTTCAGCCGGATGGAACCTTTCACCATTCACCACACGTTGTGCTAGGCGTCTGTCTTTCTCTCTTGCTCGTTGATAAAAGTAACTTTTTTGAACGGCTTCGAATCCACCTGGTGATTGAAATGCCATATGAGGAATCGTATTTACGTTACCAAAATCCAAACAACGGACTCGAGTTCGATTAACCATTACGTTTCCTGCCATGAGCATACCAAGTTCACCCTCGCCCTCTGCCTCCGCTCTCATAAGACGTGCCAGCATATCTAAGTCATTTGAATTTACTTTAATAACTGCCATTCTTTCACCTCCAATCTAAGTTGAGCTTTCTAAGATGTTTAGAAATGAAACAATCCTGCCTCCATCCAGTCCTTAATAGATGGAAGATATCACGTAGGCGGTGCAGTTACTTCACTATATGAGTCATAAAACGACGGTATGCATTCTTTTTCTTTAACAAAAAAACAATAAAAAGGGGCGATCCCAAGAATACAACCGAACGTAGTGAACTGCACAACGCTCTGTAGTGTATGCTGGGTATCGCCCATATGATCTTATTTTTTAAACATGAAAGTAACGAGAAAGCTGGTCTGGATTAAGGATATTTCCTACATAAAACGATCCAAACTCACCAAAGCGTGCTGAAACTTCATCAAAACGCATTTCATAAACTAATTTTTTAAATTGAAGAACATCATCGGAAAATAGAGTTACTCCCCATTCCCAGTCGTCAAAACCAACTGAGCCAGTGATGATTTGTTTTACTTTACCTGCATAGCCGCGTCCGATCATGCCGTGACTGCGCATCATTGAACGGCGATCTTCCATCGAAAGCATATACCAGTTATCTTCACCTTGTCTACGCTTGTCCATAGGATAGAAACACACATGACTAGCCTTTGGTAAAGTAGGGTAAAGGCGTGAGCGAACGTGAGGATTTTGGTAAGGATCTTCGTCACTTTCACCAGCCATATAGTTGCTTAACTCTACAACAGATACGTAGGAATATGTAGGAATCGTGAACTCAGCTAAACGAGATTTATTAAATGCATTTTCAATCTCATTTAACTCTTCCATCGTTGGACGAAGTAACATAAGCATAAAATCAGCCTTCTGTCCGACAATCGAATAAATAGCGTGACTCCCTTTTTCTTCAGCTTCTGTTTGATTCCATTTATTAATCATTGAGTGGAATTCAGCTAATATTTGTTCGCGCTCCTCAGAAGAAATTGTTTTCCAAGCAGGCCAATTAATTGTTCGGAAATCATGCAAGCAATACCAACCATCTAATGTAATTGCAGCTTCACTCATGTTTGAACAACTCCTTTATTTTTCATTCATCGTTCAAACTATACCACAATTATCCTTAGATCAAAAACATAGACAATGACATTACCGTGACAGAAAATGTTGAATCGCCATTTTATGTTCTTTAGTCTGCCCTGCTTGGCGCTGTGCCTCTACTTCCAGATTGAGAACTTGCTCGAGATTAGATTCAAAACTAGCGCGAAAATTAGCTTTCATCAATCCGAACGCTTTACGTGGCATTTTGACTAGTTGCTGTAACAAATCATCTAAATTGCCAATTCCATTAATTAAATTAATGCGATATGCTTCCTCGGCAGAGATCATGCCACCTAATGCAAGTTCGTTCGCTTTCCCTAAGCCGACTAAGCGAGGGAGAAAATAGGAGGCACCAGCATCGGGAACAAGACCAATTTTTAAAAAGCCAAGCCCCATCTGAACATCGGCATTGGCTACGCGATAATCACACGCAAGTGCAATACTTAAACCAGCGCCAACAGCAATTCCGTTCATATTAGCAACAATTGGTTTTTCAATTGAAACCATTTGACGAATTAATCGATTATATGTTTCATCTAAATACGTTCCATAATCAAAAGAGTTCATTTCCTCTACAGGGATACTTTTCAAATCAGCACCGGCACAAAAGGCATTTGCTGATCCCTGTAAAACAATCACACCCACTTCTGGATCAAGCTTTGCTTGCTCAAAAGCTTGGTAAAGTTCATCATGAAGTGCCTTATTTAAAGCGTTTTTCACTTGCGGACGGTTAAGAGTAATAGTAGCAATCCGGTTCTCAACAGCATACAAAATAATCGAGTTTGTCATGTCTAACACTTCCTTTTCTAAAATGAATAGTCATTCACTTTAAAGTATTCGACACATAAGCGCTAAATCCTTTGGTCATCCTAAATGTAAGAAGTGTTATTTAAAAAGTCTTTTCTCCAACAGTGTTAATGAACTGCGATAACTAAAGTGAAATGGAGCGAAAGGTACTTGACTCCTGCGGGAAAAGAGGAAAAGGCAAGACCTCACAGACGAAGTCGTGAGGGCTTGGCTTACTCCCCGCGGAAAGCAAGTACCTGTAGCGCAATGGAACGGATCCAGAACAGAAAAACAAAAAATGACTTATAAATAAGAAAGAGTCCGTATGGAAGCGCAAACAGAAAGATTCTTTCAAAAATTAACATTTTAATGAACTTGACAAATATGGTTCCTTTTTGCATGCAAGAGGAGTATTCTTGACATATGATAAATAGAATGAGGTATTGAGGAGGAATGTAAGTGAGTAATCTTTTTGAGGAAATCAAAAATCAGGTAGCGAGACATAATCCAACAATTGTCTTACCAGAAGGTACTGATGAAAGGATCCTAGAAGCAGCCGCAAACTTAGCAAAAGACAAAGTGGTAACACCCATTTTAATTGGAAATAAAGATGAGGTTCAAGCGAAAGCAAAACAAAATAACGTTGATCTTGGGAATATTACTATTTTAGATCCACATCAATACGAAGGTATGGATGAGATGGTTGCTTCTTTTGTTGAGCGTCGTAAAGGCAAAGAAACAGAAGAAACAGCGCGTGAAAAATTAGTAGACGTTAACTACTTCGGCACGATGCTCGTACACATGGGGAAAGCAGACGGGTTAGTGAGTGGCGCTGCGCATTCGACAGGAGATACAGTTAGACCAGCTCTACAAATTATCAAAACACAGCCAGGTATTAAGCGTACGTCCGGTGTTTTCGTTATGGTAAAAGAAGAACAAAAATTTGTATTTGGCGATTGTGCTATTAATATTGCTCCCAATAGTGAAGAATTAGCAGAAATTGCGATTGCAACAGCAGAAACAGCAAAAGTGTTTGGACTAGACCCTAAAGTAGCGATGCTAAGTTTTTCAACAAAAGGATCAGCTTCATCAATTGAAACAAAAAAAGTGTCAGAGGCAACGAAACTCGCTCAAGAAACAAGACCAGATTTAGTTATTGATGGAGAGTTCCAGTTTGATGCAGCATTCGTACCAGCAGTAGCTCAAAAGAAAGCACCAGATTCACCACTTCAAGGGCAAGCAAATGTATTTATCTTCCCAAGTCTTGAATCAGGAAATCTTGGCTATAAAATTGCACAACGTTTAGGTGGATACGATGCAATTGGACCAATCTTACAAGGGTTAAATAAACCTGTAAATGATTTATCACGTGGTTGTAATGCAGCAGATGTTTATAAACTTTCATTAATTACAGCGATGCAGTCAATCAATCAAAAGGTAACGTCTTAATTGAAAAAAACAGCTGGGGAAACCCTAGCTGTTTTTCAGAAGTCTAAATGAAATCGCTTTATTTAAGACAAACTTAATGCTTTATCATTTCGTGCGACAATACGCACATAGTTATCGGAATATAAAGCTTGTTCCTCATTGCTAAAGGGCTGTACAGTCAACTGCACGCCTTCTTTTTGACTCGTTTTTAAAAGGAGCAACATAACATCTTGAATGGAAAGTGTAACTCCTAGTAGTTCACTTAAGGAAGCCATCGTGTGCGGCTGTACAGTCGGATACACAAATTTCGTTTGGCTTCCTTGTACCGCCTCATCGTAAAATCCACGAATTAACTTAGCTCGCTCACTGCCACTGCCAGTTACGCAAAGGTAAATTTGTACCGCAATGCCTCCACGAATTCGCCGCTGGGAAATACCTGCAAATTTTTGCCCATTTATACTTAAATCAAAACTGCCAGGACAATAGGAACCAACCACTTCAAACGCCTGTATGTCCACTGGAAAAGAAGCAAACATTTTTCTAATCAGAGTTAACATCAAATTATAACCATGATCAATAGAAAAACCTTTTTCCTCTTTTATAACTAAGGAAATATTGAGTACTCCCTCATCTAACACAACAGCTAGTCCCCCAGAATTCCGAACAATCACTCTGTAATCGTGCTCTCCAAGAAAAGCCCGACCTGATTCGATAAAAGGAAGACGACTGTCTTGAATTCCTAAAACGACAGTTTGATGATGAACCCAAGCTCGAATAGTAGGTAAGCCTTCATGCTGTCCGATAAACTGACAAAGCGTATCATCATAAGCAAATGATTGTAGAGCATCAAACTGTGGACCGAAAGTTGAATGATCAAGAAAACGCCAATGTTTAGAGAGTGTGGATAGGTCAAAATTTAACATAGTTCTACTCCTAATAATCCTATTTGCTTCATTATAGCATGTCTACGTAATTCGTAGAAAATGGTAGAAAAGTTGAAAGGTTAGAAGAATTAGGTAATACTTGAATTAGTGATTTAAGAAGGAGGTAAGGATGCTGTCATTGAAAAGAAAGTTGGTACGTTGGGTTGGAATTTACTTTGTTATTTCCGTTGTTCTTTTTTTAGTCGTGACGTTTCCTCGTCAAATATACGTGGAGCAACTTGGAGGTGTCATGCACTTAAGTGATGGGTTTAGCATGGCGCTTTATTATGAGCAAATTATAGGTTATCTTTCCTATATCATTGAGAATAAAACACTCGGTTACACGCGAAGTGGAACGACAATTGAGCAATCGGCTTTTTATCTTTTTACCTATAGTCTACCTGTCGTGATTTTAGCGTTGCTTTTAACGTATACGTTTGGCTGTTTAAAAGGAATTGTGGATTATCAATTACAGCAGTCAAGCTGGAATGTGTTTGGAAGAAAATTGACGAACGCTCTGGAATCCATTCCCGATTTTTTTCTGATCATATGTACTCAATATTTGTTAATTCGTTTTCTGCCATTTATACCAATCTTCGAAAATCAGGAGTGGTATCGCTTTATCCTGCCAGCGCTGATTGTATCTGTCTACCCAAGCGTTTATTTTGCCAAAGTAACTAGAGGTTTACTATCTAATGAAGAAGGCAGTCCATATTTACAAGTGGCGGCAGCCAAAGGGTTCAATCGGACGTATATCATATACAAGCACATGGTTCGAAAAATATCAGGATCGTTACTTGATCAAATACCAACAATCACGATGATCGTTTTATCCAATTTATTAATTGTAGAATTTATCTTTTCTTATAACGGTGCTGCCCTTAGAATGTTCCGCGCGATGGATGTTAGCGCAGCTGTTTCAGCTGGAAGGGGTAATGAGTTTGAACCTGGAATGATTTTAGCGCTTGGACTAGGATTTATGTTAATTGTCTTTGTTGTCCAAGTCATTGCTGAAGCGATCAAAAGCTTTGCTGATCCAAGGAGGTTTGAATAGATGAACAACAAATCTTTATGGATTGCCGTTGTGTTATTGTTATTTTTTCTGTTTTTATCCTTCGTTGAATTTATCCCTGGAGTCGACCTTGAAATAAACGAACAAACGATTATTATCGATGGTCGAGAAATTGAGCGAGCTCCCTTTGCTCCATCCTCTTCTTACTGGTTTGGATCCGATAGAGAAGGAAGAGATTTATTTACGATGATTATTAAGGGAACAAGGGATACGATTTTAATTATTTTAGCGATTACCACTTTAAGGTATGTGATCGCAATCCCACTAGCGTTTTTAGCGGTGAAAAAAACGGGCTTTTTTCATGGTCTCTTACATAGTTGGAACTTGTTATTTTCAGCTTTGCCAACGATCTTTTCTGCAATCTTACTGATGACTTTCCCTTTTGTGACACTAGCCGATCAACGCTGGCTAGCTGTTATTGTGATCTTGGCCTGTGTGGAAGTAGGACGGGTAGGCTATTTCTTTCAACAACAAGCGTTTGATCTAGGACAGGAATTGTTTGTTCAAGCTGGAAGGTCAATCGGTCATAAACCTATAGGAATGCTCATTCATTATTATCTTCCAAATCTTTTTCCAACGATTGTGACTCAGTTTTTCTTAGATATGGGAAGGACAGCATTGTTAATTGGCCAACTAGGGATCTTTAGTGTTTTTATTACGCATTCATGGATTCAGCTAAGCAGTGGATACGGGGAATTTGTTAATACGAGTTTCAATTGGCCTTCTTTACTTGGCACAGTGCGTGAAGATTTTCGTCATCATTTTTGGATCCCTTTCTTTCCCGCGCTTGCGCTAACCATTTTGATGATCACTTTTCAGCTTTTTAGTGAAGGACTAAGAAAGCATTTTGCTAGTAAGTATAATCAAGCATCATAGTTATAAAGATGGGGAAAATAAATGGACTGGCATTTGTTTTCAAAACAAGCTCTATGCTATAATGTTGGTTGGCAAAAATGAAAATAATGATGATAATCATAGATGATCAGAATGTGAAAGGAAAAGATACGAATGGCGAATGAATTTCGAATTTGTGATGAGTGTCAAGCGACGAATATTAAAACGCTCATTCCTAAATTGCAAAAAGTAGATGCAACAGCCGAGATAGATATCCGCTGTCAATCTTACTGCGGTCCAGGAAGAAAAAAGTCGTTTTGCTTTGTAAACAATCGTCCCATTGCAGCACCCGATGAAGACCAGTTAATTGAAAAAGTGATGAATAAGTTAAAACTATAAAACCTAGCTGCGATGCAGTTGGGTTTTTTTGATGGGGTTTTGTGGGTGGAGTAGAGGTTGAGAATAGTGAAGGCAGAAATGAGGGTTGAGTGGATGGGGAAATGTCTTCATGGGGTTGATGAAGACCGGAATAAAGCTTGAGTGAGAGGGTAAATGTCTTCATGAGGTTGATGAAGACCGGAATGAAGCTTGAGTGAGAGGAAAAAGGTATTCATGAGGTTGATGAAGACCAGAATGACGCTTAAGTGAGAAGAAAAAGGTATTCATGAGGTTGATGAAGACCGAAATGAAGCTAGAGTGAGAGAGAAAAGGTCTTCATAGGAGTGATGATGACCGGAATGAGGTTAGCTTAAGAGAAAAAAGGTTTTCATAGAGGTTTTAATCTGGCTTGGGTGTTGTTGGTGAAAGAAAAGTGCGTCTGCGCTATATAAGACAAGGAAGAATTAAGGGCGCTTCTTCCTTGTCTTATATACGGGTGAAAGAGGGAGGAGTTTGGGTTGCTAGAAAAACTAAGCCGTCTGCCGGAGTTACCATCTCCGATTTGTGAGAGAGAATAAACTGAATATGAGAAATTTGTAATTCCTCTGGCAGACAGCAAGTTTTTCTAGGTATAATATCCATAGTAGAGAAACCGAGAGAAACGAGAGGAACGGTTATGATAAAACCTTATTACGGTCAGTTGGAAGAAGAGAAGGTATTTAAGGATCCGGTTCATCGCTATATTCATGTGCGTGATGAGTTGATTTGGGAATTGATTGGTACGAAGGAGTTTCAACGTTTGCGTCGGGTTCGGCAGCTGGGTACGACTTATGTGACTTTTCATGGGGCTGAGCATACTCGTTTTAATCACTCGCTTGGGGTGTACGAGATTACAAGAAGGATTTTAGAAGTGTTTAAAGGTAGGCCGCATTGGGACGAGGATGAGCGTTTGTTGGCGTTGTCTGCTGCGCTTTTGCATGATGTCGGACATGGTCCTTTTTCGCATTCATTTGAAAAAGTATTTGATACCGATCATGAAGAGTGGACAAGAGAAATCATTTTAGGTGATACGGAAATCAATCAAGTTCTATCCAATGTTAGTCCTGACTTTCCGCAGTCTGTAGCTGATGTGATTGAAAAAACGTACTCTAAAAAATTAGTAACTAGCATTATCTCGAGCCAGATAGATGCTGATCGGATGGATTATTTACAGCGTGATGCGTATTATACCGGAGTTAGTTATGGCCATTTTGATATGGAACGGATTTTACGTGTGATGCGGCCGATGGAAGATCAAGTAGCGATTAAACAAAGTGGGATGCATGCGGTCGAGGACTATATTATGAGTCGTTACCAAATGTACTGGCAAGTGTATTTTCATCCAGTTACGAGAAGTGCGGAAGTCATTTTAAGTAAAATTTTCAAGCGGGCTAAAGAGCTTCATGAGGCGGGATATGAATTCAAGCATAAGCCTCACCATTTTTATTCGTTTTTTAATGGAAAAGGGAGCTTGGACGATTATTTGCGGTTAGATGAAGCGATAACCATGTATTATTTTCAAATTTGGCAGGAAGAAGAGGATGGCATTTTAAGAGATCTTTGTGTAAGATTCTTAAATAGAAAATTGTTTAAGTATGTTGAATTTAATCCTAATCTTCAAATGAATGATTGGCTTGTTTTACAAGATTTGTTCAAACAGGCTGACTTAAACCCAGATTATTATTTGGTTGTTGATTCTTCGTCTGATCTTCCTTATGACTTTTATCGTCCTGGTGAAGAAGAAGAGCGTCTGCCGATCCATCTTATTATGCCAAATGGTAAATTGCGTGAGTTATCGCGTGAATCAGATGTCGTAGAGGCGATCTCTGGGAAAAAACGTACGGATCATAAGTTATATTTTCCGCTCGATTACCTAGAGGATGAGCGTGAACATAAAGACATTAAAAATAAAATTCGAGCTTTATTAAACGTATAAGGGGGAACTTTGTTTTGCTGAAGGATCATGCAAATGTTATGGCGCTTTTTTTGCAAGCTGGCGATATTGTTGGACGGAAGAAGCTGCAAAAAATAATTTATATTTCTAAAAAAATGAATGTGCCTTTTTCTGAGCGCTTCAAATTTCATATGTTTGGGCCCTACTCTGAGGAACTGAGTCTTCGAATGGAAGAGCTTTGTAACTTAGGGTTTGTTGATGAGAAGAAAGAAGACAAAGGAAACTACTATCAGTATCGTTATGGTCTTTCTGAGGAAGGGCGCAAGTTTCTTGATTTATATCAATTTGATTTACCAGAGAATCAAAAATTAATGACAAGCTTAAACGAGCAAAGTTCACGTTTTTTGGAACTTGTATCGACGCTTCTTTATTTCGAAGAATTAAGCCGAGATGAAGTAAAGGAAAAAGTATTTACATTAAAGAAAAAATCAAACTACACTGAAGACGATATTGAACAAGCTTATACGTTTATTGAGTCTCTACGTGTATTAGCTCAATAAAAAGACAAGCTCATTTCCCCTGCAGGAACTGAGCTTGTTTTTTAGAGACTGTTTTTTAATAGGCTAATGCTTTGGAACGGTTTTTTCAGTTCCAATGTGCACCTCTCTGCGGTAAGCGAGTGACTGGAGTGCGATGAAACGAACATGTCACGTAAGCTCCCAAAAACAAAGTGTGCGAAATCAGCTTTTGAAAAAAATAAAAGTTTAGACGCTTGAAACTAGCATAAAGTGGTTGAAGTTGTGTAGAATTTTAAACAAAGAGAGAAGAGGAAGGGTGTTTATATGGATCTGTTAAATAACGATAATCTCAAGAAAAAAACGAGTGGCTTTAATATTTTAAGTAATGACTCAACCGATGGTCACGGTGGGTACGGAGCTGGTACGTTGAATTTAGATAATGTCTCTCCTGTGTTTGTTGATCCAACTGAAGGCGAAGCATTTGTTGATATGGGTGCTTTGCATGCGCGCTCTGCGGTTGAAAAAAGAATTAAATTTCTAAAAAATAAAGAAGAGGTCCCTAATGGCAAGCTCTACTGGCTAGTCTGGGTGACTGTTCAACATAAAGATGGAAAACCTTATTATGCAGGTGTGGCTGGATGTGAAATGACGGTCGATATTAGCATTCGTCGTGGCTACAAAAGTTTGCCTGAGCATGTGAATAAAATGGACAAATCACTTAAAGGCCATATCCTTGTCGATGATATGGATGATAAGTCAAAGGCGATCTTAGCCAAATTTTTAAAAGAGCATAATGAGCAAATATGGGAAAACTCAACAAAAGAGTTACACGAAGCATTAACGGTTTAATAGAACAGCATTTTTGCGGTTAAAAGTAAATACCAAATATCAAATAACTTTGAAAGATTTTTGAACACTGATGTCGACCCTTGAGGTTTTGACAAAAGACGAGTAAACTGAAGAAAGTATAAACGCACATTTATACTAGGACACGAAAAAGCACAAAGGAGATTCTCCTTTGTGCTTTTTCAACTTTACAAAGGGATTTTCCAAGGCGTATGGTATACATAATACTTGCCAGGGGGAGGTTCTCATTTGCTGACTAAAAAGGAACTTAAAGATATTCGCCAGTTGCAATTGTTTTGTGAAAAAAATTGACCAAACGGAACTAAAGTTAAACTGGGATCTACTTGAAACTAGGTCTGATGGGGAAAAGAACGATTTCTTATACTATGAACAAAATAGGTTAATCGGTTTTCTTGGGTTATATGGGTTTGGAAATAAAGTGGAGATTTGCGGGATGGTTCACCCTGATCATAGAAGAAAAGGGATTTTCAGCGTACTTTTAAAGGAAGGGTTAGCGCAGCTGTCTAAAAGGAATGTTCCAACCATTTTGTTAAACATTCCTGCTTCTTCTGAAACGGGAAAGGCCTTTGTTTTAAATCAACCATTTACTTATTCCTTTTCTGAGCATCAGATGGTTTGGGAACCGACTTCTTTGATGAAAGATCCGGTAACGTCTGTCTCGCTCCGCCAGGCAAGAAAAGAAGAGTTGCCTTTTGTCGTTAAACTGGATGCCGATTGCTTTGATATGGAACTAGAGGAAGCAGCAAGTATGTACAAGCGGGCCCAGGATATCACAAGCAATTTCATCATTGAACATAATAGAAATCCTGTAGGGAAGCTTCGTTGGCATAAAGAAGGTAAGGAAAGCTGGATGTATGGATTTGCTGTAATGCCTGAATGGCAGGGAAAAGGAATAGGACGACAAGCCTTAATTCAAGCCGTACAGAAAGAGGCAGAAAAAGGCCAAAGTGTATACTTAGAGGTTGTTCCAGAAAATAACCAAGCCCTTACACTCTATCAATCTTGCGGATTTAAGTCATTTGCGACTCAGGATTACTATCTGTTAATTAAAGAAAAGGTGGTCTCTATTTTTTGAGACCACCTTTTCTAGCTTAATGTCCAAACAACTTGAAGAATCGGTCGAGGAAACGTTCTTTTTCATGTGTTGTCTCGTCAATAACTTCCACTTCCTCACCATTCTCAGCTGGTGGAGGGCATTCTGTTGTTGGCTCTGTTCCTTCTATGAAATAACTGACTCTATGAGTCGGGCAATGTTCATTGGCGAGTAAGCCATTCTGTGGATTAATTTTTACACCGACAACTCCATCAGGCTTTTCAAATGGCAATACAGGTTGCCCTTTTAATGATTGTTCTGTGAAGTTAGCCCAGATTTTTTTAGCAATCTGTCCATAGGCTGAGTGGTTCAACGTTCCTTCATTAAAACCTACCCAAACACTTGTAACGAGTTGAGGCGTATATCCAACCATCCAACTGTCGGTGGAAGTGGATCCGGATTTTCCAGCTGCAGGCCTGTTAATTAAATGAGCGACTGAACGCCCTGTAACGGAGGCGTGAGCATTTAAATAAGGGTCAAACATCCCTGTCATAATATCCGTAATGATAAAGGACAGTTTTGGATCAAGTACTTGAGTTAGTGTTGGTTCTGATTCAAATAAAACTTCGCCTTCAGCATCCACGACTTTACGAATGAACCGTGGTTCAACACGACTGCCTCCGTTTGCAAAAGCACTATATCCTCTAGCCATCTCAAGAACAGTCACATCTTCTGTTCCCAAGGCTAGCGAAGCATGGTCGTAAAGCGGACTTTCTATTCCTACACGTCTTGCTAATTCCACTGCTTTATCGGTTCCTAAATATAGGTGGGTTTTAACAGCGTAAATGTTATCTGAAAATGCCATAGCTTGTAACAGTGTAATAAAATCATTGGCATAATTATCATTAAAGTTTCGTGGTGACCATGTTTTGCGGCCATCATCAATGTTAAAGGTAGTCGGTTCGCTTAATAATGTTGATGCCGTTGTATAGCCGTTTTCTAATGCTGCATAATACAAATATGGTTTAAAGGCAGAACCAGGGCTCCTAGAAGCTTGAACAGCTCTGTTATAAGGACTTTCTACATAATCGGTCCCTCCGACCATCGCTTTTACATCACCAGTACGAGGATCCATCGCGACAAGAGCGGTTTGAAGGTCATTATCTGGCATTTCCCTTTCAACCCAATATTCAGCTTGTTTTTGCATATTAGGATCAAGTGTCGTGTAAACTTTTAAACCACCAGCTTCGATTAATGCTGGGTCTACCCCTATTTCTTCTATTAATTGTCGTTCAACAACATCTTGAAAGTAAGGTCCGACAGTAGAAGGTCGGTCCAGTTCTTTTTGAACAAATTCAAGGGGTTCTAGATGAGCTTCGTCTGCTTCAACTTGATTAAGAACTCCGTGGGCTACCATGGACTGTAAAACAACGGCTTGGCGCTTTTTCGCCCGTTCTAAATCGAATAAAGGTGAATAATAGCTTGGCCCTTTTGGAATACCGGATAACATACTGGCCTCAGCTAATGAAAGACGGTTAGCTGATTTTCCGAAATAATGCTGAGCTGCAGCCTCAATTCCGTATGCTCCGTGTCCATAATAAACAGTATTTAAATACCCTTCTAAAATTTTATCTTTATCATAATTCATTTCAAGGCGCAGTGAATAAAGCAACTCATTCCACTTTCGTTTCCATGTTTTATCATGACTTAAATATAGATTTCGCGCGTATTGCTGAGTAAGTGTGCTGGCACCTTGTGCTCTTGATCCTGAGCGAATGTTAGCTAAAATAGCTCCTCCTATTCGGTTCACATCAAAGCCCCAGTGCCGATAAAACCTACGATCTTCTATTGCGATAGTGGCATCGACAACATCGGGGTCAATCGATGATAGAGCGACCCAGTGACGATTCTCGCCTTGATGATGCTCGCCAATCGGTGAATTGTCAGCTCCGTAATAAACGGTTGTTTGTGCTACATTTAAAGGCGGAGGGCCTTGCATTTTCGTATAAGAAAGAAGACCAACAGCAGACGCCGCAACTAGTACAAGAGATAATAGCATTAATCTAAAAAATAAACGAACTAATCGCCTTCTTCGGCGCACTCGTCGGTTAATGACGACTTCCATATTACGTCACCCCAGTCATAGTATGCTTTCTATCTATTCAGCATAGGTAAAAAAATCATATTTTAAACATAGGGCTAGTGTGTCTGGTTAAATTTAACTTGCTTTTTTTTACCTTTGCTTTATACTTTCATTGTTAATACATTAGATCGAAAAAATAGCAAACCCTATAGATGATGAAGTTGCAAACTATATGAGGTGAGACTAATGGAATTGTGGTATACCGAAAAACAAACGGAGCGGTTTGGAATAACGGCTAAAATTAAACAAACGCTTCATACCGAGCAAACGGAATTTCAAAAACTTGATATGATAGAAACAGAAGAATTCGGCAAAATGCTTGTATTAGATGGAATGGTTATGACGACAGAGGTTGACGAGTTCGTTTATCACGAGATGGTTGCGCACGTTCCACTTTTCACACACCCGAATCCCAAGAATGTTTTAGTTGTTGGAGGAGGGGATGGGGGCGTTATCCGTGAAGTGTTAAAACACCCATCAGTGGAAAAAGCAACACTAGTTGAAATTGACGGCAAGGTCATTGAATACTCAAAAAAATACCTTCCAACAATTGCGGGTGCTCTCGATGATGCGCGCGTAGATGTTCAAGTTGACGATGGCTTTATGCATATTGCAAAAGCAGAAAATCAATATGATGTGATCATGGTCGATTCAACTGAGCCTGTTGGACCTGCCGCAAAATTATTTGAAAAAGGCTTCTATGAAGGAATTTCAAAGGCATTAAAAGACGACGGAATATTCGTCGCGCAAACGGACAATCCTTGGTTTCACAAGGAATTAATTAGTAAAGTTTACAGCGATGTAAAAGAAATCTTTCCAATTACACGTTTGTATACAGCTAATATTCCAACATATCCAAGTGGTTTATGGACATTCACGATCGGTTCAAAGAAACATGATCCTCTAGCGGTAGAAGAAAGTCGTTTCCACGAAATCGAATCAAAATACTACACAAAAGAACTTCACAAAGCCTGCTTCGCCCTACCAAAATTCGTCGCAGATTTAGTGAAATAACAAAAACCGAAATGAGCACCGCAACCGGCGCTCATTTTTTATAGAGATTTTAAAAGGGGCGAATTTCCCCTTTTAAAATCTCTAAGCATTGAGCGAAGCCGCTGCAAGGTTTTAAGCGCGCTTTGAGCGGTTTTCTCAAAGAGAGAGCGCAGCGTGCGAAGCCAATGCTCCAACCCGTGGTGGTTAGTGAATTAGGGAGGAAGGGGCGAATTTCCCCTTTTAAAATCTCTAAGCATTGAGCGAAGCCGCTGCAATAGCGGTAGATCATGTTTATTAGTGATTTAAAAATGTAACAGCAAACAGAACTCAATTAATAGTCGGCGCGCAATAGGTAATAAATCACTCTTATTAGCGACCTGAGAATACAGACCAACAAACCAGAACATCGCACACAACACAAGCAATCCAAAACGAATTTGATAGCCTTTACCAACATACATACTAACCATTAATATTTCACAATCTCGCTACATTTATCGAATTCAATTCAAAAAAAACGGGAACGCAGAATAGTCACCTTGCAACTCGTGGATAAACTCGCTAAACTTGATGGATAGAGAGGTGTTCGTACGCATGAAAAAAGCGATTAAGCGATCTGTTAAAATGAGATTTCAAACGAAAATTTTTAATGGGGATCATAGTGATTCTTATGAGTTTACAACGCGTGGGGAGTTATTCCATAAAGGTAATCAAGATTATTTGCGTTTTGAAGAGGCGTTTTCAGAAAATGAGTCTGTTCAGACGACGATGAAGTGGGATGGTCGGGAGTTGATGCTGATCAGGCAGGGTTCCATTTTAATGCGCCAAGGTTTCATCGTTGGCGAAGAAACTCGTGGGCGCTATGTGACCCCGGATGCATCTTGGGAAACAAAGGCGCTTACTGATAAATTATTAGTACAATGGCCATCAGGTAAAACTCGTGGGAAAATCAAATTAATTTATAAATTTAAATTGCAAGATCAGGAAACAGGAACTCATGAAGTTCGGTTGACCTTAGAGGAGGATACAGAAACATGAATAGTGTAGAACAAATTAAGCAACAGCTGAAGGAAGAAATCATTGCTGCCATCGTTGAAGCAGGTTTAGCTGAGCGCTCAGAGGTTCCAGAAGTTATATTAGAAACGCCAAAGGAAAAAGCACATGGTGATTATGCAACCAATATGGCAATGCAACTTGCTCGAATTGCAAAAAAAGCACCTAGAGCGATTGCGGAGGATCTTGTTGCTCATTTAAATAAAGAGCGTGCATCTGTTGAGAAAGTAGAGATTGCGGGTCCTGGTTTTATTAACTTTTTTATGGACAACAGTTATTTACGTGAAGTAGTGCCAGCGGTATTACAAGCAGGAGATGGTTATGGTTCAACAAATGTTGGTGGCGGTAAAAGAATTCAAGTCGAGTTTGTTTCAGCTAATCCAACAGGAACTCTTCATTTAGGTCATGCTCGTGGGGCTGCAGTTGGTGATGCGCTTTGCAATATTTTAGCTAAAGCCGGTTATGATGTTGAACGTGAATACTATATTAATGATGCGGGTAATCAAATTAACAACCTTACATATTCGTTAGAAGCACGTTATTTTCAAGCGCTAGGTCTAGAGAAGGAAATTCCTGAGGATGGCTATCATGGCGCTGATATTATTGGATTTGGACAAGCGTTAGCAGATGAGCATGGTGATAAGTTTGTTCATGTGACCGAAGAAGAGCGTCATGCTTTTTTGCGTCAGTACGGACTTGAGAAAGAGCTTGAAAAAATTAAGGCAGACTTAAAGGAATACCGTGTGTCCTTTGATGAGTGGTATTCAGAAACGTCTTTATACGAAACAGGTAAAGTGATTGAAACATTAAATGTGTTAAAAGAAAAAGGTGAAACGTATGAAGAAGACGGAGCAACGTGGTTCCGCTCGACTACGTATGGTGATGATAAGGATCGTGTTTTAATAAAAAATGATGGAAGTTATACGTATTTAACACCGGATATTGCGTATCACCAAGATAAGATGAACCGTGGCTTTGAAAAGTTGATAAACATTTGGGGAGCGGACCACCATGGTTACATTCCTAGAATGAGAGCGGCAATTCAGGCACTTGGCTATCAACCTGAGCAGTTGGATGTGCAAATTATTCAAATGGTTAGCTTGTTCCAGGGCGGCGAGAAAGTGAAAATGAGTAAACGTACAGGTAAGGCGGTTACGCTTCGTGATTTAATGGAGGAAGTAGGTATTGATGCAACGCGTTATTTCTTTGCGATGCGTAGTACGGACTCGCAACTTGATTTTGATATGGATTTAGCAGTATCGAAATCAAATGAAAATCCAGTTTACTATGTGCAGTATGCTCATGCACGTGTATGCAGTATGTTACGCCAAGGTGAAGAGCAAGGATTCACGTTTGATGAAGCAACTGATTTAACAGCTCTTTCTTCGGTAAAGGCGTATGACTTGTTAAAGGCCATTGGAGACTTCCCTGAGGTTGTTGCAGAGGCAGCTCAGAAGCAAATGCCACACCGTATTACTAATTATGTTCACGATTTGGCGTCAACGCTCCACAGCTTCTACAATGCAGAACGAGTGATTGACCCTGAGCAAAAAGAAGCTTCTAGTGCAAGGTTAGCTTTAATGAAAGCAACCCAAACAACGATAAAAAATGCTCTAGCATTAGTTGGAGTGGAAGCACCAGAAAAAATGTAGTGAGTGAGCCTGCAGTTTGTTTGCAGGCTTATTTCCACTCCTTGAAAAGAATTACAGGTCTTAACTAATCGTTTTTCACGTATTCTAAAACTGTGTTGAATAAGGAGGAAATCTGATGACTGTTTTGATATGGATTCTGATTGTGGCGCTTTTTATTTTAAGTTTTGTTGGACTAATCTTTCCAATCATTCCTTCTGTAGCAGCTCTTTGGGGTGGCTTTTTACTTTATGTTTTTTTCATTGGAGGAAATTTATCTATATGGTTTTGGATTGGAATTGTGCTTTTAACACTAGTGATTCTCGGCTCTGACTTGATCGCTAGTCAGTTTTTTGTAAAAAAATATAAAGGCTCCAAATGGGGAGAGAGAATGGCTGCGATTGGAGTCATTTTAGGTTCTTTTATTTACCCGCCTTTTGGGTTAATTGTCGTGCCGTTTCTTTTAGTGTTCACGGCAGAAATGGTGACAAGTAAAAATGCTAACCATGCACTTAAGGTAGCAGTTGCTTCGTTGCTTGCTTTTTTAAGCAGTACTTTTGCCAAAGGTCTTCTTCAATTTATCATGATTACATGGTTCCTTATTGAAGTACTCTGGTTCGGATAAAATATCATTTTTCACACATAGTAAGAATAGAAAGAAGGGATATACATGCAAGAGGTTATACTTGCGCTTATTGCAGGTCTTGTTGTTGGTTTTTTCTTTGCACTCATTAAATTACCTATACCGGCGCCACCTGCTTTAGCTGGTGTAATGGGAATTGTTGGGGTGTATTTGGGTTATAAGCTTTATCACTGGATTTTACCGTTTATCCAATCATAAATACGAATAAGGAGCCTCGAGTTGCCTTATCTAAAAAATCAAAAGCTTCATTTGTATTATGAGATCATCGGAACAGGAACACCGATTGTGTTCATTCATCCTCCAGTTATGGGGTCTGAAACATTTCGTTATCAAAAACAATTAGCTGAAAATTATCAACTGATTTTTATCGACCTAATTGATAGTGGTCGAAGTTCCAAGCGGGTTGAGGAAACGAGTGTCCCTGATCAAGCAAAAATGATTCATGCTTTAGTAAGTGAATTAAAGTTACCGCCTGTTATATTATGTGGGTACTCCAATGGCAGTTCAACTGCACAAGAGTTTGCTCTATCGTATCCTGAGATGACAAAAGGATTAATTTTAATTGGTGGCTTCTCAGAAGTATCAACGTTCTTGTTAAATCAAGAATTCAATCTCGGTATTTTAGCCGCAAAAAATAAGATGATGAATCTTCTTTCGTTTGGGTTGCCGGTAGCGCATTTCCGTTCTAAGGATCATCAACGCGAAATGGCTCATTTTATTAAGCAGTCAGATGGACCGACGTTGCAAAGAATCTACGAAGATGGAAAAAGATACAAATCAACAGGTCGACTTAAACAGATTCAAGTGCCTGTTTTACTCATCTATGGAAAGCGCGATATCATTACGAAACCTTATGCGATGAAATTTTTTAAAGAATTAAAAGATGTGGACGTCATTTTAGTTGATGGGGTAGCACATCAAGTGCCTACGAAAAGACCAGATCAGTGCAATACGATTATAGATGAATGGATAAAACGAAAGAAGATCAACTAACGAAGGGCCAATACCAGAGAGAATGGTATTGGCCCTTTTGCTAGTTGAGTTAGGGTCACTATAATAACCCCGAAACAAGCTTAGCCACTTTTTCTTTTCCTTTTTGTGAAAGCGGACGATTTTGATAAGCCTCAATGGTCAGTCGCTCGGAAATGGATATATCATGCTCGAGCTCAGAAATGACTCCATGAATGAATTCACTATCATAAATAAGACAGTTGATTTCATGGTTAATATGAAAGCTTCGTTGATCGAAATTGGCTGTACCGATATCGGCTACTTGGTCGTCAACAATAACGACTTTCGCATGAAAGAAGCCGCGGTAGTATTGGTAGACGCTCACACCTGCTAATAATAAGTCTTCAAAATAAAGGAAAGAACCAGCCTTTACGAGTGGTTGGTCTCCTTTTTTAGGGACAAGTAGCTTTACATCTACGCCTCGCTTTGAAGCAGCAATTAACTCCTTTTGTAAGAGCTTTCCGGGAACAAAATAAGGTGTTCCGATCACTAATTTTCTTTTTGCTTGTTTAGCAAGATCAATAAACGTCTCTTCCAAATAAGTTCCGTCTGTTGGAAGAACTCGTAACGGAATAGGTCCCTGTTTCAAAGGCGGGTAATGAGATTCTTTCACCGTACACCTTTGCTTAGCGGTTTGCCAATCTTGTAGAAACTGTCCTTGTAAATCTTGAACCCCATCGCCGTCAAGACGAAGATGGAAATCTCGCCATGGTCCAAATTTCGGGTCTCTCCCTAAATACTCATCCCCAACGTTATAACCGCCGATATAGCCAACTCGTCCGTCAATGATAACGAGCTTTCGATGATTTCTTCTATTATAGGTGAAGAATATATAAGGAAATGAAGGTGGGTGAGAGTAGGCGAATCTAAAGCCAAGCTTTCGCATTTCTTTGATTTTCTTTTTTGGAATTTTGCAACCAACTCGGTCAACGAGTAAGCGTACCATAACGCCTTCTTTAACCTTATCTTCAAGTGCATTAATCACTTTTGAACCAATATGATCATCTCTAAATATATAAAATAAAAGATGAATGTGGTCGTTGGCCTGTTTTATATCTGCCAATAGCCTATTGTAAAAGTCTTCTCCAGTAGGAAGGAGGTCCACTTCCGAGTATCTAGTTTTTTGAATATGTCTTGTTGCCTCTTTTCGTTGCCTGCGTAAACCGAGTTTGAAATCAATTCGAAGCCAAATTAAAACCGCAACGACAGCGAAAAGAGTAATAATCCAACCATTCATAGCATAACCTTCTTTCTACAAGAGTGCTGTTTTAGATTGTTCAAAAAGCGCACTTATATCCTTTTTGAACAATCTGCAATGAGTTTTATTGTGATGATCATTGCTTTTTAATTAGCATGTACCATTTAAGTTAAGATCATGAGCAATTTTTTCTAAAAAAAATGAATGAAGATTCATTCAAGATGTGCTATAATAATTTTAACTTAAAAAATGAACTTAAAAACGGGCTTCACTAGCTCGGTCGGGACGAAAGGAGTCATACTTATGGAAGCGTTAACATGGGTGAATTGGCTTGTGTTCTTGTTGGTCACTGGTTATGCAGTGTATTTATTTCTTACGTTAGTGAAAACAAGATACGAGTATATTAAGTTGGGGAAAAAAGCAGAATTCGATCATTCATTAAAAGAACGCTTTGATGCGGTTTGGGTCAACGTGTTTGCACAGAAGAAACTAATGAAAGACAAAAAAAGCGGTATTATTCATATTATGTTTTTCTATGGGTTTTTAATGGTTCAGCTTGGGGCTATTGATTTGATTTGGAAAGGGTTAGCTGTTGGGACTCATTTGCCACTAGGCCCAATCTATCCTTTCTTTACATTCTTCCAAGAACTTGTTGTTGTCATGATTTTAATCGCTGTAGTGTGGGCGTTTCATCGTCGTTACATTGAGAAGTTAGTACGTCTTAAGCGTGGATGGAAATCAGGTCTTGTGCTTGTCTTCATCGGGGGCTTAATGACATCGAAGTTACTTTCGAAAGGGATGGAAATCATCTGGTTGGACAAATCTCTAACAGGATTTGAACCTATTGCATCAGGACTTGCAGTCGTATTTGGTTTTGTATCACCAGCTGTTGCGGGAGGATTATTCTTTGTGTTCTGGTGGATGCATTTGTTATTTTTACTAACGTTCCTTGTCTATGTACCACAATCGAAGCACGCTCATTTAATTGCTGGTCCAGTAAATGTGTTTCTTGGACGTACGCACAAAGTTGGGCAACTTTCTTCTATTAATTTTGAAGATGAGAGCCAAGAGGTATTTGGTGTTAATAAAATTGAAGACTTTAACCAAAAGCAATTACTTGATTTATATGCCTGTGTTGAATGTGGACGCTGTACAAATATGTGTCCAGCAACAGGAACAGGAAAAATGCTTTCGCCAATGGATTTAATCGTAAAAATGCGAGACCACTTGACTGAAAAAGGAGCTGCAGTCACGTCTAAATCGGCATGGCTTCCGGAATTTGCTTTCTCGAATACAAAAGCAAATCAATTAGCTTTACAAGGAGCTGGTGGTGAAGAAGCTGCAGCTGGTTATGATGTTAGTTTGATTGGTGATGTTATTACAGAAGAAGAAATTTGGGCCTGTACAACGTGTCGTAACTGTGAGGATCAATGCCCAGTTATGAATGAACATGTTGATAAAATTATTGATTTACGTAGGTATCTTGTTTTAACAGAAGGTAAGATGGATGCCGATGCACAGCGTGCGATGACAAACATCGAACGTCAAGGTAACCCGTGGGGCATTAGCCGTAAAGAGCGTGAAAACTGGCGTGAAGGTCGTGAGGACATTCATGTACCAACAGTGAAAGAAATGGAGAAAAAAGGAGAAGAGTTTGAGTATTTATTCTTCGCAGGTTCGATGGGATCTTATGACAAGCGAAGTCAAAAGATCGCTCAATCGTTTGCTAAAGTGATGAACGAAGCTGGCGTGACGTTTGCAATCATTGGAAATAAGGAAAAGAATTCTGGTGATACACCAAGACGTTTAGGGAATGAATTCTTATTCCAAGAGCTTGCAACAGCAAATATTGAACTGTTCCAAAAGCATAACATCAAGAAGATCGTTACGATTGATCCGCATGCTTACAATACATTTAAAAATGAGTATCCTGAGTTTGGACTTGAAGGCGTAGAAGTGTACCACCATACAGAGCTTCTTGCTAAGCTTCTTGAGGAAGGACGAATCAAGCCGAAATACGAAGTGAATGAGACGATTGTGTATCATGATTCTTGTTATTTGGGCCGTTACAATGAAGTGTATGAACCACCTCGTGAGATTTTACGAGCGATCCCAGGGGTACAAATCGTAGAAATGGATCGTAATCGTGAAAAAGGAATGTGCTGCGGTGCAGGTGGTGGCTTAATGTGGATGGAAGAAGACAAAGGTCAACGCGTCAATGTAGCTCGAACAGAGCAAGCGCTTGAAGTGAAGCCATCTGTTATCGGTAGTGGTTGTCCGTATTGCTTAACGATGTTAAGTGATGGAACGAAGGCGAAGGAAGTAGAAGAGGATGTTCAAACGCTTGACTTAGTAGAGATTTTAGAAAAATCTTTAATAAAGCAGGAAAACGAACTAGTCCACTAGAATAAAAAAGAAAAGGCTTTCATAAATTGATATCAAGCCCACTTCTAATAAGAAGAAGGGCTTGATGTTTGTTATAAATCTGAGCGAGCGTTCAGTCGGGTGATAAATAGAAGGAGGTAATGAGAATGAGAACGGTGATCGTAAGTGGGGCTAGAACGCCTTTTGCCAAATTTGGTGGGGTATTAAAAAGTGTAAGTGCACAAGAGCTAGGTGGCTTTGCAATAAAGGAAACATTAAAGCGAGCTAATTGGCCGGTGGAAAAAGTGGATGAAGTAATTTTAGGAAATGTGCTACAAGCTGGGCAAGGGCAAATTCCTTCACGACAAGCGGCTCATTCTGCTAACCTTCCTTGGGAAATAAAAACGGAGACGATTAATAAAGTATGTGCTTCTGGAATGCGGAGTGTGACGCTTGCTGATCAAGCAATTAGACTGCAAGAAGCTGATGTAATTATTGCTGGTGGAATGGAATCAATGAGTAATGCTCCTTATTATTTGCCAAATGCAAGATGGGGCGAGCGAATGGGCAATGGAAAGATGATTGATGGTCTTGTTCATGATGGGTTAACATGTTCGTTTCGCGGTGTTCACATGGGAACTTACGGCAGTGATGTCGCTCGTGAATTAGAGATTTCAAGAGAGCAACAAGATCAGTGGGCATTTGAAAGTCATCAAAAAGCAATCGCAGCGATTGAATCTGGCAAACTAGCAGAGGAAATTGTGTCAGTACCTGTACAGCAGCGAAAAGGTGATCCAATCATCGTTAGCGCAGACGAAGCACCTCGTAAGGATACGTCGCTTGAATCGTTAGCGAAACTCAAGCCTGTGTTCTCAAAAGATGGGACGATCACAGCGGGGAATGCACCGGGTGTGAATGATGGTGCCGCTACTTTATTACTGATGTCAGAAGAGAAAGCGAAAGAAGCAGGTATTGCTCCATTAGCGACAATTGTTGCTCATACCGCTTTAGCGACGAAGCCTGAAGATTTTCCGAAAACACCGGGACTTGTCATCAATCAACTTTTAGAAAAAACAGGGTTAACAGTAGGTGAGGTTGATTTATTTGAAATCAATGAAGCCTTTGCAGCTGTTGCTTTAGCGAGTCAGCAACTAGCTGGGCTTTCACCGGAGAAGATCAATGTAAATGGAGGAGCGGTTGCATTAGGTCATCCGATTGGGGCTAGTGGTGCGAGGATTATTTTAACGCTTGCTTATGAATTGAAACGTAGAGGCGGCGGTTTAGGCATTGCAGCGATTTGCAGTGGTGGCGGTCAAGGAGACGCAGTGTTAATAGAAGTGTAGAAGGGAGAGTTAAAGATGGAAATTAAAAAAGTGATGGTCATTGGAGCGGGACAAATGGGATCTGGCATTGCTCAAGTTCATGCAATGGCTGGAATGAAAGTGATCCTGCATGATTTAAAAGAAGAAGTAGTGGAGAGAGGTCTCGCTCAAATAACGAAAAATTTAACGAGACAAGTTGAAAAAAATCGGATGACAGAAGAAGAAAAGCAAACAGCCTTAAGCCAGATTGAGCTTTCAACAGATTTACAAAATGCAAGTGAGGTTGACATTGTCATTGAAGCAGCCATTGAAAATATGAAAATAAAATCTCAACTTTTTACTGAGTTGGATCAGATCGCGCCTGCTCATACCATTTTAGCAACGAATACATCCTCTCTTCCAATTACGGAAATTGCGGCAGCAACGACACGTCCTGAAAAAGTAATTGGCATGCATTTTATGAATCCAGTGCCTGTGATGAAACTGGTTGAAGTGATACGAGGCTTGGCGACAGCGGATGAGGTATATGAAGTTGTGCGAGCGTTATCAATGAAATTAGGCAAAACACCTGTTGAAGTAAATGATTTTCCGGGTTTTGTTTCGAATCGCATTCTAATGCCAATGATTAACGAGGCTATCTTCACTGTATACGAAGGAGTAGCGACACCAGAGGCGGTTGATGAGGTGATGAAGCTTGGAATGAATCATCCGATGGGTCCTTTAACTTTAGCTGATTTTATCGGACTTGATACATGTCTTTATATTATGGAAACGTTGCATGAAGGATTCGGAGATGACAAGTACCGCCCGTGCCCACTGTTACGTAAATATGTGAAAGCAGGTTGGTTAGGAAAGAAAACGGGACGCGGTTTTTATCAATATGAGTAGCTAGTATAGCATCAAAGAAAACATAAAAAACGCTTTTCTCATGTTGAGGAGGTGCAAGTGATGAACTTGCGATTTACAGATGAACAAGAAATGATGAGGAAAATGGTTCGTGAATTTGCAGTAAAAGAAATAACGCCTTTTATTCCAAAAATGGAGGAGCAAGAAACGTTTCCAAGGCCCATCATTCAGAAAATGAGTGAGCTAGGGTTAATGGGTATTCCGATTCCGGAAAAGTACGGCGGATCGGAGATGGACTTTACTTCTTACATTATTGCGATTCATGAATTATCAAAAGTGAGTGCAACAGTTGGAGTGATTTTATCTGTTCATACATCAGTCGGGACGAACCCTATTCTCTACTTTGGCACAGAAGAACAAAAGCAAAAATATGTGACAAAGCTGGCAGTTGGATCTTTTTTAGGTGCGTTTGGTTTAACGGAGCCAGGAGCAGGGTCTGATGCGGCAGGATTAAAAACGACAGCTGTAAAAGAAGGTGCAAGCTACAGAATAAACGGATCAAAAGTATTTATTACAAACGGTGGTGAAGCGGATACGTATATTGTTTTTGCTTCGACTACTCCAGGCATTGGTGCGAAGGGAATCTCTGCATTTATTGTCGAGAAAGACGCTCCGGGCTTTTCAATTGGCAAACAAGAGAAAAAAATGGGCTTGCATGGATCTAACACGACAGAACTTATTTTTGAAGACGCACGTGTACCAGTTGAAAATTTACTTGGGCAAGAAGGAGAAGGCTTTAAAATTGCGATGTCCAACCTTGATTATGGTCGAATTGGGATTGCGGCACAGTCACTAGGTATTGCTGAAGCTGCTTTTGAAGCATCTGTTGCGTATGCCAAAGAGCGCAAACAATTTGGCAAATCAATAGGGGTACAACAAGGAATTGCCTTTAAACTCGCTGAAATGGCAACGAAAATTGAGGCAGCAAGTTATTAACATACCGTGCTGCTAACTTAAAAGATAATGGGATTCGCTGCGGACAAGAGGCTTCCATGGCAAAATTGTGGGCGTCAAGAACAGCAGTTGAAGTTGCGATTGAAGCCGTTCAAGTGTTTGGCGGCTATGGATACACCAAAGAATATCCAGTTGAACGGTTTTTCCGTGATGCGAAAGTATGTGAGATCTACGAAGGAACAAGTGAAATTCAAAGAATGGTGATTAGCAAACAGTTATTGTCAGATTAAGGGGGATGTACAATGAATTTCTTATTAACAGAAGAACAAGAAATGATCAGAAAAATGGTGAGGGATTTTGCGAAAAAGGAAGTAGCTCCTACGGCTGCAGAGCGTGATGAAGAAGAACGCTTTGACAGAGAGATTTTTGACAAAATGGCGGAACTCGGTTTAACGGGCATTCCTTGGCCGGAAGAGTACGGCGGAATTGGGGCCGATTATATGAGCTATGTTATTGCGGTTGAAGAATTGTCACGTGTTTGTGCGTCAACAGGTGTTACTCTTTCTGCTCATACGTCACTTGCGGGTTGGCCGATTTTTAAATTTGGTACAGAAGAACAGAAGCAAGTGTATTTACGTGCCTTAGCGGAAGGGACAAAGATTGGGGCATACGGCCTTACTGAGCCCGGTTCAGGATCTGATGCTGCAGCTATGAAAACAACAGCAGTTCTCGATGGAGATCATTACGTATTAAATGGCTCAAAAATCTTCATTACAAACGGTGGAATTGCTGATATTTATGTTGTTTTTGCTGTAACCGATCCGGCTGCTCGTCATAAAGGGGTAACTGCCTTTATTGTTGATGCGGACACACCTGGATTTTCAGTTGGGAAAAAAGAACATAAGCTAGGGATTCGCTCCTCTCCGACTACAACGATTTTGTTTGAAGAGTGCCGCGTCCCTGTAGCGAATCGTCTTGGTGCAGAGGGAGAGGGCTTTAAAATTGCAATGATGACACTTGATGGCGGCCGTAACGGAATTGCTGCACAAGCAGTAGGAATTGCTCAAGGCGCCCTTGATGCTTCAATTGACTATGTAAAAGAAAGAAAGCAATTTGGAAAGTCGATTGGGCAAATGCAAGGGATTGCGTTTAAACTTGCAGACATGGCTACGAAGATTGAAGCAAGTCGTTTACTAACGTATCAAGCGGCATGGAGAGAAAGCGAAGCACTTTCTTACGGCAAAGAATCAGCGATGTCCAAACTATTAGCTGGAGACACTGCAATGGAAGTGACTGTTGAAGCGGTTCAAGTATTTGGTGGATATGGTTACACGAAGGAATATCCAGTTGAACGTTATATGCGTGACGCAAAAATTACGCAAATTTATGAAGGTACGAACGAAATTCAACGCATTGTTATTTCGAAAATGTTATTAGCGGAATAACTTTTTCCCGTAAAACTAGTATTCTAGTAAGATCTACTCTCGAATAATTGAGAAAGTATAGAACATTCTCAAAAGTTCTAGTATGCTTATAGCAAACGAAAAAGAGGAAGTAGGTTGGCTTAAGTGAAGAAATCTGTCCCATCAATGGTCAAAGATCAAAAGCTCATAAAAAAACGGCGTGAACAAATGATCAAGGGTGCCGTTCGGTTATTTAAGCAAAAAGGATTTCACAAAACAACAACAAGAGAGATTGCGAAAGAATCCGGTTTTAGCATCGGCACTCTCTATGAATATATTGGTTCCAAAGAAGATGTGCTCTATTTAGTTTGTGACGCGATCTATGACGAGGTTAAAGACCGACTTGTCACTCAGCTCGATTCTAGTAGCAAAGGGATGACCAAATTAAAACGGGCCATTACAGCTTATTTTCAAGTCATACATGACATGCAGGATGAAGTATTAGTCATGTATCAAGAAGTAAAATCACTACCTAAAGAAGCTTTGTCCTATGTTTTGCAAAAGGAAATAGAAATGACTGAAATGATTGAGCATATTTTAAAAGACTCTCTAGCAGAAGAAGGAATTCTTCTCCCTGATAGTCAAGCAAAGTTAATCGCTCATAATATATTAGTTCAAGCACATATGTGGACGTTTAGAAGATGGTCGATTCAAAAGCTCTATGGGCTAAAAGAATATACCGAATTACAAATTGAGCAGCTGCTTCATGGAGTTTATCGTCCTAATTAAAAGGAGGAGTTAGATGGAAACAGCAAAATATCAGCCGGAACATCCGATTCGTTATGTGACGGCTTCTAGTTTGTTTGATGGTCACGATGCGTCTATTAATATAATGCGAAGAATTTTACAAGCGAGCGGTGCCGAGGTTATTCATCTTGGCCATAACCGTTCCGTGGACGAGATTGTAAGCGTTGCCATTCAAGAGGATGTTCAAGGTATTGCGATCTCCTCTTATCAAGGCGGTCATGTAGAATTTTTCAAGTATTGCTATGATCTATTACAAGAAAAAGGAGCAGGTCATATTCGCATTTACGGTGGAGGTGGAGGTGTGATTACCCCTCCTGAGATAGATGAGCTTCACCAATACGGAATCGCTCGAATCTTTTCTCCAGAAGATGGCCGTAAGCACGGTTTGCAAGGCATGATTGACCAAATGCTAAAGGAATGTGATTTCCCAACTGTTGAGCAAGTTGAAAATGAAATTTCGGAATTGAAAAATCAAAATAAACGTGCGATCGCAAGGTGTATTACACTTGCCGAACAATATACTGACCAGAAAAAAGAGACAACATCTAATCTTTCGCAAGCTTTAAATGAAATTAAACAGCTTGCAGCGGATGTACCTGTTCTAGGGATAACTGGTACGGGTGGTGCAGGAAAAAGTTCACTAACTGATGAGTTAGTAAGACGGTTTCTGAATGAATTTCAAGAAAAAACGATTGCAATTCTATCAATTGATCCAACGAAACAAAAAACAGGTGGAGCATTGCTTGGTGACCGAATTCGTATGAACTCGATTCATGATCCAAGAGTGTTTATGCGCAGCTTAGCAACAAGGGGATCTCGCACGGAAATTTCAGCAAGTATTTATGAGGCAGTTTCTGTCGTTAAGGCAGCAGGGTATGATTTAATCATTATTGAGACGAGTGGAATTGGGCAAGGAGATGCAGAAATTGCCGAGATTGCTGATGTTTCATTATATGTGATGACGAGTGAATACGGAGCTCCTTCGCAGTTAGAGAAAATTGATATGATTGATTTTGCAGATGTGATTGCGATTAATAAGTTTGATCGAAAAGGTTCAGAAGATGCCCTGCGCCATGTGCGGAAGCAGTATCAGCGTAGTCGTAACCAGTTTGAAGAGCCGCTTGAAAACATGCCTGTTTATGGGACAATTGCCAGTCAGTTTAATGATATAGGTACAAATACGCTTTTCGCTGCGCTTATTAACGTAATTGCAACCAAGTGTCAAAGAGACTGGAAAACGACGATTGCGACAAGTGCCGATGTGATTAAACAAAATGTGATCATTCCACCTGAACAAACTCAATATTTACGAGACATTGTTCATACAGTTAGAAGCTATAAGAGGCAAACGAAGGAACAAGAGGAAATAGCGAGAAAACTGTTTCAAATAACCGGAACGATTGAAGCGGTAACGGAGCATGGGCAAGCAACTGAGGAAATGATTAAGATGCTTGATAATACGAAAGCATTTTACGAACAACAGCTTCATCCAAGCTGTAAAGCCATTCTTGAAAATTGGAAAACACTAAAAGAAACGTACAGCAAAGATCAACTTGTGACGAAAATTCGAGATAAAGAAATGGTTACAGAACTGACGACAGAAAGTTTATCAGGCCTTCGCATCCCGAAAGTAGCTCTACCGAAATTTGAGGACTGGGGAGAGATCGTGAAATGGTCGATGGAGGAGAATGTACCAGGGGCTTTTCCGTTCACGGCTGGAGTGTTTCCGTTTAAGCGTAAAGGTGAGGACCCGAAACGGCAGTTTGCAGGGGAAGGAACACCGGAGCGAACGAATCGCCGTTTTCATTACCTTTCAAAGGATGATGAAGCGAAGCGCTTAAGTACAGCTTTTGACTCCGTGACGTTATACGGTGAAGATCCAGATTATCGTCCTGATATCTACGGAAAAGTCGGGGAAAGTGGCGTTAGTATTTGTACGCTCGAAGATATGAAGAAGCTTTACGCGGGCTTTGACTTAACGGCGCCATCCACATCAGTTTCAATGACTATTAACGGTCCTGCACCGATTTTGCTTGCGATGTTCATGAATACAGCGATTGACCAGCAAATGGAGCTCTTCAAAAGTGAGCACGGCCGAACTCCTTCTGAGCAAGAAGAAGCCGAGATTAAAGCGACAACGTTGAAAACCGTTAGAGGAACAGTTCAGGCTGATATTTTAAAAGAAGATCAAGGACAAAACACTTGCATTTTCTCAACGGAATTTGCGCTTAGAATGATGGGGGATATTCAGCAATATTTTATTGATCATGACGTGAGAAACTACTATTCCGTTTCTATTTCTGGTTATCACATTGCTGAAGCTGGTGCGAACCCGATTTCGCAATTGGCGTTTACCCTTGCTAACGGGTTTACGTATATTGAATACTACTTAAGCCGAGGAATGGATATTAATAAGTTTGCTCCAAATCTGTCCTTTTTCTTTAGCAATGGACTTGATCCTGAATACACCGTCATCGGTCGAGTGGCGAGAAGAATTTGGTCTACGGTCATGAAAAATAAATATAAAGGCAATGAACGAAGTCAAAAACTTAAATATCATATTCAAACATCGGGGCGTTCACTGCACGCACAGGAAATTGACTTCAATGATATCCGGACGACGCTACAGGCGTTAATGGCAATCTACGATAATTGTAATTCGCTTCACACAAACGCTTATGATGAAGCCATTACAACACCTACTGAAAACTCAGTAAGAAGAGCGATGGCGATTCAAATGATTATTTCAAAAGAGTTAGGGTTAGCGAAAAATGAAAATTCGTTGCAAGGTTCTTTTATTATCGAAGAGCTAACGAACCTTGTTGAAGAAGCTGTCCTTGAAGAATTAGAAAGAATTAATGATCGTGGTGGCGTATTAGGAGCGATGGAAACCCAGTATCAACGAAGTAAAATTCAAGAAGAATCAATGTTTTATGAGATGAAAAAGCATACAGGCGAACTCCCAATTATCGGTGTGAATACTTACTTAAATCCGAACCAAGACGAGGAAGAAGACTTTGATCTAGAGTTAGCAAGAGCAACAAAAGAAGAAAAAGAACAACAAATCCAACACCTAAGAGCATTCCAACAAACACACCAACAACAAACAACAAAAGCGCTAAAACAACTCCAACAAGTAGCGATTCAAGGAGGAAATATCTTTGAAGAACTAATGGACACCGTAAAAGTAGCTAGCTTAGGCCAAATAACAGGAGCCTTGTACGAAGTCGGAGGAAAATATCGCCGGAATATGTAGGAGAACAGAGGTAGGGCAAAGGGTTTTATAATGATAATTCGCATAAAAGAGGCCACTGAGTATAGGTGTAAACATACCTTTTTCAGTGGTCTTGCTTTTGGCCTGGAAGAAGATTACGTATTTTACTCTGTAATGTTGTTTAATTAAAAAGTATTTTAAGTAAAGATTGTAGCTCTATAAGAGTTTTTTCTCCTAGTGAAATGAAGCGGAAGTCACTCGACTCCTGCGGGATCAAGAGGTAAAGGCGAGACCCCACAGGCGTAGCCGAGGAGGCTCGGCACCTCCCCGCGGAAAGCGAGTGACTGCAGCGCAATGGAACGAACATGTCAAGACAGTAAGCACCCCATAAATACGCATCTACTCCAACTTGCAAATCAATTCAACCTTCAGTATTAAGGAGATTTTATTGAAAATTGAACTTTTCCTATGGTACAGCTCTTTTCATTCTAGCCATTTTTTGTATAATGATAGGTAACAAGTAGTAGGTAGGTAGGTGCGGTCAGTTGATGAACAGAGAGCTTTACAAGCGCTATATGAATCAAGAAATTAAACGAGATTTGCTTGATAGTGACGGGATCCTACTGTTGAAAAAAGGATCGATCCTAACAGAATCCATGCTCTCAAAACTAAATGTAGGAATTGACAGAATTGAATATGTAACGCAGTCGAGCGAAACTAGGCAAGGCTACAATCGACTCTTAACAGGAACGGTAAAGGAAGTAAGAGAAATCTTTCGAAAAGTAAAATCGAACAAAAAAGAAATCAACCGAATTGAACTAACAATATTACCAACTGTAGAAGAATTAGCTCAGGAACAAAGATTGTCGCTTCTATTAGAAGGGATTTTAGGGAAAGATGATTATACGTATCGCCATAATATTGGAGTGGCGATTTTATCGTCGATGTTAGCGCGTTGGCTTCATTTTTCAGAAAGTGATATTCAGCTTGTTACCCTTGGAGGGTTGCTACATGATATTGGTAAAATTCAGGTTGATGATTATATCTTAACTAAACCAGGGCGTTTGACGAAAGAAGAATACGAAGCCATTCAACAGCATCCTAGTTACGGGTATCAAATATTAAAAGAGCATTCGACCTACAGTGAAGTGATTCGGTTAATGGCGCTTGAACATCATGAACGTGAAGATGGATCAGGCTATCCACATCAAAAAATGGCAGATGACATTCATCCATTTTCTAAAATAATTGCAGTCGCAGATGTTTTTCATGCGATGACTTCTGATCGTGTATATAGGAGAGGCCATGCGTTATATGATGTTTTAAAACAGATGAAGGAAGATGCTTTTGGGAAACTAGAGCCTTCGTATGTTTATACGTTTATTCAAAAGTTAATGGAGCTGTCGATTGGCAATCAAGCCATTTTGAGTAATGGACAAATTGTCGAAGTGGTTTTTATCTATCCTGATGAACCATTTAATCCGTTAGTTCGCTGTAACGAGCAGTTAATAGATTTAAGATCGAGTGAGTTGAAAATGAAACAACTGTTAACGGTAGAAGGCTAAAGATAAGAATTTAATAATCTTCTAATTGTTTTATATGGAGGAACTAGCATAATCATTGAAAATGTGTTTATAATGAAAAGTATGCTAATTGTCATGTGAGAGTTAATACATAGAAGATTGATTGAAAGGACGTGCAGCCCGTGAGCTTAAAAGCAATGGATAAAGAAGAATTGCTAGAAATGTCTATGGTTGAAATTGCGTTTGAAATTATGAAAGAATCAAAAAAGCCATTTGATTATTATGAACTTTTTAGACAAGTTGGCCAAATGAAAGAGATGTCAGAAGAACAACTAAATGAACGTATCTCTTTTCTATATACAGATATGAATATAGACGGCAGATTCCATTCACTAGGAGATAACAGATGGGGTTTAAAGAGCTGGTATGCACTTGAGCAAGCAGAAGAAGAAATTACTACTCCTGTTAAGCCTCGTAAAAAAGCAAAAGCAGATCTGGATGATATCGACACAATGGATGACGATTTCGAAGATTATGAAGATGAATATGAAGATCTTGAAGATGAACTTGACGAAATCGCTGACGAAGAAGATGTTGATGCTGATGAGTTTGATGATACCGACACTGAAAAATTAGATGCGATTGATTCAGACGACGATGAGGAAGATTTAGAAGAAGATTTTGAAGACGAAGAGATTTAACGTAAACTATGATTTCCTTCATATCGCTCTTGACTTCTAGTTCTAATCTAGGTAGAATCATTTAGGGCTTAAGAAAATCTATACGTTAATGAGACATAAAAACAAAAGTGCGCCCCCTTCTAAAAGGGAGAGCTGTCACTTTTGTTTTTTTTATTTTATATAGTACACCCTAAGAAGAGAATTTTTCATATACAAGCAAGGGAGACGAAAAAATGGCGACAACTAAGTATATTTTTGTAACCGGTGGCGTTGTGTCATCACTTGGAAAAGGAATTACAGCGGCTTCGTTAGGACGCTTATTAAAAAATCGTGGGCTTAAAGTAACGATTCAAAAATTTGATCCTTATATTAACGTGGATCCTGGAACAATGAGTCCTTATCAACATGGTGAAGTATTCGTAACTGATGATGGTGCGGAAACAGACTTAGATCTAGGTCATTATGAGCGTTTCATTGATATTAATTTAAGTCAAAATAGTAACGTTACAACAGGACGAGTGTATTCAACGGTGTTAAAGAAAGAACGTCGTGGAGATTATCTAGGTGGAACAGTTCAAGTAATTCCACATGTGACGAACGAAATTAAAGAGCGTGTTTTTAGAGCTGGGCGTGAAACTGCAGCAGATGTTGTTATTACAGAAATCGGTGGAACCGTTGGGGACATCGAAAGTTTGCCTTTTCTTGAAGCAATTCGCCAAATTAAAAGCGATGTAGGATTTGACAACGTTATGTACGTACACTGTACACTGATTCCTTATTTAAAAGCAGCTGGTGAGATGAAATCAAAACCAACTCAACACAGTGTAAAAGAGCTTCGCAGTCTTGGAATTCAACCAAATGTCATTGTTGTTCGTACAGAAATGCCTGTTCCACAAGACATGAAAGAAAAAATTGCGTTATTCTGTGATATTGACAAAAATGCAGTAATTGAAGCACGTGATGCCGATACTCTTTATCAAGTACCACTAGATCTGCAAGCACAGAAGTTTGACCAAATTGTTTGTAAACATTTAAAACTTGAGTGCAAAACAGCTGATATGACGGAGTGGACGGCGTTAGTTGAAAAAGTTCAAAATTTATCTCAAAAAGTGACGATTGCCCTTGTTGGTAAATACGTTTCCTTGCAAGATGCTTATTTGTCTGTTGCCGAATCATTACGCCACGCCGGTTATGCATATGATGCTGATATTGAGATTCAATGGATTGATGCTGAAAAAGTAACCGATGAGAATGTTGCTGAATTAGTTGGATCTGCAGATGGAATTTTAGTTCCTGGTGGCTTCGGTGATCGAGGCGTAGAAGGGAAAATTTCAGCGATTCGCTATGCTCGCGAAAACAAAGTTCCTTTCCTAGGAATTTGTCTTGGAATGCAATTAGCGTCGATTGAATATGCACGTAACGTCCTTGGTTTAACAGGAGCGCATTCAGCTGAGTTAAATCCAGATACGCCATATCCAATTATTGATTTGCTTCCTGAGCAAAAAGACATTGAAGATATGGGTGGAACACTTCGTCTAGGTTTATTCCCTTGTAAGCTGACAGAAGGATCTGTTGCCTATGCAACATATAACGAGGAAATTGTGTACGAGCGTCATCGTCACCGTTATGAGTTCAACAATGAATACCGTGAGCAAATGGAAAAAGCAGGTTTCATTTTCTCTGGGACAAGTCCAGATGGAAGACTTGTGGAAATTATTGAAATTGAGGATCATCCTTATTTCATCGCTTCACAGTTCCATCCTGAATTTAAATCAAGACCAACTCGTCCTCAACCACTATTCAGAGAGTTTATTGGAGCATCTTTGAAGAAGTAATCATAAAAAAACTGCTGAGCACTCAGGCTCAGCAGTTTTCTTTCATACATAACCGTTATTTATACTCACTTAGAAACTCGACGATTAATAAGTGAAGGCAGAAATAAGTGTAGAGCGCCAGGATAGAAGCTGGAAAACCAATACGGTCTCCGTCATCTGTTGGAACAAGACCTCCGCTAAGTTGCAGGTCCAAGTGGATATCGACCCAATCTGTCCAAAGTTTCTTGCTTGAATCTTTCTTCTCAGCTGTTAAGCCGACAATTAAGACTCCTTTTTCAGATACTCGTTCCACAAGACTTACCATTTCAGGGTCATGTGCTTCTCTAGAAAGTAAAAACACGCGATCTGCAGAATCAAGCTCTGCCATATTTCCTTTTTCAAATAAAGGCAATACGTTGCTTAGATGCTCTTTGCCATAAAGCGCTTCAGCTGCGATTGCGACCATTTCATCTTTTCCAAATATATAAACGTTTCCATCACCTATTAGAGCTTGGCTGAGTAAACGTGCAGCGTCTTCAAGGATAAGTTCATCAATGGAATTTTTCATTAAACCAATTAATTGTGTGGTAAATATTTTCTGCAAAAAAAACCCTCCTTCTAACAAAACTAAGTAAAAGCATTATAACGTACTACCGAGAGGATAAAAAGGATATCAATCGACAGTGTTAGACAACCTTGTCGGACGATTCCTGTCAGGGACAGAAAAAGAATGCAGGATTTAAAGGGGAAAATGACGAATATATACTACTTGTCAGAAAGTGTGTGAATGTTTAGCTTAAGATAAAATGATAGAACAAATACACACAAAATTTGAAAGGAGAGTGAACTAATATGAAAAAAATATTAGTGGTAGATGACCAATACGGAATTCGCGTATTGCTTTGTGAAATTTTACAAAAAGATGGATATGAATTATTTGATGCAGCAAATGGGGTGCAAGCTCTAAAGATAGTTGACAAGGAAAAACCAGACCTTGTATTGCTTGATATGAAAATTCCGGGCATGGATGGACTTGAAATCTTAAAACGAATTAAAGAAGACAATCCACAAGTTGACGTAATTATGATGACAGCTTACGGAGAATTAAATCTAATCAATGAAGCGATGAGTCTTGGTGCAATTACTCACTTTGCAAAACCATTTGATATTGATGATATTCGTGAAGTAATTAAGAATAGCTTAGCTGTTTCATAAAATCTTCCAGAATAAAACGCTTACTTAAGAAAAGTTTCAGAAACCTTTCAGAAACACGTGTATTTTAAATGGATTATGCTATAATGAACTCGTTCAATAATAGAGCATTGCATAGATGAATCTTGATTTTAACAAGGCTTTTCATACATAGAAAATGGGATAATTGCTTAGGCAATCGGGTACCTTGTTAATAGATGTGCGACGTTGTCGTAATCTATAATGGCTCTAAAAATGGAGGAGGAAGTAGAATGCCTTTAGTTTCAATGAAAGACATGCTTAACAAAGCAAAGGCAGAAGGTTATGCAGTTGGTCAATTCAACTTAAATAACCTTGAGTTTACACAAGCAATTTTACAAGCAGCTGAGGAAGAGAAATCTCCTGTAATCTGTGGTGTATCTGAAGGTGCAGCACGTTACATGGGTGGTTTTAAAACAGTTGTTGCTATGGTTAAAGCGCTAATGGAAGATTACAACGTAACGGTTCCTGTTGCGATTCACTTAGACCATGGTTCAAGCTTTGAGAAATGTGTAGAAGCAATTCACGCTGGTTTTACTTCAGTAATGATTGATGGTTCTCATCATCCATTAGAAGAAAACATCGCAATCACAAAGCAAGTTGTAGCTGTTGCTCATACTCTTGGAGTATCTGTTGAAGCTGAGCTTGGCCGTATTGGTGGACAAGAAGACGATTTAATCGTTGACGATGCTGATGCTGCTTATGCAATTCCTGCTGAGTGTAAAGAATTAGTAGAAGCAACAGGAGTAGATTGTTTTGCTCCAGCTCTTGGTTCAGTTCATGGTCCTTACAAAGGTGAGCCAAATCTTGGTTTTGACCGCATGAAAGAAATTGACGAACTTGTTGGTATTCCTCTTGTTCTACATGGTGGTACAGGTATCCCGACTGCTGACATTAAAAAAGCAATTGAGTTTGGACATGCTAAAATCAACGTAAATACTGAAAGCCAAATTTCTTCTGCAGCTGCAGTTCGTGAAACTCTTGCTGCTAAGCCAAACGAATATGATCCTCGTAAATACTTAGGACCTGCTCGTGACGCAATTAAAGAAACGGTTAAAGGTAAAATGCGTGAGTTTGGATCTTCAAACAAAGCTTAATATAGAAAAAAAGTTAAAAGCAGTTCAACATGAGCTGCTTTTAACTTACATTTGAAATAACTTAATTTTCAAAATTAAAAATTTGTAAACGCTTCGATTAAAATCGACAAAATTCGAACGGGGGAAATAACCATGAAATTTTTTATTGATACGGCAAATGTAGAGGAAATTAAAGAAGCAAAGTCTTTAGGAATCTTAGCAGGTGTTACAACAAATCCATCTCTTGTGGCAAAAGAGGGCGTTGATTTTCATGACCGTTTAAGAGAAATCACAAGCATTGTTACAGAAGAATCTGTAAGTGCAGAAGTGATTGCACTTGACGCGGAAGGCATGATTGCAGAAGGAAAGGAATTAGCTGCTATTGCGCCTAATATTACAGTGAAAGTACCAATGACAACAGAAGGCTTAAAAGCGGTCCACGCTTTTTCTGAGCTTGGTATCACAACAAACGTAACATTAGTATTCTCAGGTGTTCAAGCTTTGTTAGCTGCAAGAGCTGGCGCTACTTATGTTTCTCCTTTCCTAGGAAGACTTGATGACATTGGTCAAAATGGTCTTGAACTTATTACAGAAATCGTTGATATCTTTGAAACTCATAAAATCCCAACACAAATCATTGCAGCTTCAGTCAGACACCCCATCCATGTAACCGAATCAGCACGTTTAGGCGCACATATTGCTACAATTCCATTTAAAGTCATTCAACAACTTAGTAAGCACCCATTAACAGACCAAGGAATTGAGAAATTTTTAGCTGATTGGCAAGCCCGCTAAAGACAAGCCATAACCGCACCCACTGGAAATCTTTCCTTTTTTCCGTTACAATCATACACAGAATAACACGTTACATTTTCATGGATATGGTTATAATGGAAGTAGAGAAAGATTACTATTGTGTCTTGAAGAAGCACCAATGGAAGGGATGCGGTTATGGATAAATTAATGATTGAAGGCGGATATCCTTTAGAAGGTACAGTACAAATTAGTGGAGCGAAAAATAGCGCGGTCGCTTTAATTCCAGCTGCGATACTAGCTGATTCACTTGTTACCATTGACAACCTACCCGAAATTTCTGATGTTCAGTTACTAGCAGAGCTATTAAGAGAAATTGGTGGAGAAGTAGAGTTAGGCAAACATGAAATTACAGTTAATCCTGAAAATATGATTGCCATGCCTCTGCCAAACGGAAAAGTGAAGAAGCTAAGAGCTTCTTATTACTTAATGGGAGCTATGCTCGGTAAATTTAAAAAAGCAGTGATCGGATTGCCAGGTGGTTGTAATCTTGGACCAAGACCGATTGACCAACATATAAAAGGCTTTGAGGCACTAGGGGCTCGTGTAACGAATGAACAAGGCGCTATCTATTTAAGAGCTGATGAACTTCGCGGCGCACGAATTTATCTAGATGTCGTTAGTGTAGGGGCAACAATCAATATTATGCTTGCCGCTGTTCGAGCAAAAGGTCAAACAATTATTGAAAATGCAGCAAAAGAACCAGAAATCATTGATGTAGCTACTTTGTTAACTAGCATGGGAGCAAAAATCAAAGGTGCTGGGACGAACGTAATCCGAATTGATGGAGTAGATTCACTATCTGGCTGCAGACACTCAATTATCCCTGATCGAATAGAAGCTGGTACGTATATGATTCTAGCTGCTGCTATGGGTCAAAAAGTGATGATCGACAATATTATTCCATACCATGTGGAATCACTCATTGCTAAATTGAGAGAAATGGGCGTCACGATTGAAGAAAAGGACGATCAATTGTTAATACATAACAGCAGGGAGAAAAAAGGTGTCGACATTAAGACATTAGTCTACCCAGGTTTTCCGACTGATCTTCAACAGCCATTTACAAGTTTACTAACACAAGCAGAAGGAACAAGCATTGTTACAGACACAATTTACAACGCGCGTTTTAAACATATAGATGAACTGAGAAGAATGGGAGCCAACGTAAAAGTTGAAGGCCGATCAGCCATCATTAACGGTAAAACCAAGCTACAAGGCGCAAAAGTACGAGCAAGTGACCTCCGCGCAGGAGCTGCACTCATCGTTGCTGGCCTATTAGCCGAAGGAGTAACCGAAATCTCAGGACTTGAACACATCGACCGCGGCTACGCCAACCTAGAAGAAAAACTACTAGGTCTAGGCGCAAAAATCTGGCGCGAAAAAATGACCGAGGAAGAACTAGAACAGGTTAAAAGCTAAAAGCAAATTTAAAAAGGGTGAACTTCCCTTTTTTAATTTGCTGAAGCGCTGAGCTGAACCGCTGCAAGGTTTTAAGCCTTTCTGAGCGAACTTCTCAGAAAGGCGCGCAGCGAGAGAAGCCAGCGCCAGTGCTGAATGATCGCACATAGCAAGGCAGAGGGAGCGAACTTCCCTTTTTTTGTTAGCTGAAGCGATGAGCTGAACCGCTGCAACGATCTTAAGCCTACTTTGAGCGATCTTCTCAAAGAAGGCGCGCAGCGAGAGAAGCCAGCGCCAGTGCTGAATGATCGCACATAGCAGGGCAGAGGGGCGAACAACCTTTTTACAAACTGACACCAAGAGATTCCTAAACTTCATCTTTCTTAAAAAGATTCAAAAAGAATGCTCATATATAAAACAAAGCTCTTTAGAATACAACTGATCTGATCACAGGGGGAAATCGGTATGGAAAGAAGTTTATCAATGGAACTGGTGCGCGTCACAGAAGCCGCAGCACTAGCATCTGGACGTTGGATGGGACGAGGTAACAAGGATGAGGCGGACCGCGCGGCAACTGAAGCGATGCGTGACGTATTTGACACGATTCCTATGAAGGGGACCGTTGTGATTGGTGAAGGGGAAATGGATGAAGCCCCTATGCTTTATATCGGTGAAAAGCTTGGTAACGGCTATGGATCTAGAGTAGACGTTGCAGTTGATCCGCTTGAGGGAACGAATATTGTTGCTTCAGGTCAATGGAATGCTTTAGCTGTACTCGCGATCGCTGATCATGGCAACCTTTTGCATGCTCCAGATATGTACATGGAGAAAATTGCGGTAGGACCTGAAGCTGTCGGTAAAATCGACATTAATGCCCCTGTCATTGAGAATTTAAAAGCAGTGGCTAAAGCAAAAAATAAAGATGTAGAAGACTTAGTTGTTGCGATTTTGAACCGCGAACGTCATGAAAAAATGATTAGTGAAATTCGTCAAGCGGGTGCTAGAATTAAGTTGCTATCTGATGGTGATGTTGCAGCCGCTATTAACACAGCATTTGGAGATACGGGCGTTGATATTATGCTTGGTTCAGGTGGTGCACCTGAAGGAGTTATTGCAGCTGTCGGTTTAAAATGCTTAGGCGGTGAACTTCAAGGAAAGTTGTTACCTGCCAATGAGGAAGAGCTAGAGCGATGTTTGAAAATGGGCATCACCGATGTAAATAAAGTACTATTCATGGATGATCTTGTTTCCGGAGATGATTGTATTTTCGCAGCAACAGGAGTAACAGATGGAGAATTGCTAAAAGGTGTTCGCTATCACGGAAGTGTCGCAACGACTCAATCACTCGTCATGCGAGCAAAATCAGGAACAGTTCGCTTTGTAGACGGCAAACACAGCATGAAAAAGAAACCAGACCTGGTCATTCGTTAATAAAGAAATGAAGGAAAGCTCAAAGTACAAATAAAGCTTTCCTTTTCTTTTTGTGTCTAAACTTCTTTCAATGAATGTTGTTATTGACTATTCCACAAAAGTGGAATGGAGCGGAAGGCCCTTGACTCCTGCGGGAAAAGAGGAAAGGGCAAGACTACACAGACGAATGTAGTGGGGGCTTGGCTTACTCCCCGCGGAAAGCAAGGAGGTCACTGGAAAAACCCTTGAAAGTTTACTCAAGGAAGCAGCAATGGCTCCACGCGTTGCGCGCCTGCTATGAGAAACCCACTCATAGCAGGCTTAAGAGAGCTTGCAACGGTTCCGCTCATTGCTTAGAGGCCACTGAGAAAAGGTGAAAAACGCACCTTTTTCAGTGGCCTTGAAGCAAGGGTCTGCAGCGTAATGGAACGGACCACGTAAGGAAGGTAACTAAGAAAAGGATATAAAGTCAGTCTTAAAAAAAGTCTAAACTTGAATAACCTCAGCATTTATGGTTAAAATATATGTAACTGTGTTTTACCTTAAAACAACTATCACCGTTTTCTCTCCAGAATCTCCATTCTATTTTTACAATGCAATGACTATTCCAAAAACAATCCGTAAACAAGAATGTAGAATTTTAAAATTAAAAAAAACATGATCTATATCTTTATGTAGATTGATAAATTAAGAAGCGTGGTGTAACAATGGGAGTGCATATCTCAGATTTAGAAAATATGAAGCTGAAAGAACTTTATGAACTTGCTAGGGAGTATAAAGTTTCTTACTACAGCAAATTGACGAAAAAAGAGTTAATTTTTGCCATTTTAAAAGGACAGGCTGAACAAGACGGTTTAATGTTTATGGAAGGGGTCTTGGAAATTATTCAGACTGAGGGCTTTGGTTTCTTACGACCAATTAATTACAGGTCCAGTTCTGAAGATATTTACATTTCGGCTTCTCAAATCAGACGTTTTGATTTAAGAAACGGAGATAAAGTATCAGGTAAAGTAAGACCGCCAAAAGAAAATGAACGTTATCACGGACTTTTACATGTAGAAGCTGTAAACGGTGATGCTCCTGAAACTTCAAGAGAACGTCCTCATTTCCCTGCTCTAACTCCACTTTATCCTGAAGTGAAAATTAATCTTGAAACAGCTCCAGGAAGAGTTTCTTCTCGAATTATTGATATGATTTCACCAGTTGGATTCGGACAACGTGGGTTAATTGTTGCTCCTCCAAAAGCAGGTAAAACATCATTGATGAAAGAAGTAGCCAATAGCATAGCGGAAAACCACCCGGATGTTGAGTTAATTGTGTTATTAATTGATGAGCGTCCTGAGGAAGTAACTGATATTGAACGTTCTGTTAAAGCCGAAGTAGTTAGCTCAACGTTTGATGAAGTTCCAGAAAATCATATTAAAGTAGCAGAACTCGTGTTAGAAAGAGCGATGCGTCTTGTTGAGCATAAAAAAGACGTTGTCATCTTAATGGATAGTATTACCCGCTTAGCGAGAGCTTACAATTTAGTTATTCCACCAAGTGGTCGTACATTATCAGGAGGGATTGACCCTGCGGCATTCCACCGTCCGAAACGTTTCTTTGGTGCTGCTCGTAATATTGAGGAAGGCGGAAGTTTAACGATTTTGGCTACAGCTTTAGTGGAAACAGGATCACGTATGGATGACGTTATTTACGAGGAATTTAAAGGAACAGGTAACATGGAGTTACACCTTGACCGTAAATTGGCAGAACGCCGTATCTTCCCATCAATTGATATTCGTCGTTCAGGAACACGTAAAGAAGAATTACTTATGCCTAAAAATCAGTTAGATAAATTATGGGCAATTCGTAAAACAATGAGCGATTCACCAGAATTTGTCGACCACTTTATTAAACGTGTGAGAGAAACGAAAACAAATGTTGATTTCTTTGAGGCGATGGAAGAAGAAATGAATCGCAACAAAAAACGCTAATAAAAGCAATTGGTTGAAAATGGAGTTGCTTTTTCTCTGTTAGCTTGATATAATTTCGACATGTGTGATTTAGAAATTCTGTTTCGAAAAGATTCAGGGCAAAGGAGATGACTATTATGAAACAAGATATCCACCCAAAATATCAAAAAGTGGTATTTCAGGATACAAGCACTGGTTTCAAGTTTTTAACAGGTTCTACTAAAGGATCTGCTGAAACAATTGAATGGGAAGATGGTAACACATACCCACTTCTTAAAGTAGAAGTAAGTGCAGATTCTCACCCGTTCTACACTGGTAAGCAGAAGCTTAACGATGTTGGCGGACGTGTAGACAAGTTCAAGAAGAAATACAAAATGAAGTAAAATTGGATAGGCAAACAGGCAAGCGCGCAGCTCTTGCCTGTTTTTTTTGCAAAAAGTTCGTTTTTAAGTGCTTTAGCACATACTATATAGATCTTTAAATTTGTTGGATAAATCTTTGCAGTGTGGGGGAATTAAGATGCATGTCATGAAACAAGAAGGCTGGGTTGAAATCATTTGTGGAAGTATGTTCTCAGGCAAATCAGAAGAACTAATCAGAAGAGTTCGAAGAGTTAGCTTTGGGAAACTGAACGTGCAAGTGTTTAAGCCGGAACTTGATAACCGTTATAGTGAAGAAGAGGTGGTATCACATAATGGAACGAAGGTAATGGCAACGCCAGTGAAAAAGTCTGTAGATATATTAGAGCTCATTAAGGCAGACACTCAAGTTGTGGCTATCGATGAAGTTCAATTTTTCGATGAAGACATCATTGCCGTAGTCAATGAGCTTGCGAACAGCGGAATTCGTGTGATCTGCGCAGGGCTTGATCAAGATTTTCGTGGTGAGCCGTTCGGTCCGATTCAGCCATTAATGGCATTAGCTGAGGAAGTGACGAAACTTCAAGCCGTTTGTCCTGGTTGTGGTTCGCCTGCAAGTCGTACTCAGCGTCTTATTAACGGAAAGCCAGCTGCTTACACAGATCCGATTATTCTTGTTGGTGCATCAGAATCTTATGAACCACGCTGTCGTCATTGTCATGAAGTACCGGGACGCCCGCAGTTAAAAGTAGCGATTCAGTCTGGTCAACTTTAACAGTCAAATCACCATATTCACGGGACATACTATAAAGGCAACCCCATTTTGTTTTTTTCTTGGAGGTGCTTTGGTATGAACAAAAAATGGTTAAGTTGTTTGGCTGTCGGGATGCTGCTTGCCACTGGTTGTAATGATCCAGAGCCGCCACAGGCACAAGTGCAAGCACTAGGAAATACAGGTGCGAATCAAAATCAATTAATGGACAGGCTCGGCCATGGCTTGGTTGGGCATGGACCACTAAACGATTTAAGTTACAATCGTAAGCATGTTTCCTATGTTCAAGAAAGTGAATTTAACCGTGGGACAAGCTATATCACTCCTCAAAGTGCTCGTAGAACATTAGAGAGTGATCAGCAGTTGATTCATGACATTATTGAAGGTGAACATGGCATGGATGCTGGAATGGTAATTCTTGCCGGAAGTCATGCTTTTGTAAATGTAACACCACCGAAAGACATGGATGCAGATGACAAGAAAAAAGAAATGGGAAAATTAAAACGTTCTCTTCTTTTAGAAGTTCCGCGTTATCGAGTTCATATTACTGAAAAGGACGCCTAGAGGCGTCTTTTTTATGAGAAGAGAACTATGTCGAATTATAGCCTGGGAAATAGTTGCTATTTTAAGTAATAGAGGCGGTCTTTTTTCGTGCCAGTAAAAGCTCAGGCTGGATTGACTGAAAAATTAACTATCATAAGTGAAATATTAGTTCTTACTAAAGATAAATTATATTTAATCGCGGAAGATTTTTTAAATAGCGATTCAGAAATGAGTAATTACGAATAAAAAGAAATAATAGCGGAATCAAACAAGTTAATTGCGAAAGCCTTCTCCTCGACCAAAGAAATAAGGCCAGGACACTGAATAACCTGACCTCGCCCCATTCCATCCACTCACTTCCGCCGCGCTACTTGCTGTACCGGATCCCATACTCCGTTATAAGGTGGTGCGTAAGCTAAATCTAAATCTTCAAGCTCGGAAACGCGCATTCGGTGATAGAGTGCGGTCGCTAACACATCAATTCGTTTATCGACTCCGGCTTCGCCAATAATCTGTCCGCCTAGCAGTTGCTCGGTTTCGGCGTGGTAACTTAGACGAATATCCATTCTTTTCGGCTCTGGGTAATAACCTGCAATATGAGGTATAGAAGCGGCGATCGTTCGGAAGGGGTAGCCCTCTGCCTTGATTTCAGCTTCCGATAGGCCTGTTCGTGCTAGAGTTAAGTTGAAAAACTTAATGATTGATGTGCCGACAATTCCTTGGAAGGCGCGTGGCTTTCCAATCATAGAGCGTCCGGCAAGTCGACCTTGTTTATTCGCGTGTGTCCCGAGTGGAATGTAATCATCTCGCTCTTTAATTCGGTGATACTGCGTTGCGCAGTCGCCAGCCGCCCAAATATTTTCGATATTTGTTTTCATGAATGCATTCACTTTAATCGCTCCGTTACTGAACAGATGAAGTCCAGTTCCCTTTAGGAATTTTGTGTTCGGAGTCACCCCGATAGCGATGACGACAAGATCTGTTTCGATCGACCCTTTATCTGTAATGACTTCTTGAACTCGGCCATCACCGCTGAAGGATTCAACGGATTCATTAAAACGAAGGGTAATCCCATGCTTTTCAGCTTCCTTATGAATTTTATCTGATAGCTCTTCGTCAAAAATCTTCGCTACTCGCTCGCCGCGTTCAATCATAGTCACTTCTTTTCCTAGCTTAACAAAGTTCTCAGCCATCTCTAGACCGATATACCCACCACCGACAACAACAACTCGAGAAACATCTTTTAGATCATTCATTAAAGCTTTTGTGTCTGGAATCGTCTTAACGGTGTGGATGCCATCTAAATCTAAGCCTTCCCACGGAGGCGTGATTGGACTTGCTCCGGTTGCGATCAACAGTTTGTCATATTCAAGGGTGAAACCGTCTCCTGATACGGTCTGATTAGTAGGATCAACTGAAGTGACTTCATGATGGACGCGAGCATCAATATTGTATTTGTCCCGAAAAGTTTGAACATCACGGGCAATTAACGAGTCGAATGAATCTATCACACCGCCAACAACATATGGCAACCCACATTGCGCGTAGGAATAAATGTCACCCATTTCCAAGGTGGTAATCTCTGCAGAAGAGTCTCCGCGTCTAATTTGCATCGCCGCACTCATGCCAGCTGCATCACCGCCAATAATGATATATTTCATCTCATCACTCCTTTAGTTGTTAGTTTTCCCCATTTTCTTACTAGTTAAGCAAGCAATTGGGTAGACTATATTCGACTCACATTGACCCGAACCCTGCAGTATACTATAATTATACTGTTATACACTGGAAATTTTAATGAGGTGAAAAGCCGTGTTAGACCGTTTACAATCATTAGAAGATCGTTATGATCGTCTAAACGAATTACTTAGTGACCCGGATGTAATAAATGATTCAAAAAGGTTAAGAGAATATTCAAAAGAGCAATCAGACCTTCAAGAAACCGTTGCGGCATATCGTGAATACAAAGAAGCTTCACAGCAACATAAAGATGCCAAAGCGATGCTTGAAGAAAAGCTAGATGATGAAATGTACGAAATGGTAAAAGAGGAAATTGACGAATTAACAGATCGTAAGGAAGAGCTTGAAGCTCGCCTTAGAATTCTCCTTTTACCGAAAGACCCTAATGATGACAAAAACGTTATCGTAGAAATCCGTGGAGCAGCGGGTGGAGATGAAGCTCAGCTGTTTGCGGGGGATCTTTATAAAATGTACAGCCGTTTTGCTGAAGCTCAAGGTTGGAAAGTTGATGTCATTGAATCAACAACAACTGAACTTGGTGGATTTAAGGAGATCATCTTTAGTGTGAATGGAGCTGGCGCTTATTCTAAGCTGAAGTATGAAAACGGAGCGCACCGTGTTCAACGTGTTCCAACGACAGAGTCAGGTGGACGCATTCATACATCAACTGCGACAGTAGCAGTGTTACCAGAGGCTGAAGAAGTAGAAGTTGAAATTCACGATAAAGATATTCGTGTCGACACATTTGCTTCAAGTGGACCTGGTGGACAGAGTGTAAATACGACGATGTCAGCTGTTCGTTTAACTCACGTCCCAACTAATACCGTTGTTTCTTGTCAAGATGAGAAATCTCAAATCAAGAACAAGGAAAAAGCGATGAAAGTTCTTCGTGCGCGTGTTTATGATAAAATCAACCGTGAAGTTCAAGCGGAGTATGATCAAAATCGTAAGCTAGCTGTTGGAACAGGAGATCGTTCAGAGCGTATCCGTACGTATAACTTCCCGCAAAGTCGTGTAACGGATCATCGTATTGGTCTAACGATTCAAAAGCTTGAGCAAATTTTACAAGGAAAACTTGATGAAATTATTGATGCTTTAATCGTAGAAGAGCAAGCGGAAGCGATGCAAAGGGCTGAAGATTAAGATGCAGCAGCAAATGACTATACAAGAGGCCCTTCGTTGGGCTTCTTCTTTTTTATCAGAGCGAGACCTTGAACTTCCAGTTGGCGAATGGTTGGTGCGACATTATTTACAAATCAACCGGTCAGAGCTTTTGATGAAGCTGAGGGATCCAATTGAGGATGAATTGGTATTAAGGTTGAAAGAAGATCTCTTGCGTCATGCTGAGGGAGTTCCAGTTCAGCATATCATCGGTTATGAAGAATTTTTCGGTAGAAGGTTCTTGGTTAATGAGAATGTGCTAATCCCAAGGCCGGAAACTGAGGAATTAATTGTAGCTGTGAACAAGTTGAAAAAACTACTTTTTCAAGATGAAGAAATAGAACTCGTTGATGTCGGGTCTGGAAGTGGCGCTATCTGTATAACGCTTCAACTAGAGGATCCAACTATGCGTGTGCGAGCAATTGATATTTCAGGGGAAGCGCTTGAAGTGGCTAAGGAAAATGCGAAACGATTAAAAGCGGCTGTTGGCTTTTATAATGGTGACTTGCTTTTGCCTTTAATAGAGGAACAAGTAAAAGTTGATATCGTTGTCTCGAACCCACCGTACATTCCGTTAACCGACTCTGAAAGCTTAGCGGTCCATGTTCGAGAGCATGAACCCCATCTCGCTTTATTCGGAGGAGAAGATGGACTCGATCTATATCGACGCTTCATGGAAGAACTGCCTTTAGTTATGAAGGAAAAAGGCATAGTGGCGTTTGAAGTCGGAGTGGGCCAAGCCGAAACAGTAAGAGACATGCTCGCAAAAACATTCCCCAAAGCCGAAACAGAAATAAAAATAGACATCAATGGAAAAGAAAGAATGGTATTTGCTTACGGAAAGATGAAGTAATTAATCGACGAGCTTTACGTATTTAAATCTATTTGACCGTCAAATTGAATGCAATTTGACGGTTATTTTTATTAAGTAATTGATTTTAACAGAAGTTTGTACTATAGCATAGAGTGTTACTAGTGTAATGAAGCGGAAAGCAAGTGCCTGCAGCGCAATGCAACGGCAGCCGAAGGAATAACTATTGTTTTCGAGGTACATAAAACTAGCTTCAAAAAAATTTAAAATGATAGGTTTAAAGATTGATCGTCCTGTCCACAATGATGGTGAAAGGGCGGTGCGATCAAAAATGAAACCAAATGTTATTATATATCTATTATTCTCTTTATTTGTAATTTTAATGAGCTGGGAGTCGCAAAATGCAGTGGCAGTAGCTTCCTTACATCAAGAAGTGACGCAGGAAGAAGCTATACGTTTACGGATATTAGCCAATAGTGATTCAATCAAAGACCAAGCATTAAAGCGCGACATACGCGATAGTGTTAATGAAGCAATTACGGAAATGGTTGTTGATATTCACGATTTAGATGAGGCGAAAGCAACGATTGAAGGAAACCTAGCGATGATTGAAGACATTGTTGAGCAAGAGTTAGAAAGAATGGGTTTAACGCAATCTTATGAGGTTAGTTTTTCAGAAGTTCAGTTTCCGACTAAATTATATGGCAATATTGTTTACCCTGCTGGTTTGTATGATGCAGTATTAATTACGTTAGGTGAGGGCCAAGGAGAAAACTGGTGGTGTGTTCTATTTCCGCCTTTATGTTTCTTAGATATGGCGAATGGTGAGGCAACACAATCGAATACGGTAAGTGCTGAGGAAACAGAAGAGACGGAAGTAGAAGAAGATGAAGTAGAAGTAGCATTTTTCGTAGTTGAATTATTTTCAACGATTATGGATAGAATCTTTTCATCTGAAAAGGCATAATCTGTACAAGCTCCACATACATATGAAGCAAGGCAATTGTGTGAAAGGGTGGAGTTTATGGGAATTGTCGTTCGTAAAGCAAAAGAACAGGACATGCTTCAAGTCCAAAGATTAGTAGCAAAAGCAGGATTAAGAGAAGAAGGTATTGAGCAATATATAAAAAACTTCCTTGTCGTAGAAGACGAGGATCAACAATTAATCGGTACGGTTGGGATTGAACAATATGAAACAGAAGGATTGTTACGCTCCCTTGTTTTAGATTCACCGATTTGGACGGCTAAGCTAAGCTTGGAATTTTTACAACTTACTTTAAAATACGCTGAAGAACAAGCGATGGAAACGGTGTATTTATGTGCAAAAGGAACAAATGCATTATTTCATCAACTTGGCTTTAGAGAAATGGAAAAAGAAGAAGTACCTGATTCAATTAAAGGTTCTCCCCATTTCAAACGAAATGCGGTCGGAGAAACAAAAGTATGGGCGTGTGAATTAACGGAATAAGTTGTTGATAACTGGATAAATAACCAAAGTTATCTACAGGTTGTCCACGGGTGTGGACAACTTTTTTCGTCCCTTACTGAAAACATTGTCGAACGTTGATGTGGTTTTAAATGCTATATTAGAAAAACTCCTTATTTTAATAGGGTTTCTGTCGATATCCGACTCTTTTATTGACATCTTTAGACAACACTTGCAAAATGGTAGAGATAGGAGCGATGAAACGTGAGTTATAAACAAACTTTTCTTTGGGCTGTGGATAACTTCTTGGAAAACAACAAAAAACAACAAATGATCAAGGAAGCAGCCTTGTGGATAAAAAAAGGAGAAGTAATTGCTTTTCCGACAGAGACAGTTTACGGTCTAGGTGCGAATGCCCTTGATGAACAAGCCGTGAGAAAAATATTTGAAGCAAAAGGAAGACCAAGTGATAATCCGCTGATTGTTCATATTGCTGAAGCAGAACAATTAAATGATCTTGTCTTACAAGTTCCTTCTGTTGCGAAGAAACTAATCGAGCAATTTTGGCCTGGTCCTTTAACCATTATTTTAAAAAAGAAAGAAGCTGTCGCAGAAAGTGTAACAGCAGGATTAGATACAGTCGCAGTTCGAATGCCAGATCATCCAGTAGCGCTAGAATTATTAAAAGAAGCTGGAGTTCCGGTTGCAGCTCCTAGTGCTAATTTATCTGGAAAACCAAGTCCAACCAATGGTGAGCATGTGTACCATGACTTAAAAGGGAGAATTGCTGGTATATTAGATGCTGGTGGAACAGGTGTTGGAGTGGAATCAACGGTGCTTGATTGTTCAAGTGATGTTCCGGTTTTATATCGACCGGGTGGAGTAACGGTTGAAGAAATTGAGGCAATTGTAGGTCAAGTCAAAATTGACCCATCTTTAAAATCGAAAGATGAAGCTCCTCTTTCACCTGGGATGAAGTATACGCATTACTCACCAAATGGTTCGTTAACGCTAGTTCGTAACCGGATGCAAATTCCAACTTTATTAGAAGAAGCGAAATCACAAGGAAAGAGGACTGGTGTTCTTACGACAGAAGAGAACCAGGATTTTTATGAGGCTGATGTTGTAGTCAGCTGCGGAAAAAGAAGTGATCTCGCCACAGTGGCTCATAAATTGTATCAAAGTTTACGAAAGTTTGATGAGGAAAAAGCGGAAGTCATTTTTTCTGAGATTTTTCCTTCTGAAGAAATGGGAATAGCCATTATGAACAGGCTAGAGAAAGCAGCAGGAGGAAATATTATTTAAGTTTCTCAAATTTGCTTATCAATATTTAGACAACCGATCTTTAGATAGGTTGTCTATTTTTCTTTGGACGTGCATACACATTGGAATAGCATGTTCGGGGAGTGAATAGAGATGAGCGAATTATTTACACTTTTTATTATGGCAAGTGCTTTAGGGATGGATGCTTTTTCAGTTGCTCTCGGAATGGGAATGCTTGGTTTGCGTCTGAGACAAATCTTTCATATTGGAGTAACCATTGGTGCTTTTCATATAGTAATGCCGTTACTTGGAATGCTCACTGGAAAGCTGTTGTCAAATTACTTTGGGATGATCGCAACCTATATTGGAGGAGGATTGTTGCTTATAATTGGATTACAAATGGTCATTGCATCATTTAAGTCCGATGAAGAAAGTTCGATTGAACCGATTGGGTTTGGATTAATCCTTTTTGCAGTTGGAGTTAGTCTAGATAGCTTTTCGGCAGGCTTAAGCTTTGGAATTCTCGGTGCCAAAACAGCGCTAACGGTCATCATGATTGGTGTAATGAGCATGATCTTATCATGGGTAGGATTGCTGATAGGAGCGAGATTTCAGAAGTACATAGGATCTTACGGTGAATTACTTGGAGGTTTTATCCTTATAGGTTTTGGCTTGAAATTGATTCTTTAAATTCCGACAATTATCGCCAAAGCTTTATACCGTTTTGAAAATCAATATGATAAGATAAAACTAGATTGATTACTATTAGCGAATGCTTTTAGCTTTCATTGGCTAAGATGCAAAAGTCGCAATCTTTAGATAGATGGAAAGAAAGGAAGGTCGTGTTTGTTCATATGAAAAAGATTCTTTTTGTCTGTACAGGCAATACTTGCAGAAGTCCGATGGCTGAGGTGTTATTACGTTCGCGTCTTGGTACGGATATAGAAGTGAAATCTGCTGGGGTTCAAGCGTATCCAGACAGTCCGGCATCTGAGGGGACAAAGGCTGTTTTAGCGGAGATGGGATTAGAAGAAAATCATTCTTCTAAACATGTAACGGAAGAATTGCTTGATTGGGCTGATCTCGTTTTAACGATGACTAACTCACATAAACAAATGCTTCAAACATTTTTTCCGCAAGTAAAGGGGTACCTCTATACATTGAAGGAATTTGTAAACCCAAACGGAGCGAATTTAGATATCGCTGATCCAATTGGTGGACCTATTGAAGCTTATAGACAAACGGCTGCAGAAATAGAAGAAAGCCTAGACATCTTAGTAAAAAAACTATCAGAGTAACATCGAGAGGCGGAGTAAGACGTGGGGGGACAAACGAGTTATAAGGCAAGTATCAGAAAGAAATTAGTCATTGGTATTAGTGGCTTAGCTTTCGTTACGTTTGGCTTTAGTGCTATTTTTATATTCTTTTTAGCTGATTTCTTACAAAATTTATTAGGAATAAGCAGTGATGCGTTGATTCTTTTAACACTAGTTAAAGGGATATTTTGGAGTGGGGTGCTTGGGTATGTGGCTGCTCCACTTATTACAAAGCCACTTCGTGAAGTAGAAGTGGCGGCACGTAAAGCAGCTGAAGGTGATATTGAGCATGATATTAATGTATCACAATCGGATGATGAAATCCGTGCGCTTGGACTAGCTTATAATGAAATGTTAGCAAGTTTAAGAAGTATGGTAAAAGACATTGACGAAAACTTTAACCAAACGAATCAGACTGTTAGTCAAATATCTGCTGCTTCAGAACTTGCTGCAACAAAGGCAGTGGCAATCGGTGGTACAATGGATGAAATAGCTAGAGGAGCCGAAAGTACTGCTGAAGCTATTTCGACAACAGCAGAATCAATGGAGGAAGTCACTTCAATTGCAACAAAAGTACAAGCAAGAGCAAATGAATCTAAATCCTCTTCTGATGGAATGGTAAATACATTAACAGAAAGTAGAAAAGTAGTGGATTCGCTCGTTGAAGGAATCAAACAGCTTGCGTTAGATAATCAGAAGTCACTTTCGGCGGTAGATCGCTTGGAACAGCAAGCGAAAGAAGTCGGTGAGATTATCTCCCTAGTAGGGGATATTGCTGGTCAAACGAACTTGCTAGCTTTAAATGCTTCGATCGAAGCGGCTCGAGCTGGTGAACATGGAAAAGGATTTGCGGTAGTTGCTGACGAAGTACGTAAATTAGCTGACGAAAGTGCGACGGCTGTTCAAGGTATCACAAACTTAATTCATAATATCCAGGCCGAGGTCAAAAATGTGGCTGAGCAAATTACGAATCAAGTCGAACTAGCCATGAATCAGTCCACACAAGGCGAAGCAACAAATAAAGCTATTTTTGACGTTGAAAAATCGGTTCATGAAGTAGCAGAAGTCATAACAGACATTTCTGAAATGATTAACCGCCAGATGATCTCGATCCAAAATACAACACAGCAATCACAAGAAGTAGCAGCCATTGCTGAACAAACATCAGCAGGCTCACTTCAAATTTCGGCTATGACCGAACAACAAGGCACAACCATCACAGAAATGGAAGAAATGGCACACGCCCTCTCCAACCAAGCCAAAAAACTAAAACTAACCATAGAACGGTTTAAGGTTTAATAAAAAGGGGCGATTTCCCCCTTTTTATTAAACCGAAGCATTGAGCTGAACCGCTGCAAGATCTTAAGCTTGTCTGAGCGATCTTCTCAGACAAGCGCGCAGCGAGAGAAGCCAATGCACCGGGCCAAAGAAGAGAGTCTGATATTGAAAAGAAACAATAGTGAAATGGAGCGGAAGTCACTCGACTCCTGCGGGATTTAGAGGTAAAGGCGAGACCCCGCAGGCGTATAGCGAGGAGGCTCGACACCTCCCCGCGGAAAGCGAGTGGCTGTAGCGCAATGTAACGGATTCGTTAGGAAAATTTTAATAAGGCAACCCTAAGGAGGAACAAAAGTGAAAGTAGCAATAGCATCAGATCACGGTGGACTAAACATAAGAGAAGAGTTAAAACAATTAATGGACGAAATGCAAATCAGTTACGAGGACTTTGGCTGTGAGTGCAGCACATCGGTTGACTACCCAGATTACGCACTTCCAGTTGCAGAAAAAGTAGCGAGTGGCGAGTTTGATCGTGGCATCCTCGTATGTGGTACGGGAATTGGGATGTCAATTGCAGCGAATAAAGTAAAAGGAATTCGCTGTGCGTTAGTACACGATGTTTTTAGTGCAAAGGCAACAAGAGAGCATAATGATACGAATGTGCTTTCAATGGGAGAGCGTGTTATCGGTGCAGGGTTAGCTCGTGAAATTGCTCGTGTTTGGCTCGAAACAGAATTTCAAGGTGGTCGTCACGCAACTCGTGTTGGAAAAATAACAACTTACGAAGCGTAAGAGGAGGCAACAGATGAATTTGCCAATCGAAACGATTCAAGAGCAATTGCAACAACTACTTAATGACTTACAAAAAGCATATCCATTTAGCAAAGAAACGTTACTTGTCGTTGGAACAAGCACAAGTGAGGTCGTAGGTGAACATATCGGCTCTAACGGCTCACATGAAATTGCCAAGGTGATATTCAATGTACTTGAAGAAGTGCAATTGAAAACAGGTGTTAGGCTTGCTTTTCAATGCTGTGAGCATCTAACAGAGCGTTAGTTGTAGAAAAGGAAACTGCTGTTTCGGTAGGAAATGAAGTGGTTTCAGCTGTCCCGATCCGCAAAGCCGGTGGTGCAATGGCTACATATGCTTATCGTAAAATGAAAGATCCAGTCTTAGTTGAAGCCATACAAGCTGATGTCGGAATTGATATTGGCAACACGCTTATTGGCATGCATTTAAAAAAGGTGGCAGTTCCTTTAAGAAGCACAGTGAAAACAGTTGGACAAGCTCCTGTTACGCTAGCTTATACAAGACCGAAATTAATTGGTGGGATTCGTGCTGTTTATGAAAGAACGGACGAACATGAATAAAATTTACTATTTTATTAAATTCGTACGGAAATAAAGCTTTATTTATGGTAAGATAGATTCGAATTAAGGTTGTGTTGTTTGAAAACCGAAAGATATAGTCTGGAAGGGGTATAGAGATGAATCAAGAGACGTTACAAAAACAAGATCAAAAAGTGTTTGAGGCAGTTCAATTAGAGTTAGGTCGCCAACGTGATAAGATTGAGTTAATCGCATCGGAAAACTTTGTAAGTGCAGCAGTTATGGAAGCACAAGGTTCTGTATTAACAAATAAATATGCAGAAGGTTATCCTGGTCGTCGTTATTATGGCGGGTGTGAATATGTTGATATCGTAGAAGATTTAGCGCGTGATCGTGCAAAAGAAATTTTTGGTGCTGAATATGTGAACGTTCAACCTCACTCTGGTGCGCAAGCTAATATGGCAGTTTACTTTACAATTTTAGAGCCAGGTGACACAGTACTTGGGATGAATCTTTCTCACGGTGGTCACTTAACTCATGGTAGCCCTGTTAACTTCAGTGGTGTTCTTTATAATTTTGTTGAGTATGGTGTTGATAAAGACACTCAGTACATCGACTATGATGTGGTTCGTGAACTAGCAAAGGAACATAAACCAAAACTTATCGTTGCTGGAGCAAGTGCATATCCTCGTTCTATTGATTTTGCTAAATTCCGTGAAATCGCTGATGAAGTAGGAGCTTACTTAATGGTTGATATGGCGCATATCGCAGGTCTTGTAGCAACTGGATTACATCCAAACCCAGTACCTCATGCTCATTTTGTAACGACAACTACTCATAAAACTCTTCGTGGTCCTCGTGGCGGTATGATTTTATGTAAAGAAGAATTCGGTAAGAAAATTGACAAATCAATTTTCCCTGGAATTCAAGGTGGACCTTTAATGCATGTTATCGCTGCAAAGGCGGTATCTTTCGGCGAAGCTTTAACTCCTGAGTTTAAAGCATACGGTCAAGCGATCATTGACAACGCAAAACGTTTAGGTGAAAAACTAGTAAGTGAAGGCATTAACTTAGTGTCAGGTGGAACAGATAATCACTTGCTACTACTAGACTTACGTACATTAGGTTTAACAGGTAAAGTAGCTGAAAAAGCTCTTGATGAAGTAGGAATTACAACAAATAAAAACACAATTCCATTCGATCCAGAAAGTCCGTTTGTGACAAGTGGTATCCGTATCGGAACAGCTGCTGTTACTTCACGTGGTCTTGACGGTGAAGCAATGGATGAAATCGGTGCTCTAATTGCATTAACGCTTAAAAATGTCGACAACGAAGAAAAGCTAGAAGAAGCTCGTACTCGTGTTGCTGCGTTAACAGCTAAATTCCCAATGTACACTCATCTATAATAAATGCAACAAGGAAAAGCTGAACTTTTGAGTTCAGCTTTTTTGTTGTAGTTTTATTAGCGGCAGCTTAAAGTATAATATCGATGTATGAGTACATAATGAGTAAACTCAACAACTCATAATAAAAAGTCTAAACATTACAAATTGCTGAAATAAAGAAATTCTCCATGTAAAACTTGAAGGGGATTGTCTTTTTCTGTAGAATCTTGTAGGAGTATAAAGATCGTGAAAAGGAGCTAAAAAGCTAATGAGTAAAGTTTTCGTGTTTGACCATCCTTTAATTCAACATAAACTAACGTATATCCGTGATAAAGAGACTGGTACTAAAGAGTTTCGTGAGCTTGTTGATGAGGTTGCTGGGTTGATGGCTTTTGAAATCACTCGTGATTTGCCACTACAAGATGTAACGGTTGAAACGCCAGTTGGACTTGCGAAGTCAAAAACAATTGCTGGTAAAAAGTTAGGATTAGTCCCTATTTTAAGAGCAGGATTAGGGATGGTAGATGGAATTCTTCGAATGATCCCAGCTGCTAAAGTAGGACATGTTGGTTTATACCGTGACCCAGAAACACTACAACCTGTCGAGTATTACGTGAAACTTCCTACAGATGTGGAAGAAAGAGAATTTATCGTAATTGACCCAATGTTAGCAACAGGTGGTTCGGCGAATGAAGCAATAAACAGCTTGAAAAAACGCGGAGCTAAAACAATAAAATTAATGTGTTTAGTGGCAGCCCCAGAAGGTGTAGAAGCAGTTAAAGAAGTTCACCCTGATGTGGATATTTATTTAGCAGCGATGGACGAAAAACTAAACGATCACGGTTATATCGTACCTGGATTAGGTGACGCAGGAGACCGCTTATTCGGAACAAAATAAATACAAGCAAAGAGGCTGATATGATCAGTCTCTTTTTTCTTGTGTTTTCGTGAGGATTATTGATGTACTATTTTCTCCCTCCTAGTGTAATGGAGCGGAAGTCACTCGGCACCTCCCCGCGGAAAGCGAGTGACTGAAGCGCAATGGAACGAACAATGTGAAGGACGTAAGCCGAAAAAACACCGAAAACAGCTTTAATTTTCATCTACACACACAAGCTAACCTCTCTCATACATGAATTTACTTTTTTTAGCCATACTATCAACATATGCAAATTGGTGGGGGAGCTGGTTCTAAGTGAAAAACTTAACTGCATGGTTATTAGCAATGGTTATCGTATTTCAGATGACAGCAAATGTCGGGGCTACGACTTTTCCTGAAGTTCCAACCGTTGGTAAGCTCGAGCAGTCTAATGAAAAGACAGTGGTTATGGTAACAGCCTCAGGAGATGTCGATGATGCGCTTGAAGCTGTTTTAAAAACATTACCAAAAAGTAAAGTCCGTAAAACGTTCAAAAGAGCGTTCAATGGCTTTTCCATGGAATTATTAGAAAGTGAAGTTGAATTGTTACAGTCGTTTAATGAAATTGAACGTGTTGATAAAGTGGTAGAATATAGCGCTAATCTAGATGGCAGTGTTCCTTTTATAGGTGGAGATAATATGAGGGGGATGCTTGATCCGGCAGGGGAGCGTCTTACTGGAAAAGGGATTAAAGTAGCTGTCATTGATACGGGGTTAGATTATAGCCATCCAGATCTGAAAATGAATTACAAGGGTGGTTATGATGTTGTCGATTATGACAATGACCCGATGGAGACGATTGCCTCACAAGGTCCTCCTACTTTACATGGTACCCATGTTGCTGGAATCATTGCAGCAAATGGACAAGTAAAAGGGGTGGCGCCGGAAGCTGATTTATATGCTTATCGAGCGCTTGGGCCAGGTGGACAAGGAACAACAGAACAAGTAATAGAAGCGATTGAAAAAGCGATCGAAGACGAGGTTGATGTGCTGAACTTATCGCTTGGTAATACCGTAAATGGACCGGATTGGCCAACGAGTATTGCGCTTGATAAAGCAGTTGAATCAGGAATTGTCGCTGTTACTTCAAATGGCAATAGTGGTCCTAATATGTGGACAGTTGGCTCTCCTGGTACATCAACTAAGGCAATTTCGGTAGGCGCGTCTGCACCTCCGTTACGCACACCATATGTAACGATCCCAAATCTAGATAAAGAAGTAACGTTGTACCCAATGGGCGGAACCCTTCCTTGGTCGTTAAAAAGAGATTTTGAGTTAGCGGCAGTTGGCTACGGGCTTGAAGATGAATGGGACGGAGTAGATGTAGAAAATAAAATCGTTTTAATAAAAAGAGGAATGATTCCATTTTCCGAAAAAGCTAAAGCTGCAAAGGAAGCGGGAGCAAAAGGGGTTTTGATCTACAATAATCTTCCTGGAACCTTTGTTGGAGCTGTAGAAGAAGGGATTAAAATACCTGTTGTTAGCATCTCTAAAGAAGATGGAGATTGGATTTTAGAACAAATAGAATCAAATAAAGACAGTCAATACGTCAGAACAATCTACCGTAATGAAGAAGATTTCATTGCCCCATTTAGCTCACGTGGACCGGTTACACAAACGTGGGAAGTGAAACCAGATTTAGTGGCACCCGGTGTGGCAATTGATAGTACCGTTCCTAAAGGCTATCTTGGGTTAAACGGAACGAGTATGTCTGCCCCTCATGTTGCGGGTGCGGCAGCTCTTGTTAAACAAGCTCACCCTGATTGGTCACCAGATCAAATCAAAGCTGCGTTAATGAATACAGCTAAGCAATTGGTAAAAGAAGATGGTGAACCTTATTATCCTTATGAACAGGGAGCTGGTCGACTTCAAGTTGACAAAGCGGTTCAAGCTACAACACTTGCCTATCCAGGAGCTCTTACATTTGGAAAGTACACAAAAGAAGATCCGCGTGAGAAGAGGACCGTTACTTTTACGATTGAAAATCATGATGATAAAACGAACACGTATCATGTGAAACCTCCTTTTCAAGCACCGGACGGTCTACAATGGGAAGTTCCCTTTGCAACAACTGTTAAGCCAGGTGAGAAAAAGGAAGTAGAAGTAAAACTAGATTTATTTCCAGCTGTATTGGCAGAGGGAATCCACCATGGTCAGATAGTAATTGATGGAGGGAAAGATCCGATCGTCATTCCTTATGTCTTCTTTATTGAAGAGCCTAATTATCCAAGAGCGATGGCTTTTAATTTTGGCCACGGTGACCGTGAAGGTGAATATCGTTATGAAGTATATTTGCCAGGTGGAGCGGAGGAATTAGGCATTGCTTTGTATGATCCAGATACATTCCAATTTATTAAATTCCTTGATGTAAAAAGAGATGTAGGCCGAGGGATGATTGGTCAAGAGTGGAAAGAACTTGATTTACCAGAGGGAGTTTATAAAGCTCTCGTCTACGCACGCAAAGATGGCAAAGAAGACACGATTGAGTCGATGATCATGATCGGCGCGCACCTGCCACAAGATAAACAAAAGGTAGACTAAAGTAAAAACAATTCTAAATGATCGTTGCTTTAAATTAGGCTTAGTTCCTCATAGTGAAAAGAAGCGAGTGACTGTAGCGGAAAAGAACGAACATATACTTTTCACAAATTATACAAAATTATCAGCGTGAAAACTTTCAAATGGTCAGACTACCAAAAAAGATTGGTTGGTCTGACCACCTTTTTGACATTTATGTGAACATATAAAAGGATGTTTCGAATTAATGACAAATCGCATTGACACAGGGTTTTCACTATTGTACGATTACTAAGGATGTGTTGGTAAGGGTTACATATGTAATATGAAAGGAAGCACCAAAGATTTCAAGGTGAGTAAAACTCAGGCGAAAGGGGCTCTTTCATGACAGAGAAACGCAGTCCATGGCGTGCCATTGTCCTTGTTTCTACGATTTCTTCTTATATTGTAGGAGGAACAGTCGGAGGAGTGTTTCTTGGCTTGTGGCTTGGGAACCAATTTGGAGCTAAACCCTTCTTCCTCATTACTTTTTTGTTGTTTGGACTTGCAACAGGGTTCTATGGTGTGTACAGAGCGATTGAACCTTTTATAGGAGACGAAAAAAAACGATGATGTCACTAGATGGAAGAATGAAACGCTATACAATAATCGTTACAGTTATCATCGTTGTTTTGATCATGGGTTATCTCCTTACTTCATTTAAACCTCAATTCCTCGGTCTCATTATTGGACTAGCTTTTAGCTACTTAAGTCTTTGGACAACTTTTAGAAAAGCGAAAGTCATTGGAGAAGTTGCCTCTGGATTAAATAAATTTTCAATGTTTTCTTACACAATTGCTGGTTTTGGTGTGTTAATAAGGTTTGGATTGGCAATATTGTGTGTATGGTTAGCGATTACATACCCTAATCAACTTCATTTAATTTCGGTCATTGCAGGGTTCGCCCTGATTTATGTCATTATCATGGCAGATATACTTATTGAATCTGGTAGAAAGAGGTGAAAAATAAATGGATCATATAGCACCTATGAGGGAAATTGGCGGTTTATGGTTTAATATGTCAACGGTTTTGATGACGACTGTTGCCTGTGTAATTGTATTCTTAGTTTGTTTTATCGGAACACGCCAACTAGCAATGCGACCAACTGGTCTGCAAAACTTCCTTGAATGGTTAGTGGACTTTTGCCGCGGAATCATTAAAGCGAACATGGGCTGGAAAGTCGGCGGCCAATTTATCGCTCTTGCCTTCACACTTATTTTCTATGTCTTTGTAGCAAATATGCTGGGGATTCCTTTTGAAATCTACAACAAAGACTCTCATGAAGTTTGGTGGAAATCACCGACCTCAGACCCTGCCCTTACTTTAACGATGGCAGCGCTCGTCATTATTTTGACGCATTATTATGGAATTAAGATTAGAGGATTTGGGGAATACATCAAGGATTATGTGCGACCTGTACCTTTTCTCTTACCATTCAAAATTATTGAGGAATTTGCCAATACATTAACACTCGGAATGCGTTTATTCGGTAATGTATACGCAAAGGAAATTCTAATGGTACTTCTTGTCGGCTTAGGAACATCAGGCTTGATTGGAATGTTTGGAGGTTTCCTTCCAACAATGATTTGGCAAGCATTTGGAATGTTCATTGGTACGTTGCAAGCTTATATTTTTGCAATGTTAGCAATGGTTTACATGGCACACAAAGTAGAACATCATTAAACCATGCTCTAATTTAGAGCGTTTAAAAATATTAAAATTATATTATCCTTAAGGAGGACTTATTTTTATGGAAGCATTAGCAGTAGCAATCGTAGCAGGTTTAGCAGCAATCGGTGGTTCGATCGCAGTAGCAATTATCGTAAGAGCAACACTTGAAGGTGTAACACGTCAACCAGAACTTAAAGGTACTCTTCAAACACTTATGTTCATTGGTGTACCTCTTGCGGAAGCCGTGCCGATCATCGCGATCGTTATCTCTTTCCTATTACTATTCGGTTAATAACGCCTTTCGTCAGCTTTGGCGAATCTGTACACATAAAGAATGGCGACAGTGTTCAATTGCGGACCTTCGCCATTCCTTATGTATCACAAACTGTTTTTTAATACGAACATTAATTACTTGAATTCATATATGAATCTTCACATCCAGGAAAGGAGTGAATCGAAATGGGTTTTGAAATTCCATGGGGATCAATACTTTATCAACTATTCGCTTTTCTAGTATTACTCGGCTTACTTAGTAAGTTTGCACTTAAACCGTTACTTGGTGTAATGGAAAACCGTGAAAAAATCGTAAACGACAATCTAGACTCAGCTGAGAAGAATCGTAAAGAGGCTGAGGAATTTATTGTACAACAACGTAAAGAGTTAGAAAAAGCTCGAGTTGAAGCACAAGAAATTATTCAACAAGCTAAGAAACTTAGTGAGCAACAAGGTCAAGATATTCTAGAACAAGCTAGAGTAAACGCTGAGCGCTTGAAAGATTCTGCATTAGCAGAGATTCAACGTGAAAAAGAGCAAGCAGTAGTTGCTCTTAGAGAGCAAGTGGCAAGTCTTTCGGTATTAGTTGCTTCTAAAGTGATTGAAAAAGAACTTAATGAGAAAGATCAAGAACAACTAGTTCAGGAGTATTTAAAAGAGGTAGGCGGTAAGCTATGAGCAATCAAACAATTGCGAATCGTTACGCAGTAGCTCTTTTTCAACTTGCAAAAGAAAAGCATCAACTAAAAAAGGTGAATGAAGAACTTCAAGTTGTAAAGGATGTTGTTCAAGCGAATCCTGATTTCTTGAAATTCATTAGTCACCCGAAAATCACAAAGCAACAAAAACAAGATTTCATTAAAAAGAGCTTTGCTTCTTTAAATGAAACGACATTAAATACATTTCTTTTATTAATTGAGTCAAATAGAATGGGTATCTTAGTTCCTATGATTGATCAATTCAAGAGTTTAGTTTATGACGCTGAGGATATGGCTGAAGCACTTGTTTATTCGGCTCAACCGTTGTCTGATAAAGAACAAAATGAAATTGCTAAATCATTTGCGAAACAAGTAAAGAAGTCCAAACTTGAAGTAATAAACATTGTAGATTCTAAGCTAATCGGCGGAGTGAAAATCCGCATTGGCGATCGTATTTATGACGGCACTATTAAAGCGCAACTTGATCGCTTAGAGCGTCAGCTAGTAGCCGGAACACGCTAGTAGAAGATAGGGGTGAAAGTAATGAGCATCAAAGCAGAGGAAATTAGCTCTCTTATAAAACAGCAGATTGAAAACTTTCAGTCTGACGTTCAAGTACAAGACGTGGGTACAGTTATCCGTGTTGGTGACGGTATCGCTCTTGCTCATGGCCTTGAAAATGTAATGGCTGGTGAGCTTCTTGAATTCTCAAACGGGGTAATGGGGATGGCTCAGAACCTTGAGGAGAACAACATTGGTATTATCATCTTAGGTCCTTACTCGGAAATCCGTGAAGGAGACGAAGTAAAACGTACTGGACGTATTATGGAAGTTCCTGTAGGTGAAGAATTACTTGGTCGTGTGGTAAATCCACTAGGACAACCAATTGATGGACTTGGTCCAATTAACACAGCAAAAACTCGTCCGATTGAATATAAAGCACCGGGAGTTATGGATCGTAAATCCGTTCATGAGCCATTACAAACGGGAATTAAATCAATCGACACAATGGTTCCAATCGGTCGTGGTCAACGTGAGTTAATCATCGGTGACCGTCAAACTGGTAAAACAGCTATCGCGATTGATACAATCTTGAATCAAAAAGATCAAGATATGATTTGTATCTATGTAGCGATTGGTCAAAAGAAAACGACTGTTGCTGGCTTAGTTGAAACATTACGTGCTCGTGGTGCGCTTGATTATACAATCGTCGTTTCAGCGAGTGCTTCTGATCCTGCACCTTTACAATTCTTAGCACCTTATGCTGGGGTTTCTATGGGTGAAGAGTTCATGTATAACGGCAAGCATGTTTTAATCATCTATGATGATCTTTCTAAGCAAGCTGCAGCTTACCGTGAGCTTTCATTATTACTTCGTCGTCCTCCAGGTCGTGAGGCATTCCCAGGGGATGTATTCTATTTACACTCTCGTTTACTAGAACGTGCAGCTAAGTTAAGCGATGCATTGGGTGGCGGTTCTATTACGGCTCTTCCTTTCATCGAGACACAAGCTGGGGACGTTTCTGCTTATATCCCAACAAACGTTATTTCGATCACAGACGGACAGATCTTCTTACAATCAGATCTATTCTATTCTGGTGTTCGTCCAGCAGTTAATGCAGGTCTTTCTGTATCACGTGTTGGTGGTTCAGCACAGATCAAAGCTATGAAAAAAGTTGCTGGTACGCTACGTCTAGATTTAGCAGCATACCGTGAATTAGAAGCATTTGCTCAGTTCGGATCTGACTTAGATCGTGCTACACAAGCAAAATTAAATCGTGGTCAACGCACAGTTGAGGTACTAAAACAAGATCTTCACAAGCCACAAGCTGTTGAATATCAAGTAACAATCATCTATGCACTTACAAAAGGTTTCTTAGATGATGTACCAGTTGAAGACGTTCTTCGTTTTGAGTCAGAGTTATTCACTTACTTTGACCACAACAAGAAAGATATTCTTGACCATATTCGCACAACTGGAAATCTTCCTGATGAAGATGAGTTCAAAGCTGCGATTAGTGAATATAAAAAAGGTTTTGTACCTAGCAAATAATAGAATGGGGGGCAAAGCTTAATGCTCTGCTTTCCCTAACTTGTTGCAAACTCGTTTTAGTTTTGCGAAAAGGTGGTGAACATAAATGGCTTCAATGCGAGATATAAAAGGGCGAATTACATCAACGAAGAAAACAAAACAAATCACAAAAGCGATGCAAATGGTATCTGCTGCGAAATTGAATCGTGCTCAACAAAATGCACAATCATTTCTACCTTATACGGAAAAAATTCGTGAGGTTGTGGCGAGTATTGCTTCTTCTGCGACAGAAATTTCCCACCCGATGCTTGAAGAGCGTCCGGTTAAGAAAACTGGCTATATTGTCATAACATCTGACCGTGGGTTAGCTGGAGGTTACAATGCTAGTCTTACACGTGCGCTTCTTAAAACCATATCGGAACGTCATAAGTCGCCAGATGAGTACGGAATTATTGTCATGGGTCGTATCGGACGTGATTTATTTAAGAAACGTAACCTTCCTATCTTTCAGGAAATTACGGGACTTCAAGATCAACCGGAATTTAATGAAATTAAAAATATCGCTAGATCAACGGTTGAAATGTTTGCTGATGGTGTGTTTGATGAGTTGTACGTATGGTATAACCACTTTGTAAGTCCTCTTACACAGGAGGTTACAGAATCAAAGCTTTTACCATTAACAGATATCGGTGAAGGTGCTTCTACTACGTACGAATATGAACCATCAGAGCAAGCCATTTTAGAACGTCTATTGCCACAATACGCAGAAAGCCTAATTTTCGGTGCTTTGCTTGATGCAAAAGCAAGTGAATTTGGAGCTCGTATGACGGCAATGAGCTCTGCTACAGACAATGCAACGGCTCTAATTGATGATTTAACGTTAGTTTACAACCGCGCTCGTCAAGCTGCGATCACACAGGAAATCACAGAGATCGTCGGCGGGGCAGCGGCACTCGAATAATCAAACGAAGGCTCTAGTTTTCCAGAGTCTTCTCTACTTAAATTAATGAAAAAAGAGCTCCCTTTAACGATAAAGCTAATTGGAATGCTCGCTATGATCATCGGAATAACCGATAATCGTACTTGAATAGGAGGGACTAAAAATGAATAAAGGTCGCATTACTCAGGTAATGGGTCCGGTTGTCGACGTTAAGTTCGATAACGGTAACCTACCTGACTCAACAATGCATTAGTCGTTGAGCAAGTTGGCTCAAAAGTTAATGCAGTTGATGTTAACGTAACACTTGAAGTTGCTGTGCACCTTGGCGACAATACAGTTCGTACTATTGCGATGGACTCAACAGATGGTCTTGTCCGTGGTACGGAAGCTTTAGATACTGGTGCTCCAATCTCTGTACCAGTTGGTGAAGTTACTTTAGGACGTGTATTTAATGTACTTGGAGAAGCAATTGATTTAGCTGATCCAATTCCTGCTGATGTAAAGCGTGATCCAATTCACCGCGAAGCTCCTAAATTTGAAGAGCTTTCTACGTCAACTGAAATTCTTGAAACAGGAATTAAAGTAGTAGACCTTCTTGCACCATACATTAAAGGTGGTAAGATCGGTTTATTTGGAGGAGCTGGTGTAGGTAAAACAGTTCTTATCCAAGAACTTATCAATAACATCGCTCAAGAGCACGGCGGTATCTCTGTATTCGCTGGTGTAGGTGAGCGTACTCGTGAAGGAAATGACCTTTTCCACGAGATGACTGATTCTGGCGTTATTAAGAAAACGGCAATGGTATTCGGTCAAATGAATGAGCCACCTGGTGCGCGTATGCGTGTTGCTCTTTCTGGTCTTACAATGGCTGAGCATTTCCGTGACCGTGATGGTCAAGACGTTCTTTTATTCGTTGATAACATTTTCCGTTTCACGCAAGCAGGTTCTGAGGTTTCTGCCCTTCTTGGACGTATGCCTTCTGCCGTTGGTTACCAACCAACACTTGCTACGGAAATGGGTCAATTACAAGAGCGTATCACATCAACTAAAGTTGGTTCTGTTACATCGATTCAAGCAATCTATGTACCTGCCGATGACTATACTGACCCGGCTCCAGCGACAACGTTTGCTCACTTAGATGCAACGACAAACCTTGAGCGTAAACTTTCTGAAATGGGTATTTACCCTGCCGTGGATCCACTTGCTTCTACATCACGTGCACTATCTCCTGAGATCGTTGGAGAAGAGCATTATGAAGTAGCTCGTCAAGTTCAATCTACGCTTCAAAAGTACAAAGAGCTTCAAGATATCATTGCGATCTTAGGTATGGACGAGTTATCTGAAGAAGATAAGTTAATTGTTGCACGTGCGCGTCGTATTCAATTCTTCTTATCTCAAAACTTCCACGTTGCTGAGCAGTTTACTGGTCAAGCAGGATCTTACGTACCAGTTAAAGAAACGATTAAAGGCTTCAAAGAAATCCTTTCAGGTAAGCACGATAACCTTCCTGAAGATGCTTTCCGCCTTGTTGGTCGTATTGAAGAAGTTATTGAAAAAGCAAGCCAAATGGCGTAATAGCGTTAGAATAAATCAAGGCACTACCCGTATTGCTATCTAAGGAGGGTTTTTTCATGCCGACAGTTCAAGTAAGTGTTGTAACTCCTGATGGCAAGGTGTATGACGGCGATGTGGACATGGTCAGTGTTCGTACGGTTGAAGGCGAACTTGGTATTTTACCGAAACACATCCCGTTAGTTGCTCCATTAACAGTAGGAGCAGTACGCTTAAAAAAAGGCTCCACTGTGGAAAAAGTAGCTGTTAGTGGCGGATTTGTAGAAGTCCGTCCTGATCAAGTGACGATTTTAGCAGAGGCTGCTGAATTGCCAACAGGTATTGATGTTGACCGTGCGCTACAAGCGAAAGAAAGAGCTCAGAAACGAATTGAATCAAATCGTCAAGACGAAATTGATTTCAAACGTGCTGAATTAGCTTTAAGAAGAGCTTCTAATCGCTTGGATGTTGCAGGGAAATAAATACGACAAAATAAGACATAAATCTTGTGTTTTAGTTTAACAATAAGACACAAGAGGATATGTCTTATTTTTTTTATTTTCGACAAATCGGTAAGCGCTTTCTGCGATTAAATGGGTCGGAAATCCTATAAAAACACACATTTCTTCTATAGATTTTTTATTTTTTATCAGTTATGATGGAAAATGGGCTGATTTCTGAAATCAAACAGTCTAAAATCTAAGCTGATCAGCGGTGAGGGAGTAATGACAATGTTCGACGGATTTGGACAACAGGCGATGATACATATCATAGTAAGTGTCTTTTTCTTGGCTGTTACATGGTGGGCATTACAATCTTTTCGATTTGATCTTTTTGTGAAAGAACCTAATAGCCCGAAGGCAAAGGTTTTAATGATAATCGTTACGATTGCCATTGCTCAGTTGCTTAGCTCATTTTTCCTTGACTATTTACACTCCTCTCAAATGCTCAGATATATTTGGGAATAGAGTTTTGTCGAGGAATGACTACAACTTCCATGTATGCAGATCCTTCTCCTGGTAAAAATGATAGTAATAAACGTTTTTCTGGGGAGGAGAACATAAATGGTTTCTTGGCGTATTAGTTGTTTTAGGTTTAGTTTTTTCTATTATCGGGTATGCACATGTGCAAGGTGCAAATGAAGTTCAGTCATATCAACAACCATTAAATGAGTTTTATCAACTTGTGTTAAATAACGAGGAAATGAAACTTAATGAGTGGAGAATTCGTTTAAGAGAGGAACGTTTGAATTCAACACTTACGAATGAGGATGCGTTTGTTTCATACGTATCGGAATGGAAAGAAAGTGGTTGGGAGCAAAAGGCTCTAATAACAGACGGAACGGAATGGAAAGCGCACTTTACATATGACCGACCAGATGGAATAACGGAATCAATCCAATTTTTCGCTTATCCAACACCGAATATGAAAAATGGGCTCTCTCAGTTAATTACTTACGAGGTGCTTGGAACAAATGGATCTGTAGTTGAATCTAATATAGTAGATGAACTTGTGGAAGAGCGTTCTCGTGATCTAGAGCTACATGATGCGACAACGTATGTTCAGATTCAAGTAAGCGACAGATCGAACATGAACGATATAGAGAAAAAAGCAACAAAGTGGATTCAACAATTAAGTGCTGAGCCAGTTGAAGCACTAAAAGAAGACTCTTTTGTCTCTTATTCCGCGTATAATCCTGATTGGAATTCATTTATTGAGACGAATGGACAACGAATGAATATCCAAGTAGCAATTAGAGAAAATCAACGATTGGGCGCAGGGACAACGGTGACAATAGGAACGCCTATTATTACTACTGAATATTGATGATAGAGAAGAGACTATAATTTAGACGCGGAGGGGAATACGTTGGAAAAAATTATTGTCCGGGGTGGCAATCAGCTACGCGGCACTGTTAAGGTAGAGGGCGCAAAAAACGCAGTCTTACCTGTTATTGCTGCATCAATCCTAGCAGGCCGCGGCACAAGCCACATATATGATGTGCCTAAATTGGCAGATGTATACACGATGAAGGAAGTACTAAAGAATCTAAATATTAAGGTCGAGTACACAAACGGTACCTTTCATGTAAATGCTGAGGATACACTAAAAACAGAAGCGCCTTTTGAATATGTACGTAAAATGAGAGCTTCTTTCCTTGTAATGGGACCACTTCTTGCACGTGTAGGTAAAGCAAGAATTGCTCTTCCAGGTGGTTGCGCAATTGGATCACGTCCAATTGACCAGCATCTAAAAGGCTTTGAAGCAATGGGTGCCACTGTTGAAATTGGAAATGGCTTTATTGAAGCGCGCATTGATGGAAGACTAAAGGGTGCAAAGATTTATCTGGACTTCCCAAGTGTGGGTGCAACTGAAAACATTATGATGGCTGCAGCAATGGCAGAAGGAACGACAATCATTGAAAATGCTGCTGAAGAACCTGAAATTGTTTGTGTTGCAAACTACTTGAATGCAATGGGTGCTAAAGTTCGCGGTGCTGGAACAGGTGAAATTCGCATTGAAGGTGTCGAAGAACTAGTAGGTGCTGAACATACCGTTATTCCAGATCGTATCGAAGCAGGAACGTTCATGGTAGCTGCTGCAATGACAAAGGGAGATATCGTCGTTGAAGGAGCAACACCTGAACATTTACGTCCGCTTATCGCTAAAATGGGTGAGATGGGTGTTAAAATTGAAGAAGTTGAAAATGGCTTACGTGTTATTGGACCAGAAAAGTTAAAACCTGTCGACATTAAAACAATGCCACATCCAGGTTTCCCAACTGACATGCAAGCTCAAATGATGGCTCTTCTACTTGCTGCACATGGAACTGGTGTTATTACAGAAACAGTTTTCGAAAATCGTTTTATGCATGTAGAAGAATTCCGTCGTATGAACTCTAACATTAAGATTGAAGGACGTTCAGCGATCATCACGGGACCGAATAAACTACAAGGTGCAGAAGTATCAGCAACAGATTTAAGAGCAGGAGCTGCCCTTATCTTAGCAGGACTTGTTGCAGACGGCGTCACACGTGTAATGGAATTAAAACACATTGACCGTGGTTACGTTGATTTAGCTGAAAAACTTCAAGCGCTAGGTGCAGACGTAGAACGTGTTGAAGAAGAGATCGAAGAAGAAATTGAAAACTTAGACGCACCAGCTCCATTGAAGCTAAAGTCTAACTTGGTCTAAATCATTTATAAAATAGGGGATAAACACCCTATTTCAAAGCTGCTAAGGATTTCCTTAGCAGCTTTTTGTTAGGTTTTTTTACGAGAAAGTCTTGTTCTACTTCATGCCAAGCCCTCATATACTTACCCTGAGAGTAAACATTCAACAAATGGAGGACTGACATGAAACGACTTCTAATTGCAGCAACTATCCTATGCACCGTTGTACTTATTATCCCAACAATGCTTGTCCTATTTATTTCAGAACCAGCTGACAGCACGACAACAACAACCCGAAATATCACAATAGAAGAGACGATCGAAACATGGTCGTATAACCCAGAAGAAGATGTAGCGGTGGCGGTGTTCCGTTCACAAAAAGAAGAAATTGAAGATGTACCACTAGAAAAGTATGTAATGGGTGTTGTCGCTTCAGAGATGAATCCGAACTTTGAAATGGAAGCTTTAAGAGCACAGGCTCTAACAGCCCGCACTTATATGGTTAAACACATCTTACAACCAAGAAACGTTCAACTGCCAGAAGGAGCGATGGTAACGGATACGGTGATGCATCAAGTATATAAAAATGAAGCTGAGTTAAAAGAAGAATGGGGATTGAACTACGACTTGTATATGGCAAGAATCCAAGAAGCTGTTCTGTCAACTCAGGGTCAAGTTCTCACGTATGATGGTGAACCAATAGACGCTGCTTTCTTCTCAACGAGTAATGGATACACGGAAAACTCCGAAGACTATTGGGAAAATGAAATTCCTTACTTGCGAAGTGTAGAAAGTCCGTGGGATCAAGCTTCTCCGCGTTTTACAGCAGAAAAAGTTATGACGATCGAAGAATTTCAAGAAAAGTTAGGTGTGAATCTTCCTGAGGACGGTTCAGTTGGAACGATCTCAGCACGAACAGACGGAAATCGAGTAGCCAAAGTAGTCATTAACGGCAAAGAATTAAGCGGTCGCCAAGTTCGTGATAAATTAGGACTCGATTCTTCAGATTTCCAATGGCAACGTCAAGGAAATCAAATAACGATTAACACAAGAGGCTGGGGCCATGGTGTCGGCATGAGTCAATACGGAGCCGATGGAATGGCCAAAGAAGGTAAATCCTATAAAGATATTGTTGCTCATTACTACCGTGGTGTAGAAATCGAAGGATTAGATCCATATGTTGCACAGATGACCGCAAAAGCGGAATAGAAAGAGGTCATTTTGTGAAAGGGAACTCAGATCAGGTTATTTGGTCTGGGTTTTTTGTTTTGGGGTTGGTAGTGCTAATTTAGGGAGGGGGCATGGTTTTTGCTCTCTGAGGGCGACGGTAGGTTCTAGAGAGCTACTTCGCGGCCAGGAGGTTCTCTATTCCGGAAAAAAGCAGTGGTATTGGGGGCTGAGGGGACAGAGGGTTCGCTATATGCGGTTATGAGAGCTTGATTAGCTTGAAAATGGGGCAATAAGGTCCCTTGAGTCCACCAAGCTTCTCAAACTAGCTGAATTAGAGGGAATAAGGAATCTAGAGTCCGCGCCGGTGTACGAGAGTATGCGAGAGGGCTGCGTCGCGGTCAGGAGGTCCTCTATTAAGGAAAAAAGCAGTGATATTGGAGGCTGAAGGGACAGAGGGTTCGCTATAAGCGGTTATGAGGGCTTGATTAACTTGAAAAAGGGGCAATAAGGTCCCCTGAGTCCTCCAAGGGCTCTCAAACTAGTTGAATTAGAGGAATAAGGAATCGAGAGTCCGCGCCGATGTACGAGAGTATGCGAGAGGGCTGCGTCGCGGTCAGGAGGTTCTCTATTAAGGAAAAAAGCAGTGATATTGGAGGCTGAGGGGACAGAGGGTTCGCTATAAGCGGTTATAAGAGCTAGAGTAGCGTGAAAACGGGGCAATAAGGTCCCCTGAGTCCACCAAGCCTCCCAAACTAGCTAAATTAGAGGGAATAAGGAATCGAGAGTCCGCGCCGATGTGCGAGTATGGAAGAAGGCTGCGTCGCGGTCAGGAGGTTTCCTATTTCGGAAAAAAGCAGTGATATTGGAGCTAAGGAATCGAGAGACCGCACTACGCATCACTCATCACCCACCGCCAAGCACCGCCTCACTCACAAAGTTTTTCGCCCATCCATGCATAAAAAAATCAATTTGTCGAAAACTAATTTAAAAATTTTTTTTAGACGATGTATACATTTCTAGCAATCTGATCAGAATGATTGCTGAGGTGATGGAAAATGAGAGAAGAAGAAAACAAAAGATCTTCTAAATCTGAAGAAAATTCATTGAATGTTAAAAGTCTAATGCGTAAACGTTGGTTGTTGCCTGCAGTGTATCTAGTTGCAGCGGCTGGGGTATTAAGTGCCGTATTCATTATGCAAGGGCAAGACGAATCAGCAGCTCCACCAGAAAGCGTAGAAGTAACAGATCCTAGTCAAGCTGGAAATTTATATCCACAAGGCGAAGAAGCAGTTCCTGTAACAGCATCATCAGAAGTTGTGAAAATGCCAGTTGTAAATGATGAAGAGATTACAGTTGTTGGTTATTTCTATGATGTAAATGGAACACCAGAAGAACAGCAAGAAGCTCTTGTATACTACAATAATACGTATTTCCCGAATAAAGGTATGGACTTTGCTCATGTAGATGGAGAAAGTTTTGAAGCAGCTGCTGCGTTAAGCGGAACAGTTGTGAAAGCAGAGAAAGATGCGTTACTAGGTTATGTGGTTGAAATTTCACACGAAAATGGTGTTGTGACTCACTACCATAGTTTAGAAACAGTTGAAGTAGAAGAAGGAGCGACGGTTCAACAAGGTGATATCCTTGGTCGCGCAGGACGTAATAGCTACAATACCGATGCTGGAATTCATGTTCATTTTGAAATCCGTCAAGATGGTGTAGCGGTTAATCCTAATGATGTATTTCAACAACCGATTGATTCTGTAAAAGATATCGCAAAAGAAAAAGAAGCTGAAAAAGAAGCTGAAAAGCCTGCTGACGGTGAAGATAAAGAAGATGAAGGTGCTTCTGATGAAGAAGAAGTAGCACCGGAAAATCATGAAGATCATGGTCAAGGCGAAGATGATGATCAACAAGAATCAAGTGAATTAGGTTAATAAACCGATAAACCCTACAGTGTCGAAAGCACTCGTAGGGTTTATTTTTTTGGTATACTAGAAAATGTTGACATCTATCTGAAAATTTGAAATAATACATACAGGTTACAAGTAAATGAATTCTGTTGTAATACACATAATTATGATAACGCTTACATAACTTGTACTATAGAAAGGAGGAAAACCTTTGCTGTATGTTTTCTTGCTGATTACAATTGGTTCACTTATTTTTGCTTTTAAGCTTAAGAAACCTTTACTACTTTCGCTTCCATTTGTTTCTATTTTTGCGTATATGATTGTTCAAATTGCAATGGTGCCCCTTGGATTTTTTGAAACCATTAAATTTATTTTTCAGTTGAGGTAGCCTGATGAAAAGGAAAAGTAAACAGCGAACCCTCAAACAGACCGACTATTCAGTATGCGCGCAGTGTAAACAAGGTAAAACGGAAAAAATGTCTTTATCTAGGCAAGTTTTCTTTCTCAGTATATTGCCGTGGCTTGTCGCAATCATCCTATCTTATTTTGTCCATTCTATCTTTCTTATTTTTATCCCAGCTGTTGGGATCTACAACATGAAAGCTGCAAAGCGAAATCCTCTTAGACGATGCAATTCCTGTCACCGTATCCAAAAGTTAAAAGAAAGTCCTGTTGTTACTTAAGAAAGTCTTTTGATAGGCTTTTAAAGTTTTTTTGATGTTGTGTTTTGTTAACTCTAAAAAGGAGGGATGTTCATCATCAATTCGTTTTCTGCATTAAAAAAATAAGGAGGAGTTTTTTATGAGGAAAATTGATAAGGCAGTTGCTGATGCTTATTTTCGCGCTAGAACTACACTTGTTGTCATTTGCTTAATTCTTGGTGGAATTGCTTCGTTTGGAGTAGTAGCTTTTGCTGAGGCTTTGAGTGGTTTTACAATCATGGGAATGCCAGCTCATTATTACATGGGAGCTCAAGGTGCAGTAGTAACATTTGTAGTCTTACTTTTTGCAAACGCTATCATTAGTGACAAAATTGATAAGAAGTTTGGAATTGATGAAGACCATAATACTAGAGTGAGTGCAGGCAAGGTTCTAGACCACTAAAATAAAGAGCTGATGATAGGGGGTATTTAAATGGATCAACAAACGATTGTATCGCTTTTATTAATTCTAGCAACATTCGGACTTTATATTGGGATTTCTGTCTATAACAGAGCGAAGGCCACTTCAGACTTTTATGTTGCGAGCCGTGGGGTTCCACCGTTTTGGAACGGGATGGCGATAGGTGGAGACTGGATGAGTGCCGCGTCCTTTATCGGGATGGCCGGTACGGTTATGATTCTTGGGTATGACGGTTTAGCTTATATTATGGGTTGGACTGGAGGCTATTTATTCCTTACGTTTTTACTAGCACCACAATTAAGAAAATACGGACGTTATACGGTTCCAGAGTTTATTGGAGACCGCTTTGATAGTAATGCTGCGAGATTAATTGCGGCAATTGCAACGATCATTATCAGTTTCGTTTATATTATTGGTCAGCTTTCAGGTTCTGGGGTTGTAATTGGACGTATCCTGAATATTGATGCAATGTATGGAACGATGATTGGGGTTGTCGTAATCGCGATCTATGCAACGCTTGGTGGAATGAAGGGGATTACTTGGACACAGGTAGCTCAGTATATGATCTTAATTGTTGCTTACATTATTCCAATTATCTTCATGTCCCTTCAAATCACAAGTAATCCATTACCGTGGCTTACATATGGAAAGATTGTAAGTGAGCTTGGGGAGTTAGACCGGGCACTTGGTATTTCTGAATATTTCGCGCCATTTGCGGAAAGTGATAAGTCACAATTTATCGCGTTAATGTTCACATTAATGGTTGGTACAGCGGCTCTTCCACACGTTATCGTTCGTTTCTACACGGTAACAACGATGAAAGCTGCACGCTGGAGTGGTGCTTGGGCACTTGTTTTTATTGCACTTTTATATTTATCAGCTCCTGCATACGCTGCGTTCTCTCGTTTCATCTTAATGACTCGTGTCGCAGGTCAACCACTTGATCAGCTTCCGGCTTGGACGGATACGTGGGTAAATACGGGAAGATTACAGCTTGCAGATGCGAACGGGGATGGCATTTTACAATGGAGTGAAATTGTTATTTCAAATGATATCGTCGTTATGGCGACGCCGGAAATTGCTAACTTAGGTGTTTTCGTTATCGGTTTAGTCGCAGCTGGTGCGATGGCTGCTGCCCTTTCTACGGCAGGTGGCTTGCTTATTACGATTTCGTCTTCTTTTGCTCATGACATTTATTATCGTTTAATGAAGCCTGATGCAAGTGATAAGAAGAGATTAGCGGCGGGCCGTTGGGCGATTGTACTTGCGACTGTTGTAGCTGGGGTAGTGGCACTTAACCCTCCTGGCGTTATCACGCAGATTGTCGCTTGGGCGTTTGGTATTGCTGGTGGTACGTTCTTCCCAGTTCTATTACTTGGTGTTTGGTGGAAACGTGCTAACAAACAAGGTGCGATTGCCGGGATGCTAGTTGGTCTAACGGTAACAGTCACTTATATCCTGTTTGCACGTGAAGGATTCACGATTTTTGGAATCAGAGATACAGGTGCTGGGATTATCGGGGTTCCGATTAACTTGATCGTGATGTATGTTGTTTCGAAAATGACTGCTGCACCATCGCAAAAACTTCAAGATGAAGTACTTGACCTTCGTTATCCAGAGCAAATGAGCTACCGTGATGGAGAGGTTTGGATGGATGAGTCGGCATCAGGAAAATAATTGCAATGAGATTCGTAAGCATCCCATTTTTGTCGGACTAAGTGAAACACGGTTTGATGAAGTATTGGATGCTTGCGTGCTCAAGCATTATCAAAAGAATGACAAGGTGCTTTATTCGAAGACACCGAGAGAAGGACTTCTGCTTATCCTAAAAGGGGTGGCAGAAGTTTTTGTTGCAAGTGGGGCTTCAAACGAAAGACAAAGTAACCTTGACCATCATACATCCAGGCGATACGACCAGAAGGAGGTCCTGGAAGTATTGCAAAAAGGAGATATGATTGGATTCTCGAGTTTAGCCGATTTTCTAGGTGGGAAAACCGAAGAGCCAGAGCGCTATGCGGTGGAGGTTCAAGCGGTAGAGGACGCAACATGTCTTCATATTCCTTACCCTGTGATTCAAACGCTTTGGGATGATCCTGCTGTAAGAGATTTTGTTTTGCAACAAGCAACGATTCGTTTACAAGATATCTATGCGTCTTTTGCTGAACAAGTTCAACTTGCGAATAAGTGGGGAGAAAGTGAGCCGTTTATTCGGCGCATTCAAGATGTTATGAATGAGCCTGTTATCGCCGCTGATATGGAAGATGATGTTCAAGATGTAGCCTTGATGATGGTTGAACACTCAACGAGTTCGGTTGTTGTCTTAAATGATAATGATCAATTGATTGGAATTATAACCGAGAAAGATCTAGTGCAGCGTGTTGTAGCTCGGGGGATCGGTTCAGGTTTGTTTGCTCATGAAGTAATGACGCCACACCCTTATATTATTTCCAGAGATGCTTATTACTACGAGGCAATGTCGAGTTTTCTGATGAATGGAATTAAGCACTTGCCTGTCATGGACGGGGCCAAAGTGATTGGCATGGTGACCCTTTCTGATTTGTTACGGAAAAAAAACCGGGGAACGATGGAGCTGCTGCAATCGGTTGAACAGTCCACATTTAATAACCTTCATGAGTTAGAGCCGGCGATGTATGAGGTGCTAGCTAATTTAATACAAGACGGCATTCCGACTGTTCATACGCTTGAAGTGATGACAAAGCTCTATGACCGGTTAGTGCGTCATGCTGTGCAGTTAGCGGTTGAGAAGATAGGGAAGCCACCAGTTCCTTTTGGCTTCTACCTGATGGGAAGCGGGGCACGGGCTGAGCAATTCATGCTAACAGATCAAGACCACTTCCTCGTTTATGACAATACAAAAGAAGCTGAGGTGAGTTTATATTTTGAGGAGCTAGGAAAAGAGATTGTTCAACACTTAGTCGCTGCAGGTTATAAAACATGTCCAGGGTTCATGATGGCTAGTTATGCTGATTGGAGGGGGACGCTAGAAGATTGGCAGGGAAGGTTAAGGAGTTGGGCACTTAGAGCGACAAATGAAAACTTGCTTCTTGCGCACAATTTCTTATCATATAGACATATTTATGGAGAAGAGTCTTTGCATGATCAATTTGAAGAGATGATAAGAGAACAACTAGGAAAATCTCGGATCTTTTTATACCGAATGGCTGAATTGGAAAAAGAACATCCAGTCCCGACTTTTGACCATCCGATTCGAGCTCTTTTCCGAATGAAAAAGGAATCTGTCGATCTTAAGAAACAGGCTCTTTTTCCTTTGCATCATTGTTTGCAATTACTTTGTGCGAAACATGATTTTTTAGAAGGAAGAACTCTTAAACAAATTGACTTTCTTCAGGACCGGCATGTATTTTCTGAAGAAACGGCCGATAAATTGAAGTTTGCTTATGAAGTTGTTTTGCGAATTCGAGTGGAAAGAGCTTGGAATGCATACCGAGTTGGAGAAACAAGTACAAGTGAAATTGAATTTAATCATTTAAGAACAAAGGACAAAGAAGAGCTCATGATGGCCTTGAAAACGATCCGTCAGCTTCAAGGCGAGGTTATGGCGACCTTTGGTTTATAACACCGTGAAGGGGGCATAACGCTCGCTTTACGGCTTTTTGAGTAATAAAAAGAGAGGAGGGGTACCTATGTTTTGGAGAAAGCCGCTTTTACCTGCTGTTCCACTTAATAAAGAGATTCCGCTAAACACCCATTTTTCAAATCTTACATTCACAGTGTTTGACACGGAAACAACTGGGTTTGCTGTTGGTGCAAGTGATAGAATCATTGAAATTGGAGCGGTCCAAGTGAAAGACCGAATGGTATTAGACAAAACCTTTCAATCTTATGTGAATCCTGAAAGAGAGATCCCTCCTAATATTACCGCGTTAACAGGAATTACAACGAAAACGGTTGAACAGGCACCTCCATTTATAGAAGTGATCAAAGATTTTTTTCAGTATGTAAAAGAGGGCGAAGCGAACATCTGGGTTGGGCATTATGCGAGCTTCGATCTTCTAGCACTCAAAAAGGAAATAGCTAGAAATCAATACCGTGTCGATTTTCCTATTTGTTTGGATACCCTTGATATGATCGGATATTTAAGTCCAGCGAAACATATGCTAGATTTAGAGATTTACGCTAGTCAGTTTGGGTCTAGAATCTATGAAAGACATCAGGCATTAGGTGATGCTTTGACTACTGCACATCTTTTCTGTGAGCTTTTATTCCACCTCGAAGATCGAGGCAAAAACACGCTTGGCGACTTGATTGAGATCTCCAATATCACCAAAAGGAACACATAATTCAGAAAAGTCAAGCCCGTCCATACAAGAATGTGGTATATCTGCGTGATCCCCCTAATAAACTGTACCAATCACCCAACACAGAATTAGGGAGGCGAGTCGTGTGCACGATTACATCAAAGAGCGAACTATCAAGATAGGTAGGTATGTTGTCGAGACAAAAAAGACGGTGAGGACGATTGCCAAGGAATTTGGAGTCTCGAAAAGTACCGTACACAAAGACCTCACAGAAAGACTTCCGGAAATTAATCCGGAATTAGCAAACGAAGTGAAAGAGATTCTTGAGTATCACAAATCCATTCGTCATTTACGTGGTGGAGAAGCAACAAAAGTGAAATACAGAAAGACACAAGACGATTCTGAAATACCAGTTGTCAAAACACGAACTTAATTGTCAAATCATGTAACTTTTTTCGAAAAAATACCCCTGTGAGAACATTATGTGTTAAAATTAGCAATTAGGTAAATCGTAATAATTAATACGATTATGTTCGGATAAACAGGGAGGAAAAAGAAACATGTTTGGTCGCGATATTGGAATTGATCTAGGTACAGCAAATGTTCTTATATATGTCAAAGGTAGTGGGATCGTCTTAAATGAACCGTCTGTCGTAGCTGTTGATACAAATACGAAAAGAGTACTTGCAGTAGGGGAAGAAGCGTTCCGCATGGTCGGACGTACACCAGGAAATATTGTTGCCCTACGTCCAATGAAAGACGGTGTCATTGCAAACTTTGAAATGACCGAAGCAATGCTCAAACATTTCTTAGGAAAGATTAACGTCAAAAGTCTTTTCTCAAAGCCAAGAATCTTAATTTGTTGCCCGACAAATATCACATCTGTTGAGCAAAAAGCGATTCGTGAAGCGGCTGAGAAAAGTGGCGGGAAGAATGTGTACTTGGAGGAGGAACCGAAAGTTGCTGCAATTGGAGCTGGAATGGATATTTTCCAACCGAGCGGTAACATGGTAGTAGACATAGGCGGTGGGACAACAGATGTTGCTGTTCTTTCGATGGGTGATATCGTCACCGCCTCTTCCATGAAAGTAGCGGGTGACCGCTTTGACGCAGATATCCTTTCTTACATTAAGAAAAAATACAAGCTCTTAATCGGTGAGCGCACTGCTGAAAACATCAAAGTACAAGTTGCAACAGTATTTCCAGGTGCACGACAGGAAGAGATAGACATCCGCGGACGCGACATGGTTAGTGGCCTTCCAAGAACAATTACCGTACACTCGAAGGAAATAGAGGAAGCGTTAACAGAGTCTGTTTCTTACATTGTACAAGCATCCAAACAAGTTCTTGAACAAACACCTCCAGAACTCTCTGCTGATATTATCGACCGTGGTGTCATTTTAACGGGTGGTGGCGCCTTACTACACGGAATCGACCAACTACTAGCAGAAGAATTAAAAGTACCAGTCCTAGTAGCAGAAGAACCAATGCACTGCGTAGCAAAAGGAACAGGGATTATTTTAGAGAATCTTGATAGAATGTCTAGTAAGAAAGTCCGTTTATAAAAAAGGGCAACCGCCCTTTTTTATAAACGGACGAGCAATGAGCGAAGCCGCTGCAAGTTTTTAAGCTTTCTTTGAGTGCTCTTCTCAAAGAAGGCGCGCAGCGTGCGTAGCCATTGCCACGATGTTCGCACGGAATAGGGCCGGAGAAGCTACCCAACTAAACAAGGATCGACCGCATGTTTAGAAATCAGAAGGCAAGCGAAGCCGCTGCAGGGTTTTAAGCTTTCTTTGAGTGTTCTTCTCAAAGAAAGCGCGCAGCGTGCGTAGCCATTGCCAGGATGTTCGCACGGAATAGGGCAGAAGAAGCAGCCTTTTACTGAATAAGGATCGACCGCATGTTTAGAAATCAGAAGGCAAGCGAAGCCGCTGCAAGGTTTTAAGCTTCCTTTGAGTGTTCTTCTCAAAGAAAGCGCGCAGCGTGCGTAGCCATTGCAGGATGTTCGCACGGAATAGGGCCGGAGTACGATTTTTGGAGTCGGGAAGCAGAGCGAACCTCTAACATTCGGAAAAAAGAAAGAACCCATAAACCACCAGTTTAAAACATTAGGTAAGAGCCGATATAATGGTATAGAGAAAGACTAGAGGAGGAAATGAGATGCTTCGTGGTTTTTACGGGGCTGCAGCAGGGATGATTGCCCAGCTGCAACGCCAAACAATGTTAACAAACAACTTAGCGAATGCCAATACGCCAGGATTTAAAGCGGATCAAGCATCGCTTAGATCTTTTCCTAACATGCTAATCAAAGCTATGAACACAGAAGCTGGTCCTAATGGACAAGCTCCAACAATTGGTCATTTAACTACAGGTGTATACTTACAAGAACGTATGCCAAACTTCCGTCAAGGCGATTTGATGGAAACTGGAAACAATACAGATATCTCATTACTTCAAGGAATTATGCCACCAACAGAGTCAGGTCGACCTGGTGCTCTTTTCTATACCATACAAAATGAAAACGGAGACCTTCGCTACTCAAGAAACGGAAATTTCACCATTGACGGTGAAGGCTTCTTAACTACAACAGAAGGCCACTATGTTTTAGGAACGAACAATCAACGGATCCAGGTAGGGAACGAAGAATTCCGAGTAAATGAAGCTGGTTTCATTACCAATGACCTTGGAGCGGCCGTAGCTCAGCTCAATGTGGTCTACTCAGATAATCCAATGCAATTAGTGAAAGAGGGAAATGGACTCTTACGTTTTGAAGGAGAAGGTAACCTACCGACTGCCATTGGAAACGGAGCAATTAGCTTCCAACTGCAACAAGGTTTCCTAGAACGTTCCAATGTAGATGCCTCCCAAACCATGACTGAAATGATGAGCGCTTATAGAGCATTCGAAGCTAACCAACGCATCCTCCAAGCCTACGACCAAAGCATGGACAAAGCCGTTAATGAGATTGGACGTATTGGATAGCTTTTATAAACAAGGGTGAACTGCCCTTGTTTATAAAAGCGAGCATGGAGCGAAGCCGTTGCAAGCCCTTAAGCCTTTTATAAGTGGTTTTCTTATAAAAGGCGCGCAACGAGTGAAGCCCATGCAGCATGTTCGCACGGAATATATGGACAGAGCCATTAAACCGGGCAATCGGATCATAAATTATCAAATTCGGATCATAAATATACCGATCTGGATCATAAATAACTCAAGTCGGATCATAAACCACTGATTTTGGATCATAAAGTCAAAATTTGATGACAATAAACTAAGTTTTCTCATACGCACAGTCACTTTTTCACCTAGACACGGACACACCACACACACCACTTGAGCATAAAAGAGGGATGAGAATGAATACATCAATGATAGCTGCGTCCGTGACGATGGGGCAGTTGCAACGTAAACTTGATACAATATCTCATAATATCGCTAATTCGAATACAACTGGCTTTAAAAGACGAGAAGCTACTTTCTCGGATTTGCTTTTTCAGCAAGTGAATAATATGTCAGCCACTCAATATGAGGGGGGGCGTTTAACTCCAGATGGGATTCGAGTAGGAGCAGGTGCTAAGATTGCACAAACGGCACTCCGCTTAGAACAAGGTCCTATGATTGCGACTGAGCGTGAGCTGGATTTTGCGATTACAGAGAAAAATCATTTCTTCAGAATACAAACGGTTGAAAACGGCAATCAAGTTGAACGTCTAACACGTGATGGTACTTTTTATTTAAGTGAAGATCCTAATAATCCGCAGCAGTTAACCATTGTTACGAAAAATGGTGACTTCGTTTTAAATGAAAATGGAAACCGTATTAATGTGCCATTAAACTTTAAGTCTATTAGTCTGTCAGGCGATGGACAATTGCTTGTTACTCTTAATGATGGAACGATTCAGAATGGTGGTCAATTTGCGTTAGCAAGAGTGCTAAAACCACAATTGTTGGATGCTGTTGGTGAAAACCTATATCGTTTTCCTGATTTTGCAGCTCTAGGCTTAGTTCCAGGAGATGTGTTTGAAAATGTTGGCATGGCTGGACGTGTCTCACAAGGTTTCATTGAAGGATCGAATGTAGACCTTGGGAGAGAAATGAATGAATTAATCATGACACAACGTCATTATCAATTTAATTCAAGAGCCATTTCGATGTCTGATGAGATGTCAGGGTTAATTAATGGTTTAAGAAGATAACGTAAAGTAAAACAGGCTGCACTGATTTGAGGAGAGAACGATGACTGATAAACGATCAAACCCAAATAATCAACATACTGAGTCGGAGCTAGATATTGCTTCAGAAACTAGCTCCAGACAACCTGATCAGACAGATCAAAGCATGGATTCAAAATTGCTTGAACAGTCTTCTGAGGAAGCAAGCGCAGTTAGTGAGGAGAAGGTCGATTCTTCTTCAGAAACAGAAGCTGAGGCGACACCTGCAGACATTGAAGGTGATAAACAAGCTGATGATCCATTGTCACAGGAACAGGTTTCTGCTGAATCAACTGTTGAGAGATCAGCTTCTATTTCAGAAGAAGAAGATCAAATTACGGAAGAGGACTCTCCTATCCTAGAGCAAGAAGAAGATGCTCTTATTAAAGCTTCAGCAAAAGAAGAAGCACTTGAAGAAGAAAAGCAAGACACAAGGGAAGTAAGAAGAAAAAAACGAAGAGTCAAAAAGCCACGCTTGCGCTTGATCCCCATTTGGCTACGAATTTTAATTTCAATTGTGTTAATTGGTGGTAGTTTAATTTTAGGTTTGATGTTTGGGTACGGGGTAATTGGTGGTGGCGAACCAGGTGAGGCAATAAGGCCAGATACTTGGTATCACATTATCGATATCATTCGAGGTAATTAAATTATCTCGAATTTTTTTTTGAGAAGCTCTTTTAATGTGTCAAAGTTAGGTTTATCTAAAATATGGTATAATGAAAAATATACATATATTTAAGGTACGAAAGGATGACAAACATGCTAACAATTGAGCAAATTAAAGAAATTATTCCTCACCGCTATCCATTTTTATTAATCGACCGGATTGAGGAAGTGGAAGATTTAAAGCGAGCAGTTGGAATTAAGAATGTCACAGCAAACGAAGAGTTTTTTAATGGACATTTTCCAGATTACCCGGTTATGCCAGGGGTATTAATCGTTGAAGCACTAGCTCAAGTGGGCGCTGTTGCCATCTTAAGACCAGAAGCAAACAGAGGGAAACTGGCTTTCTTTGCTGGTATTGATAACTGTCGTTTTAAAAAACAAGTTAAACCAGGAGATCAACTTCGATTAGAAGTTGAGATAACTCGTGTTAAAGGTCCAATTGGTAAAGGCCACGCTGTCGCTACCGTAAATGGAGAAATTGCATGTGAAACGGATATAACTTTTGCTATTAAATAAATAGACTGTCTTAATTTGACTAGCTGAAAGTGAGGCATGAGGATGAACGAGGCTTTTACACGGTTTGCTCAAAATAAAAAGAATGTGGAGATTCTTTTTAATCATATGAATGATGGATTAATGATTACAAATAGCAGGCGTGAAATTGTCATTGTGAATCCTGCATTTGAACGCATCACTGGTTACACAATGAAAGAAGTAGAAGGCAAGAATCCGAATTTATTGCAATCAGGTAATATGCCTCGGGATACATATGAGGAAATGTGGGATTGTATAGGGTCGGTTGGTTCTTGGACGGGTGAGCTACAGAACCTGCGTAAAGATGGTTCGCTTTTTTGGTCGTTTATTACCATTACAAAAGTGAAGCAGAATCAATCTGAAGATTGTTACTATATCGGCATATTGCGTGATATTACGGCTAGAAAAAACCAAGAAGACAAGTTAAAGTATTATGCTTATCATGATATTTTGACGAAGCTTCCAAATCGTATGTTTTTTACGGAAGCCCTTCAGTTGCGCCTTTCTACGGCTAAGTTCAATCAAGAAAAGCTAGCAATTCTTTTTCTAGATTTAGATCGCTTTAAAAAAATTAATGATTCGCTTGGACATCAATTTGGAGATGATTTATTAATTCAAATGGCTAATCGAATAAAAACTGTTATTGGAGATCATGGTATTGTAAGCCGTTTCGGAGGAGATGAGTTTACCGTCTGCCTTCCATTTGAAGAAGAGCACCAGGTCACAACGACTTTAGAAAAATTAACAGATCAATTTCGCCAACCATTTGTGATCCATGAACGAGCATTTTATATGACGATTAGTATTGGTATGAGTATTTTTCCTGAACATGGATCTGATGTTGAGACGCTTTTGAAGAATGCAGATACCGCTATGTATGTCACGAAGGAAGAAGGCCGTGACCACTTCTCTATATATGAAGCGAAAATGAACGAAAAGACGTCAGAACAATTCTCGCTTGAAGTCGATTTAGTTGAGGCGTTAGCTCAAGATCAACTAGAGGTTTACTACCAGCTTCAGGTCGATGTTGACAATGAAAAGCCTTTTGGAGTAGAAGCATTAATTAGGTGGAATCATCCGACAAAAGGAATGCTTTCACCTGCTGAGTTTTTAAATGTGGCTGAGGAAATAGGAATTCTAGCTAATATTGATGAGTGGGTTTTAAAGCAAGCAATCAACCAAGGAAAAAAATGGCACGAGCAAGGTTATCCTAATTTAGTCATCTCTGTTAATATTTCAAGAGACTTTTTTAAGAAAGCGGATTTCTTAAATAAGGTTAATGAATTATTAGATGATTCAAGATTAAATCCGGCGCGGTTATGTTTAGAGGTTACTGAAAACTTTGCGGTTCTTCATGTTGAAGAAATTAGAAATAAATTAATTTCGTTAAAAGAACGCGGTATTCGCGTATCATTAGATGATTTTGGTACGGGATATTCTTCATTGAACCAATTAAATTTATTTCCAATTGATACATTGAAAATTGATCAATCTTTTGTTAGGGGAAATGATTCTAAAGAAAATGGTGCCATTATAAAGTTAATTATTGCTCTAGCTAAAAGCTTAGGTGTCTCTGTTATTTGTGAAGGAATTGAGACCGCTGAACAACTGAGTCTTATTAAAAATGAAGGGTGCGATCATGCCCAAGGTTATCTTTTCAGTAAGCCGGTACCTTTTGACAAATGTGAGACAATGATGCATGCATTAACTCACTAAAATGAAACATAATAAAAAGAACCTATCCAGATAAAGGATAGGTTTTTTATATGTTGCGAAGCTCTATAGAATAATTGAGTTAGGATATACAAACAATAAGAACAACTTTTTGGAGGTGAAATCATGAAAAAGAAATTTATGATGACAACAGCAGCTGCGGTTTTATCGCTTGGTGTGATTACTGCATGCGGAGCACCTGCAGAAGAAGAGCCTGTTGTAGATGATCCAGCAATGGAAGAAGCTCCTGTAATGGATGAGCCTATTGACGATGAACCAGCTCTAGATGATGAGGAATTCCAACAAGAGGAGCAAATTGACATCGACCTTGAAGAGGATACAGGCGATGAATTAGCGGCTGATGAGGAAGAGGAAGAAGGAACAAATTAGTGAATTGAACCTACTGCAAAATAAACTGCGGTAGGTTTTTTTATGGTTTTATAAGCTTATAAGCATATCGAAAAGAAAAACAGATAGTAAAAAGTAAATAAATAGCCTTACAAATGGAAAAAAAAATACAGTTATATCGACGGAAACAATGCTAAAATGTAAAGAGCATTTAAATTAGGTTCATCTTGTAAAACTATTGTATAATGTTTTTATAAGAAACGAATTGGGGGAACCAGTTATGGTGTCTTGGATTGTTCAAAAACGAAAAATTACTATTCTCTTTTCAATTATGTTTATGTTGGTAGGCGTATTGAGTTTTATACAACTCCCTCAAAGGGAGATACCTGAAATCAGTCCAGCTGTTGCGCAAATCACAACGGTGTATCCTGGGGCTTCAGCTGAAGAAGTGGAACAACTGGTCACCAATGAGTTAGAGCTACAACTAGAGCAAATGACAGAGATTGCATCACTTACATCAATCTCTACTTCAGGAGTATCGCTCGTTACGGTTGAATTAGAAGAAGGGGTGGATGCGAACCAACTTTGGAATGAAGTCAGACAACGAATCACAACAGCTTCTGCTCAATTTCCAAATGACGTGCAAGCACCTCAAATGAATAATAACCTAAGTGTCCAAGGGCTAGCCACGTACCAGTTAACATTTGATGAAGACAATCAATTAAGTGAGGTTAATGAAGTCATTGATCGCTGGAACAAACGCTTAGTTCAACTTCCAGATATTACAACAATGCAGGCTCAAGGAGCTCTAGATAAGGAAATTTCAATTCAACTTGATGCAGCGGCAATGGAAGAAAATGAAGTGTCGGTTAACCAAATGATCGGAGTTTTAAACGGAGAATTAGAAACGATACCTCCGGGAGAATGGAAAACGGAAGAATATGATTACCGAGTTGAGCTTAATACGTATAACTCTGTTTCAGAGCTTGAATCATTGCCTGTCGGCTTTTCAGCAGAAAATGGCGTTATTAGCATAGGTGATGTCGCAACAATAACAGAAACATTCAAACCAGCGACTGAAACAATTACGTTTAATGGAGAAGAAGCCATTTCTCTCACATTTTATCTAAGAGAGGGCGCGAGTGTACCGAAAGCGCAAGTAGCACTTGACTCGTTTGTTGAAGAAATGAGAAACGACTTGCCAACAGGCGTTGAAATGACACTACTGTACTCTCAAGCCGGTTTAGTAGAGCAACTTTTTAAAGATTTAGGAATTTCTTTTGCAATCGCGATTGTATCAGTTTTAGTCGTATGTTCACTCGGTTTAAATGTGTCAACAGCACTAAGTGTAGCATTGGCTATTCCTGTATCCTTAAGCTTGGGAGCAATTGTTTTCCCGTATACGGGAGTCGATTTAAATCAGATTTCATTGATCGCGATCATTATTGCATTAGGGATATTAGTTGATGATGGAATCGTCGTAAACGAAAATATTGAACGAAGATTAAAGCTTGGTGATAAACCATTTATGGCAGCCATTAATGGAACAAAGGAAGTAACGGTTTCAGTTATCACATCGACCTTAACAGTCGTCTTTACTTTTTTACCATTATTGTTATTGCCCGGGCAAGCTGGTGCATTTATTAGGCCACTTCCAGTCGTTTTAATTGCCACTATGATCGCGTCTACATTAGTAGCTTTGTTTTTAATTCCAATTTACCGCTCTTTACAAAAGGAAAAGAAAACGAGAAAATCTCCGGGATTAATCGGGCCCGTTTTTGATAAGGCGGCGTCTTTCTATAGTAAAAAACTTATGACAAAAGTAAGTAGAAAACCGCTATTAACGGTTATCATTGGTTTTGTTTTGGGAACAGCAGCTTACGGTCTAATTCCGTTTATTCCATTAGAATTTTTCCCAGATACGGACCGAGAAGAAGTCTTTGTAGAGATGAAACTACCAGAAGGAACTTCACTTTTAGAAACGGAACGACAATCAAAAGAAGTTGAAGAGTTTTTAAGTAATATCGAGTATGTCGACTCCGTTTCAACGTATGTTGGAACTAATATTCCTCGTCTATTTGGACCAGGTGGAGGAGGCGTAGCTGGAGATCACGTCGCCAACTTTTTTGTTTTTATTAATAAAGATAAAATATCAACGAGACAAGCGCGTGATATATGGAGCGATGTATTAAAGGAGCAGTTCTCTAACAAAACTTTTACAGTTTCGATGATTGAGTCAGGTCCTCCAGTAGGAGCTCCGATTGCGATCCAAGTTAAAGGAGATTCAATAGAACGCTTAACGGAAATGACTACTGACATAAAAGAAATTCTTGCAACAGCTGATGGGGTAAGTACGGTCAGTGATGATATTGGAGCCCCGTTAAAGACGATTCAATTTACTCCTAACCGCTCTGAGCTTGAAGCAAGCGGGTTAAGCAGTGGAGAACTCGCTCAAACGTTACGACTGATGGGGGACGGCATACCAATTGGTCAGCTCCAACAGCAAGAGGGTTTAATAGATTTGCGCGTATCGTTCGATGCTAACCAAGTAGACATCAATGACATTATGCTCCAAACACCAAGAGCAGGAATGGTGGCATTATCAGAGTTAGTGACAGAGAAAGAATCCTTTACAAAAGCTCAAATTCCACACAAAAATAATGTTCGTACCGTAACAGTAAGAGCTTATCCAACTGGTGACGTAAATTCAGATGAAATCCTAACTGCGACAAGAGAGCAAATGGAAGCAGTGGTTGCTGATGAAGGATATCAATTAGTGATAGGTGGAGAAACCTCTGCTAGAACCGATGTGTTCATTGATATAGGTAAAATCTTTATTGTCGTTGTCTTTTTAATTCTGATTGTAGTTGCGATCCAATTCTATTCGTTAACGATTCCGATCCTCATTATGAGTACAGTGTATCTAGCGATTGCTGGTGCCTTACTTGGACTGTTTATTACGCAAACAGGTCTTGGCTTCATGTCAATGATGGGAGCCGTAAGTTTAGCGGGAATTGTTGTCCGTAATGGAATTGTCTTAATGGAATTCATAGAGCAAAGGCGTAAAGAAGGACTTGGTCCAGTTGAAGCGGTTATTCAAGCGAGTGAACAACGCTTCAGGCCGATTGTTCTTACAACGTTAACGTCTATAGCTGGTTTATTGCCAATCGCCCTTGGTAACAGCACGTTGTTTAAACCATTAGGAATTGCAATCGTTTCGGGACTTGTATTTTCAACGCTACTAACGTTGTTCATTGTCCCAGCTCTTTATCTAGTTCAATCTAAATGGAGAAGAGAAAAGAAAGTCGTTTAAATACTATTTTTAAATAATAACAATATTTGAAAAACACTCCTGTTGCTAGGAGTGTTTTTTGTTTCGTTTCAGAAAAAAAAGTTAACCTTCTCTATTTTCTAATAGTTCTGAATATAAATATGAGTCTAAAGTCATAAATTTTATAGGTGACTTAGGTCTTGTTCGCTGATATACTTAGAAAATGTTCTAGTAAGTTTTTTACATATTATTATTTCAGGAAAAAGTATGGCTAGTTGTAAAAATTTATCTGTAATGACCGATATTACCTATGTTAACTGTTTTGATTGATTAAATAAAAAAGGAGTATAAAGGATGAAACTGTCATTTAAGAAGGGTAGAAGAAAAAATAAGAGTAGTAATGTAACTTTAAAGAATTTAACGATTAGAAAAAAGTTAATGGGGAGTTTCCTCATCGTTTCCCTTATTTTTGGTTTGGCTTCAGCATTATCAATAAAAAACTCATACGATTCTAATCAAACATATGATTATTTAATAGAGACGGTTGCAGAGTTGAGAAGTATCTCTCAAAAGATTCATACGAATAGTGCTATGCAAACAGCTATTTATAGAGCGTATTTCCTATATGATAATCCACATTTTATTAATGAATTAAATCGAGTAAATGAAGAGATTGATGGTCTTGTGTTAGCTGCTCGTGAGTTAGCAACGATGCAGGAGTCATTTGATTGGCTCGATCAGATTGCCGAAACCAACTCAGCTTTTCGTGATACCGCTAACTCTGTTATTCAATCAACAGGCAATGATAAAGAACAAGCACTTGAGCGTAGTTTAACAGAAGTTGTTCCAATCAGTAATAGACTCAACCAACAAACAGAAGATTTTAATCAGTTTCTAGAACTTGTCCTTGATGAGCGAATGGAAGCGGCACATACTGCTGCGGCTAGAGACTTAATTGTTATTATAATCATGAGCATTGTTGCAGTATTAATTGCCGTTGCGAGTGGAATTGTGATCTCAACGGTTATTTCTAGACCACTTACTCAACTACGAGAGAATGCTGAGAAGGTCGCAGCTGGTGACTTAAATGCAGAAAGAATCACTCTGAAAAGTAAGGATGAAGTTTATTACCTTAATGAGTCCTTTGAAAAAATGACGGATAACTTACGAGGGATGATTCATGGCATTGCTCAAAATGCAGATCAAGTAGCAGCTTCAGCAGAGCAGTTAAATGCTAGTTCTGAACAGTCTAGTCAAGCGGCTCAAAGTGTGGCTGGTGCAATCGAGGAAATGGCTAGTGGTGCTGATGTGACGACAGTGAAACTAGAGGATTCTACGAATGCATTGCAAGAAGTGTTAAGAGGAATTCAAGTTATAGCAGATAGCTCAACCAACGTCTCTATGTTATCAAAGGAGACAGAAAAAGAAGCTGAAGATGGCGGACGCATTGTCGAAAACAACCTAAAGCAAATGCAATTTATCCACCAATCGGTAAACCGTTCCAATGAAGTGATTCGTTCATTATCTGAGCGCTCACAAGAAATCGGAAAAATTCTTGAAGTGATAAGTGGAATTGCCGATCAAACGAATTTACTTGCGTTAAACGCCGCAATCGAAGCAGCTCGTGCAGGTGAGCACGGAAAAGGGTTTGCGGTTGTAGCGGATGAGGTTAGAAAATTAGCCGAGCAGTCTCGTGCTTCAACGAAGGACATTGCCCAATTAATAGGGGTCATCCAAACAGATACAGAGGAATCCGTTACGATTATGGATGAAGTGATGAAAAATGCCGAAGAAGGTGTAGTGGTTTCTGAGCAAACAGCAAGTAAATTCACACAAATTCTAGACAGCACAAGAAACATTACACCACAAGTTGAAGAAGTTTCAGATACAGTTCAACACATTTCAGCAAGTATTGAAAAGATCACGCATGCATCTGCTGAATTAACTGCATTAGCTCAAACCAATGCAGCTAGCTCTGAGGAAGTGGCATCATCAACAGAAGAACAACTTGCATCCATGCAAGAAATCAACTCTAGCGCACAATCACTTGCTATCATGGCAGAAGAGTTAAATAAATTAGTGAATCGCTTCAAGCTATAGAATGCCGAGTAGAGTCTATCACAGGACTCTACTTTTTTTCAGTGGTCTCATTCTTTTCATGCTAGTAGTCTGTTTTAATAAAGCTATAACAGCTTCTCCTTGTGAGAAAAGTTGATTTAGCCTGTTAATGTTGATATTGTTAGATAATGTACAATTAAAGGAGGACATCTTAGTGAAAGATTTTTTCATTAGAGCCATATCTGGTTTTATCATTTTATTTCTACTCTTATACATAGCTCCAATGCTACAGATGGAGTGGGTACAACCAGGTAGTCCTTACCGGTTCATGATTGTGCCACTAGCATTAGTTGGGGGCTGGGCATGTTTATTTTTTTTCAAGCGATTTGAGAAAAAAAAGACTTGGTAAGCAGAATTAAGTGGGCGTAAGAAGCTAAATGTTGAATTTAGTGCTTTGTCACCTAACTCCTTTGCAGTAGAATTAATTCTACACGCAAAGGAGCTTATACGTTATCGACTCGGTTTTTCCGTTAAACTGTCGACCGTAACACTATATTTATCACCTGGATCATCTAACGGATGAATGGTTGCCATTCCGTTCCCTTGATCCACATGTTCGATATAAATGCGTTCGCCGTTATACAACACATCTACCATAGCTGGAGAAGAAGAGATTTCATGTGCGCGCTGTGTATCCAATTTACCTACCTCCTTTTAAGAATAGGATTCCCTTAGGCTCATTTGTTTATGCGAGGGTTATGGAAAGTTTCGAAGTTAGTCACGGGGAAAAATACAATAAAGTAATTTGAATTTATGGTGAAATATTCAACACTCGGTAAATATACAGGGGGAGAAAACATCCTGAGCATTCTTTTAAGAATACTCAGGATGTTTTTTGTGTTTAGTTTATAAAATGATAAATATTTATTGTAAATCAATAAATATTCTGTTAAGTTCAGAATAACATAAAATAAACAATAGATCTTAAAGTTTAACAGATTGGGGTGAAAACATGATCTTGTTAATTATGATAATGTTATTTGTTCTTGCAATTATTTTGCCTTTAATCGGCTATTATTTTAAACCATATTCAAAACTTACAGCTGCTATTTTCATCTTTTCTCCTTTAGTTTTCATTCTTGTTATAGCAGGTTGGTGGATCTTAGCAACGAACCATTACTTTGTATCTTCGACAAACTTAGAATATGAATATATCGGGGAGTTTCACTTACAAGAAACGATAACAGAAAAGCAGTTAGAAGCCCTTGGATCCTTTACAAAGAGGGAAAATGAAGATGGCTACTCCTATGAAATTCAAGGCTCATTTTTAAGTACAGATTTAAAGAGAAAAGTTGTTTCAATATCAGCCTATGAAATTCCACTTGAAACAACCTCTGGATTAAAAGTAGGAGACAATATAGAAAAAGCGAAACAAATATATGGTTCTCATCATTACTCGTATCATGAAATGGGATTGGGAAAAGCAGTCGTATACATTGATAGAATTAATAAGCACAGGTTAACAATATGGACCGAAGATGAACATACTGTCTCGAACATATGGCTAGATGTTTATTAAAAGTCGATCCGACGGAGTGAAATGAACATAACGTACAAAATAGAAACATGCAACCTAGAAATATAAAATGACTCAACATCATTGGGGCTGTTAAGAATGGCAGCCCTTTTTGCTTATTCGCTCGAAAAGAAGGTACATACGACAAAAAACGCTAGACTTAGTGTTTTCCTTTTTGGGTTTAGTGTATCATTGAAATGACAGTAATGTAATAAATTGGTGTGGGGGTATTTTATGAATAAATCATTGAGTCAATTTGAGAAAATGACAGAAAGTATTTTGGAATTAAAAAACGTCTCCGAAAAAAGTCTATACGAACCTATTAAACAAGGAAAATGGTCAATCATACAAATTGTACAACATCTATATTATTGGGATAAATTCAATCTTGAGAAAATGGTACCCCATTTCGGCGAAGGTAATAACTTACCACCGTTCCCAGACCATGAACAACATAATAAAGAAGCTATGTCTTATGTGAAAGATTATTCGGCTAGTTCCATCATTGATCATTTTGTGCTTACTCGAAAAAGGCTTTGCGAAGAGATTTCAAAAGTGGATAAAGGTGTTAGATTTACTATTGGTGAAGGAAAAAGAAAATTTTCTGGAGAAAGTTTTGTGAAAATTTTCATAAAACATGATGCCCATCACCTAAAACAAATCAATGAGAAATTAAATTAGCAAAAAGCATATGAAAGGAGAAATAAAATGAAGGCAGTGATCCAAACGGAATTTGGGGCCGCAGATAAACTTACATATACGGATATTGAACGACCAACAATAGGTGAAAATGAAGTGTTAATAAAGGCTTCATATACAAGTGTAAATTATGCTGATATAAAAAAACGTTTAGGTAATAAAGGGAAGGGAAGTTTTCCTTTAATACTTGGACTAGATGTAGCGGGGATAGTAGAGGAAGTATCCCCGAATTCAAGCTTCTCTAAGGGAGAACGGGTAATAGCTTTTCCTAAAAATGGCTCTTATGCGGAATATGTTGTAGCAAATGAGAACTTAATGTTTAGAATTCCAGATAACCTTTCGTTTGAAAAGGCCGCAACGATGCCAACCGTATCAATTTTAGCTTATATCCTTTTATACGAAATAGGGCAAGTACAAAAAACAGATACCATTGTCATACATAGTGCAGCAGGTGGCGTCGGTTCAATGCTGGTACAACTAGCGAAACTAGCTGGTGTACAAAAAATCATTGGAACTGTTGGAAACAGAAATAAGGAGAGTTATGTAAGAAAATTAGGAGCCGATTTAGTTTGTACCTATGAAGACTTTTCAGAAGAAACGTTAAAGCAAACAAATAATAAAGGAGCCGATGTTATTTTTGACTCGGTCGCCGGTGAAGTGACTAGTTCAAGTTTAGAATGTTTAGCATTATATGGCACACTTGTTCAATTCGGCAATAGTAGTGGGAAAGCGGGTTCTTTTAAAACAAGTGATGTCCATAGTAGTTGTAGAAATGTAAAAGGGTTTAGTTTAGGAACTACACGTAAACATAACCCTGAACGCTTGGCTGCCGTTGCAGAAAAAGTCTTAGGTTTATTCGCTTCCAACAAGGTATCTATTCCAATTGCTAAAGTATTTAATTTAAAAGATGCTCCGGAAGCTCACAGGTTAATAGAAAGCCGTCATTATGAAGGGAAAGTCTTAATTAAAATGTAAGAATGTAAACTTAATAACATAGAAAAAGATTCGTAGAAAATAGCGAGAAAGACGGGTGTTCCGATGTCTAAGAAACTAAAAATGATCTTAGCTGTAACGGTTATTTTAGTAGGGGCTTATTTTATTCATTTAGCTTTGAAAGACGATGTTCAAGAAATCAATAAAGCTGTGTTTTCTTTAAATCAACAGAATACGAACATTGCTCATATTGAATTTTTGGATAACAAACAAGCCATTGCCTTTTACGAGTGGGGTGCTCATGATAACCTCCATTTTGGCTCAGCTATCTTCAAGAAAAACTTACTAGGATGGAAGTTCGTTCATGGCAGTACGGGTACACTTGATCATGGATACAAGTTAGATTGGGGTTTTTCGAATTTAGAATTTGAATTGTCTGGATACACCGACTTAATCAGAGGAAAAATACTGGACCCACGAATCGTTGAAGTAACAGTTCAAACTACTAATGGGAACGAATTCAAAGCAAACGTGATTGACTATAACAAAGACGAAAAATTTTGGTTTTTGGTTAGTGGTGGAGAAGATCTTCTAGGCTCTACTATTACAGGGATGTCTTCAGACGGTGAAATGATAGAACAGATTATACAATAGTTTTTAAGAGTTAATAGGGGCTAGTGAAATGAATCTAAAATTAAAAAGGCTTTTTGATGAAGATCAATGTGACTTAAAAGAAATGGCAACTAATAGAGTTGAGAGAGACAGATTACGTAGGAAAAGAGTTCTGGAAATGGTAGAGGCAGAAGAATTAACGGAAGCCATAGATTATATCCATGCAGCGATCATTTTTCAACACGGAGAATCACTAAATGATTGGTGGCAAGCTCATATTCTAGCAATGGAAGGGGTCAAAATGGGCTTTGAACCTAAATGGATAGCTGCAGTTGCTTTAGATAGGTGGCTATTACGGCAAAGTCTTCCTTTAAAATATGGAAATCAAGTAACCACTTTTGGCGGAATATACCGCATCCCAAAACTAGATGAAAAGACTTTAAATCAAGAAAGAGCATTATGGGATCTCCCTTCTAAAGAGGAGTTATTAGCTTTTAAGAATCTTAGAGGATTTGTAAATAGCGATATTGTTTCAGCAAAAGAGGTAGATGGTTTATCTATAAATGTACGTAAACTTGAGCGACCTCCAGCACATAGTCCAACACTTGAAGGTGAGATCTGCGACTATACAAAAGAGGGGAAGCCTGTTTATCAAAACAAATATGATTGGAAGTGGGTTAATAAGGAAGATGGTGCTTTTGATTATGGGTGGATGTTAATTCCTTACGCACCCGTTATTGCTCATGTTATTGCGGAGGACGACGATATTTTTTGAAACAAGCGAGTTTCAAAAAAAGAAAGGGTATTTTAGTCTCACATAAACTGAAGGAAACGTTCTACTTTAAAGAAGATAAAGGCATTTGGGCAGTAACGGCTCATACTTTAGAAGATCTTGAAAATACTGTTTCGACACATTTGTAGGAGGACGAAAATGAAGAGGAAATTTTTTCTTTTTCTATTAATGCTTCATTACAAGATGCTTTAACAAGTAATCGGTAATTTAAATCTCGTTTTTGAGAAGCCATTATTCCATTATATAAGAACTACATGGATTGGGTTGCAGAGTGCAATCGAGAAGAGATCAAACAAAGGATAAGTAATTTGATACACTGCACTAGGGTCTGGTTATAACGAAGTTGAAGGAGGAAATATGAAAAGAAGTTATTACCTCATACTGGTTCTGTTGTTGTTATTACTTGCTAGTTGTACAAAAGCAGTGCCTGACACAGCGAGAGGAAATGGTGATTATTGGGATGTTAATATGAAGTATTCTCAGGATAAAATAGCTTCGTCGCTCTTTTATCACGGTGGAGAGAAATTAGTTAAAGTCTCATACGAAATTCATTACCCTTCAACAATACCGATCGGCGAGTGGGGCGAATTTGATGTTGAGGAAGAAACCCATCCCCTTTTTTCTTTAGGAAGTACAGGCACGTCTCTTCCTCCGATGGATGTTCTTCGTCGAGATTTAAATCAAGTAACAGTTGATATTTCGTGGAACACAGATAAAGGAAAGTATAAGGAAACTATCCATATCCGTACAGATTAAGGAGGGGATCACGATAAAGCATAAGCTTCTTCCTATTATTAGTATGACTATCCTATTGCTTTACGTATTTACAATACAAACCAACTTTAATTTAGCTGGTTATAGTTTTGTGATAGAGGATGAATATGCTGATCCAGTTACGGTTTTTATTGAAGAAGGTTTTATAAACAAAGAAAAGTATGAAATGGAAATGACAACAGGTCAGGCACTCACCCTTGTGATGTCTATTAATCAAGCAGATGACTTATGGATGATTAGTATGGTTCTGATTATGCTGTTTCTAACTGGCTTTTTCATTTTGTTTTCTTCACCTATAAGAGAGAGTAAATACATCATATGGTATGTTGGTTTTTATTTATTGTTACTAATTATCGTAGTCATATGGATTTATACTACTCAAAGTGGAATTACCGAAGATATAGTGAGGAACATAGAGCTAATTAATGTTTCTTCAGGAGGAGTAACAGGTTTTACCTCTTAACTAATGGAAAATGTCTTAAATATTGGAGGTGTGACTGTTTGAAAAGCTACATAATTCTCTTTATTGTTGTCGTGTTCATGCATACGATAACTCTTGTAAATGTAACTATATTTAATGGTGAGTGGAATGGAATTGTCCTGTTCCTTTCTAATACTTTATTTATAATTGCTGTTTTTTATTTTGGTATTGAATTTCGAGCGAATCGAAAAAAGAGTCGTAGTACATAGTCAAATTTTTAAGATAGCAATCGTTTATTGTAAGGTGATCATGCCATGAAAAACAAACCACATCCATTTGATGATGTTCCTTCAGGTGAAAAAATAAGCTATGCACATTTTTTGTATTACTTGAAACAAGGTAGAGAAATAGAGTTTATGTATCAGCACAAAGAATATTTTATTTCGCATACTTCGGAAGGCAGAGCTTTGTGGGCTGGTCAAATAAGATTGAGTAAGTATTTTGGTGAGTCGAACGAAGATTTAGCTAACTTCGCAAAAATTGGTGGGGTGCCTTTAGGCGATTTATTTAAACAAAACAAAATTCAGATAAATGCTGTTTTTTAAGGAAACAGGGGGTAAACGGTTTTAGTTCTCTATTTTATAGGACTAAGACCGTTTAATCGTTTGGCTTTGTTTAAAGGAATCTAACGTTCTACCGGTACTATACTGTAACAATCAAAAAAGTTCTTCTTTTTCATTGACTCTAACGTTGCGTGATACTTTTTTGTGAAAGTAGAAAGGAGGTAGCGTTGCATGAAGGTTAAAGAACTTGCGGATTTAGTTGGTATTAGTGTTCGTACGCTACACTACTATGATGAAATTGGATTATTATCACCAAAGGAAACAACTGAGTCAGGTTATCGTCTTTATTCAGATGAGGATCTTGAGTTGTTGCAACAAATTTTGTTTTTTAGAGAACTTGATTTTCCGTTGAAAGAAATAAAGCAAATTGTCAGGAGCTCTTCCTTTGACAGGCAAGAAGCGTTAATTCAACACCGAAAGATGCTTGAAAAAAAACGAAGTCAACTTGATACATTAATTAACACGGTCAATAAATCAATTCAGCAAATGAGAGGGGAAGTTAAGATGACAAATAAAGAAAGGTTTGAAGGATTTGACTTTAGTCATAATCCTTACGAACAAGAGGCTAGAAAACTTTGGGGAGATAAAGCTGTTGATGAATCAAAGGCTAAAATAGCAAGCATGTCTAAAGAAGCTCAAAATGCGGTATCGGAAATCTATTCAAAACTTTCCTTAATCCGAGATCGCTCACCTAAGTCCGAAGAAGCGCAGGCCACAATTAAAGAATGGTTTAACTGTTTGAATAACAACTTTGGACATTACACACTTGATGCTTTCAAAGGATTAGGACAATTATACGTTGCTGATGAACGGTTCACCAAAAACATTGATCAATACGGTGAAGGGTTAGCCAAGTTTATGTGTGAGGCGATGGAGTATTTTGCAGATCAGCAGAAACAACAAAAGTGTTAAAGATGGGCTGTTCAGCTACTGGACAGTCCTTTATTCATAAGCCGAGAATGCTATATTACCTCAAATATGGCTGTAACAATTAAACTTTGGACAAGAAGAATCCCAACAAAACCCCAACTGATGATCCTACCTTTTTTCTTTATGATTAAAGCTTGAGTTAAGTAATTAATAATGAACATTATGATGAATACGAAGGTCAATGAAAACCAAAAAGGAGAGGTGTACGTAATCGTCGTCATTTTTGTTTCCTCACTTTCATTCCAGTTTTTTGTTCATATGATGATAATTGTCTCTTAATACTCTACCATGAATATCCATTTGGTTTCTCGGAGAATTATTAAAAGTTAAAACTTTATTTTAATAAAAAAGAAGTGGACCACAAATTTATTGTGAGAGCTACTTCTTTTTACATGTAGGTCCAATCCGAACCGTTATAAGTTTTCAACTAATCAACCATCTTTGCGACATTTAAATCAATAGGCAATTTAATCGTAAAAGTAGAACCTTTTTTAAGCTCGCTTTGAATTTCTAGCGTTCCTTGGTGATTATGTTTAATGATGTTATTTGTAATCATCATCCCCAAGCCAGTCCCGCTATTTTTCGTTGAAAAAAATGGATTTCCGACTTTTTCTATTTGTTCCGCTGTCATCCCCATTCCATCGTCTCTCACTTGTAGAATGGCTTTACTGTCTTGTTTATTTAATTTAATCGAGATAGTCCCTTTATCCATAATCGCCTCTAAAGCATTCTTAACTAAGTTGATCAAAACTTGTTTAATCTGATGATCAATACAAGTAATGAAAATGGGTGTAGATGGTAGATTTGTTTTGATTTCAATGTTTTTTAAAGTTGCATGTGGTTCCATAAGCATAACAACTTGTAAAATGAGCTGATTCAGATCATGTTTCTGATAATTAGTTAGTTGAGGTTTGGAGAAGGAGAGTAATTCTTGAATGATAGATTCCATCCGGTTAAACTCTGAATCCATAATGTTAAAATATTCTTCTTTAAACTCGTTGTGGGATCTAATTAACTGAACAAAGCCTTTTAAGGATGTAATGGGATTACGGATTTCATGGGCAATGCCTGCAGACATTTGACCAACTAGCGATAACTTTTCCCACTCTTGCAGAATGGCTTCTGTTTTCTTTTTCTCTGTCATATCTCTAAATGTAATTACAGTGCCCACATGTTGGTTTTTTTCCAACATAGGATTAACTGTAAATTCAACAGGAAAAGAACTACCATCTTTTCTCCAGAAAAGATCATCTTCAATAAATAAGCTCTCGCCATCTTTGAGCGCATGGTAAACCGGACATTGGTGAATCGGGACGTGTTCGCCTTTATTGTTAGTATGGTGAATTAATTCGTGAAGGTTATTACTTTTAAAATCTGTAATGGAAAAGCCTGTTAACTGTTCAGCAGCTTTATTCCAGAAAATAACGTTAGCTTCTAAGTCAATGCCGTAAATTCCCTCTGCTACAGAGTCTAAGACAAGTTGATTGATATGATGGAGTTTTTCAATTTCATTTTGGAGATTGTCTACAGCTGATTGTTCATTAGGCATTTGTAATTTCCTTTTTTACATTATTATAACTGATTATACGTGAAGTCGAAATACTTTTGCTTATCCACTAGATAACAGGATGAGTGCTGTTAGGAATTGAATATTCACTTATGGGTGATAATATACTTAACAATTTTTGCAAATAAACATGGGTTGTCATTGTTGAGTAGGGGGAAGGACGATGAGGTCAGCTGAGAGCAAGTTTAATAACAGTTACTTATTATACACATTGATTAGAGGAATCAATTTCGAAATAGAACAAGACATTAGGAATACATTAAAAAAAAGCAATTTTAGTTTCCCGAGTTTCCGCATACTATGGATTCTTTATTTTCAAAATGAGACGACTATGACAAATTTAGCTCATATAGCTCAAACGAACATTTCAAACATATTTAGACAGTTAATCATTTTAAGAGATGATGGGTTTGTTTTGATTGAAAATGCTGCAGATGCGAGAATGAAGAAAGTTAACTTAACTGCAAGAGGAAAAGAAATGGTTAGTGATTTTATCCGAGAAAACCAGAGACAATCTGAACTAAAGATTGTTGAAACCATAGATAAAATATCGGAAGAGGAATTGAAAGTAGTCTTTAAAGTGGCGTCATTGCTCAGTTCTGAGCTTGTAGGAGACAAGTTCACGAGTTTTGTCATGAAGTCTCATAAAGATCTTTAAAGGTTAGATTTAAATTATTTGCAAACGCAAATAATTTTAGGGGAACTCCGCCATAATAAGACAGACATATCCAATAGGGCTAATTTGAAATATTGAAGTCTGGATGTCGGAGGTGTTAGTAGCTATGGCTAGTCATATTAAAGAAAAAGGAATTGTATATTCAGCGGTAGTCATGACAATGGTGTTATTACTAAGGTTTGTCCCAAGACAAAAAATAAGAGAAGCTCAGGTGTCATTTTTATTTCAACAGGCAATCACGTGGTTTTTTGGTTTATTAGTGGTTGAGAAGAAGTTAATTAAATATCCGTATAGGCGTTATTTTAAAAGGGCCGTTAAATCAAGTTTTGCCTTTGAATATTTCATTTGTCCTGCCATTTCCGCGCTCCATAACCTATACTATCCCGAGAAGAAAGGTATCTTACGTAGATTTCTTTATACGTGTTCGTATAGTGGAATGATTACGTTTTTAGAATTTTTCATTGAAAAATACACAGACCTAATTGAATATCGAAAGTGGAGTTGGTATTGGAGTTTTCTCTCACTTTCATCTGTTTTTTACCTTTCTTGGCTTTATTCGCGATGGTATTTTAAGAAAGAAGAATGAGCGATAGTTTCCTTTTTTTCTTAGGCTCTTTTTCATTATATTAGTGAAACGGATCAGTAGCTTACTTGAACGAACTTATCCTTACACAAACCCCATATAAGCACCTTCTCATAAGACTATTTACTTCTATCTGTCATTTGAGCGATAAAATGATAAAATAGTATAGATGAATAGAATGAGGAGATGTTACTTATAATGGAACAATTAAGTTTGTTTGGAGATATTGAGCCTAGAAAAGAAGAAAAAGTTGAAGTGAAACCACAGGAAATAACATCATCAGTTCCAACAATGGCTAAATCATTACTTCCTTATCATGAATTCATTTTAAACGAAGTGAAAGCTGGTTTATCGGTTAAACAAATATGCCAAAAACTAATCAATGAAAAAGGATTATCGAGTGAAACATATAGTCAAGGCACGCCTAAACTTTACCCGCAACTAATGATTTACTTGTCGCATCAAGAAAATGTTAAGTTAGATAAAATTGATCCAAATGGAAATGGAGATTTTATAGATTATCAAAAAGAAGAAAGTGGACGGAAGTTTGATGCGATATTTAAAGTATTGTAATGTCATTTAAAAGGGTGTACTAAAAGTCTGGTTAAGACTTATTAGAACACCCTTTTTGATTTATCCTTTTTTTTGTTCATAAGCACGAAGATAAGGTGATTGGTTCAAGCTTTCAGGTAGCTTTAAGATCGACTGGTTAACCAAATCTAGTTTTGTCTCTATTCTATTTAATAGGTAGAGCGTCACCATAACTGGAAATCCATACTCACTTAAGAGCGGAAGCCACATCTCCATTATTAATCCTCCTTAAAAAAAGAAGGAGGCACTTAGCACCTCCTCCTTTCAGATTAAATATCAATCACTTCAACAGTACGGTCTACGATACGAGCAGCTTTCTTTGCTTTGATTTCTCCACCTGTTGACGTAAACACATTCTGAGCGACAATTGAATCCATCGCAGAGCTGATCACAACAGGATTAGCAGGGTAAACGGGGTTATCTAGTGTAAGTGTGACATTACCACCCATTTCATTTTCAAAAATTAATTCTAAGCGTTTAGTCATTATTGATTCCTCCTTTCCCAAAAGGGTATTTTAGACATTAAGCTAAGCTGTGAATGTTGGTACGGTCGGCTTTGATAAGTGTCCACTCTTGAAGTGGAGCTAGGGCACTAACTACGGCTGTAAGCTGTAGGTCAGTGGCAGTTGGCTTGATGTTGTTAAAGCTTTTTGATTTTGAAATGTCTTTCCCATCCATATCCACACCATTTGTAAAAACTAAGACTAAGCGAGAATCAATTAGCATCGTAACACCTCCTTTCACTTTGTATATATAGAGCTCCTCTGAAATTGTCATAGTTCATTCACAAAAAAAATAGGTAGGTAAATAGCGCTAGATTAGGCTCGTACATAAGTTGTTTTTTTGTCTAAAAGTGTGGTATCTTACGAGATTGAATCGAAACTTAGCAGAAATGTTGTATAATAGTAGAAGTGAAAAAAATAATAGATTTACGTGAGGGAGGATCATAACATGATGGAATGGGCGCTATCCATTTTGTTTGGTGCAGCAGTGTTGTTATTGGTATGGTCATTTGTAAAAGCAAGGAAAGCAACTCAAATAGAAAAATCAGAAATTGAACAATTCTCTATTTCAGTGATGGAGGAAATGCAACAAGTTCAACAACAAATGCGAAATCTTGAGCTTGATCAAGAGATTATCGCTCAAGAAGCTGGACTAAAACCAGGTGCAGAGCAAAGAGAGTTATTGCGTGTAGTTATTGATTTATATAGACGCGGCTATTCTATAGAAGGAATTGCTGCCGAAACAAAAAGAACAGAATCAGAAACCAAGCTTATGCTAGCTCCTTATATGGAACGAAAGAGTGAAAGGAGAAAAGTAGCAAAATGAAAGTAAATACGATACGTAGCTTTGCTGGCGGGTTAATCGTCGCAGCAACGGTTTGTGGTGCCGTTTATTTCTTTGGATCAAGTGAGGCAACGACGACACAAGCACAAGAAAAACCAACCGTGGATGAGATGATCACATTGCTTGGTTCAGAAGGCTATGTCATTCAAACCGAAGAACAATGGCAAGAGGCACTTGCTGTCGTTGAGTCAGAGCCTGAAGAGGAAGAAATAGTAATAGAAGAAGAACCTGAAGAAGTTAAAGAAGAACCAGAAGAAAAAGAAGTAGAAGTGAAAGAAGTCATTATTTATCGCACAATGCTGACGGTTACTCCTGGAATGACGAGTATTGATGTAGGACAAGCACTTGTAAAAGCAAACGTTACAGATAGCGCAATGGACTTTTTTAAAGAAGTAGAAAAACGCGGGCTTGCGAATAAACTAAAGCCGGGAACATTTGAAGTAGATAGTGAGATGTCTTTAGATAAAGTGATTTCGATTATTTTTAAATAAAGATTTTTCCGTAATTTCCTTAATAGTTGTTGCTGTTAGTGAAATGGAGCGAAAGCCGTTACACCTCTAACCATTAAAAGCAACGAAATAGCCCTAAATAAAGATGAAGAATGTGAGGTGAGTGTTCAATAGAACGCTCACCTTTTTCATTTTCTGGGAAAAATAGTAAGAATAAGACGAGAAAAGCTGATCATAAATTGAACAGGTAAGCTACTTAACTTTTGGGGGTTAGCATAATGAATAGAGCGAATGGCACGAATGTACCAAGTGGTCCTGCGCAAGTAGTCGTCTTAGAACCTTATGTGTATACAGCCCTTTATAATCTGATTGGAGAACGAATTGTCATTGATACGTCACGTGGTCCCGTAAACGGAGTGGTCAAAGATGCGAAGCCTGATCATGTTGTCGTTCAAGAACACGATTCTACTTTTTATGTTCGTTTAAGTGAAGTGGTTTGGTTTATGCCGGTTTAATTGCTACCTATCAAAATACCAAAAGTTTTTCCTACTGGCTTCGTTCATTACGCTTCAGGCACTTGCTTTCCTCTTTTCCCGCAGGAGTCAAGTGCCTTCCGCTCCATTCCACTTTAATTGTTATTAACACATTGTAAAGGACATCCGATTTCCTGAAAATAATTCACTCAGGTGTGATGAATATGCTTATATAACAAAAATATCAAAAAAAGTTCGGCGCTTGGCACCGAACTTTTTCATATTTTCTTATCTAAGTATTCCTTGAAGTAAAAACATGGCTTGTTCTTTTTTGCGAAAGGATTCGAATGCAGATCTTTCTAGTTCGCTGATTCGAAGACGCGTAACAAAAGGTTGATTGGATAAGATTCTTGATGGATCGGCAACGATCAGGTCTGTTTTTGAAATACCGGTTTCTACTTGCTGTAGCTCATTGTATTCGAGGCCGAGAGTGACAAATCTTTGTTCGATGAAACCGTTATTGGCTACGAGCACGAAAGGCCTCTCAACTTCAAGCTCTTGGTCTACATCAAGCTCTTGGTCTACATCAAGCTCTTGGTCTACATTAAGCTCTTGGTCTACATTAAGCTCTTGGTCTACATCAAGCTCTTGGTCTACATTAAGCTCTTGGTCTACATCAAGCTCTTGGTCTACATCAAGCTCTTGGTCTACATCAAGCTCTTGGTCTACATCAAGCTCTTGGTCTACATCAAGCTCTTGCTCTACTTCAAGATCCTGCTCTATTTCAAGTTCCGACTCTAGAACTGATTCTACTTCTACTTCATCAAAAGAAATAGCCTCTGGAAACAGCACGAGTGCGTTTGGAATTTCATTTTGAATAATGTTTAACGTGACATGATACCCCAACTTGAGTTCCACTTCTGAGTCGATAATATCTACCTGAAAGGGATAAGTTGTTTCAACATCTAGGGCAGGGTCTTTCGCTGGAAGGTTGGAAATATGACTGAGTGATCCTTCTAGTGGCTCATTTTCATGAACCGTTACTTCAACGGGTAAGCCCTCGTATAATTTTAGTGATTCAAGTTCAGTTAATTCTCCTTTTGCAATAAAAGGAGAGGTGATTAATGTTATAAATGGTTGTCCTGGATTTTGATTTATTTCTTTTACGATCCCAGTAACTGGACTTTGAATCTCAAGCTCGTCCTCTTGGTTGTTAAGTGAAGTGAGAGATTGTTCATAGAGCTCTTTTTCTTTTTTCAGGGCGGTGACTTGATGATGTTTTTGGACAATTTGTAAGTCGTATTGACCGATAACAGCCTCTGATACAGGTGCTCATCTTCGTCTGTCGTTTTTAAACGATTCAGGATAGAAGTTATTGTTTTAATCTCAGAGAGTAGTTGGTCAGACCTTAAGTAACTTGTTCGATTTTTAATTCTAGTTCGTTTTTTGCAGAGTCAATTTGCAGGTTGGTGTAGTTGAAAAGAGCATCACCAGCTTGTATTTCTTGGCCGACTTCGACGAAAATAGAATCAATCGAGCCAAGGCTTTCGTTTACATAGATAAATTCTTCACTTGAGGTGGAGATTACCCCAGGCTTTTCAGTAGACTCAACAATGTCGACAACATTTGCAGATACAAACTGGTCAATGATTTGTAAACGGGAAATGTTGCTGTCTTTATGAACAATTATAATAATGTTTACTAGAAAAAGGAGTGTAGCAAATCCAAATAATGTGTATTTCACCCAAGGCTTGAACATAATTTCCCACCTTTAAAGAACTAAGTATATAGCAAGATACGTTTTTAATACAGAAAAGAAAAGGAAAACTAAATGAATCGTTAAGGCGAGTAAGATGATAAAGCGAACTTTGTTAAAAGCTAATTTCGAAAAGGCATACACTTGTATGATGAGAGCCCAAATATAAAAGACTGAAACGCCGCTAAATAAATGACTCACATATGTGTTAGATGTTAATGAACTAGCTATTACTCCTAGTGCAAAGGGAGAAGTGATGGCATCAATACCTAACCATAACTCAAAAGGAAGAAGAGCTATGTCCCCAAGTATAAAAATAAACAGACTTACGGTTGAGACGATAAATGATTGGCGGAAGCTGACGTCATCTAGAAAGATAGAAAAACAAAAGCTGGCAAACAGTAAGTAAATGATCGGTGAGAAAAGAGCTTCTAGTATACTGCCTATTCCAACAAGCAGTTTGATCAATTCAAGTTCACTAACAGAATAGAAAGTAAGTTGTTGTGAAAAAACGGCCGTATCAAGACCATGAAAAGACCTTATGATGGAAATGACCATCCCAATAGAAATAAGAATGGCAACATGTTTGATCGGAAAAGGGACTACCTCAGCTATATTAAGCTGGTAAAATTTTGTTTCAGGGTCTTTCAAGCTTCGTATTAATTCAAATTGATATTTCATTGGTGAGCCCCCAAGCGATAATGTAAACTCTATTCTCTTATTCTATCGAAAAACATGGAATTTTGAAAGAATTTCCATATAAATCGAGAAATAAAAACAGGAATGAAATCCAACATTGTTGAAGTAAGTAGAACCGTGATGGCTTTTAAGCAAGTTTCTATAAAAAACGAGCCAGAAATTATTTGCTCACTCGTTTGGTTAAAATAACAATGACTGATAGAATTGAAACCAGCTAACGGTTTTCACGTATATACTTTTGGGAGGTGTTAAAAACATGAAACCGAAAACGGATAAGTTACTGAAGGGATTACTAAGCTCAAGTGTGGCGTTGATGGGTCTAACTGCCTGCTCACCTGCGATGCAGGAAGAGTTATTCCAGACACCGGCTGAACCGGATCCGACTGTTCAACCAGATCCGGATCTTCTACCATCACCTGAAGAAGCTGATTGCGACACTTGGACGTGGGACGAGGAAGCAGAAGGCTATCAGTGTGTCGAACAAGGCAATCAAAATTACGGACATTATTATTATGGCGGAAGTTGGTTCCCGACGATCGCAGCCTTTATGGCAGGGCGTGCCATGGCTGGCGGTGGTGGTGGCACACGAACGAGGCAACCTGCGGTGACTCAACCAGGAAGAGACACAAATGTTAATCAGCCGAATCCGAATCAACAACAACCTAGATCACCTAATCAAGCTGGTAATCCGCGCTCAGGTATGGGTGGTGGAGGAACTTTTGGTGGTTAATCGCGATTTGTTTTACGCTACAATTCCTGATTTTTGGGATCGTTTATACGGAACGGAATATGCTCTTTATGATTGCATAACGATTGATCAACACACTGTTGAAGAAGTGAAGCAAGCAACGAACGTAGCCTACCATGTTTTTAATAAAATGAATGATTTACTCCGGGAAGCAGCAGATGAAACGTTGCTCGAACTTGGTTTTCCGTCTAAAGGCTTGCCGTTTTTACGAATGAATTCGATTCCTTATGAAACGGTGATCGGGCGCTTTGATTTTGTTCAAACAACAGATGGTCTGAAGCTACTAGAGTTCAACTCAGACACCCCAACCTTCATACGTGAGTTGTTTGAAGTGAACGGTTTGCTCGCTAAACAATTTCAATTGGAGAACCCGAACTCAGACGAGGAACTAGTTTTAGGGAAAGCGATTCGTAATAGCGTGTTTCACTGTGCCAAGCGTATTGGAGTAAGTGGTCATCCGTATGTTGTCTTTACTGCGCATGAAGAGGATATTGAAGACCGGGAAACGATGAAGTATTTAATGAGAGCAGCCTCAATTAAAGGAGCTGCATTTGTCCCGCTCGAGCACATTCAAATCTTAGCAGGAGAAGGAGTTTACGACCCAGCTGGCAATAAAATTGATGTTCTCTATCGTCATACATATCCGCTAGAAGCCCTTTTAGAAGATGTTTCAAGTGATCAGTTTCCAATTGGAATCGAGTGTATGAATCTTGTATTAGCTGGAAAAGTCGGGATGTTAAACCCAACGTCAGCTTTTTTAATGCAAAGCAAAGCCGTCATGGCGGCAATCTGGGGGATGCATGAACATCACCATCCTTTATTTACAGAAGAGGAACATGCGTGGATCGAACAAATTTTTCTACCGACCTATTTAGACGAAGAGCCTTTTTCTTTAAGTGGTGATCAATATGTAAAAAAACCTGCCTTTGGCCGTGAGGGCGATACGGTTGAAGTCAGGAAAAACGGCGAGATTCTTTTTTCACCGAAAGAAAACTCGTATCAGCAATATGTGCCGATTTATCAGAAGTACGTCGATTTGCCGGTTCAGACAATCCAAACAGAAAAAGGACCTGCAAAAGCTCATCTTTTAATCGGAAGTTTTGTGATCAATGGCAAGGCAAGTGCATTTGGCTTCCGTGCTGGGGCTCAAATTACCGATAACCTATCTTATTTCCTACCTTGTGGAGTGAAAGGAGCAACGAAATGGATGTAATGTATTATCTTCAAACGTTTGATCATTTTCTAATCTATCTAACGGTGTCTCTTTTGTTATTTGTGATTGGAACGTATATTTTCAAGTTACTGACTCCGTATTCGGAACGAGCTCAAATTAAAAATGGCAATACCGCTGTTGCGTTAAAATTATTAGGGAAAATGGCTGGTTTAGTCGTAGTTTTGCAATCTGCTGTTAGGCATTCTATCAATTTAGTCGACTTAATTGTTTGGGCGTTCATTGCGATTATCATTCAAATTGTTCTTCATTTAGTGATTGAATATGTCCTAACTCGCAACACGAGCTTAGCAAAAGAAGTAGAAGGTGGCAATGTTGCTGTCGGCTTATTTCTTGGTGGTGTGTCGGTGTTAGTCGGATTGATTGTTGCAGCGAACATAAGCTTCTAATAAGGGGGATGAATGATGCTTCCGTATAAATCATTAACGGAACCTTTTGAGCCAGACGCCTATTTAAAAAGGTGGGAACAGCTTGAGCGAAAGGTGGCAGCAAAAGGTTTTACATGGGCGACTCTCTATGAAAATTATGAGGATAATCAATATATGAGTGATTCCCTTTTAATGGTCCCATCCTCACTCGCACGCGAAGTCGAAAATGCTTCAAGAGCGGTTCATGATGTTTTTCAAAAAACATATGAGCAAATTTTAAAAGATCGTTCCATTGTTCATAAAACCGGAATCTCCGTTTTCTTATGGGACCTCCTGTTAGAAGGCGGAAAAACGGCTTTTTCTTATTTTACAAGATATGATTTCATTGCCTCAGCGAACGGTCTAAAGTTAATCGAAGGCAATACCGATACACCTGTTGGTTTAATAGAATCTGCGATTGCCCAGCCGCTGATTTGCGAAGAGCATGGGAGCAAAAATCCAAGTGACCGAATGACAACTCATGTCAAGAATGCTTGGAATCAAATCATCAGAGACTACAATATCGGAAGCACCGATACTCTCTATTTTACTTGTGCAGATTGGCATGAGGAGGACAAACAAACGGTTCAATTTTTAATGAACCTTTACCCTCAACGAGCTAAGTACATACCACTTGAGAAAATTGTTGTCGAAAAAGACGATGTTCGCACACCTGAAGGCGAGCGGATCGACTTTTTATATCGCTTGTACCCGCTTGAGTACTTCCTAGCTGAAGAAGGGCCAACTGGCGAAAAAATTGGCGAACAACTCGTCGTTCACATCATGAACAAAAAAATTAAAGTGATTAACCCACCATCTGCTTTGCTGATGCAGTCCAAAGCGATCCTTGCGTTGATTACGGAAAAAAAGACAGAATGGTTCACGCGCCAAGAACAAGCTGCAATAGAGAAATACTTTTTACCAACCTATGATACGGCCCATTCCTTGCAGTCGTATGTGAAAAAGCCCGTGCTTGGCCGTGAAGGTGGAGGCATACAAATTGTCGCAAACGGACAAGTGTTGGACGAAGACCGCGACTATTATCAAGATCAACCTGTTGTGTTCCAGCAATATTTCCCTATGCCAGATCAAACAATTGATACGTGGGACGGACCGTATACAGGAAAGCTTTTAATTGGTTCTCATGTCATTAACGGTGAGCCAAGCGGCTTGTTTTTTCGAGTCGGCGAACGAATTACCGGCAATTTGTCGATGTTTGTGGCTTATACGACGGGATGAGATGGGAGAGGCGACAGTCGGGGCCTAAATAGGATATCGCTAATTATTAGCGAAAACGCGATTTTATTAGTGATCTTCTCTATTTTAATAGCGAATTTTCCTTTTTAATTGCAATTTTATTTTTTAATAGCAAATTTAAAATGGTTAAAAGCAAACAAAGCAATTTAATCGCGAATTCTTACGTTTAATAGCAATACAAAACAGAGGCGGGGAACACCCCCTCCTCCCACGTTAGAAAGGAGGTAACTCACCTATGCATTTTTTTCTGAGAATTAGTCTCGGGTTGATCAAAATGAAAAATCTTACCTTGATCGTGACAACGGCCTTATTTATTTTTATGAGCACAGCCATTATGTATGGCTTGGAGCCTGAGACGTTTGAGAGTTTTGCTAATACGTTTTATTTTGTTATGACTACTTTTACGACAGTGGGATACGGCGATTATTCACCTGTTACCATCCCTGGCAAAATGTTTGCTGTTTTTATGTTTTTATTTGGAATTGGTTTACTTGGGGTTGTGATTGGCAAGATTGTGGACTCATTTACGATATTTAGAAAGATGAGAGAGGAAGGGAGGTTAAGTTACATGAAAGAAAAACATATCATCGTAATCGGATGGGGGAAAAAATCGGAGTCTGCCGTCAAAGAAATTCTGGATTCTGATCCTCACATCGAAGTTGTCATTATTGACACTCTGCCTAAGGCACCGATTGATGTTAGCGATAATCGTGTACACTACGTCCAAGGTGATCCAACAAATGAAGAGCCTTATCAAAAAGCAAATATTACATCAGCGAGCGCGGTTATTATTTTTGCTGATGATACGATTCAAGACCCGGCCTTAAAAGATGCCAAAACATTGCTTGTCTCGATTACGATTGAACGCCTTGCTCCTGACGTACATACAACAGTTGAAGTGATGACAGAAAAACAAATCGCAAACTTTGCTCACAGTAAAGTCGATGAGTTTATTTTGTCTCAAGAAACAATCTCGCGTCTTGCTGTTCGCTCAGCCCTATACAAAGGCGTCTCGCAGGTGTACTCACAATTAATTAGCCGTCAACATGGCGAAGATTTATATAAAATTGCGAAACATCCTAGTTGGAACACCTACAATGATGCGTTCCAAAGCTTGTTGAAACAGGGAGCTACATTAATTGCTGACCGAAATTTGCTAGATATTAACCGTCGGTTGGACGAAACAATTCCAGCAGAAGCTGAGTTGTACATTATTTGTAATAGAGAGACGTTTGATCAAATTAAAAGCAATTAAGGAGAAAAGGATATCTATAGCCTTTTCTCGAATCTGTCTCATAAGCCATTTATGAGGAGGAGTCAACTTGAACACTTTTGCTTTTCATCTCCCAACTAAAATCCACGCTGGAAACGGTAGTTTTATGAAAACGGGAGAATACATACAAGATATTGTTAAAGGAAAACGTCTTTTTATTGTGACCGATCCTGGAATTGTTGATTTAGGACTCGTCACTCAGTTGGAAGACATGTTAGCTAACCAAAGCTTTGAAACTCATGTTTTTACTGAAGTGAAACCGAATCCGCGGGACTACGACTGCATTATGGGAGACGAACTTGCTCGCGAGTTTCAAGCTGACTGCATCATCGCGCTTGGTGGTGGATCTGTCATTGATGCTGCGAAGGCGATTGCTATTTTGCAAGTGTTAGGAGGGAGACCGCAAGACTATGCTGGACGCGATCAAGTTCCTGCACCCGTCACGCCTATTGTAGCAATTCCAACGACAGCCGGTACGGGAGCTGAAGTCACGCGCTCCTCTGTTATCACGGATACAGAAAAAAAGATTAAGTTAACGATTAAGGACGTGAAGATTGCTCCTGCAGTAGCAATCGTGGATCCAGAGCTTACGTATCAGCTCCCTGCACATTTGACTGCATCAACAGGAATGGATGCACTCGTCCATGCAGTCGAAGCTTTTACATGTAAACGTAGCAACCCGGTTGCAGATGGACTCGCAATTGAGGCAATGAAACGAATTTACCCAGCACTCCGGCCAGCAGTGACAGAAGGTGGTTCTAATCAAGAAGCACGGTATGAGTTAATGATAGGAGCAACGATTGCCGGAATGGCTTTTTCCCATGCAGATGTTGCATCCGTGCACTGTATGGCTGAAGCAATCGGTGGTTTGTATGACACGCCTCACGGGGTAGCGAACTCGATGTTTTTACCATACATCATTGAATTTAATGCGGAAGCCGACATTAAAAAACATGCGACCATTGCTAGAACGTTAGGGTTGGTAGGCGAAGACGCATCAGAAACGGATGCAACAGCCGCACTCGTAGCGGAGATGAAACATCTAGCATTCGACCTCGCGATTCCAACTTTCTCCTCTCTTCCACAAGTGAAAGAAGAGGACTTCGAGTATTTAGCTGAATCTGCCTTTCAAAATGGATCAACACCGAGCAACGCGAGGAGATCCAGAAGCAGGACTATTTGATGTTGTTTGAAAAGGCATTTAGGGCTAAAAATGAGAGATAGAGCGTAGGATTAGTGGGGTGAGCGAGTAGGCGGAGTGTTTTATCAACTAATCGGGGTTACTTATCTACTATTTTTTGCGTATATCTACTAAATTTTGATTTTATCTACTAATTGAGGGTGTATATCGACTACTTTACGAATATATCTACTAATCTAAGGAAAACGTAACGAAACACCTACACTGTCATTGCCAATATCAAAAGCACTGGAGCAAGCAAAACTCCAGTGCTTTTTCGCATTTAACTAAAAAATGAATGAATTCCTATAATTTGTAAACGATAAACGAGAGCATAGTCGAACAATAAACGAGGGAATGCATGTGAACAACTTCAAGCCATCAAATAACGAAAGACGCTTTAAAGCACATGTTAGTACGTTAGGAACAACACAATTACATTTGCGCAATCCGTATATTATTGCTTGGTGGTCAGCGGCCTTTCCTGGTTTTGGCCATTTACTCTTATCGAAATATTTAAGAGGCTATACCTTGTTTCTTTGGGAAATCCTTATAAACGTTATGTCGAAACTTAATCTTGCAATGGTTTATTCTTTTACGGGTAACACGGAGATGGCAAAAGAAATTCTAGAGCCTAGATGGTTTCTTTTGTATATTCCTGTTTATTTGTTTTCCATTTGGGATAGTTACCGGACGGCTGTTGATATGAATAGATTGTGTTTATTAGCAGAAAGAGAAAATGCGGATTTTAATACATTTGCGATCGGATCTTTTGAAATCAATTACCTTGATAAGCGGAGCCCTCTAATGGCTGTTGTTTGGTCGCTTTTTATGCCAGGAATGGGCCAACTGTATATACATAGAATTGTTACGGGAACGTTTAATTTAATTTGGATTATTATTTTTGTCTACTATTCCAATTTATTATTAGCTGTACATTCTCTCTTTTTAGGGAATATAGCTCAAGCAACAGAAGTCGTAAATCCACAATGGTTGCTGTTTATTCCGTCTCTTTATGGGTTTTCTGTTTATGATGCTTATGTGAATACGGTGGAAAATAATAAATTATACGAAAATGAGCAAAGGAAGTTTCTTCAGAAACATTATCAACAATACCGAGTGAAAATTCCGAGTCAAATCGTGAGGTGAGCAAGTTGCAAGTTTTCTCCACCTATGAACATTCCTCCTATTTAGAACTAGCGATTAGTGCACTTGAGCAAACCGGAATTGATAAATCGAACATTCTCGCCGTGCCACTTAATAACCGAACAGAAGAAAGAAAGTTATTTGACACATTGCATCGTTCAGATGGAGTGAGTTTATTTGATAAAGGTGCTGCAATCGGAACGGCTTTTTCTGTCATTGGGGGAAGTGTTGGATTTGTCTTAGAATGGGGACCGATCTACTGGGGACTGATTGGAGCAGCAAGTGGGTTTATTTTAGGGATCCTCATTGATTATTTTTTATACAAAGTCAACCACAAAAGAAAAAGACTTATCAGAGGGAAAACGTCAGAGGTAGTTCTTGTAATTAATTGCCAAAAAGAACAAGTCGAAAAAGTAGAAAAAATCTTATGGGACAACCTAGCTCTCGGTGTAGCAAGGTTGGGAGGTAGTCCAGAGAAAGAAGGTGTACAACTTGAATAAGAATAGCCAGAGAATCTTCCTAAGAATCTTATTCATTGTCACTCTAGGTGTTTTACCTTTTTTACTAAAAAAAACTCCTAGACGAGACTGGATCATCGTCTTTGTTTATAATGCTGTGACGAACGGGATTCTTGACCGGATGATAGTAAAACGCAAAACGGTTCAATATCCAGTTCGCCCTTTACCAAAGCTCTTTAAAATTCATGTGTTGTTTGATTTTTTAGTTTATCCAACCATCACAATCATCATCAACCAACTGACATATAAGGATAAACCTCTAATGATCTTTTTTAAATTGTTTTACATTACAATTCCAATGTTATTCATCGAGCTCTGGGCGGAACGAAAAACAGATTTGGTCAAATGGAAGAAGGGCTGGGAGTGGTATCATACCCTTGCTAGTTTAACCGCTAAGTCACTTTTAACGAGATTGGTCATTGCGGTCATTAGGTATGTAAGAGAGAAAAAAGAGGGGGCACGAAACGAAAAAGAAAAGAATTCCACTAAAGAACTCTTTTCATGATGGAGCACCACTTATTGAACAGGAATCGCGAGCGTAAACGTCGTACCAGAATCTTTATCACTTTCAACAATTATTTGTCCACCGAGCTTGTCAATCGTGCTATAAACCATGACCATTCCGAGGCCAGTTCCTTCTTTTTTTGTAGAATAATAAGGTTTTCCAATTGAAGCCATTTCGACATGAGTCATACCGACTCCTGAATCTTTTATGGTTATTTCAATGCGGTCTGTTAAACCGAGAACATGAATTTGGAGGATTCCACCTTTTTCTTTCATGGCTTCTATTCCATTTTTATATAAGTTAATTAAACATTGCTGAATTTGTTGTTGGTCAAAATCGCGCTCGTGTTCGTTATCAAATTGGAATTCTAAATCAACTTGATGTAAGTTTGCATAAGCTTGCATGATATTGTTCACATATTCTGTTTCTTGTTTAGATTTGATCGCACCATGTTATGGGCTTGGGGCTTGGCCAAAGCGAGAAAGTCGCTAACGATTTGTTCAGCCCGGTTTAACTCTTTTAACGACAAATCAATGTAACGCTTTTCTTGTTCTTCTAATCGTTCAGATTTGCCTAACAACTGTAAAAATCCATTTGTAACGGTTAACGGATTCCTAATTTCATGGGAGACGCTTGCGGAAAGTTCGCTGATTACATGTAAGCGATCCGAATGGGCAAAAGCTTCTCGGTTTTTCGCGTTGGCAATAATTTTTTCAATGAACACCATTATAATGATAGCTCCAAGAACATGAATTGTGACAACATTTACAGCAATGAGCCAGTAATCACGGTTCAATGTAGGGAAAAACATCGATAGCGTTGTTAAAAATAAAAGCATGACTAAAAAGGATACAAAGCCCGCAAACACCACCCGCTTATTAGATGTTTGTTTGATAAAATATTTATGTCCGAGCGGGACTAAAATGAAAATAATGGTTGAAACCAAAAACGACATGAATACGCCATCACCACCGATGATAAATCGGTAAATATTTAACACTATGTAAAGGGGGAACGCAACTTTATATCCCGTAAACAAAGCTGCAATAATAAAAGGAACATAACGTAAATCAAACAAAAAGCCAAGGTGAGCAATTTGAATAGGGAATGTCATGCACAAAATCATAGACAAGGTAGATAAAAGAAAAACAACCAGTTTGCTCTCCGCTGCCGCTGCTCTACTTTCAAAAAATAGTAGGTAGATCAAAACAGGAAGTAATAGAAAAAGGAAATTAATTAATAACGTTTCAGTCAAGGGAGTCGACCTTCCCATCTTTGTGGTTTTTTTATATGTAGTTTAACATACTGTCTTATAAGAAACAGCAAACTAGTAAAGAGGAAAAGTTTACTAGTTTGCTGTTTAGATAGTTCTAGATTTAAACGCGTTCGATCACAATGCTATCGGCTTGACCAAGGTTTCGGCTGACTGCATTTAAAATATTTTGGTGCTCGCGGTAAGCTCCTTCCTGTGTGCCATCGACAATGACTCGGTAAACAGTATCATTGTCCTGATCTTGATCCTCATCCTGCTCGCTTCTTTGTAAGTTAAACGCTCTTGCTAAGCCATTAACATGTCCTTCTGCGACGGTTTGCAACCAGTTGGAATCTTGCATTTTCTCTGCGTCGTTGGTGTTGTCGATAAATCCGTTTTCTGTTAAGAGAGCGGGCATGCTCGTCTCACGTAAGACGTGAAAGTTGGCTTTCTGTTTACCACGGTTAGATAGCTCATTCACACTTGTAATTTCCTCGTGCATAATATCGCGGTACTGGGCCGTTTGCGAAGAATCAGATAAGCCGCTGTAAATATAATCCTCGTAGCCTTGGGCTGAGCCATCGAAACCGTTAATATGAATCGACAAAAAGTAATCAGCCCCCCAGTTATTCGCGTCACTTGAGCGATCACTTAAACTTCGGTCAACATCGTCGGTTCTACTCATACGAACATCAACATCTTGAAAATCACGCTCTAGCAAGTCACGAATTCGTAAAGCAATATCTAAAGTCAGATCTTTTTCTTGAAGCCCATTTCCAGTAGCTCCAGTATCAGAACCACCATGCCCAGGATCTAAATACAATTTAAACAATAAAATTCACCTCCAGGTTATAGAATATTCAAAAGTAGTATGCGAGGTATAGACAGGTCACTAGATCAAAGTAGAATAGGTAAAAGTTGTGCAAGTCCAAATGAAACTTTTGAAAAGAATAATTTCCAATTTATTTGAAATTAAGCTAATGAAACCCCCTTTTTTGCGCAAACTAGCGATGAAAGGAGGGAAGAAAATCATGCCAAATATAATTGAAGCGGTAAAAGCTGCTTTTAATGCAATCATTGATGATGAACCGAAACCACCTTTAAATATTATTGAAGCCTCTTACTCCTGGCTTTATTATAGTATTGTCAAAGAAGCAATTGCTTTTGAAGAAGTTGGATTAAACACAACTAGTGATGATGAACTTAAAGGGATTTTAACCGATGCGATTAAAATGTGTGCCGCTCATGCTGAGGAAATTGAAACACTATTACGCAATGAAGGAGTAACTCTTCCGCCTGTATCTGAGCCTAAGCCACATACAGATCACAATGATATTCCACCAGGTGTAAAGTTAACGGATGAAGAGATTACGAATGGATTAGCGATGAAAATCTTGGCGATGACGACCAAGTCCGCGTTAGCTGCAGCCGAGTGTGTGAGAATGGATGTTGGAGCTAGATACGTGCAATTTTTCAACGAAGCGGCGGTGTTCGGAGCAACGTTAAAATCGAAGATGAGAAAACGTGGTTGGGCGAAAATACCACCAGCTTATAATCCGCCAGGAACATAAAATAAAAACCGACTCAACACGTGAGAGTCGGTTTTCATGTTTAGATTTTAAATTTACCAATTAATAATTGAAGCTTCTCAGACATCTGTGCTAAGTTCTTAGACGAAGAAGAGATTTCTTCGATCGAAGCAAATTGTTCCTCAGAAGAAGCAGCGACGGTTTGGCTACTTGAAGCCGTTTCTCTTGAAATATGAGCTAATTCTTTAAAAGAACCGGAAACTTGCTCGGCCCCATTATGAATTTCTTCAGAAGAAGCAGAGATTTCATGAATTTGTTCACTTACGGCTTGAATCGCTTTTGATATTTCGGCAAAAGCTTGGCCAGCTCTGTTAACTGCGACAATGCCGTTTTCGACTTCTGTCGTTCCTTCAACCATAAACTCCACCGTTTCACTAGTATTGATCTGAATACGTTCAATCAGTTGAGTGATTTGCGAAGCTGATTTTCTTGATTCCTCCGCTAATTTTCTAACTTCATCAGCAACAACGGCAAAGCCTTTACCAGATTCACCAGCGCGGGCAGCTTCAATTGCTGCATTTAAAGCGAGTAAGTTTGTTTGATCCGCGATCCCTGTGATCACTATCGAAATCTGACCGATTTCATCTGTAAGTGAATCCAAAGCCTTTGTTTGTTCCTCAGCTTTTTTAACAACTTGCTGAATGGTATTCATTTGTTCAACAGAACTTTTAATGGCCGTGTTTCCGTTTAATGTTTCCGTAGTTGTTTCTTGAGCTGATTCTGAAACTCGTGCTGCTGAATGAGCAATACGTTGAATGCCACTTGCTAGTTCGTTCATTACAGTGGAATTTTCCTCTGTTAATTGCCCTTGTTTCTCCGACTTTGTTGAAATATCTAAAATAGATTCAGAGATTTGTTGGGTAGCTAAGCTATTTTGCTCTGAACTAGCAGACAGTTGTTCAGCCGAAGAAGCGACCTCATCAGAAGTTTGACTAACTTCTCGAATAAGACTTTGAATGGTTGAAATCATCTCATTAAACGCACCAGATAACTGGCCGATTTCATCTTGACTAGATACGTTTAAGCGAACGGTTAGATCGCCTTCGTTGCTAGATAATTCTTTAAGTTTTTCCGTGACTTCAATAATGGGCTTCGTTGTTTTGTTCGAAATGAAAATCGCAATAAAGACGCCGATGGCAATGGCTAGTACTAATGAGACAATCCCGGTAAGCGATCTTGTTTGAATCATTGAAACATCCTTTTCCACTTGAGTATTCATGATTCCCATCTGGATTTGTTTAAATTCCTCTAAACTCGAACTGAAAATCTCGCGAACCTCTGCATACTCCCCGTCATAAATAGCAATCGTTTGTTCTGGATCGCGACTAGATAATTGAATCATTTCAGTTTCTAATGAGACCAATTGGTCATTATAAAGAGTAAGGTTATCAAAAATTTCAATGGCACGTTCATTTTTTAACAAAGGAAGAACCTCGTCAATTTTGTTTTCAATTTGAATGGCAGCCTGATCATAGCGTTGTAATTCTTCCGTGTTAGAAGGATTGATAATGATTCCTCTTACGGAATTACTTAAAACTAAATCTTCAAATTGTATTTCTTGAGCTAATCGCAATTTTTTAACTTCCAACTCAGCTAGGTTTTTATAAGATTGAGTAACCGTTTGTAAGGCAATATAGTTACTAATGAAGGCAACAACTGTGACTATTAGAACAACACCAAAGCCGAGTAATAATTTTTTCTTTATGCTCACTTGCTTCACGCTCCTAAAGATTCATATATAAGAATTATCGGTAAAGCTAAAATAATAGTGAACTGGAAAATATAACAGACGAGATTTTTTAATAGAGAAAATTCATAATAATGTTATAATGGATTCTACTTGTTACTGGGAAAAAGGTGGATTTACGATGGCTGGAAAATGGAACACATTACGAAATCAAATTTTAATTTTCTTTGTTGCTGCAATGGCGGTTGTCTTACTTATTGTCGGGGTAGTAACGTTTAATACGGTTTCAAAAATGTTGAAAACAAATGCGGAGAAGCAGATTCAACAAACAGCTGTCCAAGCGAGTGGAAGAATGGAAGCGCTCTATCAACAGATTGATATGATCTCAACACAAGTGTCAACTAGTCTGAATGTGCAACAATTATTGTTAGATGAAAAGCTTGGACAACAAGCTAGTTTTGCCGAGAGACAATCTTTGATGTCTGTCATCAACTCGTTTCAAGCTTATACTGATGGGATCGACTCGTTTGAGTTGTATTTAACGGATGAGCGCAGGTTGTTTCCGCTTAATGAGAAAACACTAACAGAAAGAATAGATTCAAAATGGATCAGGCAAGCAGAACAAGAAAATGGAAGACTGGTTTGGATCGGGAGAGACCCGGCAGCTGAAGATTTCTTTCTTGCGTTAAAACAAGTAAATTTAATAGATCGTTGGTTTTCACCTGGAGGTTATCTGTTAATTCGGATTAGACCTGGTTATTTTCAATTTCAGGAATCTGCTTTTACGGATGATTTTATGGCATTATTGGATCAAAATGGTGAGATGGTAACGTCAACGTATGAAGGAGATATTGGAACGCTCGTTTCTGATTATCCGAATCGTCTTTTCATTGATGACACCGAATATATGATGAATCTTGAAACGTCACGTGTAACAGGCTGGCAGACATTTATTTTAATGCCTGTTCAAGCGGTAACACAAGATGTTTCCTATTTGAGAATGGCTCTAGTTATAGCTGCAGGCATAGGGTTTGCCATATTTCTAGCTTTTTCACTTGGTCTTTCCAATATGATCACTAGACCTATTTTTAAATTAACAAGCGCAATGCGCTACGGCAGATTAGGAGCGCTTAAAGCGAGCCCAGGCAGTTTCTCCACCATTGAAATAAATGAATTGAACGATACGTATAATCAGCTCGTTGAAACGATGAATCACCTGATGCAAGAAGTATATGAAAAAGAAATCATCCGAAGCCGAACGGAATTAAAAGCGTTGCAAGCACAAATTAATCCGCATTTTCTATTTAACACACTTGAAGCCCTGTATTGGTCTCTTGATGAAAAAGGAGAAGAAGAGCTGGCGGAGTATGTGTTTTCAATGCCTGAACTATTCCGTTATACGATTAGTCACCAAAAGCAGGATGACTGGGTCGAACTAGGAGAGGAAATGGAGCATATTGAACGTTATATGCACATTATGAAAGTACGTTTTGGTGAGCGGTTAATGTGGCAGATGGATGTTCCTAGTGAGTACGAGCCCGTTCAAATTCCAAGACTGTTAATACAACCAATCGTTGAAAACGCCATTTTGCATGGAGTCGGAAATAAAAATGGACAAGGCACGATTAAAGTAAATATCAAGCCAGTTGAGGAGTCGACTCGTCTTCGCATTGAGGTGATAGACGATGGACCAGGGATGAATGAAAGTCAGCTTGAAACGATAAAAGATCATTTAAAGCTCAACCAAGTCCCTGCTGGAAAACGAAATGGAATGGCAATTGTCAATGTTAATAAGCGATTACAGTTATACTATCCAAAAAATCAATCATCTGAATTAATAGTTGAAAGCAAGGCGGGCGAAGGAACAAAAGTGATGTTTGAGGTACCAATTTTCGGAGGTGACCATCATGGGGAAAACGATTCTAATCGTCGAGGATGAACCAAGAACGAGACAAGGATTGAAAAAAGCGATTGAGCTATGGGGAGAAGGAAAGATGGAGGTAATGACAGCCGAAAACGGAGAACAAGCGCTTTCGGCCTTTGACGAGCATCGAATCCACCTTCTCATTACAGATATTCGGATGCCAGAAATGACGGGGCTTGAGTTACTCGCAAAGTTAGAAGAAGCAGGACACAAGCCCGTTACGATTGTCGTCTCTGCTTACTCTGAATTTGACTATGCCCAAGAAGCGATTCGCTTTGGAGTTGTCAATTATCTTTTAAAACCGGTGCAAAAAAAGAAGCTAATAGATGCCTTTGAAAAAGCCCTGAAAGTAAATGAGTCGAGAGAGCATGAAGGGCTAATTAAAAAAGTGGTCGATTCGAGTTTAGTAGAACTTGAAAAAATGGAACGAGCAGAGGACTCACCAATCGAAAAAGCGATTGCTTATGTGTCCGAAAATTTAAAACAAAAATTAAGTATGAAAACAGTCGCAGAAACAGTCCATCTAAACCCGTCCTACTTTAGTGTTTTATTTAAAGAAAAAACCAACTTAACCTTTAGTGATTATGTGACAAGAAAACGAATTCAAGCCGCAAAAAATTTGCTAATTCAAACGAAGATACCGGTCTCTGATATCGCAGAAGAAGTGGGATATCAGACGTCTAAATACTTTATAAAAATGTTTAAAGACTATGAGGGAATCACGCCAAGTCAGTACCGAAAAGAGCATGAAGAATAAAAAAATGTGATGAAAACGTTTTATTTCGTCGCAATATGTTGTTATAATCTAGGGGCAAATATTTTTTTAGAAAAATCAAACAAAAAAGAGGAGAGTAAACCATGGCTAAACCAACACCAAACAAACCACTAGTTACGCACATCTTCACAGCAGATCCTTCTGCACATGTGTTTGAAGGGAAACTTTACATTTATCCTTCTCACGATCTTGATCACGATGAGCCTTCTAACGATAATGGTGACCAATATAAAATGGAAGATTACCATGTTTTGTCAATGGACAACTTCGATTCACCTGTTGTCGATCACGGCGAAGTACTTCACGTGAAAGACATTCCATGGGCATCGAAGCAACTATGGGCGCCAGATGCAGCATATAAAAACGATAAATACTATCTATTTTTCCCAGCAAGAGACCATGATAATATTTTCAGATTAGGGGTTGCAACAAGTGATTCTCCTGCAGGTCCTTTTAAGGCAGAAGAAAACTATATCCCTGGCAGCTTTAGTATCGACCCAGCTGTTCTTGTTGATGAAGACAACAAAGCATACGTTTACTTCGGCGGTTTATGGGGTGGCCAACTTGAAAAATGGCAAACTCGTGAATTCAAACCAGATGCTGAAGGTCCAGCACCAACAGATCCAGCACTTGGACCGATCGTTGCTGAATTAAGCGATGATATGCTAACTTTCAAAGCAGAACCAAAAGAAATCTCTATTGTCGATGAAAACGGCAATCCGATTTTAGCTGGTGACGAAGACAGAAGATTCTTCGAAGGACCATGGGTTCACAAGCATAACGGATACTACTACCTTTCTTATTCAACAGGAACAACTCACTACATTGTTTACGCAATGAGTAAAAATCCAGAAGGACCTTTTGAATATAAAGGAAGAATTCTTGAGCCAGTTGAAGGTTGGACAACTCACCACTCTATCGTCCAATTCGAAGACAAATGGTATTTATTCTATCATGATGCTTCCCTATCAGGCGGCGTTAACCATAAACGTAGCGTGAAGTATACGGAAATCACGTATAATGAAGACGGTACCATTCAAACGATTCACCCTTATGGAGATAAATAAGTTTAGTTGAAGGCGCATCGGGTTTCCGATGCGCTTTTTATTGTGTTGGTAGTGAGGTAGTAGAGGTTGGTAGAGAGCGTCGGAATCGCAATTAACCTGTTCTAGTTGCGATTGACGAATTCGCTAAAAAAACGGTCTCCGCTGAAATTTAAACACAATCACGGTTAATCTGCCCCCCTCACTAATACTAGGGCTCACCTCAAAAGTGTACCTGTTTTCCACTAATCGATCCAAAAATAGTGGTACTTCATCCAATCGTCGTTACCTTATTAATTTTTGAACTGGGTGCTAAGATATAAATGTAGTTAAAACAACCGAGGAGGTTTTCAAGATGTTGAAGAAAGCGTTTACAGCACTTTTCACAGTTTCTCTTGCATTAGTTATGACAGCTTGTGGCGGATCGAATGCTACTGAGTCAGATGGAGGAACGACAGGTGATACTTCTAATGGAAGCGTGACCATTGATTTTATGCACTTATGGCCTGCGGGAAGTTCAGCAGAGCAAAATAGAATTGTTAATGACATCATTACTCAGTTTGAAGAAGCTAATCCAGGTGTCAAAGTCGTACAAGAAGTATTAGACAATGAGCAATATAAAAATAAATTACAAGTTGTATCTTCTTCAAACCAACTTCCTGACGTAGGGATGACTTGGGCTGCTGGTTTCATGGAGCCTTATGTAAAAGGAAATCTTTTCGCGTCACTTAACGATACGTTAGATCAAGATGGTTTAAGAGAACGCTTTGTAGCTGGTACGCTTGAAGCGTATAGCACAGACGGTGAATTCTACGGTTTACCTTTAGAGTTAAACATCGCACCAATTTTCTATAACAAAGCGATTTTCGCTGAGCATGGTCTTGAAGTTCCTGAAACATACGAAGAGTTTTTAACAGTTGTTGAAACACTTGCGGGTAACGGTGTTGCTCCAATCGCGCTTGGTAACAGAGATCGTTGGACTGGTTCATTATGGTATATGTATTTAGCAGATCGCTTTGGCGGAGCAGAAGCTCTAAACTCTGCAATCGACCGTAGCGGATCTTTTGAAAATCCTGCACTAGTTGATGCAGCAGCTGAAATTACGAATCTTGTAAACATGAACGCATTTAACAGAGGTTTTAACGGATTATCAAATGAAGAAGCAAAAGCAGAGTTCTTAAACGAAGGTGCTGCTATGTATTTAATCGGTTCTTGGGAAGTTCCTAACTTCACAACAAACGAGCAAATTCCACAAGAATTCAGAGATAACGTTGGTTTCTTCAAGTTTCCAATGGTTGAAGGTGGAGCTGGAAACGTAGATAGCTGGGTTGGTGGTCCTGGAGTTGGACTATTCGTAGCTGAGAATTCTGATGTTAAAGAAGAAGCAAAAGCATTTGTTAAATTCTTTGCAGAGCAATGGGGAGAGCAAGCTGTTGAAAACGCTGGAGTTATTCCAGGTACACAAGTGGATACAGCAGCTGTTGACCTACCAGATTTATTCATCGAAGTATTAGATGAGTTAAATGGTGCTTCAAACATCACATTATTTGCTGATGTGCAAATGAGTTCAGGTGTTGCAGAAACTCACTTAAACATGATTCAGTCGTTATTCGGTAACGAAGTCACACCAGAAGATTTCGCGAAAAAGCATGAAGAAGCTTTAGCTTCAGAAGAGTAAGACAATAAAGTGAGGGTGGCTCAAACCAAGATAATTATAAAGGGAGCCATCCTCTCCTTATCATTAAAAGGTTGTTCAAGAAGGTCGTATCCTTTTGCGCACGTGCCTTTTTGAACAGTTTTTTAACACTAGAAAGGGGAGTTTATACAATGAATTCAGTTATGTCCGACAAGAAAGTAATTGCCCTTTATGTTATGCCAGCATTGATCTTAATTTTGGCGTTAGTATACGTTCCAATTGTTATGACAGGCTACTACGGCTTGATGAAGTGGGATGGAATAGGTGAAATGACATTTATTGGCCTGTCCAACTATACAAAACTACTGTCTGATTCACTATTTTGGCAAAGTGCGTTTCACTCATTTTTATTAGCCCTATTTTCTGTTATCAGTTTAGGTGGTTACCTTTTAGTTTCCGTTGTTCTATCTGGAAAAATTAAAGGAGCTGACTTCTTTAGAAAAATTTATTTAATTCCGATGCTTCTTTCTTCTGTTGCGATTGCGCAACTTTGGATGAGAATCTATCACCCTACTAATGGTGTGATGAACAGTTTTCTAACTTGGATTGGAATTTCAGAGCCGCCATTATGGTTAGCGGATTCTAACATCGTTTTATATGCCATCTTCATTCCAATTATTTGGCAGTATGCAGGATTTTACATCTTAATCTACTATGCAGCTTTAAAGAACATTCCTGAGTCATTAATGGAAGCAGCACGTATTGACGGTGCAACGCCTTGGCAAATTGCTTACAAAATTAAAATGCCATTAATTGCTGGTGTTATAAAGGTAACAATCGTCTTAGCAGTAGTTGGATCATTAAAATATTTCGATTTAATTTACGTTATGACAAACGGTGGACCAAATGGTGCGAGTGAGGTTATGGCTTCGTATATGTACAAATTAGCTTTCCGTTCCAATGATTTCGGTTACGGTTCAGCCATTGGTTTTGCTCTATTAATTATTTGTTTACTTGTCACATGGTTCATTCGTAAAGCAACAGAATCAAAAGAAGAAATTCAGTATTAGAGGAGGAGCTAGAGATGGAAAAAGCATTACAAACTAAAAAAGCTTCTTTACAGTCTAAACTGTCTTTGAAGTCTTCACAAAAAACACTGAAAGAACGCATTGCCTTGGCGCTATTGTACGTGATTTTGGGAGTAGTCGCAGTCGCTCAAGTTCTTCCTCTAATCTGGTTGTTTTTATTCTCATTAAAAGACAATCAAGAGGTGTTTAATTTAGCGCCTTTTGCTCTACCATCGCAACCTAGATGGGAGAACTATGCAAAGGTTTGGACAGAGGGTAACATTAGTCTTTATTTCTTTAATAGTGTCTGGATTACAGCAGCTGCTGTTATCTTAACGGTTTTACTTGCAAGTTTTGTTACATTCGCGATTACGCGTATGAATTGGAAATGGAAAAAGCCAGTACTCGGATTATTCATGGTTGGTTTAATGATCCCTGTTCACTCAACGCTTATTCCATTATTCAGCTTTTTTACAAACATTAATTTAATGGATCATCCGTTAGCGATTATCCTAACGTATACAGCTTTTAACTTACCAATTACGATGATGATTTTACTAGGATTCTATTACACGTTGCCACGTGAAGTCGAAGAAGCTGCCATCATGGACGGATGCTCAGTCCATAGAATGTTCTTCCAAATCATTTTACCGATGACGTCACCTGTTTTAGCAACAACAGCGATCATCAACATGATCTACAACTGGAACGAATTTATCTTTGTTAACACATTCATCAGCTCAGATAAATACAAAACACTAACAGTTGGAATCCAAAACTTTATCGGCCAATACGCAACAGATTGGGGCGCAATTGGTGCGACTCTAATGATCAGTATCATTCCAATTTTGCTTGCTTTCTTCGTTCTTAGCAACCGCATTGTAGAAGGAATTACGTCTGGATCAGTTAAAGGATAATGGAGGTAAAATGGCATGAAAAATCAATTTTTCAACGCACACCATTCACCAATTGGATCTTTCTCTAGTTTTACACTTGGTTTTCCACAGGAAGGCGGCGGGCTCGATCTAGAGCTTGGCCGTTCGCCTAAGAAAAACGTTTATATTGGAGTCGAATCAAGAACTGAGGCGGGCATGTATGATGCTCTTCCATTTTTTGCGTCACAAGATGATGAAGCTAAGCGCTATGACATTGAAAATCCAGATCCTAATCAAGACAAACCGAAGATCATTATCCCTTTTTCACAAGACGAGGTTACACGTACATTTCAATTAGGGACAGACAGCTGGAAGGCAGGCGATCTTGAGTTTACGATCTACTCACAAGTCGAATCTGTTCCAGACCCAGCAACCGCTTCGGCTGAAGAAATGAAACTGACGATTGTGCCATCTGTAGTGGCTGAATTAACGATCGATAATACTGAAGGCGAACATAGCCGTCGCGCTTTCTTCGGTTATCAAGGTGCTGATGTGTACAGCTCGATGCGTCGCTTAGATGATACATTAGAAGGAATTGCCGGTGTAGGTCAAGGCAGATTAACAGCGATTACATCTGATGATCCTGCCGTAAAATCAGCGATGCACTTTAGCATGGAAAACATCTTAACAACCGAACTAGAAGAAAACTGGACGTTCGGTCTTGGACCTTTAGGTGCCCTTGTCGTTGATGTTCCAGCAGGTGAGAAAAAAACGTATCGTTTTGCAATTAGCTTCTACCGCGGCGGAATTGTCACAGCTGGTATGGACACATCTTACTATTACACTCGGTATTTCAAAAATATCGAAGAGGTTGCCTCTTACACATTGGAAAACTTTGATGCTATTGCAAAGCGTGCAGTTGAAGCCAATAAGCTTGTTAACGATGCAAACCTTTCTGATGACCAAAAGTTCATGATGGCTCACTCGATCCGCAGTTACTATGGTTCAACGCAATTTCTTGAAACATCAGACGGAGAGCCATTCTGGGTCGTCAATGAAGGTGAGTACCGGATGATGAATACATTTGATCTAACGGTCGACCAGTTATTTTTCGAATTGAAAATGAACCCTTGGACGGTCAAAAACGAACTTGATATGTTCATTGAACGCTTCAGCTACGTCGATGCAGTCCGTTTCCCTGGCGATGAGATTGAATATCCTGGTGGAATCAGCTTCACACATGACATGGGTGTAGCTAATACGATTTCACGTCAACAATATTCTTCGTATGAGCTGTATGGTTTAGACGGCTGCTTCTCGCATATGACTCACGAGCAACTCGTAAACTGGGTGCTATGCGCGTCCGTCTACGTGGAGCAAACTGGAGATCAAAAGTGGTTAACCGACAACATGGACATTTTTGAAGAATGCCTAAAAAGCATGGTCAATCGTGACCACCCAGACCCAGCTGAACGCAATGGAATCATGAGTCTTGACTCAACACGCTGCATGGGTGGAGCGGAAATCACAACATATGACAGCCTTGACGTATCACTAGGTCAAGCAAGAAACAATATTTACATGGCTGGGAAGTCATGGGCCTCATATGTTGCACTTGAGAAAATCTTCTCTGAACAAGGGAAGGTGGAGCTTTCAAAAACAGCAGGCGAACAAGCTGAAAAATGTGCTAGCACAATTGTCAGTTTCGTAACCGAAGACGGCTACATTCCAGCTGTTGTTGGAGAAGGCAATGATTCAAAAATCATTCCTGCGATCGAAGGGCTAATCTTCCCGTACTATACGAATTGCAAGGAAGCATTAGAAGAGGATGGCCGCTTTGGTGAGTACATCCAAGTGCTTAAACGCCATTTAGAAACGGTCTTAACCGAAGGCGTCTGCTTGTTTGAAGATGGAGGCTGGAAAATTTCCTCCACAAGTAACAACTCATGGTTAAGTAAAATCTATCTCAACCAATTTATCGCACGCCAAATCCTCGGCTGGAAATGGGACGAAAAAGGCGCGAAAGCAGATGCCGCACACGTGGCATGGCTAACGCACCCAACTCTTTCTGTCTGGAGCTGGAGCGATCAAATTATCTCCGGGGAAATAGCCGGAAGCAAATACTATCCGCGTGGAGTGACAAGCATTTTGTGGTTAGAGGAAAACTAGTTTGAATATGAGAGAGGTGGAGATCAATTTTGATTTTCGCCTCTTTTTTTGTGGTGGTGAGGGGGGCTGGTACTAGGGTTGGATGCTAGGGGGACAGAGAGGCTCTTATATGCAGGAAAACTCGCTCATTTGGGGAGTGAGGGGACAGGAGGTTCGCTATTCGCTTGGAAAGAGGCTTTTTGACTGGCGAAATCGGTGAATAAGGAATCTGTTGTCCTTTCGGAGCTTCAAAACCTTGAATATTGATCAAATAAGGTCTCTGTTGTCCTCTTAAAACTGCAGGAACTTGGCTGGTGCTGGTAAGAGGACAGAGAGGACCTTATTTGAAGGAAATCGTGCTGATTTGGGGAGTGAGAGGACAGGAGGTTCGCTATTCGCTTGGAAAGAGGCTTTTTGACTGGCGAAATCGGTGAATAAGGAATCTGTTGTCCTTTCGGAGCTTCAAAACCTTGAATATTGCTTGAATAAGGTCTCTGGTGTCCTCGAAAAATTACAGGAGCTTGGCCGGTGCTGGTAAGAAGACACCAGTTTCGCCACGCGCTCAAAAAAACAGCAATCCCCAACAGCCAAAAGCAAGAAACCCAGAAACCCAGTGTCCCCCAAAAGTCTAACACCCCAACTCAACATCCAATAGAGTCTCTCATGTTCGCAAGATTGTTTAGAAATCCTTTTGGTCATACTATAATAAAAAGGAGGAAAAACAATGCCAAGAAAATCTGCGTCAACGGAAGAAGAAATCGAACAGGAAGCAACGGAGGTTACTGACTCAGAAACGGAAGATCTAAGTCGGTATCTAGCTGCTGTATTAAATTATTTATCCGACGATTCAGTCGAAGAAATAGACATTGAATATCTTTTCGATAATACAGCAGGATTACGAGAGTGGTGGGATCAGTACCGCGCTAGTAATAGAAAGTTGATTGAAGAGGAGATCAAAGAATCCCTCAGTGAGCTGTCCTTAGAAGATTTAGAAAGCATCCGTGCTAAAATTAAAGAAAAGTAAGATCGAATACATATTATACCAACCAAAAGCAATAAGCCTCTTCTAAATAGAGAGGCCAACTGCACTAATCATTCTACCATTCTATGAAACTAAGAAAAGGAGGTTAAACGTGAGAATCATATATGTCATTCTAGCTTGTCTTTTGTTAGGAGCTTGCCAAACATCAGCGGTTGAAAATGATCAAGTTATCGCTGTTTTAAACGAAGAAGAGATAAGAGCATCAGATATTTTAACTCTATATCAAGTGGAAAAACCATATATCGAAATGTATCTGAAAGAGGAAATCCTTATTCAAGAAGCTCACAAATTAGGTATTACAATTTCAGAGGATGAAATAGAAGAAGCTAAGCAAATGCTGTTTCCTGGTGCAACAATATCGGAACAACTTGAGTTCTTGTCAGAGGAAAGTCTTGAATTTTATCAGACTCAAGCAAATCAGTTAGGTTTAAACTTGAAGAGTATTATGAAACCTGGACCGATTCCTACTATAGAAGAGATTTATACACACAAAAATACCTAGCTCATTTATTTGATGAGCCAACGTCGATCGAAGAGGCAGAGGTATGGGGGTCAAAGATAGACGAGCACATCATGGAGTTATTTGAAACCTATCAGCGTGACAATAAGGTAGTTATTAATTAATAGGAAGGTGCTAAATAAAACGGAATTAGTAATTAATCTCATAGAAACTAGCTCATCTAAAGTAGGTTGTTGAATGCAATTCAACAAGAATTTATTGTAAAACAATAAATTCTGTGGTACATTCAAGTGACAATGGGTAAATGAGGTGTATTTATGAAACGAAGTTCAACACTTTTTCTGAAGATAGCTGTTATATTGATTGGGGTTCCGGTTCTGGCTTTGTGTTTATTTTTGTTGCCACAGATCGCAGGTGAAGCAAATGAGGCAACGAGAAGAGGTTCGGATTTGGCTTATGTGGTTTACGGTATATTACTGATTATGTATATAACGACGATTCCGTTTTACTTTGCTTTGTTTCAAGCTTTTAAGCTTTTAAGTTTTATTGACAAGAACGAAGCTTTTTCGGAGTTATCTGTCAGGGCTCTTAAAAAAATTAAAAACTGTGCCATTATCATTAGCGGCCTTTATGTGGTAGCGATCCCATTCGTTTATATGATAGCGGAGGTAGATGATGCGCCAGGTCTGATCATTATTGGTCTAGTCATGATTTTTGCTCCAATGGTGATTGCAGTCTTTGCGGCGGTTCTTCAAAGACTTTTACAAGAAGCCATCGATATAAAATCAGAAAACGATTTAGTAGTCTGAGGTGAATAAGTTATGGCAATCATAATAAATATTGATGTAATGCTGGCGAAAAGGAAAATGAGTGTGACCGAGCTTTCCGAACGGGTAGGAATAACGATGGCTAATCTGTCTATATTGAAAAACGGAAAGGCAAAAGCGGTTCGACTTTCGACGTTAGAAGCGATCTGTAAGGCTTTAGACTGTCAGCCAGGAGACCTTTTAGAATACAGAAGTGACGACGACGATTAAGGTTATTTCTTCTAGAATATGATAAATCAAATATGCGCTCCTATTATCAAATAGGGCGCATTTTTCCAAAACTACTGTTCTCTCTTTTCTGCAAATAACAAGATGAGTGTTGCGATTGGACCTAGTAAAAGAGAAAGTAAAAACCAATTTAATCCTGTTCTATTTTTCCCCTGTGCAAGTCCTGCATTGATCAACGCTAGTGTACCCCAACCAACAAAATAGTCGTTTTCCATCATTCGCCTCCCACTATTTGCGATTAGAAATTTCTATCCAAAAACAAAAGGATAATACTACCAGCACAAAGATATATGGCCACTTGGGTCATAGCATACATGGAGAATTCAAAGAAAGTTAGTTTTCTTTCTCTCTTCACTTTTTTGAAAAATCTATAATAATAAATCGAACATAGAAGTAGGATTATGGCTGAAAATTGAAAGATGATTTCCAATAAATGAATCAAAAAATCTTCTCCCTCACTATAGAGATTCTTTTATAATTCTCTTATCATTTCTACTCTGTTCCCAAAAGGGTCTCTGAATTCGAAGCGTTCATAGTTTGGAATGGGAACCGAGTTTAAGATTTCAATGTTGTTCTTTTCAAGTTTTTTTCTCCAGTAAGAAATGTCGTCAACATGATAAGCTAAATGCGCTTTTGTTGTTAACCGGTTAAAACCATCTTCTGTTCCAACATGCACCTCTTTGTTCCCAACTTGTAACCAGAAGCCGCCTCGCCCTTTAAGGGAATCAGGTTTTTCAATTTCTGCTAATCCTAATATATGGCAGTAGAAATGCTTACCTTGTTCTTCAGTACTCGGGTATCGTAATTTGAGCATGATGTAAGCCGATGATCATACAATGCCTCCTTTAAAAACCAATTTATTTCCATTATAAATCAGGGAGGTGGTTTTGTGGGGACTCCTTTTCATCTAATGAGGAAAACGATGCTTCTTTTCAAGACGAATAGCGCCTCCTCTAGGATACATCGTCCTTTTTTCTAATCACAATATAAGAAAAATTTTCTCCAACAGCTCCATTAATGTCTGTGACGTTGCCATCTTGATCTTGAATAAGACTAAAGCCTGTGATCACGTCCTTATAAAGCTGTTCATCTGCTTTCAATAACGCATGTTTTAATGTGGCCCCGTGAAATAGTTCAATAGGCATGTTGTTAATGAGAACCTTCACATGTCATTCCTCCTAAGTGATTGGATGATTATCTCCCATTAGTAATTACTTTACTCGTATTTTTACATAACTTTAATGTGGGATTTACATTAGTAGGTTACTATTTAATAGATAAAGGAAAAATAAGAGGAGGATCATCATGACTTTTACTAGTTTCAAGAATAATAGATATGTTTCTATTATTCTAGTAATAACGTTGGTTTTTTATTCATTATTTAGCTCATTTGTACCGGTTTTTGCTCAGGCAAGTGAGGAGGAGATCGTTGAACTTAAGATTTTACATACAAATGATATCCATGCGAGAGTGAATGATTTTGGTAAAATTGCAGCATACATACAGGCTGAAAGAGAAGCTGCAACGCACTCATTGTTTTTAGATGCGGGTGATATTTTTAGTGGGAATCCAGTTGTTGATTTACAATACGGAAAACCAATTGTCGATTTATTGAATCATATGGGTCTTGATGCAATGGCGATAGGAAACCATGATTTTGATTATGGGCAAGAGGAAATGGTGAAACGAATCAATGAATCTACTTTTCCGTGGTTAAGTGCTAACACGACTGTTGGTGACGGAGCAAATAAAGAGCTCGAGCAACCGGAGCCATACAAGATTTTTGATGTAGATGGCATTAAAGTTGGGGTGTTCTCGGTTATTCAAAGTCCACCGGCAACCGCACCAGCTAACACGGTGGGGATAACATTTGCTGATCCGATAAAGACAGCCAAAGAATATGAATATTTGACGGATGAAACAGATATTCTGATCGCCTTAACACATATCGGCTATTCGGACGATCGCAAGCTAGCTGAGGAAGTTGGTTTCTTCGACTTAATTATTGGTGGTCACTCTCATACAACGTTAAATCAACCGGCAGTAGTAAATGGTACACCGATTGTGCAAACGGGTGGGAATGCTCTAAACGTTGGAAATGTAACGATAAACTACAACCAAGACACAAAAGAAGTGGAATCGGTTACGGGTTTTTTACAGAATGTTAGCCAGCTAACGGCTGTTGATCAAGAGATTCAAGAAAAAGTTGATGCGTACAATGCTGAGATGGGCGATTTGCTTGATGAAGTTATTGGCAAAACAGAAACAGGCTTAAATCGAAGTGGAAATGGAGACACGCAACTAGGGAACTTTTGGACTGATTCGATTCGTTATTATACAAAATCAGATATTGCGTTGACGAACAACGGCGGAATCCGTGCCAATATCCCGGCTGGTGATATTAAGAAATTTGATATTTATACAATCGAGCCCTTTGCCAATGAAATTATGAAAATTGAAATGACTGGGGCGGCTGTGAAAGAGGTTATCAAATACTCATATGAACGTCGTAACTCGATTGACCTGCAAACGTCAGGATTAACGTATAAAATTATTACGAATAATACAGGTCGTTATATTGATTCTGAGTTAAAAGTGGATGGTCAATTAATTGAAGATGATAAAATGTATATCGTCGCAGTTGGTGATTATATCGGAACTGGTGGTAGTGGGTACAACTTTGCTGGAGAAATAATAGAAACAACCTCTGGGTTTATGACTGACTCTATGATTGCTTATGCAAAGCATTTAACTTCAGAAGGCAAAGCGATTAACTATCAAGCGGGTCAACGTATTACATTTGAAGTCTCTAACGATGCACCAATTGTTGGTAACCCAATTGGTGAAACGAAGAATGGCCTTTCTGCGGCAAATAACCGTACTGGTGACTCAGGACTAGGGAACCTTTATGCTGATTCAGTCCGTGCGAAAACAAATGCGGATTTCGGCATGCTTAACAGTTCATCTGTAACAGGAAGCATTGCACCTGGCGTAATTACAGATGGTCAAATTGAATTTTTAGATCAATTTGGCAATCAAGTCGTTGCTGTTAAAACAACGGTGAAACGTATGAAGGAAGTTTTACTTGAGCAATCCAAATATAATAACGGTGTCGATCTACAAGTATCTGGCTTGCATTATGAATTGATCAAAGAAAATGGCAAATTCGTCGATGTGAAGCTGACATTACCTGATGGAAATCCATTAGATGAAGGAAAACAGTATACAGTTGCCTATAACGATTATATGCATGGGGCTGGTTTTTACAATCTAGGCAGTGAGCTTGTTGGTAGCAACTATGGCAAGGTTTGGGAAGCGATTGTTGACTATGTAAAAGTGCAAGAGGGACCAATTGATTATGTTGAAGGGTCACGTATTACCATCATAGATGATTCTTCAAGTGAACCTGTACCACCACCGGCTGACCGCGATTATGTGACAGTAGCAGAAGCGATTGCTAACAACAGTGGGAAAGCTACGGTTCAAGGCTATATCGTAGGAACAATGACTTCAGCTACAAATGTCACTTTTGATGGTGAATTTACGACTACAACCAATTTAGTGATGGCAGATTCTCCGAATGAGAGAGATCTTAAGAAGCTAATTCCAGTTCAATTACCTAATAACGCGATTAGAACAGCATTGAATTTAAAGGATAACCCTGATAATTTAGGAAAACTCGTACAAGTATCAGGAACATTAGAAGCATACTTCACGGTACCTGGGGTAAAAACTTTAACATCATATGATTTTGTTACTGAAGCAGAACCAGTGATTGAACCAATTTCCATTAGTGAAGCTCGGACAGCTGAAGTTGGTAAGGTCGTTACGGTTGAAGCGACAGCCACAACAGATTCTGGTTTTTGGGGACAAAAAGGCTTCTACCTTCAAGATGATGAAGCAGGTATTTATGTATTCCAGTCCTTGCAAGATGTGAAAGCAGGCGATGTCATTCGTGTAACAGGTGAAAAAGGAATTTTTGCAGAAGAACTTCAAATCACCAATGTCTCAGCTATTGAAAAAGTAGGAGAGGCAGACATTCCGCAACCGTTGAAAGTATCTCCAAAGCAAATTACAGCTGAAAATGAAGGTCAGTTAGTCGTAATCGAGAGTGCGACTATTTCTAACCTTCAACGAATCAATAACTTTGGAACCTTTGAATTCGATGCTACTGTCAAAGAGGAAACAGTTCGAGTTCGTGTAGATAATCGGACAGGCTTAGTTTTTGACGATTTTGAATTTGCGAATGGTGATTCCGTGAATATTACAGGTATTTCAAGCCGCTTCAATAATACGATTCAGTTAAAGCCTAGAGGAAAAGCTGATATGGTTGAGGTACTCGATCCGTATGAAGTTGAAATTAGTCTGACTGATGGAAAGGACACTGTCTCAAAGCTTGAACGTAATCAACAAATCCTTGTTCAAACGAAAGTGAAAAACAATCAAACGGACAGGAAGGATGTAATCGTTGCTGTTACACTTGTTGACAAGCACGGTCGTAAGCAAGAAAACTCACTAGTAGGTCTTCAGGTAAGCCCAGCAAGTGAAAATACCGTTCAAACGTTTGTTGAGATTCCAACGAATCATCAAGGACAACAGTATGTTCTAGAAGTAACTGTATACGAAGGCAGTAATCTTTTAGAATTAAATAAAGAAGATGTTATTGAAAAGGTTACGATAAAGTAAGGGCAGAAGAAGGTTAAGGCTATTAAATGCATCGTTCATTTGATAGCCTTTTTCTTGACTAATTTATGGGATCTTCTGAGTAAATGGTCATTTTTTATCGTTTGCCTATTGTTATGATCATCTAATTAGATTATAGTCTAATTAGATATGAGTAAAGGAGGAATCATCTATGCAATTAAACCGACTCGTTAATTTTCATAAAACGATGGGCGATAAAACAAGAATTCGAATTATTTTTTTATTAAAGGAAGGACCATTACATGGGCAAGCGATAGCCGGAAAGTTAGGGTTAACGCCACCGACCATTTCTCATCACATTGCCAAGCTACGCGACATTGACGTGATCTATCAGCGTCGTGATAAAAATACGATTTATTATCATTTGGATGAAAAGAAGCTTCAGCTCATGGCCCAAGCGATTTTGAAATTGAATAATCAGGAGGAGGCAAGTGTTTTCCGAGTTGAAGATGAAGAAAAGCATAAAATCTTAAAAAACTTCATACAACCAAACGGAAAATTGAAGAGCGTGCCTGCGCAGCATAAGAAGAAGTTAATTATTTTGGAGCATCTAGTCCAAGGGTTAGAGATCGGAAAAACATATAGCGAGCAAGAGATAAACGAATATATTAAGCAATATTATGATGATTATGCCTGGATTCGCCGGGAGTTTATTATGAATCAATTTATGCACAGACAAGAAGGACAATATGAGTTGAACCCAAAAGAAATGTGGCCGGTTTAAACGGCTTTTCTTTTTTGTAACTAATTAGACGGGTGTTTAATTAGATTGTTATGAAAGGAGTTGCGAAAGTGAATTTGCTTATTGCGTGGAGACAGGAGCGAGATTACCGGAATTTTTTTTCAGCAGGATTCGTTAGTGGAATTGGCCATCGTTTTAGTCAAATAGCGATTTTCGCCTTAGTTTTTGAACTGACAGGAGCAGCGGTCACGACGGAATTATCTTAGCGATTCGGATGCTACCTTTTCTATTACTAGCACCAGTTGGAGGACTGCTTGCAGATAGATACTCGAAAAAAAAAGATGATGGTTCTAATCGACCTTTTGAGAATTCCTTTCGTCTTATCTTTATTATTGGTTCAAACACCGGATGATTTATGGATCATGTATGTGAGCACATTTTTACTAGCTTGCGGCGAAGCTTTGTACGCCCCGGCGCGAATGTCTATTATTCCGGCTTTAGTAAAACGAGAACGGCTAGCAGATATAAATGCGTTGGAGCAAATGTTGATGGGATTCGTTTTGGTGGTTGGAGCTAGTGCAGGGGGGATTTTTGCTTTTTATTTAGGATTGTCTCTTCCTTTTTGGATACATGCGCTAACGTTTTTACTGTCGGCTTTGTTTCTTTTAAGAATCAACGAAGCTCAATCAGAAGCACAGTCTTCTTCAAACAATTCGCCCCCAGCATCTTCTCGGACGATGCTTTTTCAATCATCCATTCTCTTAACCTTTCTTTTCATAGCCGTAACAATGCCACTAGCAAACGGGATTGATAACGTGTTAATGAATGTGTATGCGCTCGATGTTTTTCAAATGGGGGAGTTAGGGATTGGGTTTATGTATGCGGCGCTCGGGATTGGTTTTATCGTTAGCTCTTTTTTTTCTAAATATTTAAAGCGAGGGTTCCTTCTACTTACAGTTGTATTTGCCTTCTTTTTATTTAGCTTTACTCGTTGCGATGTTCATTACGTTTGCTGGTGGATTAAGTAATATTTGTATCGACACCGTTATGATGAAAGTGATTCCAAAAGCGAGGTTAGGTTCACTGTTTGGGATGATGCAAGCTATATCCAATACAGCACTAGGACTATCAATGGCTGCAGCAGGTTTTTTGCTAGAAGGAGTTAGTGCTCGTGATTTAAGCTTGTTGATTGGTGTTGTTTATATTTGTCTGACAGGTGTTTATGCATGGCTCTTTTTTAGGTTGAACCTTGTCAAAGAAAAGAAAAATTTGTTAAAAATGGTAGCAGGATAAATGAGTCTTTAGTAGAAGTATAATGTAACTAGAAATGAGGAGGAAGAATATGGGCGAAAAAATTGAGTATCCTAGTTACTATAATGGAAGCGGTGTTGATAAAATTAAGCTTACAGTAAAAAAAGAATGGCTAGCAAAGCCGAAAGACATAAACACAATTGTCGCTTATCCTTGCTTTCCATACCAGAAAAAATAGTTCAAGTGACACATAGAAACGAGGACTAAAGATGTACGAACTGAAAACAAAAGAAAATGATAATGATGTAATGGAGTTTATTGAACAGGTTGAAAGCGAGAGAAAGCGTGCAGATGCTTATCAACTTCTTGATCTTTTTACAGAAACAACAGGTTTCAAGGCGAAGATGTGGGGTTCAAGTATTATTGGGTTTGGTTCCTATCATTATAAATACGCATCAGGTCATGAAGGCGACGCGCCTTTAGTCGGTTTTTCCCCTCGTAAAGCGAAGATTAGTTTGTATTTTGCAACGGGTGACTCAGAACGCGAGCAACTGCTCAAAGACTTTGGTAAACATACAACTGGAAAAGCGTGTGTGTACATTAACAAGGTAGCAGATATTGATGTTAATGTGTTAAAGGCGTTAATTACACAATCAGTTCGCTTTTTGAAAAAGCATTATTCTGATCAATAATCAAGAACTCTAAATAGACCTAATGTGCTGACATTAGGAGCGACAAAAGTTTAGGTTAGGAGGGACTAATATGGAAGTCTTTTCAGAGTTTATAGCGGGGATTGATGACCCGACCCACAGAGAAAAAACAGAAGAAGTGCTTACTTGGATAAAAAATAAATATTCAAACTTAAACACAGAAATGAAATGGAATCAACCGATGTTTACTCATCATGGTACATTTATTATTGGCTTAAGCGTATCTAAAAAGCATATAGCGGTCGCACCTGAAAGTGTAACGATCACTCATGTAGAGGAAGATATTGTGAAGGCAGGATATGATTACACAAAAGAGCTGATACGTATCCCTTGGAATGCTCCAGTTGATTACCCACTTCTTGAGAAAATGATCGAGTTTAATATTTGGGACAAGGCAAACTGCACTACTTTTTGGAGAAAATAACGGTGTAGCAGGGGGAACTCTTTCCCTTTATGAATGAAGGGTTGTTTAGAATTAACTGTTAGAAGCACTGTTTAATAACTGAGCTATTCTTATATACAAAAAAGCACCGCGTGTATGCGGTGCTTTTTAATAGTTAAGGAGATACCACAGAGCTCTTTAGCTTGTTTTAGAACGTTTCAGCTACAGTCGCTGCTTTTTCTAACCCTTCTCCAATGATCGTTTCAGCTTGATCAGGGAATTGATTATGTCCTTCGATAATAACAGTTGAAATATCTTGAACGCCCCAGAAGTTTAACATTGTGTTCACGTAGTTAACGGCCATTTCAGCAGCTTGAGCAGGACCTTCAGAATAAACGCCACCTCTTGCATTTAGAAGAGCGATCTTCTTATCAGTTAATAACCCAACTGGGCCTTCAGCTGTGTATCTAAACGTTTTACCAGCTTGCGCTAAATAATCTAAATACGTGTGTAACACCGCTGGAACAGTGAAATTCCAAAGTGGGAACGCGATTACCACTTTATCAGCCTCAAGGAACTGATTTAAATACTTTTCAACTAAATCTGTCGCTTCTTTCTCAGACGCTGTTAATTCCATGCCTTTTGAAAGTTTAAACATCCCGTTAATTTTATCAGTATCATAGTATGGTAGATTTTCTTCAAACAAGTCAAGTTCTGTAATTTCGTCATTTGGGTTAGACTTTTGATATTGCTCAAGGAAAGTGTGGTAAAGCTTTACGCTCACCGCTTTGTTCAATTGGTCTTGAATTTGCTTTAATAAATAGTACTTTTGCCATCTTAAATTACCTCCATATAGTAAGGTTGTCATAGCAACCTTTAGTTTTAGTTATGTTGTCATAGCAACCATTTGAGTCAAATGTCCTACTTAAAAAGAAGTTTGGACATTTTCTTTCATTTTATTGAGCAATCTTTCTAGTTGTAAAAGTTCTTCCTCTGAAATTCCTTCACAAACAATCTCATTAAATTCCTCTGTAATCGGAAGAATCTCTTTGCCGAGCTTTTTGCCACACTCGGTTAAAAAAAGTTTAACGGAACGACGATCATTTGGACAGCTACTCCTCTTAATAAATCCTTTCTTCTCAAGACTAGAAGCCATTCTTGCAATATTCGTCTTATCCTTATCCAACTTTTCTACAAGTTGATTCTGACTAAGACCATCCTTTTCCCACAGTAACATCATAATTAAATTTTGTTCTGGAGCGAGGTTAAAAGGCTCTAATTTAGATTTAATCATGCTAGTCAGGAATAGATCAGTCTTATGAATCTTAATACTGATATAGTCTTGAAAAGATAATTTCAAAGTCATCCCTCTTTTTAGTTGCTATACATACTAATTACAAACGTAAGTATAAAATAGTTGGCGAGGAAAAGTCAAATATGAGTTTTGCCTTTTCTTATCGGCTTGAAGGTTAGTCTAAGTTTAATATGAGGAAAGAACTAGTTATTTTTTTAATTAAGATTGAAATAGGTAAAAATAAATACTTTTTTAGTGAAAATAATGTTTGATTAGTAAAAAACGTGGGTATAAGTAACTATTATATTACATCATTGAGGAGTATGGACATGAAAAGGTTATTAAATTTTAAAAGCATTAGAATGAAGGTTTTATTTGGTTTTTCGCAATTAATTGTTTTAGTTCTTATATTAACCGTGTTTAATGTTGGATCAATTATGAAAGTAAATGAGCAAACAAAGGATATTATTGAATATCAATTGCCTTTGTTAATTGCTGACGAAAGACTTGCGTTTAATATGGCGCAGCAAACCGCTTTAGCACGAGGTTATGTTATCTATGGTGACCAAGAGTATAAGGACTTATTCAACGAGTACACGGATAGAAGTTTAGCACTGCAAGAGGAGCTTCTGGCTACAACAAATTCGGAGAAGGTAGTCGAACTCGTTGAGAAAAGTAATACATGGAGAGGAATTATTATAAATGAAGTGTTTCCTATTTACGACCAGGGCGATAGTCAAGGTGCAGTTGATATATTAAGCAGTCAAGCTCAAACGCTTGGCCGTGAAGTCATGAACGGATTTGAGGAAATGGCTTATACAAGAGAAACGCTAGCAATCGAGCAAGGGCATGAGATTATAAATAGTGGTCAAAACACTTTGTTGGTTACAATGATACTAAGTGGCTTGGTCTTCATCATCGGAGTAACCGTTGCACTTATTACAGCGCAGGTGATTACAAACCCAATTAAAGTAGTTATGAACCGTATGAATGCCATTTCAACATTTGATCTTAGTGAAAAACCATTAGATACAAGCTCAAGAGACGAAATAGGTCAATTGGTGATGGCTACAAATAGAATGAGTGAAAATACGCGAAATTTAATAGATGAAATAACAGGTGTCTCTAAGACGGTTACAAACCAGAGCGAGGAGTTAACGCAAGCTGCTAATGAAGTAAAAGCAGGTTCGCAGCAGACTGCCGTGACGATGCAGGAATTAGCAGCAGGAGCAGAAACACAAGCAAGCGCAGCACTTGGTTTGGCAAACGTAATGGAGTCCTTTTCAACTAAAATTCAAGAAGCAAATGAAGATGGTGAGAAAGTGAAAACCACTTCCATGGAAGTCAAGGCGTTAACGACAGAAGGAAGTCAGTTAATGGATTCTTCAATCAAACAAATGAAGCAAATTGATGAAATTGTCCAAGACTCGGTGCAAAAAGTTAAAGGGTTAGATGCTCAGTCTCAGCAGATTTCTACATTAGTATCAGTGATTAAAGACATTGCTGCGCAGACGAACCTATTAGCTTTAAATGCAGCGATTGAGGCTGCCCGAGCAGGAGATCATGGTCGCGGTTTTGCCGTTGTCGCTGATGAAGTTCGTAAACTAGCAGAGCAAGTTACAGAATCTGTTACCGAAATTACAACAATTGTAGGTGGCATACAAAGTGAGTCAACGGCTGTAGCGAATTCACTAGAATCGGGCTATGAAGAAGTGAAACAAGGCATAATTCAAATCAAGACAACAGGAGAAACATTTACTCGGATCAATCAAGCAGTAACAGACATGGCGATAAGTATGGAAACAGTCTCCAATAATTTAAAAACGATTTCTACAAACAATGAAAAAATGAACGCTTCTATACAGGAAATGGCCTCAGTATCAGAGGAGTCAGCAGCAGGAATTGAACAAACGTCAGCATCAGCGGAACAAGTTAGTAGTTCAATGGAAGAAGTAGCAAACAATTCTGATGAATTGGCTCAACTAGCAGAAAAATTAAATGTGTTAGTTCAAAAGTTTAAACTGTAATAGTTGTGGGAACGGTCCGTGTCGAAAACGATAGGGGCTGTTCTTTTTTGTTTGTGTAGAGCATAATAAAATGGGTAAAAAAGGAAGGGGTGTTGTGAGATGTCACTTAGTTTAGTAAAACCAACCGTTCAGTTAAAGAAGGAATATCTCTCATTTTATGAGGAATGGAAAGAGACCGGAGAAAAGATGATTCCGTGGGTCATCAAAAAAGACCCGACTCATTTTGAAGAGATGGTTCAGAGTTTACTAGATAGCGATGTTCCTGAAGGCTGGGTTCCGGACTCAACGTATTGGTTAGTCAATGAAGACAATAGAATCCTTGGCGTTGTTAACATCAGGCACCGTCTAACCGAACTTTTACATAACAGTGGCGGGCATATTGCTATGGAATTCGCCCTTCTGAGAGAAGAAAGGGGTACGCGACTAAGCTACTTTCACTAGCTCTTGAAAAAACGAGGCAGTTAGAGATTAACAGTGTTTTAGTCGTTTGCAATGAAGACAATACCGGGTCCTATCGAACGATTGTTAATAATGGAGGGGTTATGGATACCGATTTTATAGAAGAGGATGGGAATGTGATTAAGAGGTTTTGGGTGGAGTGTTGAGGAGATGTTAACATGAAGTTGTATTAGACAAGAGCATAAGAAGGTGTTTCAGGATCGGTGATAACTATTTTGAAACACCTTTTTTGCATGTTATAAAACTAAAGTAGGATAATTAGTAATCCTTTTGGACTAATAATACTTAATTTGATATGATTAAAATAGGTTTATGATAAAAAAGTATGGGTATATAATACCTATATTGATAATTTTGAAACGAGGGGTATTTGTGCTTGATAATGTACCATCTTTTTATGTGTTTAATATTTTCTCTGTTGCTCTGACGGTCTTAATCGCAATCATTACTTGTTTTTTTGCGGTTCATTTTAGTCGTCAAATTAAGCAAGGGGAAAATTCTATTGTAAAAAAAGGTTCTTATTCTTTTATTCTCGCTTTTTGTTTTTGGTTGAAAAACATCGTGATCGTGCTAACGGTGAACCTTCCTTTTCAAATGGTGGATCTGATTATTTATGCGACGTTAAGTTTTATCTTTACGTTTATCGGCTCTTTTTTCACACTGCAAATAGCGCAGAATATGTTTCTGAAACCTTTGCATTTTATTAGAATTAGCATCGTTATAGCGATTTCAATTTTATGTGCGGACTCATTAGGGTTTCTCTATCTTTTTGCTGAGTTTATTGAATTTAAAGCAATCTTGTTTATTATGGCGAATGTATTAATTTTAGGTACGGCTTTTTCGTTGATTCGCTTTTTGACACAAATGACGAATGAAGAAGGGTATAACATGTTTTCAGGCTGGCAATTATTTGGCTGTGTCACAGTAGGTTTTTCGTTAGCGGGAATTCCTTATGTTGTGCTTGTTTCGCTATTTACTTTTGATAGCATTATGCCTGCCTCTACGGAGCAACTTCTTTTCTTGGTGCCATTTATCTTCTTGTTAAATGCAAATCTAGTGTTAGGACTTGTCCCAGATTTAATAGGACAGAAGTTGGCTGTGAAAAATGTACAGTCTTATTTATCTTTGTTTCATCATAATCCAGATACGGTTTTCTCCGTTTCAAGTGAAGGGATTATCACGGATGTTAATAAGGAAGTAACAAGACTGTTAGGGTATAAGCCTCAACAGTTAATAGGTTTGCATATTAACCACTTTTTACGTGATGAGAACCAATTAGTCAACATGAATGAAGCTTTAACCGGTGCTTCCAAATTAGTTGAAACGAAGTTGACAAATAAAAAAGGTGAGACTTTAGATGTGAAAATTACCATTGTTCGCATAGTAATTGATGGCAAAATTACGGGTCTCTACGGCATTGTAAAAGATATTACAGAACAAAAGAGAGCAGAAAAGAAAAATCACTTTTTAGCTTATCATGATGAGTTAACGCAATTACCGAATCGACGTTATTTTGAACAAACGATCGCCCAACTAATTGTTGAGAGTCAAACGTTTTCGCTCTTGTATATTGATTTTGATCGTTTTAAACGAATTAATGATACGTTTGGACATTTATTTGGAGACCGTATTCTTGAGAAGATTGGGGAGAAGCTAACGGCTGTTTTACAAGAAGATTGTGTTGTTGCAAGGTTAGCGGGTGATGAGTTTGCGGTCATGGTACCGTCTCATTTTGACAGCAAGGAAATTGCCGAAAACATCTTAGCTGAATTTAATCTTCCAATCAAAATTGATGGATCGGAATTCACACTAACTGCGAGTATCGGCATTTCAGAGTTTCCGAAAGACGCAAAAACGGCAGAAGAGATGCTTAAATATGCAGATATTGCGATGTATGCGGTGAAGGAATATGGATCTAATCATTATAAAATCTTTGATAAAAGTATGATTCAACAAACAAAAAACAAAATGTACTTAGAAAACGATCTGCGAAAAGCAATCGAGCAAGAAAGTTTAACTGTTTATTTTCAACCGAAATACAACTTAAGAACGAAAGAAGTGATCGGTTCAGAAGCCTTAGTGCGCTGGGATCATCCAAAACACGGATTTCTCTCACCGCTCGAGTTTATTTCTTTAGCAGAAGAGACGAATTTAATCGTTGGATTAGAGAGAGTTGTCATGAAAAAAGTGTTTCAATCGCTTCAAGCCTGGAAAACAAGCGGCCTAAAGCCACCAAGAACGTCAATTAATGTTTCGTTCATTCACTTTTATCAAGAGGATTTTGTTCCATATCTGATCGATAAGCTAGCAGACTTTGGCTTAAAAGGATCTGATATTGAAGTGGAAATAACGGAGAGAATGATTGTAAAAGGACAAGCCGATGTGAATAAAAAGTTAAAGGCACTAAGAGAAGTCGGCGTCGAAATCAGTGTCGACGATTTCGGCACAGGCTATAGTTCTCTAAGCTATTTAGTTAACTTATCGGTCGATCGCTTGAAAATCGATAAATCGTTTATCTCGAATTTCAACGATAATAAAGAAATCATCTCAACGATAATCTCAATGAGTAAGAATTTGAATTTGAGTGTCATAGCCGAAGGGGTCGAAACCGAGGAGCAGATTCGATTGTTAGAAGACTTACAATGTGTTGAGGTGCAAGGGTTTTATTACTCACGGCCGATAGCGGGAGAGGATTTTCAGCTGCTGCTGGAGAGGGGTCTGACCCCCAGTGCTGTACAGCGTTAAAGTGGTGGGGGTCAGACCCCCCATTAAAAAAAGCGGCGCCCGCAGGCGCCGTTTTTATTTTCCTCTTTGTAAAGTTGCAAGCTCACTGAAGTGCGGCTTTAACGCAAAGTACAGTTGGCTATATGTTTGGTATAGCTCGTTGTAGAAGTCGTGGTTTACACTGTTTGGGGTATACGTTTCTTTCATTGGGATTGATTCCTTAATGGCCGATAAAGAAGAGACCTCACCTAATGCATATAACCCAAACCAGGCTGCTCCCCAAGCGGAGCTTTGGTGACTGACAGGTACTTGTACTTCGTGTCCAAATATATCGGTTAATATTTGAAGCCATAGAGGTGACCGCGCAAATCCACCACTTGCAAAGATGTTGGCGGGTGAGCCTGCTAATCGTTCGAGTGCTTCTCCAATACTGTACATACTGAAGATCACTCCCTCAAGACCAGCTCGAATCATATGGGGTTTCTGATGCGATAAGGTTAAGCCGATGAAGCTTCCGCGCGCATTGGCATCCCAGTATGGTGCGCGTTCTCCGTTTAAGAACGGCAAGAATAAAAGGCCGTCGGCACCTGGTTTTACTCCTTGTGCTAATTGTGTGAGTAAATCATAAGGACTGCCACCCGATGCCAGTGCTTGCTGAACCTCTTTTTCCCCTAACACCTCTTTTAGCCATTGAAACACAATTCCCCCGTTGTTTGTTGGGCCACCCATGATCCATAAGTCTTTCGTTACGCCGTAACAAAAAATCTCCTGAAGTTCATCGGTTTGTGCTTCGCCGACATTTGACGGATTGCACCACTTGTCCCAATCGTAATCGCAACATCCCCCGGATTAATCGCACCAATTCCTAAATTAGCAAGAGGACCATCACTTGATCCAATCACAAATGGAATATCTTTTGGCAGACGGAATTGCTCGGCAAGTTCAGGTGTGAGCCCTTGGCAAATAGCTGTTGATGGCACAGGCTCTGACAACTGTTCCTTTGAAATTCCAGCAGCTTGAAGCGCTTCTTTCTCCCATTCGAATGTATGGATATTAAATAATCCACTTGCTGAGGCAATCGCATAATCAACGATAAATTGACCGAACCACTTTTGCAGCAAAAACTCTTTAATAGAAACGAACTTTGCCGCTTGGTGGTAAGCTCATAGTTCGTTTCCTTCATCCAGATTAATTTCGTTAAAGGCGACATCGGATGAATCGGTGTTCCGGTTTTTAAATAGAGATCATTGCCAAACGAGGCTTTAAGTCGGTTCGCTTGCTCGACACTGCGACCGTCTGCCCAGGTAATCGAAGGTGAGATTGGTTCATGCTGATCGTTTAAGCAAATTAACGAGTGCATCGCAGAGGATATTCCTACGCAAAGAATATCTGTTTCACTAACGCCACTTTTTTCGACCGCTCCGGCAATGGCCTTAATCGCCGCTTGTTCAATTTCAACAGGATCTTGTTCTACCATGATGGTCGGGGGTGAGAAACAGGGTATGCGTTTTCATTTTCAGAAACAACGATCCCATCCTTTTGAAATAAAACGGCTTTGGCACTAGTCGTTCCTATATCTAATCCTAATACATATTGCTTCTTTGACATGATAACAGTCCTTTCAAAAATGAAAGCTAAATTCGCTTTACGGCAATCGCATTTCGCATTTTATGAAGTGCATCTTTTACTTCGTCTTGTCGTCTCATACTAACATTTACAAATAGAGCGTCGACAATACTTAATTGCGCAATACGAGAAGCTAGAGCCTCGGAACGATACTCCGTTTCCGTAGAAGCTGTGAAGAGAACGATATCACTCACTTGACTTAGTGGTGATTTTGCCAAATTGGTAATCCCGATCACCGTGGCTCCTGTACTTTTCACAAGCTCTGCCACCTCAATACTATCCTTTGACGCACCCGAATGCGAAAAGATCACGACTAAATCATTGGGTGTTAGTTGGGAAGCTGACATAATTTGTAAATGAGTATCGCTATAATACAAGGTTTTCATTCCGATTCGTAAAAATTTATGATGGGCATCGTTTGCAATCGTTCCTGAACCGCCCGATCCATAAAATTCAATGCGTTCAGCAGCTAGAAAAGCATCAACTGCTTTTTTAAAAGAAGGCTGATCAATAATCTGTTTGGTTTGTTCTAATGTTCTAATGTTTGATCTGAACACCTTTTCTGCCACAGTGCTTTCATCATCATGTACGCTAATTGCCTCATGGATATTCTCGATTGGGGTGACAATCTCAGAAGCAAGGGCAATCTTCATCGCTTGATAGCCTTTGTACCCAATTCTTTTACAAAAGCGAAACACCGTTGCTTCCGCAATGTCTAAATCTTCGGCAATTTGACTAATCGTTGAATGTATAATTTTCTTGGGATTTTCTAATATATAGTCGGCAATGATTTGTTCTTTACTACTGAAGGAAGAATAGGAAGAAGAAATTCTCGTAATCGTTGGATGAGACTCAGTAAATGGCATAATTTTCTCCCCCTTATATAGGATAATTCTTTCTCTAGCATAAACGAAAACGCTTAAAAAAAAAATATTTTTTTACATACAATCAAGTTAGAAAGAAATTTTTTTTCATAGAAAGAGATATTAGTGCCATTCGTTTTCGAGGTAGTTATGAAGAGAAGTTAGGTAAGCGATTCATCAAATGAAAAAAATTTCGAATAGATAAGATAAACGTTATTTGGAGGGATTTTTATGTCTATTGAAACAAAAGCTGTGAATGCCATACGTACATTGTCGATTGATATGATCAACGAAGCCAACTCAGGACACCCAGGTCTGCCGATGGGAGCGGCTCCAATGGCGTATGCACTATGGGCAAAGCACTTAGCACATACACCGAGCAATGCCAATTGGTTTAACCGTGACCGCTTTGTTTTATCAGCTGGGCATGGATCAAGTATGTTGTATAGCTTGCTTCACCTCGCTGGCTATGATGTCACGACTGAAGACTTGAAAAACTTTCGTAAATTAAATAGCAAAACACCTGGACACCCTGAAGCTGGGCACACGCATGGGGTCGAAGCAACAACAGGCCCGCTCGGTCAAGGAATTGCCAATGCAGTAGGAATGGCTATGGCTGAAGCGCATTTAGCGGCAAAGTTTAATAGAGAAAATCACTCTGTTATTGATCATTTTACATATGGTCTTGTTGGTGATGGGGACTTAATGGAGGGCATTGCTTATGAGGCGATGTCGATGGCAGGTCATATGAGGTTAGGGAAGTTAGTCGTTTTATATGATTCAAATGAGATTTCTCTAGATGGAACGCTGAACCTCTCTTTCTCAGAAGATATCAAAAAACGTGCTGAATCCGTACATTGGCAATACATTCGAGTGGAAGACGGAAATGATGTTGAAGCCATTTCAAAGGCGCTTGAATTAGCGAAGCAAACGCTTGATCAACCGACGTTAATTGAAGTCCGAACGATTATCGGATACGGAAGTCCGAATTTAGCAGGCACGAACAAAGTACACGGAGCTCCGCTTGGACTAGAGGAAGCAAAAGCAACAAAAGCAAGCTACGGCTGGGATTATGAAGAATCTTTCCATGTACCAGAAGAAGTGAAGCAGCATTTTCTAAAGTTAAAAGAAAAGGGTGACGCGAGCGAGAAAAAGTGGCAACAATTGTTTGCAGCTTACAAACAAGCCTATCCTGAACTAGGAATGGAACTAGAACAAGCGATTTCTGGTGAAGTGAAACTTGATGTTCAAGACATCTTGACTTTTGATTCGAGTAAGTCCGTATCGACGCGAGTGGCTAGTGGTGAGGCTATGAATCACTTTGTTAAAAAGGTGCCCGCATTGTTTGGCGGGAGCGCGGATCTGTCTCATTCGACGATGACCGATTTAAAGGGCGAAGATAAATTTGCTGTTGAATCTTTTGCTGGGCGAAATGTCTACTTTGGTGTCAGGGAGCATGCGATGGGAGCCGCTGGAAACGGTATGGCTCTGCATGGCGGAGTGAAGCCATTTGTTAGTACGTTCTTTGTGTTTAATGATTATTTGCGTCCAGCTATTCGCTTGGCTGCTCTGCAAAAATTGCCAGTTACGTATGTGTTCACTCATGATTCGATTGCCGTTGGCGAAGACGGTCCAACGCATGAGCCGATTGAGCAATTAGCTGCTCTACGTTCAATTCCAGGATTAACGGTGATTCGTCCATCTGATGCCAATGAAACCGCTAGTGCATGGGCGTACAGCCTACAGCAAAACAATGGACCTGTTGCGCTCGTTCTTAGCCGTCAAAATTTACCGGTTTATGAGCAAACGCGCGGAAACATCACTGACTTATCAAAAGGAGCGTATGTTTTAACAGAAACGAACGAGCAACCAGATTTGATCATGCTTGCAACAGGTTCTGAAGTTTCATTAGCGGTAGGTGCTAAAGAGGAACTAGAAAATGAAGGACATTCGGTTCGAGTGGTCGCTGTACCAAGTTGGGAATTATTCGCAGCACAAAGCGCAAGCTATAAAGAGGAAATTTTACCGGCAGCTGTTAGAAATCGAATTTCAATAGAAGCTGGAATTGGTCTAGGTTGGGAACGTTTTACTGGATTTGACGGCAAAATCATCTCAATTGAGACTTTTGGAGCATCAGGGTCTGGCAGTGCGTCATGGAGTGGTTCGGCTTTACAACCCATCATATCGTTCATGAGGCGAAACATTTAATACAAATAACAGTCTAAGGAGCTAGGAACATGAAAATTGGTTTAGTCGGTTTAGGGAAAATGGGGTTTAACATCGGTCGTAATTTTCTTGACCACCAAAATGATGTTGTCGCCTTTGATGTTAATTTAGAAGCAGTAAAGGAATTAGAGCAACACGGAGCAAAAGGAGCCTTCTCTTATAAGGAGCTCGTTGATTCTTTAGAAACACCACGGGTAATTTGGATTATGATCCCTCATCACGTTGTGGATCAAGCATTAAGTGAAATTACACCTCTTCTATCAGAGGGTGACATTGTCATTGAAGCAGGAAATTCACACTATAAAGAATCAATTCGCCGCTACAATGAGTTAAAAGAAAGTGGCATCCACTTTATGGACTGCGGAACGTCTGGCGGCATGGAAGGCGCGCGGAATGGAGCTTGTTACATGATTGGTGGAGACGAGCAGGCATGGGCAGTTGTAGAGCCTATTTTTAAGCACACGTCTGTTGAGAAAGGCTATTTGTATACAGGGAAAGCCGGAAGTGGTCACTATCTAAAGATGATTCATAACGGAATTGAATATGGGATGATGGCTGCGATTGGTGAAGGCTTTGAAGTATTAGAGAAAAGTGAATTTGATTTTGACTATGAACAGGTGGCAAGAGTGTGGAACAATGGTTCGGTTATTCGCTCTTGGCTAATGGAGCTAACAGAGAACGCATTTTCTAAAGATGCGAGATTAGATGAAATCAAAGGCACTATGCAGTCTTCTGGTGAAGGAAAGTGGACAGTCGAGGAAGCATTAAACTTGCAAACCGCAACACCAGTCATAGCGATGTCTTTACTGATGCGCTATCGTTCATTAGAACAAGATACTTTCACAGGAAAAGTAGTCGCCGCTTTACGCAATGAATTTGGTGGTCATGCTGTCGAGAAAAAATAAGGACAAGAGGTTGCTCGGTTCAAAATTGCCGAGCAACTTTATTGTTATAGTAGAATTGTGAAATAAAATGTGAAAATCAAAAATATCAAAAAAAATTTCTTTCTAAAGTGCTTGAAAAATAATTTTTTTAATATATACTAAAGGAGAAATTAATTTTCAGTTTTTGAAAGGGGATACATGTTTCTGGTTATTAAGATGCTTTTAGGATTTTTTTAACCTATTAGTAGTAACCGCTTTCTAGGTGATTTATGTTTCTATTTAACATATTGGAGTTGTCGTTGCGTTGGATTGAGAGCGCTTCAATAAGGAGAATTGAAACCGTTTCACAAAGTTTGGGAATAATTAATTGTTTTTAACAAACCCTTCTAAAGAGAAAAGATCTTATTAAGGGAAATATAAACTAACAGGGGGATTATCAAGATGAAAAAGAAAAAATTAGGCTTTTTCTTAGTACCAGCACTAGCATTAATGTTAACTGCATGTGGAGGTGGCGGTACGACTGAGGAAGCTCCAGAAGCAGGCGGAGAAGCAGCAGCTCCAGCTGGTGAAACAAAAGTCATTCGTGCAGGGATTGGTCTTAATGATCAACATCCACAATACTTAGGTCTTTTACGTTTTAAAGAGCTTGTTGAAGAAAGAACAGAGGGTGCCATCGAAGTTCAGACGTATCACAGTGGTCAGCTTGGTGATGACCGTACGATGACAGAAGGCCTTCAGTTAGGTTCTCAAGAGGTAACGATTCCTTCAACAGCACCAATTGCTAACTTTGTACCTGAATACAGCTTGTTTGACTTCCCGTTCTTATTCCCAAGTGAAGAAGTAGCAGATACAGTACTTGACGGTGAAATGGGTCAAAGATTCCTTGATATGCTACCAGCTCAAAACCTAGTTGGGTTAGCGTATTGGGAAAATGGTTTCCGTAACTTAACAAATGATGTTCGTCCAGTAGCTTCAGCTGAAGACATGAAGGGTCTTAAAATCCGTACAATGGAAAATGAGTTACACCTAGAAGCATTCCGTGCATTAGGTGCAAACCCAACACCAATGGCTTTCACTGAGTTATTCGCAGCCCTACAACAAGGTACAGTTGATGGACAAGAAAATCCTTACGCAACAATTTATCTACAAAAGTATCAAGAAGTTCAAGATCATGTATCAAACACGCAACACATTTACAGCCCGTTCGTATTCTTAATGAGTAAAACATTCTTTGATGGATTAACTCCTGAGCAACAAGAAATCGTTCAAGTGGCAGCGGTAGAAGCTGGTCAATACCAACGTGAACTAAACCGTGAAGCAAACAACCAATACCTTGCTGATTTACAAGAAGAAGGTATGACGTTTACGGAGATTTCTGAGGAAGCTCGTCAAGAAATGGTTGATCTAATTGCTCCAGTACTTGAGAAGTATGCAGAGAGAATCGGTGAAGATTTAGTACAAGAAATGTACGATGCAATCGAGGCAGCACAACAATAATAGCTAAACGGAAGAAGGCTTGATATCGAGCCTTTTTCCCTCTTTTTTATAACAATATCAAAGGGAAAACAAAAGTATATTCAAAACTTATCAGGTGAGGATAGTTTTGTTTTTCCTTTAGTTTTTGACTGTATTTAAAAGATGGTTGCTTTTGAGAATGCTGTGAGCAGACAGGCAATCTATTCGGTCTGCAGACTAACACCAACAAATATCACCAAAAGAGTCGTGGCAACAACAGCCATTAAAAAAAGAAAGAGAGGCATAAACCATGAAATTAGTTAAATGGATTGATGATCATATAGAAGAAGTCTTTTTAGTTATCTTATCTGTCATCATGGTTACCGTAATTTTTGCGCAGGTCATTATGAGGTATGTGTTTGGTAGCTCCCTTGCTTGGTCAGAAGAGCTAGCTCGCTATAGCTTTATTTGGATCGTTTATATCGGAATCAGTTATGGTGTGAAAAAACAACGTCATATTAAAGTAGATATTTTCTTACTTGCATTGAAGGATAAAGGAAGAATTGTTTTAAATATTATTGCCAACTTACTATTCTTAAGCTTTGCCATTTTTGTTATTCGTTATGGTTATGATATTGCCTCGCAGTTGCTTGCTTTTGGACAAAAGTCGCCTGCTAACCAAATTCCAATGGGATTCGTTTACCTGGCAACACCAGTCGGAATGGGGTTAACCGCGATTCGTTTAATACAAAACTTAATTGGACTCTTTAAAGCCTTGCTTGGCAAAGGAGAAATCGAAGTTAAAACGGAGCTTGAGAAGGCTCAAGAAGAAGCACAACCTGGAGTAAAGGAGTGAATTAGATGACGACAGCAGTATTATTTGGATCATTTGCGATTCTTTTGTTTTTAAGTGTACCAATTGGGATATCAATTGGGCTTTCAACCTTAATAGCGATTATGTATTCAGGTTCCCTACCATTAGAGTTCTTAGCCAAAGAGTTAGTCACATCTGTAGACTCCTTTCCTCTAATGGCCGTACCGTTTTTTATCCTTGCTGGTGAAATTATGGGCAAGGGTGGAATATCCGACCGTCTATTTCGAGTCGCCAACTCGTTAGTCGGGAATAAAACAGGTGGATTTGCGATTGCGACGATCATAACTTGTATGTTTTTTGCAGCGATTTCTGGTTCAGCTCCAGCTACCGTAGCCGCGATTGGTGGGATCATGATTCCAGCAATGGTTAGACAAGGCTATGATAAAAAGTTTGCTACAGCTGTTGTGGCAGCGGCTGGTTCATTAGGGGTTATTATTCCTCCGAGTATTCCAATGGTTATCTACGGAGTCGTAGGTAGTGTTTCAATTGGAAATATGTTTATCGCAGGGATCATTCCTGGGATCTTAGTCGGTCTTGCTTTAATGGCATACACGTATTACTACTCTCGTAAGCAAGGGTATAAAGGAACAGGTGACAAAACGTCACTTGCAAATATTGCTAAAGCGGTATGGGATGCCAAGTGGGCATTACTAATACCAGTTATTATTTTAGGTGGGATTTACGGAGGGGTATTCACTCCAACGGAAGCAGCTGTTATTGCGGTTGTCTATGGATTAGTCGCTGGGCTTTTCTTATATAGAGAATTAAAGTGGAGAGATTTACCTAAAGTCATCACAGATGCAGCGTTAACAACGGCAACAATTTTGATTATCGTAGGAGCAGCGACGGCGTTTGGACGATAATTAACAATTGAACAAATTCCGTATCAAGTAGCAAATGCGATGATGTCGGTATCGGAAAATCCGATTGTGATCATCTTATTAATTACGCTTTTGCTGTTAATTGTAGGGTGTTTCATGGATACGCTTGCGGCAATTATCATTTTAACACCTATTTTATTACCGATTGCTGTAAACATCGGTTATGATCCTGTACACTTTGGGATCATCATGATTCTAAACTTGGCGATCGGTTTCATTACACCACCGCTTGGAGTTAACTTATTCGTAGGGTCAGGAATTTCTGGTTTATCGATTGAAACGTTATCGAGAGCGATTATTCCATTTTTCTTTGCGATGCTCCTTACGCTGATCATTGTCATTTTCATTCCGCAATTATCTTTATTTTTCTTAGGATAATTACACTATCTCAAAGGGAGATGAACAAATGCCAGTACAAACAATGGACATTACCGTTAACATTTCTGAAGATCAAACGATTACCGGTTTGAGCCAATTGATTCAGCCATATAAATCTGAGATTTATCTGAAAAAATTAGTACGTGGTTCAGTGATTGAAGTGAATTTAAAAAGCTTTTTAGGTCTCATCACCCTACAACTTTCCAATGGGGACCGCCTTACCGTTCGAGCGGTTGGCGAAGACAGTGAAGCAGCGATTAAGGAAGTTGTAGAATTTTTATCATAAAGTAGAGGAACCAAAGTTGCTTCTTGCTGCAAAGTGAACACAGGATCTGGTTCTCATTTGTAGGTAAGTAGCCGCTTTGGTTCTTTTCTTATGGCTTTGTTCAGCGTATTTTTAGTGTTTATCGGCTAGAGGGTAGAAGTGTGTTCGTTCCATTGCGCTCCAGCCACTCGCTTTCCGCGGGGAGGTGTCAAGCCTCCACGGCTACGCCTGTGGGGTCTTGACCCTACCTCTTTTTCCCGCAGGAGTCGAGTGGCTTCCGCTCCATTCTACTAAGAGAAAAAGACATAATTATAGCAATAATCTTTAAGAAAGCAGATGGGAAATAACAAGTGTTTAAACGAGCATAAGAACGCTGCAGTAACCTTAGCGCATTGTATTTCCGGAGCGATTGCTACGCTGTAACCTATGTTCTCTTATTTAAAACGCTTTTGTCCCATTCTTAAGAATTAATTTGCTTTATTAACATACGGTAGGCTAGTTACATTTGAGCTATAGAGTCAAGATATCTTAATAGAAAGAGGTTAACGTTATGGATGTAGTAACAATAGGAGAAACGATGGTGTTGTTTACACCTGAAACGGGTCAGTTGCGGTATGCGTCTCAATTTTCGAAAACCTATGGTGGGGCTGAATCAAACTTTGCCATTGGGCTTGCCCGTCTAGGTCATCAAGTCGGTTGGATTAGTGCTATTGGCGACGATGAACTAGGAAAGGGAATGCTCTCTTTTATCCGTGGTGAAGGAGTCGACGTAAGCCAAGTGAAAGTCGACGAAACGGCGCCAACGGGGGTGTTCTTTAAAGAAGTGAGGAATTCTTCCGATATTCGGATTCAGTATTATCGCAAAGGCTCTGCTGCTAGTCAAATGACCAAAGCCGACTTAAACGAAGACTATCTCGCACAGGCAAAATATTTACATATTTCAGGCATCACTCCAGCCTTAAGTGAGAATTGCTCAGAGCTCATTTTTGAAGCGATTGCTCTTGCGAAAAAGAACGGATTAACCGTGATTTTTGATCCGAACCTTCGTAGAAAACTATGGAGCGAAGAAAAAGCACGAGAAGTTTTATTGAAAATTGCAAGTCAGGTTGATATTGTGCTACCAGGAGTGGCTGAGGGTGAATTTTTATTCGGTGAAAGTGATCCTGAAACATTAGGAAAGCTTTTCTTGGAGCACGGAGCATCTACGGTCATTTTAAAAGTAGGGGCAGAAGGAGCTTATTATTTTACAAACGAAGAGAGTGCGCTCGTACCAGGCTTTAAAGTGGAGCAAGTGCTTGACCCGGTTGGAGCTGGAGATGGTTTCGCAGCTGGATTTATCTCAGGAAGATTAGAGGGGTTATCTCTTTATGAGTCCGTTCAACGTGGAAATGCTGTAGGCGCAATCGTAACAACGGTGAAAGGCGATGTTGAAGGACTTCCGGAGAAAAGGGAAATTGATCGGTTCATCACCAAGCCAGCCGATGACGTTAGTAGATAACAAAAAAAACAATATTAGGGGGACATTATGAATCATTTATTACAAGAAATTCAAGACAACGGAATTGTTGCGATTATTAGAGGAGCAAAACCAGAAAATATTCTATCAATTGCTAAGGCCCTTCGTGAAGGTGGAGTAAAAACGCTAGAGATTACGGTAGAAACGCCGCAAGTATTAAAGCTAATTGAACAAGTATCACAGGAATTAGACGATGTGATCGTAGGTGCGGGGACGGTGTTAGATCCTGAAACTGCTCGTGCAGCGATTATGGCAGGAGCGAAATTCATTTTCTCGCCAACGGTTAACGTTGAGACAATTCGGTTGACGAAGCGTTACGGAGTAATCAGCATTGCCGGTGCTCTAACACCAACTGAAATTTTAACGGCGTATGAAAATGGCTCAGATATTATTAAAGTTTTTCCAGCTAACGTCTTTGGACCAGGCTACTTAAAGGATGTGCACGGACCACTTCCGCACATTCCACTAATGCCAACAGGAGGCATTAGCTTAGCGAACATTAAAGAGTATATTCAAGCTGGAGGTGTCGCGGCAGGTCTTGGAAGTGCGCTAGTCGATACGAAAAAGGAAATCAATGATACGTATTTAGCAGAATTAACAGCAAAATCAAAGGAGTATGTCGAAGCAGTTCAAGCTGCGCGCGCATAACAAGGGAGGATTTTCACGTGAAAATTACTAAATTAGAATGCTTCATCGTGCCACCGAGATGGTGTTTTCTCAAAATAGAAACAGATGAGGGAATTACCGGTTGGGGAGAGCCTGTCATTGAGGGAAGAGCAAGTACGGTTAAAGCGGCAGTTGAGGAACTAAGCGATTATTTAATTGGGAAGGATCCGCTTCGTATCGAAGACCATTGGAATGTTCTTTATCGTTCAGGCTTTTACCGTGGCGGTCCAATCTTAATGAGTGCGATTGCTGGGATCGACCAAGCGTTATGGGATATTAAAGGGAAATTCTATAATGCTCCTGTTTATGAACTGATGGGTGGTGCTTGTCGCGAGTCGATCCGCGTGTATTCGTGGATTGGTGGAGATCGTCCTAGTGATGTCGGAGCCGCTGCCAAAGCAGTCGTAGATGCAGGCTTCACCGCGGTAAAGATGAACGGGACAGAAGAACTTCAATATGTCGATTCGTATGAAAAAATTGATGCAGTCGTAGAACGAATTGCAGCGGTTAGAGAAGCTGTTGGCCAATATGTGGGCATCGGCATTGATTTTCATGGTCGTGTTCATAAGCCAATGGCTAAAGTTCTGGCTAAAGAGCTTGAGCCATACCGTCCGATGTTTATTGAAGAACCTGTGCTAGCAGAGAACAATGAAGCTTTACGTGAGATTGCCAACCATACGCACATCCCAATTGCCACAGGAGAAAGAATGTATTCGAGATGGGATTTCAAACAGCTGTTATCAGATGGCTATGTGGATATTATTCAACCTGACCTTTCGCATGCTGGTGGGATTACCGAATGTAAAAAAATTGCCTCCATGGCCGAAGCCTATGATGTGGCAGTAGCGTTTCATTGTCCATTAGGTCCCATCGCGCTTGCTTCTTGTTTACAAGTCGATGCAACTTCACATAATGCGTTCATTCAAGAGCAAAGCTTAGGGATTCACTACAACCAAGGCAGTGATTTACTCGATTATATTACCGATAAATCTGTTTTCAAATATGAAGATGGTCACGTGAAAATTCCTCAAGGCCCTGGCCTTGGCATTTCGGTTAATGAAGAGCATGTTCGCAAAATGGCCGAAGCGGGTCACAACTGGAAAAACCCAGTATGGCGTCATAAAGACGGCACTGTTGCTGAGTGGTAAGTAGGTAGATTCAAAAAAAGAAAAGTGGTCCTGTAAGATGATGATTTTTATCGAGGTTGTTTTACCTGTTTTACTCGTTTTTCTAATCGGCTTTGGGGTCCAAAAATGGAAGCAGATCGACATTAAGGCCGTATCAACGGTCGCCATTTACATTATGACCCCATGCCTTGTGTTTCGGACGTTTTATACGGCAGAGTTAGACATGCAATATTTATATATCATTTTCTTCTCTGCTATTCTTTTAGTTGTTTTAATTATCATTAATAAAATCTATTGCAAGCTAAAAAACTACCCACAATCGATTGAAAGTGGCATGATTTTATCTACTGCTTTTATGAATACAGGGAATTACGGCGCACCGATCATTTTATTTGCTTATGGCGAGGTCGGTTTTGCCTATTCCATTATCATTCTCGTTCTCCATGCGATTATGATGAATTTTTTTGGCGTCTATTATGCAGCAAGGGGAAAGGCTGGTATTCGTGTTGCGTTAAAGTCTGTGTTGGAAATGCCGGCAACATGGGCGGTGGTGGTGGCCATTATCATGAAAGGATTAAACTGGGAAATTCCTAACAATCTATTTTTGACGATTGATATTGTAGCAGAAGCAGCAGTCCCGACCGTTATGGTTATTTTAGGTCTGCAACTTGCGCAGATTAAATGGGAAAACTTCAATTGGGGTCATATTACATATGGGGTGATTGTCCGTTTATTGATTTCGCCATTATTAGCTGTTGGAATTGTGATGCTGTTCCCGTTTGATCCGTTACTTGCAAAGGTATTAATCGTGTCTTCAGCGATGCCGTCAGCAGCGACCATTGTCATTTATGCCATTCAATTTAACTCAGAACCAAAACTAGTCTCAAGCATTACATTAGTATCGACGTTAGTCAGTATTTTTACGATTACATTGCTATTAGCGATTTTAGGATAAAGAAAACAAGGAGTGGAACAGATGAGTACGTTTAAAGTAGTAGTAACCGATTATGAATTTGCAACACTTGCACCAGAGCAAGAAGTATTAAGCCAGGTGGAAGGAGTCGAGTTTGTCGCTGTTCAGTGCCGCACCGAAGACGAAGTCATTGCCGCAGCTAAGGATGCAGACGGACTGATCAATCAATATGCTCCGATTACTCGGAAAGTGATTGAAAGCTTACCCAATCTAAAAGTGGTATCTCGCTACGGAGTTGGAGTCAACACGATTGATATCGACGCAGCTACCGAGCATGGGGTGATGGTTGGAAACGTTACTGATTATTGTATGGATGAAGTATCTGACCATGCCTTTGCGCTAATTATGGCATGCGCTCGTAAAGTAGTGTTATTAAATGAAGCGGTAAAAGCGGGGAACTGGGACTTTAAAGTTAGTGTACCGATTTTTAGACTGCGCGGCCGTGTGCTAGGTCTAATCGGCCTTGGACGAATTCCACAATCACTCGCTCAAAAAGCGCAAGCCTTCGGAATGAAAGTAGTTGCTTATGATCCATTCGTACCAGCAGATGTAGCAGCTGGATTAAATGTGGAATTACTTGAGTTAAATGACTTATGTGCTCAAGCTGACTTTGTATCCGTTCACGCTCCGTTAATTGACGCAACAAAAGGCATGATCGGCGAAGAGCAATTCAAAGCAATGAAGAAAGAAGCCTTTATCGTCAATACAGCGCGCGGTCCTGTGATTGATGAAAAAGCACTGATTGCAGCGCTTCAACAAGGTGAAATTGCCGGCGCGGGTCTTGACGTTGTCGAAGAAGAGCCCATTCAAGCCGATAATCCGTTGCTAAAAATGGATAATGTGATCTTAAACCCACACGTTGCTTGGTACTCTGAAGAAGCACAACTAGAGCTAAAGCGCAAAACGGCGCAAAATGTGGCTGATGTTTTAAGTGGTTATTATCCAACGTATCTTTTTAACACGAAAGTAAAAGAAAAAGTCGAATTAAAACAAAAGGGATAAGGAGGATTAATATGTCTAACCAAGAACCAATGTTTAAAGGCGTTATACCACCCGTTTCAACCTTATTTACAAGCGAAGGAAAGCTTGACGAATCAGGAATGAAGAGATTAATTGACTTTTTGATTGATTCAGGTGTCGACGGGTTATTTTTCTTAGGTAGTGGTGGAGAATTCAGCCAAATGTCGGTCGAAGAAAGAAAACAAGTAGCGGCTTTTGCGACGAACTATGTGGATAAGCGAGTTCCTGTTCTGATTGGAACAGGTGGTGTTCATACGAGAGAAGTGATTGAGTTATCAGAGCATAGCAAGTCGATCGGGGCTGATGGTGTAGTGATCATCAATCCTTATTACTGGGGTCTTTCTGATGATAATTTATATGAGCATTATAGTGAAATTGCTCGAACAGTTGATCTTCCTATCTTGTTGTATAATTTCCCAGGGTTAACCGGCCAAGAACTCATCCCTGAGATGATCTTAAAATTAGTCGAAACTCATTCCAACATCGTTGGTATTAAAGACACAGTCGATACAGCCGGACATATTCGTGAAATTATTCTAAAAGTAAAATCAAAGCACCCTCATTTTGCTGTTTTTGCCGGATTTGATGACCACCTTTGGAACACGCTCTCCCTCGGTGGAGACGGGGTCATCTCAGCAAGCGGGAACTTTGCTCCTGAATTAACGATCGGAATTTATCAATCGTTTGTTAACAAAGACTATGGTAAAGCAATCGAACTGCACCAACGACTCGCATACTTACCATTGATGTACAAACTCGACTCGCCATTCGTCAACGTCATCAAAGAAGCGATGAAACTACGCGGACTCATCGATTCCACTTACGTCTTGCCACCAGCAAGACCGCTCAGCGAAAAGAAAATCGCAGAGCTCAAAACCTACTTGGCCAAAGCCGGAGTAGAGGAGGAAGTGCAGGTGGGGGTCTGACCCCCAGCACTGTACAGCGTTAAAGCGGTGGGGGTCAGACCCCTAAAAAAAGAGAGAGAACAAAGCCTTATTATCAGCTTGTTCTCTCTATTTTTATGGATTTTCTCGATAAATCTTATAATGCATACCAACGTTAGTGCAAGAAATCTACCTTCTGGTAACATGGCTTCCTACCAGCTATTCCGTTGTCGCTGCCACTTCAAAATAGATGCTTTCTTCAATCATCTCAATAAAGGCAGGTACGTATTTCGCATCGAATTGTTGACCGGCACATCTTCGTAGTTCTTCAATCGCTTGTTCAAATGTTTTGGTCGCTTGATACGGTCGCTCCGTCGTCATCGCATCAAATGAGTCAATAATACAGAGGATTCGAGCGAGTTTAGGAATTTCCTCTCCTTTTAACCCATGAGGATATCCTTTCCCATCATAGCGCTCATGATGTAACTCAACTAAAGGAAGTAAATGAGTAAGCCCCTTGTTCGTCGAGACTATTTCCTTGCCCCACGTCACATGCTTCTTCATCATTTCCCATTCGTGCGGCTCTAACTTCCCTTTTTTATTAATAATATCTCGTGGAATCTCAAGCTTGCCAATATCATGAATCAAAGCGCCCATTATCAGAACCTTAGACTCGTGCTCATTTAACTCTAACTTCTTCGCGAAATTAACCGCATATTTAAAAACTCGCTTACTATGCTTGTACGTATAAACATCCTTCGAAAGAAAAATACGAACTTGCTGTTCAAGCAATTCAATCTCTTTTTCTTCATCCAAGTTCTTCTGAACAACATCTTCCTCATCATAAAGGTGGACATTGTTCTTCCCTTGAGCCTTCGCATAATACATCGCCTGATCAGCCTGATCGAGCAGCTGAGACGTATTATAAACAGACCCTTCATGCGAGACAACCCCTCCGGAAAAAGAAAGACATCCTTGAGGAAGAATCTCCACCCCTTTAAAATACGTATCATTCATTGTCTTCCTAAGACCATTTAAAAACTCAAAAGCCTGCTGCCCTTTCGTATCCGGCATCAGAATCACAAACTCTTCCCCACCATAACGAGCATAGGTATAGTTGTAAGGGCTACACCCCTCTTGCAACAAGGAACCAAAAAACTTCAATAGCTCATCCCCTTGGAGATGGCCGTGAAAATCATTGTATTTCTTAAAATCATCTATATCAATTACCGCTAAACTAAACGGCTGACTATTTTTCATTTTTACAAAATCAATGAACACTTCTTTGAAGTACCCATGATTATACAAGCCTGTTAGATCATCCCTGTTTGCTTTTTTAGCAGCTTGTTCGTAGAGAGTGAAATGATGCTTGAAGGCTAGTGAAAGCATGAGAATGACGGTTGTGAAGAGGACAATTCCTATTACTGGTTGGTGGATTAGTAGGATACCAAGTATGAGTGATAGGACTAGGATGCTTAGATAAGTAAATATTGATTCAGCCACAAATCCTTTTATTATCTTGAAAAGGGGATCGGTACTGAGCAACCAAAAAAAGACACCAATCGTAAAAATATTTAAAAGCATGTAAGTAATCATAGTCAACAGATAAGAAAGTGTATCCCCAAAACTTATTAAACCAATTTCTCCTCCTGTAATAGTAAACATAAAATATGAAATTACAATCATTAGGGTGAAAGAAGAAAAATTAAATACATGCTTCCACCATGCAGTTTTAGATTGATAAAAAGCAACGATAATATTATTTAATAATAGAATAGTTAATGTAAGTTCTAGCCCAAAGATAAAAATGGAAGCAAGATAAATCGTAGAATCCATAGTCAGAGCGTTACCTTGAGGAGGGATCAAAATTGAAAAACGCCTAGACATAACATTTACACCAATCAAGCTAATAATTAAAACCCACTCAATAGATGAATATGAGAATGTTAGATTCCCTAAGAGTAAAAACAAACTACAACCTAAAAAAGAGATAAAGAAAACATAGAGGTTAGCTTGTTGATTAGATAGCCCATGATTATTCATAATTTCTCACTCTCTTAAAATAAATTAAAGGAGAAGTTTAACAAGCACTTCTCCTCTTACACTTACACTAAAATATAACCGGAAGTTAAGGAAACAACTAAAGATGCAATAATTGCTAGATTAATAAATAATTTTTTCTTACTCAAGGAATTCACCTCCTTTAACTAACGGCTTTAGAAATAGCTGGTTTTACTCGCTTATGTTTTAACATCAGATGTTGGATAAAAATAAAAACTCCAATATTCATAATGACATCGCCAATACTAATGACTTGACTCTTCGGATAAGGTGATGTGATGGGAATAATGTCACCAAGAAACCCTAACTTAGTTGCTTCTGTTAGCATTTCATGTTTTCCGTATATGCCATTTAGTAGAATGTCTGTATAATATGGATCTAGTGCGAAGGCAGCAGCTTCATAGGAAACAGGCATTCTCCCACCATTTAAAGCCATAACAATAAAATTTAAGAATACCCCAACAAACAATAAAACAAATCCCTTATTCTCACGGTTAACCCACAAGAAAAATAAACCTAATACATAGATGAGAATAAACAAAAAGCCACTAATTTGTTCAAGCCAAACTACCATTCCTTGCAATGAAAAAACAAGAATTTGTATTCCAAGTAAAATTGGGAATACCCATCCATATTTCAAGTTTAAATCAGCCAAGCCCCGTAATGTACCTCGTCTTAAAAATCCAACGATGAGTGATAGTAAAATTCCATCAAATACCATAATTCAACACCTGACTGTTCTTATTGTTGTGATTTTTTTGTAAATATAAGCCATAATAAGTCTAATAATGCCTTAATTTGTAATATTATTTTATATTTTAGCAATAATTGGTTGAGACATCAATCTAATTATAATAGAGTTTGCTAGTTCAAAAGTAGTGATTAATATAGTTGGACTTTTTATAATAGATTTTTGTCTAATTAAATATAAGAATAGAGGAAACTTTCTCGTGATGAGTTTCGTATAAAAGGTAGGTTGCTTTAATTAATATCAAGTCAAAAACCTACCAATACTTTTATTTTCTGATTTGTTCTAATTGATTCGTTGTGTATTTCTCCTTGTATGGAAAAATAAGTAAAAAATATCATTTTTATGATATAATTAATATTGAGATAATTTTCTTTTACATAAATTAGGGAGGACTAAGGGAATGATCTATTTTTTAGCGATCACACTTACTATTCTTTTTGTGGGTATGGCCATTTTTCAAGTGCTTCTCTCATGTGGTTTTCCTTACGGCGAAGTTGCTATGGGAGGTAATCATCGAATTTTACCAACATCTTTGCGTATTGTGAGTGCAGTTTCTGCTTGTGTTTTACTATTCATGGGGCTAGTTTTCCTCCTACACGTTAATATCTTAACCTTATTTCCATTTCTACCAACACACGGTCTTATCTGGGTTGTAACCATCTATTTAGCCTTAAATACAATTGCCAACATAGCTTCACAAAGTAAGAAAGAACGACTTATTATGACGCCGCTTTCAGGTGTTGCGTTTTTGTTGTGTTTTATGATTGCAATTGCTTGAAGTGTCAGCTCTTAAAATTTTGCTGCAGATGGGGGTGTCGATCTAGGAAGGATTGACGCTCTTTTTTGATCTAATAACAAGCTCAAAGAATGTTAGTAAAGGTGGGGTGTAATGATGCGGTTAAAAACTAAAATAATTATATGGCTTTGTAGCTTAATCACATTTCTAGCAGTAGGGTTTGTATTAGAGATTGCTACGATTGGAGCCGAGGAATATGCACTATTTGAATATAGTCAGACAGCAAAAGAGGAGGCTCAAGCTTTACGGACTCTAAATTCCTTTTATTTTCCTGTCGCATTAACAATTCATTTGTTGGGACTTGTGATGATTTTAGGGGGTCTGCCCCCCACCGCTTTTAAGCGTTAAAGCACTGGGGGTCAGACCCCCTAAAAAAAAGCACCCTATTTCATGAAAAATAAGCTAAAATAAAATCAACCATCGACTGCTTATCAAACAAGATCCTAATAAAAGGGGGCAACTTATGTCTAGAAAACACAGAGTGTGGTTTCCTGGTGCGATGTATCATATTACAGCTCGAGGAAATCGAAGAACGGCTTTATTTGAAAGAGAACTAGATTATCAGACGTACATAATGATTCTTGAAGATGTTAGAAAGCAGTATCCCTTTGAGTTACACTCCTATTGTCTAATGACCAATCACATTCATCTCCTACTTGAAACAACGAACGTCCACATTAGTGACATTATGAAAGCTTTCCATTCTAGGTATGCCATTTGGTTTAATAAGGAATATGACTACATAGGGCACTTATTTCAAGGCCGATATGGAGCCAAGTTAATTACCGATGCTCCCTATTTCTTAGAAGTAAGTCGTTATATTCACTTAAACCCCCTTGATGCCAACATGGTAGACAGGCCAGAGCAATATCGCTGGAGCAGCTATCGCACCTATTTATCTCACCACCACGACCAACACCATCAACCCATCTCCCCATGTAACAACCTCAAAAATCTTATCTTTTTTCCCTGAACCGAAAGATGTGTCTTATAAAAAGTACGTAGAAGATAGAATAGAGCGATCGTAAAAAAAAGTTCCAACCTTCTCTAGCCCCCGTTAATAAGTTTGTAAAACCCCATTCTAATCATAACGGTATGAATACACTTCCATTGACAAACAAATCCCTCTCTATCTATACTTTTACCAACTAAACTAACTCCTCTTTAGAAGTCTGAAAGCTGGCTTGATTAGCTATTTGAGCTTGTTCTTCTATACGAGGAGTTATTTTTGAGTGATAACATCATCAGCTTTAATAAAAGACCAATAACACTCACACTGTGATGCTTTAAAGTACTGGGGGTCAGACCCCTTAAAAGGGGTGTTTGTTTTGTATAATAGAAAACTGAGATACACCTATACCACAAACGAGGATTCGCTGCCTTTGTTTGTTGAGAGTGTTGGCTTTAATCCGCAGGAGCAGGACTTCTCGCGACCTGAGGGGTATCCTTATTATCATTGGCTTCAGACGGTTGAGGGCGAAGGGGTTTTTTCCTTTAATGGACAAGAGTACAGCTTGCCGAAGGGGAGAGGGGTTTTGCTGAAACCGTATACGCCGCATTCTTACTCAACAGCGGGGAGGAAGTGGTCGACGATTTATGTGACGTTTGGTGGGACTTCGATCGTTTCGATTTTGGATGCGCTTAAATTGAACTCATCGACTTTCTACACCGATTTAGAGAAGCTTTCGTTTGCTTCCATTATCGAAGAAATGTTAATTAAAATTGAAGCAGACACGGAATTTTCAAGGCTTGATTTATCTAGCTATTTATATAATCTGCTCATTAATTTGAGAAAATACGGGAAAGTCAATAACCAGCCGTCACTATCACATTTCTTCGATAAAGTCCGTCCGATTGTAGAGTGGTTGGAAACGGTTTATGCAGAAGATATCGGGTTAGAAGATATGGCCAAACAGTCAAACGTGAGCTCGCAGTACCTGAACCGCTTGTTTCAAGATGCCTTTAATGTCAGCCCTTATTCTTTTCTCATTCAACTTAGAATCCGAAAAGCAAAAGAAATGATCTTGCAAAATCCAGAGATTCCACTGAAAAATGTTGCTTTTTTCGTCGGGTTCAATGACGCAAGTAACTTTGTGGCGACTTTTAAAAAGAAAGAAGGCATTACACCTAAGAAATTTCGTGATCTAAACGTGAAGAAAAAGGATTAGGACTAAAAGTACATTGACCTCAAATATAATCTAAAAAGGGCGCGCAAATTGAAAAGATTTGCTCGTCCTTTTTTGTGTATTTCTAAAAAGATAAGGAATGCTAGTAATAGTAGATTAAGGAATAATTTCTCATCGTAAAAAATCAAAAAAAGGGGTCAACTTAAAAAAATCTCGATGATAAGGGAGGTTTCTTTTTTGCAAACGGTGGTGATAAATGTCTAAAAAAATAAGGGCTTTAGCCAATTATTTTGAATCGTTGGCTTAAAATTCAGGTCTCTTGATGACAAATTTCAGAACTGTTTCAACACTAAACTAAGTTTCATTTTTTTATATAACTAGAGAATATATTCATACAATAAGCCAATGGAATCGGTTACAATTATGTTGTATTCTTATACTAAACCAAGGGGGATTTACTTATGAAAAAGTTAGTAATGATGTTTTTGTTCATGTTTATTTTTTCAGCAGTATTGATTGGTTGCGGACCTCAAGATGATGCTGCGCCTGCAGAAGATCCGACAGATGATACAGTAGTGGACGATGCAGCTGGAGAAGATGCAAATGTCCCAGCTAAACCAGATACATTAGAAATTTGGGCAAATGATGATGAATATCAATTTGCTGCAGTTGAGCATTTAGTTCAACAATTCGTTGAGGAACACGGAATTGAAGTAGTCGTTACTCCTCGTTTAATGGCTGACCAAGATGAGGCATTTGCACTAGATGCACCAGGTGGAATTGGGCCAGACCTTATTTTCCAACCACATGATCGTTTAGGTAACTTAACGACTCAAAACTTAATCGCTCCATTAGAAGCGGATGAAGCAACTTTAGCTCAATACACTGAAGATGCAGTAGGTGCTTTCACAATGGATGGTGAAGTATACGGCGCGCCTTTAGTAATGGAAAACACAGCTTTATACTATAACAAAAATTTAGTACCTGAATTACCAGAAACGATGGAAGAACTTTATGAAATGGCTGAAGGGCTAACAAACGCTGGAAACGATGAGTACGGTTTCCTTTTTGAAGCATTAAACTTCTACCATGTATTTCCGTGGATTGGTGGATACGGTGGTTATGTATTCGGTCAAGATGCTGACGGTAACTATGATCCTGAAGATATTGGTTTAAACAATGAAGGTTCTGTTCAAGCTTACGCTGAAGTTCAATCGTTATTCGATAGAGGAATTATTCCGCGTAGTGTGAACGAAGATGTATTAAATGGTTTATTCACAAGTGGAAAAGTTGGAATGGTTGTGTCAGGTCCTTGGGCTTTGGCAAACTTCTCTGACGCACTAGGTGATGACCTTGGTGTTGCACCTCTTCCTGTACTTGAAAACGGCGAGCGTCCGACTCCATTTGCAGGTGTGAAAGGTTGGTTAGTTTCAAATTACACAGATCACAAGTACTGGGCTTCTCAATTAGCTCTTCACTTAACATCTGCTGAATCTCAAGCTTACTACTATGCTGAAACAGGTGAAATTCCAGCTCGTCCTGATGCTGAAATTGACAACCCTTTTGCTGAAGGTTTCTTAGAGCAATCTCAAACAGCGATTCCAATGCCTAACATTCCTGAAATGGGACAAGTTTGGGGTCCAATGGAAGATTCCCTACAATTTAACGCTGCTGGTGATGATCCACAAGAAATTCTTGATGAAGCTGTCGAGGAAATCGAAGAATATATTCAAATGATGCAGTAAAGTACAAGGATAGGGAGGCGATTCGCCTTCCTATCGTTATTCTAAGTGTGTAGGAGGTTAATGGTTGTGAAACAGGAAGAAAAAGAAACCCATAAATTCTCCAGTCATAATCCAAAACTAGCGCTTGTTTTGTCGATCATTCCTGGACTTGGCCAATTTTATAATCGTCGCTTTATGAAAGGATCGATCTTTCTCGTTTTAGCTGCTTCGTTTCTCATTGCATTTGTTGATTTTTTAAACATCGGATTGTGGGGCATCTTTACCCTTGGAACCCAAGTGGGAAGAGATCATTCCCTTGAATTAATTATCCAAGGGCTTGTTTCCATCATTCTACTTTTATTCGGATTAGTTTTCTACTATATCAATTTGCGTGATGCATATAAGGATGCGGCGAAACTAAGAGAAGGATTTAGCATCCCGTCTTTAAGGGAATCATTTCATAACACGTACGACAAGACATTTCCTTACTTTTTAGTAGGACCAGGTTTATTTCTAGTCATTTTTTCCATTATTTTACCGTTAGGATTTATGCTTTCACTCGCATTTGTAAACTATCATTTGCGTAACTCACCACCGGCTAATTTACTGGACTGGGTTGGCTTTGACAACTTTGTTTCACTAGCAACGACGCCAATGTGGCAAAACACCTTTATCAGTGTATTTAGCTGGACGGTTGTTTGGACATTAGTGGCAACGACTCTGCAAATTGCACTTGGTTTATTCCTTGCGATTTTAGTCAATGACAAGCGAATTAAGTATAAAAAAGCAATTCGCACGATGCTGATTTTGCCGTGGGCCGTTCCTGGCTTTGTATCGATTTTGATTTTTGCGGCGATGTTTAATGATGGCTTTGGTGCGATTAACAGACAAATCATGGAGCCGCTGTTTAGCATGAGTATTCCTTGGTTAACAGATGTGTTCTGGACAAGGGTTGCGATTATTTCAATTCAAGTATGGCTTGGATTCCCGTTTGTGTTTGCTTTATTCACAGGTGTCCTTCAAAGTATATCCGACGACTGGTATGAAGCAGCAACGGTGGATGGAGCCAATCGTTGGCAAAAATTCAAAGCGATTACGTTCCCACACGTTATGTTTGCAACGGCACCACTTATGATCATGCAGTACACTCACAATTTTAATAACTTTAATATTATTTACTTATTTAACGAAGGTGGCCCAGCGATTAGGGGGCAAAATGCCGGTGGAACCGACATCTTGATTTCCTGGGTATACAGCTTAACCTTCCAGCAGCAAAACTACAGCATTGCTGCCGCCATTTCGATGATTATCGGTTTAATTATCGCAATCTTTGCCTTTTTCCAATTCCGCAGAACCCGTACATTTAAAGAGGAGGGGAAAATCTATTGAAGCTGAAAATGAAAACCCAGAGCAGATTAGAAGTACTTGGGATCTATCTCATATTTGCGATTATGTTTGTCGTGATAGCCTACCCTCTTCTATGGGCGGTCGGCATGTCGTTAAATCCTGGTCGCAGCATGTTCTCTGCGAGCATGATTCCTGATAATTGGAGCTTAGAGCATTACAAGTGGCTGTTTTTTGATGACCCTCGTGGCCGCTATGTGCAGTGGTACAAAAATAGCTTAATTGTGGCAGGTTTTACATCGCTGTTTTCCGTAATTGTCGCGATGCTAACCGCATATGCGTTTTCGCGCTATAACTTTGTTGGGAAAAAGAACGGAATTTTTCTATTGCTTGTACTGCAAATGTTCCCGATTTTAATGGCGATGGTTGCTCTTTACTTGCTGTTAAGCTTAGTTGGTCTTTTAAACACGTTAACAGGTTTGATCATCATTTACGTCGGAGCAAGTGTGCCGATGATGACGTTCTTAGTAAAAGGCTACTTTGACACGATTCCGAGAGAGCTGGATGAAGCAGCGAAGATTGACGGTGCAGGGCACATGCGCATCTTCTTCCAAGTCATCCTGCCATTAACGAAACCAATTCTAGCCGTAGTTGCGTTGTTCCAATTCATGACACCATTTATGGACTTCTTGCTACCACGAATTGTGCTACGAAATGAAGATAAGTTCACTTTAGCTTTAGGACTGTTTAACTTTGTAAGTAACGAATTTGACAACAACTTTACCCGCTTCGCCGCAGGAGCCATCCTAGTAGCAATCCCAATTGCACTAGTGTTTCTGTTCCTACAACGTTACCTCATTGCTGGGCTAACCGCAGGCGGAACGAAAGGATGATGAGTGCTGGGTGCCTCTTTTGGGGGGCCTGACCCCCAGTGCACTAACGCATTAACGCGTTGGGGGTCAGACCCCTCTATTATCCTCAATACATTAACGCATTAACGCAGTGGGGGTCAGACCCCCAGAAAGGTGATTTGATGAGTAAAAAATATCCTCCTATTAGCAGCAAGGTTCCGAAAATGCTACATGGGGCTGATTATAATCCGGAGCAGTGGCTTGATTATCCGGGCGTGTTTGAAGAAGACATTCGCTTAATGAAGCTGTCTGATAGCAACGTCATATCTGTCGGAATCTTCTCGTGGGTGTCGCTTGAGCCGGAAGAAGGCAAGTTCCAGTTTGAATGGCTTGATCATGTTCTAGACACTTTTGCTGAAAATGGCATTTACGCTTTTCTTGCCACGCCAAGTGGCGCACGACCTGCTTGGATGTCGCAGAAGTATCCTGAGGTGCTTCGTACAAATGAAAACCGTGTTCAAAATTTGCACGGTGAGCGCCACAACCACTGTTACTCGTCTCCTATTTACAGAGAGAAAGTAACGATCATTAATACGAAACTAGCGGAGCGTTACGGTAACCATCCTGCGGTGATCGGCTGGCATATTTCGAACGAATTAAACGGCGGACACTGTCATTGTGATTTTTGCCAAGACAATTTCAGAGAGTGGTTAAAAAAACGTTATGGAACGTTAAAGAAATTAAACCATGCTTGGTGGACGACATTTTGGAGTCATACACTGACAGATTGGTCTCAAGTTGAATCACCATCCCGCGTGGTGAAAAATCAGTGCATGGCATGAATCTAGATTGGAAACGATTCATCACGGATCTCACGATTGATTTTGTCAGACACGAGGTGGATCCTCTTCGTCAAGTGAATCCAGAACTTCCAATCACAACGAATTTTATGGAGACATTCGAAGGCTTAAACTACTTTAAATTTGCTGATGAGCTTGATGTTGTTTCCTGGGACGCTACCCAACTTGGCATGACGCAGACGACTCAACCGAGCAAGCTGTTCTGTTCGCGTTCAACCATGACATTATGCGTTCGATCAAAGGTGGTAAGCCGTTCATGCTGATGGAAAGCACACCAAGTTTAACGAACTGGCAAGATGTGAGCAAGCTGAAGAAGCCAGGAATGCATGTCCTGTCATCTTTACAAGCGGTGGCGCACGGTTCAGATACGGTTCAATATTTTCAATGGAGAAAAAGTCGAGGCTCAAGTGAAAAGTTCCACGGAGCAGTCGTCGATCATGTCGGTCATGAGCATACAAGAGTGTTCCGTGATGTCCAAGATGTCGGAAAAGCACTTGTTGATCTTGAGGAAGTGGTCGGAACAAGTGTCGAGCCAGAAGTAGCAATCATTTTTGACTGGGAAAATCGTTGGGCTGTTAAAGATGCGCAAGGACCTCGCAACATGGGCATCCATTATGAAAAAACGGTCATCAGTTTCTATCGTCCTTTCTGGGAAAACGGTGTTCCTGTTGACATTATCGACATGGATTTTGACATTTCAAAATATAAAGTAGTCGTAGCTCCGATGTTATACATGGTCAGACCAGGTGTCGGAGAGAAAATTGAGAAGTTCGTAGAAGCAGGCGGAATTTTCATCACAACCTATTGGTCTGGAATTGTAAACGAAAGTGACCTCACGTTCCTAGGTGGTTTTCCAGGTCCATTACGGAAAACACTTGGCATCTGGTCAGAGGAATTAGACGGATTGCATGACGGCCAAACCAATACAGTGGTCGGTTTGGAAAAAAACTATGTCGCTCATGAGCTTTGTGACTTAATTCATACAGAAGGTGCCGAGGTACTAGCGACATACGGTGAAGATTTTTATGCAGGTCGTCCGGCTCTCACTGTGAACAAGCTTGGAAAAGGAAAAGCCTATTACGTGGCATCGCGCAACGTTGAACCATTTAATCTTGACCTCATCTCGAAGATCATTAAAGAAGAAAACATAACGCCAGCGGTTCAAACCGAGCTACCAGCTGGTGTTACAGCGCAGCTTCGTACAGACGGTGACAATGATTTTATCTTCTTAATGAATTTCAGTGCAACGGAACAAACGGTTGAGCTAGATGGTGATGAGTATACAAACATGATTGAGAAAACAACCGTATCAGAACATGTAACACTACCTCTTAACGGAATAGCTGTTCTCAAACGAGCAAGTAAGTAAAAAAGAAAATGGTAGCCCGCTTCCCGCCTAATAAGGAGGGAAGCGTGGCTTCTCATATAAAAAAACAGAAAGTAGGAGGGAAAAACAATGTCTAAAAGATTAAAATCAAGGATTTCAATGTTGTTAGCCGTTATTTTAGTTTTTAGTATGCTTCCTTTTTCAAGTTTTGGTAGCGTTTTCGCGCAAGCTTCACTTATTGCTAATCACAGTTTTGAACAAGATTTAGATTCATGGCAAACGAATGGGAGTGAGGCTATCTCAACTCCAGAAAGTTCCTGGTTACCAGAAAACGGGGGCAAAAAACTATTAAACTACTGGGCTAATCAAGCGTATAAAGCAGATACTTTTCAAACGGTTACAGGGGTAGAAAATGGATCGTATCTGTTAAAAGTATGGGTTGCGAACACTGGTAGTTTTAATGATTCTCATATTTACGCAAAGCAAGTGGAGGGTGCAGAAGTGAAAAAAACCATCCCAGCAACATCTGGCAACTGGACGCAAATGGAGTTACCTGTTGAAGTGGTAGATGAACAAGTAACAGTCGGAATTTATACAGATGCGAATGCAGATGCTTGGCTAGGAGCAGATCTGGTTACTTTAGTAAAAACAGGTGGTGAGTCAACGCCAGAGAGCGAAGATTTCATCTATGGTGTGGATGTTTCTACATTAAGTAAAGTAGAAGACTTTGGCGGTACATTTTATGATCAAGGTGTTGAAAAAGGCGCTCTTGATATTTTGACAAGCTACGGATCGAACTATGCACGCTTAAAACTATGGGAAGACGCGGTTGATGTCTATTCAAACGGAATTGCCTACAATGATTTGGACGACACGATCAGAAAAGCGAAGCAAATTAAAGACGCTGACATGAAGTTTCTATTAAACTTTCATTACTCTGGCTTCTGGGCAGATCCAGGCAGACAAGATAAACCAGAATCATGGAAGGGCATGACTTTTGAAGAGTTAACTCAAGCGGTATATGACCATACGAAAGAGTCGATTGAAGCGTTAGTAGCGGCTGGAGCTGCCCCGGATATGGTTCAAATCGGAAATGAAATTCGCCCTGGGATGTTGTTTCCTGATGGAAGAATCAGCAGTGAAAACGGTGGCTATGGCAATTTAGCTATCTTATTAAATTCAGGGATTCAAGCAGTTCGAGATACGCTTGGCCAAGACGTTGATATTATGCTTCACCTTGATCAAGGCGGAAAGAATGGAATTTTTAGAACGTGGTTTGATGGGATTATCGCTGCAGGAGTGACGGATTTTCAAATTATCGGAGCATCATATTATCCGTATTGGCACGGAACGTTAGCCGAGCTTCAGCACAACTTAAATGATGTCAGTCAGCGTTACAACCGTGATGTGGTTGTCGTTGAAACAGCATATGCCTTCACATTAGACGATCATGATGGACATGCCAATATTTTTAACCGAACTCATGAAGGGATTTCTGGTTACCCGGCAACGGTAGAAGGACAAGCTAAGTTTCTGTACGATGTAATGGAAGTGGTCCGAAATGTTCCAAACAACCGTGGACTTGGGATTTTCTACTGGGAGCCAGCTTGGTTAGGGGTTGAAGGAGCAGGTTGGACAGCAGGAGAAGGAAACGCCTGGGAAAACCAAGCGATGTTTGATTTCGAAGGAAATGCATTACAATCATTAAACGTGTTCACAAAAGGCTATGTACCACCAGAGCCAACGCCTCGTGATGAAGCAGGAGAAGATGAAACATTAAGAGGATTAACATTGCTTTCATTGAATAAGCCGGCTACAGCATCAAGCAGTGCAGGCTTAGGTGGCGGAATTCCGAATGCACCTGAAAACGCAGTCGACAACAATGATCTAACATCATGGGGAACAGACCAAGGCACAGGTTCATGGTGGCAAGTAGACTTAGAAGAAGTGGTAGCGATTGACCGAATTCTAATGGAATTCTGGGACGGTGTCAGAGAAATTACTATTGAGCTTTCAGATGAAGGTGAAACGTACACAATGCTCGCAACACACACCGTAACTTCAGGTCAAATGAACCTTGAGTTACCAGAGGATACAAAAGCAAGATATGTGCGTGTGACGATTACAGAGGCAACAAGTGCCTGGGTTGGCTTTATGTACTTCAAAGCATATGGCAATGATAACCTTGTGCAAAATCATAGTTTTGAACAAGATTTAGAACATTGGGAAACCAATGGACATGCAGCGATCCGCGTTGAAGAGGACTCTTGGTTACCTGAAAATGGCGGAACGAAGCGCTTGAACTACTGGGCAGAAGGTGCTTATATAGCCGACACATTCCAGACGTTAACAGGATTAAGAGACGGCTCATATACGTTAAAGGCATGGGTCGCTAATACAGGTAACTTCAATGAAAGCGAAACTTACATGTACGCGAAGCTTTCAGATGGAGAGACAGTGAAAACAGGAATCCCAATGACAGGTGGCGGCTGGTCGCAAATTGAGTTATTGGTTGAGGTAACAGGCGGCGAATTGAAAGTTGGGTTCCACGCAGATGCCCAAGGAGGCGCATGGCTCGGGACGGATCTTGTTACGTTGGTGAGAGTTGGCGGTGGAGAGGAGAATGGTGAAACGCCAGGAACGCCGGAACCGTTGGAACCATCGGAACCGGAAGCACCGTTGAAAGATAAGAAGGAGAAAGAAGATAAAGAACAGAAGAAGGCTGAGAAAGAAGAGAGAAAGGCTGATAAAAAAGCTGAGAAAGAAGAGAGAAAATCACATAAAGGGTGCCTGACCCCCACTGCGTTAATGCGTTAACGTGCTGGGGGTCAGACCCCTTATAGTGTTTTTGGGTGTTGTGGACTCAGATGCTCTTATCTTATAAAAACTAACTGCATTTTTGTTGGGAGCGGACACCAGGTTCTCTATTTGGATGAATCTACAGCAAAATACACTCAGTTTATGCTGATAAGGGCTCCTGAGTCCTCTCAACCTCAAAAATAGGAAATTTTTAACCGTATAAGGTCTTATGTGTCCGCTAAAACCCCTTTCCCTCCCCCGCAACAAATAAAGCCATTACAAAAACTACTCTATCAACAACTGACTTTTCACATCCCTACCAGAAATAGCTAAAAGCCCAAGATTATTATCAGTTTCAATAAGAGAGTTACCACTTACGGCCTGATATCTCAATTGATCTTTCCATACATACACTTGGGTAACTCCTTCAAACTCCTCTTTGTCATCAAAGGTTTTCACCTCATACGACTCATCGCAATAACGATAAATCTTTCGCTGTTCGTGATTCTGACTACTTGCGTCAATCACATTTTTTAATAAAATCCCCCAAATACTTGTAAAGCTCTTATTCTTTAATGGACTACTAGTGAATTGTTTCATAGAGATTTTTTGTCCGTCTGGAAACGAAACATCAGAAGAGACGGATGAGGCATAATGAGCATCTCCTGAAAGAATAATACAAGGGTCAGGATCCCAATAAGCTACCTGTTGAAGAAAATGAGTAAAGCCTTGGTTATTAAACTTCCAAGCCTCAAGGTCAAACCTTGTATCAACAGCTAAGCCTATCGCCTTTAGTGGCAACACATAGTTTTTCAGAAAAGATTCGACCAGACCTAGGCCGTAAAAAGGCACAGCTGATACGATCATTAACGGAGTTTCTTGCTTCCAACCGCTTTGAAAAAGTTGTTTGCTGAGATCATCCCACTGCGAACTGTCTACGAGTTGAGGGGTGATAGGAGTGTTTTCTAACAGATTTGCCAATTTCCTTGATCTTATTTTGTCATGCAATTTTCTTTGCGTGCGTGTGTCGAGAAAAACAGCTCTGGGCATGGTGGGCGCGATAAAGTGCCATTTCTGAAAATTCCACATCACCTCAGTCCAGTCGTTATGATCCTTCATCATTGATCCGTTCATCAAAGAGTGACAATAGGCTTGAAGTGTGGAGATAAAATCACCTTCAAACTGCTTTGGCTGATTTCCCCATCCTTGAAAAGCCCAGTAAGCGGTTAAACCATTGGCTACCACATGTTTCCCTAAGGGAGCGTTTTTTACGTTCGATTGCCACGCGGAAGACAGGTTCCAATCGTCTGTGATTTCATGATCATCGAACATCATATAAGTAGGAGTGTTGGCTAAAACCCTTCGAACTTTAGGTAATTGTTTTATAAATGTGAAGAGAGAATGGAGCTGCTTATTAAAGCGTTTCTTCATCTTTTTTTCTGTTAGCTTTGGTAGAGCTCCCTCGTCTAGAAAAATATGCTTGTTTTCTAGAGCTTCATCAAATGATTCAAAGAGTTTGAGGTCACGAGCCACGTCCCAAAGTTCAGGGCTCCAAGATAAAAGATACATAGCTACGAATTCGCCTAACTGAATTAGGTGATTGTCGGCATGGGAAGAGGTGAACTGACATAAGTCCTTCGCGATTGCTTGTCTGCCCTTGATTTGGTTCAAAGCAGATTGATAGGGCTTGTGTTGAACCCGTTCATCGACTTCTCTTAAACTTTCTTTTCTACCGATTAATTGTTCACCTATCGCTGAAATCACTCGGATCACCGGATCAGCTACGTCATCTGCATAAATTTGGTCTCCCATTAAAAACAAAGACTGTGGCCGTTTCTTTAAATTGGTCGAATGTTCAGCTGTCCAATCATCAGCACGGGCAAGTCTGTCTTCACCTTCACCATGAAGCTTACGACAAGATCCATATAGAATGTGAGTATGATCGACGAAGTCATTAATGTAAAAACTTGGGTATTTCAAGTCACCGTAAACGATAGAGTGAGGGTTTTGTTGATTTAATAAATCCAGATCGCCCAAGTCAAAAGCGCTTCGGTCATTTGTAAATTGGAGATTATATCCGAGTAGTTGATTGATAGGAAATGAATGAGTTAGTGGGGATGCTGTAATCATATGAATAAACAGATTCTCTCCCATCTGAACGGTGTTTGTTTCACTTTCTGTCGTGAGTAACTGGTACTCTGTTTGGTTTTCCTTCTCGCTATTTATGATGTGGTAAATCCTTTCTTTAATAGAAAAGTTCTTACTCGTCGCAACCCAAATAGAAACAGAGGTCGGTTCAACTCTACGAATAATGGGTCCAGCTAGAATAGGTGGAAACTGAAATGAGTTCATGATTACACCTCATTATGGAGTCTTGAATTGAAAGGCAATTTAAACGAAGGGTGCCCATTGTCGGACACCCTTCTATAGATTAATTAGCAAACGAACGCAGAACCTACAATGACAAGTAGGATAAACAATACAACGATTAACGCAAAACTGTTATGCATGAAAATTCCCCCCCTTTTTTGAGGTGCCTGACCCCCACCACGTTTAAGCGTTAAAGCACTGGGGGTCAGACCCCGCTTTAAATGTTTATCTCAATTAAAACGTAAATGCAGAACCTACAATAACTAGTAGGATAAATAAAACAACAATTAACGCAAAGCTATTTCCAGTAACGTGACTCATGAAGACGTCCTCCTTTTAAGGGATTCACCATATACCTATGTGATTATGAGAATTGTGGGTGGGCGGATGTCTTGTTATTTGTGAAAATGGGCAGGTGCCTTAGGGGGGTCTGA